>DATBHR010000084.1:0-37086 GCA_036557365.1 Vicinamibacterales bacterium
CGGCGATCTCGGCCATCGCGTTGCGGCTGCTGACCGTGGCGCTGGCGGTGTGGGGAGCAACGATGCAGTTGCGAAGGCCCACCAGCGGATTGCCGGCTCGCGGCGGCTCCGGATCGGTGACATCGAGCCCGGCGGCGAAGATCGTGCCGTTCGCCAGAGCCGCGGCCAGGTCCGCTTCGACGACGAGCGGCCCTCGGGCCGTATTCACGAACACCGCCGTCGGCTTCATCCTGGCGAACGCAGCGCTGTTGAACATGCCCCGGGTAGTGTCGTTCAGGTCGGCGTGGGCGGAGATGAAGTCCGACTCCGCCAGCAGGCGATCGAAAGAGACGCGCTCGGCACCCAGTACACTCTCGGCCTGCTCGTGCGCCCGCTGATCGTGATACAGCACGCGCATGCCCCAGCCGCCGCGACAGCGCTGGGCCATCGCGTAGCCAATCCGTCCCATGCCGACGATCCCCACCGTACGGCCGACGAGGTCCTGGCCGATGTGCCCCAGCGGCTCCCAGGTCTTCCACTGCCCGGACACCGCATATTTCTCCGACTCGACGATGCGACGGCTCGCCGCAATCAGCAGCGCGAACGCCATGTCCGCCGTCGCGTCGGTCAGCACGCCGGGCGTGTTTCCGACGGCAATGCCCCGCTCGGTGGCCGCCGGCACATCAATATTGTTGAACCCCACCGCATAGTTGCTGACGACGCGGAGTCGAGGTGCGGCGTCCAGCAGCGGGCCGTCGATCCGTTCGGTCAGCAGTGAGAGCAGTCCGTCGCAATCCGCGACTTTTCGGCGAAGGACGTCGGCGGTCGGTGGCAGCGGATCGGTCCAGATATCGGCATCGCAGTGCTCGCGAACGCGATCGAGGCCAGCGGCGGGGATCAGACGGGTGACGAAGACCTTCGGTTTGTTCATACGCCGAGCATTGTATGCCGCTACTCCTGCGGGTCGCGCGGCAGGCTGAAGGCGGCGACGGCGTGCTGCGCTCAGACGTCCGGCGGAGGTTCGAGAGGCGCGCCGCGGGTCGTCAGGTTGCGTCGATGCTCGTTTGGCGTGAGGAGAATTCCGCGGTCGCGGTCGATGGCTTCCAGCACCTCGACCTCGATCAGGGTCACTTGACGATCGATGTGAGGATTCTTCGAATAGGTCCCAAGTCCCGTCGCGTAGCGATCGCCCTCGATGCCGACACCTGCGGTCAACACCGCGTCAGGGAGTTCAGTCATGGCTGCCGAAGCCTTCGACGCGACGTGGATGTGGAGCAACTCGCCTTGCCAGGTCACGCTGACATCATCGCACGGGTGACTCAGGCCAACGAGATCCACGTACGCCGCGGCCTCGAGATTGCAGCGACCGCACGCATGTCGAACGCGCCGTGCGCGCGCGTCGGGTGCTCCGGATGGCAGTACAAGCATTGGCGCGGCGCGTTCTATCCGACGGAACTCTCATCATCACGGTGGTTCGAGTATTACGCGTCTCGATTCGACACCGTCGAGATCAACAACACGTTCTACCGGCTGCCGGACGCATCGACCTTTGCCGTTTGGCGAAAGCACGCGCCGCCCGGCTTCCTGTACGCAGTCAAAGCGAGCCGATTCCTGACCCACATGAAGAAATTGAAGGATCCAGCAGAGCCGCTCCATCGGTTGTTTCAGCGAGCACAGCGGCTGCAGCGCACGCTCGGGCCGGTTCTTTATCAGTTGCCGCCGCGCTGGCCGGTCAACCTCGAACGGCTGTCTGCGTTCGTTCGCGCCCTGCCGAAGCGGCGACAGCACGTCGTCGAGTTCCGCGAGCCCAGCTGGTACAACGACAAAGTGTTTGAGTTGCTCGACCGTGAGGGTATCGCGCTCTGCCTCCACGACATGGCTGGATCAAGGACCAGCAAGATAGTGGTCGGACCGTTCGCCTACGTGCGCTTTCACGGACCGGCCAAATACTCGGGCCGCTACGACGATCGTGTGCTGGATGACTGGGCTGAATGGCTTGCCGCGGAGATGCGACGCGGACGCCAGGTCTTTGCGTACTTCAACAACGACGCCGGCGGTCATGCACCACGCGACGCGGTCCGCCTTCGACGTGCGATCGCAAGCATCCAGCGCGGTTAAATCTGGCGGCACGCGGCAACCGTGACGTGTGGCCGCGTGCGCCCAAAGAAGATCGTTTCCTTCGATAATCTGCTCGGCTTACGGCAGCAGTCCGAAGACTGTGAGCCGCGAGTTGGTCGCCACAAACACCTTCCCGTTCGCGACCAGAGGTGCGGCCCATTTCGCCGCGAAGTCCAGGCCGTCTCTTCCGTTCGCGGCCTGATCGCTGGCATACAACTCATTTGCGAGGTTCGTGGCGTCGAAGGCGTGGAGGATGCCGGGACCGCGTACGCCGCTGCCGACCGGATTGACGTCCACCCGTTCGATCACCCAAAGCACGGCGTCGGCCGCTCCGTTCGAAGACATTCCGAGCGTCGAGCCAGGGTAGTTGACGACGAAGGAGGATTGCGACGCCGGCGTCGTGTTGATCTGCCCATTCGAGAGTCGGAACGCTTTGACGTAGTCCGCATCGGCGCTGAAATACAGGTAACCATTCCAGTACACGGGCGCCTTGAAGTTCCCGGTGATATACGTCCCGCCCGGAAAGGTATTGACGATTGACTGAACGATCTGGCTGTCGTTGCCGGATCGATAGTGCCCCAGGTTGTCGCGATCGACGACGTAGATCGTGCCGTTCTTCCCGGCGCTGAGCGCAAGGTGCGGGTGTGCGCCGGGTTGGTCGGGCAGTAATATCGTTCCGCCAGATCCGAGATCGATGTCGTTCGCATCCATCGTCGCCTGATCGTGCGGCGTGAAGTAGTCGAGCAGCGTGCCCGCCGGATTGATCTTGACGATGCTGTCTCCGTAGTCGACGCCGCCGCTGTTCGCATCGAACGTTCCGTCGCCGGTGACGAAGAACAGGTTGCCATTTGCGTCGGCGGCGATCCCATCGCCGCTTTGCCAAATGCCTCCGCCTTCTCCGTTCGGAGTGCTGTTGAAGGTCATCACCTGCTGCAGAGTACTGGCGCTGTAACCGAGCACCCAGCCGTGATACGGCGGGTTGTCGCCGTGCGAGGCAAATGCGATATACACCACGCCATTGTTCAGGAGCAGTGCCGAACGCTGATTTTCATGCAGTGAGATGAATGCCACACGTCCGCCGGCGGCGCCGTCGCCGGTTCCGGAAACGCTCGCCTGGATCACCCTCGGACCACCGAGTTTTTCCGCGCCGGTGGTGATGTCCAGCGCGTGAAGCCGATGGACGTAACTGGTCGTTCCCGCCGATACCTCCTTCGTCTTCGCGACGACATAGAGCGTGTTCGTCGCTGGATCAATCACGGGCGTGCCGGTGATGCCGATTTCTGGCGAGATGTCGCAGCACTCGCCGGTGTCGCCCGGCGGAACGGTCGTGACTCCCTGCGCCGGAGTGATGAACGACACCTGCCACAGCGGCGCGGTCTGAATGCCGTCCGCGTCAAATGCGTAAACGCTGTCGTGCTCCGTCGCAACATACACGACATTCCGAAGCCCTTTCCCGGGAACACTGACGTTGGCGACGTACAGCGGAGACGCGTCGGAAACGCCGTCGATCGAATAGCTGTACAACTTGCCGAATTGAGAGCTGTTGACGTTGGCAGGACTGAGAACCGTTTCGGCAGGATTCAAACCGGTCCGAATGTTGTCGACGTCGCGAGTGAATGTCCCGGCGTACGTGCTGACGTACAGCGCCGCGCTGGCGCTCTGCGTCTGAGTTCTTGCGGTTACCGTATGCGTCCCCGCCGACGCCGTGGGCGAGTACAGGCCGCTGCTGCTGATCTGACCGGTCGCTGTTGTTCCGCCGGGCACTCCGTCAACGGCCCACGTCACCGTGCCCGTCGCTCCAGCCGCGGTGAACTGCTGCTGCAGAATCGGTGTCAGCGCCGCTGTTCGCGGCGAGATGGTCATCGTCGTTCCCGTTGTCGTGGTTGCGGTCGCTGTATTGGAATACGGGCTTCGATTGCCGGCGGCATCTTGTGCGAGGACGCGATATGCGTACGTAGCGCCTGCGGTCAGGCCCGTGTCACTGAATGCCGTCGCGGCGGTCGAGGACTCGAACGCGAAGTTGGAGCATGCCGATCCGACACATCTTTCGACCTGATAGTTCGTGACGCCGACGTTGTCCGTCGACGCACCCCACGTCAAATCGATCCGGGTTGGGCTCACAACCGCAGCCTGCAGCGACGCCGGCGCGCTCGGTGCCTGGGTGTCAGAACTTGGGGCTCCAGCTGCCCTGAACGCCGCGACAGTCGATCCCCAGACGTCCGTGGCACCCAATGACGCCGTCGCGGAGAACGAACCTGACGTTGTCGCAAGGCGATCCTCGACGGCCAGCTTCGTGTTGGGATTGGCTGGTACGGATTCCCGGAGAACGAAACCGGATCCTGCAGTAACGCTTGCGGGGTTGGCCGTCGAAACCAGGCCGAACACCAGATCTCCCGCAGACGCGGCGATAGCACCAGCCGACGGCGCCGCGCTGGTTCCCTGCGCGCCAACCGCGTTCTCCAACGAGCTCGACGAGGCGACGCCGGCGTACTCCAGAATCGCAAACCGCAGGGTGTTCGACTGCGTGTCCGTTACCGTGACGGTGTTCGATCCGCCGGCGATGTTCTCTGCGTAGAAAATCGCCAGCGTCGTGCCGTCAACGTTCTCCGCGAACTGGACTGCGCGGCGATAAGTGTTGTTGCGGCTGTCGGAGACCGAGATGGTCTGACCCACTCCGCCGGCTCGAACGGCGACCCCGATCCAATTGCCCGTCGTATTCGCAGACGAAAATGCGAGCGACGACGAGGTGGTCGTTCCAGCATCGCGGCTAGAGTGCTGCACGAGAGAAACCGCGGTTGTGGTCTGGCTTGCGATCGACGCGGTCGCGATGTTCGAGTAGCCGCTCAGGTTGCCGGCGGCGTCCGCCGCGCGCACGCGATAGCTGTAGCTTCCGGCTGCGACCGCGGTGTCCCTGAATGAGGTAGACGGTGCGGCAGTCCCAGCGCCTCCTGCGTGACCCGCGGAATCGACCAGATACAGCACGGCGTCGCCCGAAAACGGCGGCGTAAATGACTGTGACCTGGAACCGGCCGCGACGACGCTGCCGGTCGTGGTCGCACCGTTGGAGGGATTGAACCACTCGACGTTCAGCCTTCGGGCGCTCGACATCGCCGAGAGGTCGACGGTGACATTTCCGCCACTCGGCGAATACACCAGGTACTCGGCACCAGTCGCCGGTGTTTGCGCGAGGCAGTTGCCGGTCGAGCACAGGGAACTATGCGGCAACACCTTCGCGAGATTCAGTTTCCGCGAGTACCTGAGGATCGCGCCGATCGTATCTCGGAAGTTGTTCCATCGTGAGTCAGGCGAAGCGCAGATGCCGTTCACGGGCGAAGCACAGAGATTGCGATTCTGGCGCGGATAGTTCACGACGTACGGATCCATGAACACAACCTGGTTGCCGTTCGTGAAGTTATGCCACGCGTAATTTCTGTTCGTCTGCGCCGAATCGTTCCACATCCCGAAGTAGCTGTGGTCCGAGTCGTTGATGTTCACCTTGCATCGAGGATTACCGCTGCCGCAGGTGGTGGTCGGTGAGGTCGATGCAGCCGGAGCCACCCAATCGGCATCGCTGTTGATGATGACGGAATCGTCGAGGCTCGCAAGCGTCGCGTAGCCCACCGGATGACGGGTGGGTTTGGTTGCTTCGTACGACCGAATCTGCGCAATGACATGAGCATTCCACCACGCGGAATTTGTCGGTGCTTCTTCGGAGACGATCCAGAGCACATTCCGCAGATCGTTCAGCGTGTCGATGGTCTTCTTGACGTAGGCGTCCTGGACGGCGGTGATGGCGTTTGCAGCCGTCATGGTGACGGAGCCTGCCCCCCCTCCATCGTCGATACCATTGACGTTGTTCGCTCCCGTCAACGGATATCCGTCCGTGGAACATCGGTAGACGTTGAGCCATTCGCCGGTGAACAGATAGACGCCCGCGTAAATGCCGGCGCCATTCAGTGCTGAGACCCGCGCCCGTAGGCGGTCGAAGTAACTCTGATCGAACTTCGTCAGGTCAAACTTGAGCCCGCCGTCCGTCGCCGTCCCTGGCCCCGTCCGTTGCCATGGATGAGGGCCGACGGTGTAGTCGGTGACGCTCCCTGTCGGCAGCCCGCAGAACTTCGGCAACTCCAGACGCCAGAGCAGCGTGAAGTTATGCCCATGTTGCTTGAGGAAGTTCACGTATGCGTTGAAGTCGAACGGTTGAAGCGATCCGTTCCCGCCCCAATCCTGTAGATCGTTCCAGGTGTGTGAACCGCTGAGGATGATCGGTGTGGCGCCATCCTGGAAGTAATTAGGATTGGCGGACGCGACCAGGGGGGCGTTGCTGGTCGAGGCGCTCACGGATCCGATCTGAGAGAAGTTCGTGCATCCGACGCCCTGACAGCGCTCGACCGTGTAAGACGTCACGCCGACGTTGTCGGTGGAGGCCGACCAGGTGAGATCGATCTCGCTCGCAGCGGCTGACGCCGCGAGGTTGCCAGGCGATGTTGGCGGCTGTGTGTCCGTCGGCGTCACCGGCGTGACCGACGTCACGTCGGTCGCAGTGTTGTTCCCGGTATTCGCGTCCGCGCCTCCGCTCACTGTGGCTGAATTCGTGACGCTTGCTGGTGCCGTCGCTGCGACGTTGACCGTGACCGTCAACGGCGGATAGCTCACCTGCGCCGCGAGGACATCGCTTCTCGTGCACGTTACCGTCTGCGCATTGATCCCACACGAACTCCAACCCGTGCCCGCCGCCGCCGTCGGAACGAGACCGGCTGGAACCGAATCGGTCACCGTCACTGTTCCGCTCGAAGCCGTCGAGCCGCTGTTGCGCACCGTGAGCGTGTAACTTGCACCCGTTTGTCCCTGTGAGAAGCTTCCGGCGTGCGTTTTCGTAATGGTCAGATCTGCGGTCGGTGTCGCAGCCGACGCCGGACGAAACGCAGCGACGACGGCGCCCCATGGATTCGCTGCGCTGAGCGTTGCCGTGGCCGATGCCGCGCCGGCCGCCGATTGAATGCGTTCTTCAGTGACCAGCTTGGTGTTCGGCGAGGCGGGCACCGCGTCCCGCAGCGCGAAGCCACTGCCGGCTCCATACGTTTCGCCGTCGGCCGAGACGATGGCACCGAGCAGGAGATCTCCCGATGCGGTCGTCGATACGGTTCCGCTCGACGGCGATGCGCTGGTTCCCTGTGCGGCGGTTCCGACATCGAGCGAGTTGGTGGTTGCAACTCCCGAATACTCGAGGATGGCGAATCGCAGTGTCGTGCCTGTCGATTGACGGACCGTCACCGTGTTCGCGCCGCCAGCGACGTTCTCCGCATAAAAGATCGCTAACGTGTCGCCTGCCGGCGTGTCGACCGTGATATTCAGACTGACGGCGGCGCGATAGGTGTTTCCTCGCGTGTCCGTCACCGTGAACGTCGCGCCCGTTACTCCTGACCGAATCGCAACCGCGATGAAATGTCCAGCGATATTGTTCGAGGCAAATGCGAGCGAGGAGGAGCCAGTTATTCCGGCATCTATTGATGCATGTTGCACGACGGCGATTGCCGCCGACTGACCGCTAACTCGAACGATGTCGATGCCCGTCGCCAACAACCCACACGCGATCGCCACAAACACTGCACGGCCGCCGACTCCCCGACGCATGTCGCCTCCCTCGCGACTCGTCACGAATGGACGAGTCTGGCACGAGGCCCAATGCAAGAACGTGCCACATACGCGTGCGTTGGCGGCGCCCACTCGTCGATCGCAGTACTTCGATCAGTACATTCAACAAGTTGGCGATAGTCGCATCGATTCCCTTAGCGAGCGTCTGTGTGTCTCAAATACAGGCAGTGAGTAGTGACGGTTACTAGAAGTACGCGCGAACAACTGACAGTCACTCGCACCTTCCACACGTGTTCCTTCGCCGCGCTCGAGCGTCTTGCCTACCTCAGCCGTCTCGCTCGACCGTTCGCCCTCGATTGCCACCGGAACCGCGCACCCGTGAGTAGAATGCCTCCGATGACGTTTGCCGCCGCCGACTCACCCATCCAGACATGCGTTCGTCTCACCGCCGCAATAAGCGGTGCGCGCGACGTCGAGGAAATCTACGACGCCGCGCTCGATGCCCTCGGCTCGGGATTGGGCGTCGCACGCGCGTCAATTCTCCTGTTCGACCCCGACGGCGTCATGCGTTTCAAAGCGTATCGACGTCTCTCTGAGGAATACCGGCGGGCGGTCGAAGGTCACACGCCGTGGCGTCCCGACAGCCCGAATCCGCAGCCGATCGTGGTCCGCGACGTTCGAGACGACGCGTCCCTCGCGTCGTATCTACCGGTCTTCGAAGCCGAAGGCATCGCGGCGATGGCGTTCATCCCTCTGGTGAGCCTTGGGCGCGTCATCGGCAAGTTCATGCTGTACTACGCCGTACCGACCGAGCTCGGTGCGGACGACATACAACTGGCAACGGTCATCGCGTCACAAGTCGCATTCGCTGTGGAACGCACGCGGACCGAGCAGCAGGCGCGTCGCAGCGAGGAACGCCTTCGCTTCGCGCTGGACGCAGCACTGATGGGCACGTGGGACTGGGATCTGACGACGAACGAGGTGCAGTGGTCCGACAATCTCGCATCCATCCACGGCCTGCCGGCAAATGCGTTCGACGGCACCTTCGCGAGCTACGAAAAGGAGATTCACCCCGACGATCGGCCACGTGTGTACGCCTCGATCGAACGGGCGCTGAAGGAAGGCGTCGCGCACGACGTCGAATACCGTCTGGTCGCTCCCGATGGCACGGTGCGGTGGTGCGAGGGCAAGGGCCGCGTCGATTACGAGAACGGCCGTCCGGTTCGCATGAGCGGCGTCTGCGTGATCGTCACGCGGCGGAAGGAGGCGGAGCTCGCCAGGCTCGCGGCCGCAGAGGAATCCAGCCGCCTGAAGGACGAATTTCTCGCAACGCTGTCGCACGAATTACGAACGCCCTTGAATGCGATCCTCGGTTGGGTGCAGATGCTGCAGACGGGTGAGCTGTCGGCGGCGCGCGCACGCCAGGCCGTGGACGTCATCGGTCGAAACGCCCGACTCCAGGCGCAGTTGATCGAAGACATCCTCGACGTGTCGCGCATCATCACCGGCAAGCTCGAAATCGAACGCCAGCCGGTGTCGGTGTCGCAACTGCTGGAGACGGTCGCGGCCGGCATCGCCCCCGAGGTCGCGGCGAAAGGACTGGTGTTCCATTCCGAGATCGCCGCGACGCTTCCGCCCATCGAGGGCGATGCGAAGCGCCTGTACCAGGTCCTCAACAACGTCCTGTCGAACGCGGTCAAATTCACCGATGCCGGCGGAACGATCCGGCTGCGGTGTGTCGCCGACGAACGCAGGCTGAGGATTGAAATCCGCGATTCCGGAATCGGGATCGCGCCTGAATTCCTCCCGCACGTCTTCGATCGGTTCCGCCAGGCGGACAGCCGCTCAACCCGTGTGCACGGCGGCCTCGGCCTCGGGCTCGCAATCGCGAAACATCTGGTCGAGTTGCATGACGGCGTGATCGACGCGAACAGCGAGGGCCCGGGCACCGGCACGCTGGTCTCGATCGATCTGCCGGCAGCGGCCGGTCTGAACTCGGACGTCGAGGCCGACTCGCCGTTGGCGGCGGCGGCGTTTCAGCTGGCAAACGCGACGCTCCTGGTCGTCGACGATCAGGCCGATTCCCGCGAGATGATCGCCGCGCTCCTCGAGCAGCGCGGCGCCACCATCCTGCAATGCGACTCGACCCAAGCCGCGCTCGACGTTCTGGCCACGAAGAAGGTGGAT
Organism: Vicinamibacterales bacterium; assembly: GCA_036557365.1. Classification (GTDB taxonomy): domain Bacteria; phylum Acidobacteriota; class Vicinamibacteria; order Vicinamibacterales; family CAVVIG01; genus DATKHR01. Next base: position 9,880 of record DATBHR010000084.1, read on the forward strand.
CTGCTGATCGCGGACATCGCAATGCCGCACGTCGACGGGTACGAGTTGATGCGTCGGGCGAAGCGCTCCGGCTGCGTCGTGCCGGGAATTGCCGTCACGGCCTTCGCGCATGCGGATGACCGTCGCCGCGCGCTCGAATCGGGATACACCAGCTATCTGGCGAAGCCCGTCGACGGCCTGGAACTCGCCAGAACCGTTCACGATCTGCTGGCACGCAGCGCACCACGCGCGGTCGACCGTCAGGCGCGTTGAGAACGTTTCAACTTTTTTCGTCGCCCCCCCGTCAAACAGGCAACTGGACGTCCGTCTCATAAAAAAGATGTGTACGTCCGCTGGAGGTGACCGTTGAGCCTGCTCTTTCGGGACGTGCGTCACGCGTGGCGGCTCCTCCAGCGCCAGCCCGCATTCGCCCTCGTTGCAATCCTGACACTCGCGCTCGGCATCGGCACGACGACAGCGGTCTTTACGGTGGTGAACGGCGTCCTGCTTCGACCGTTGCCGTATCGCGATCCGAGTCGCCTGATGGCGGTCTTCTACGGGCACCACGGGCAGGTCTCACCGTGGCTCTCGCCGCCGAATGTCCGTGACTACGTCCGCCCGAGCAACGCGTTCACCGAGGCCTCCTCAATCGCACCGATCACCGTCAATCTGACCGGCGGCGGCGATCCCGAACGGCTGCAGGGCGCGAAAGTTTCGTGGAATTACTTCAGGGTGCTGGGCGTCTCGATGGCGCTCGGTCGCGGGTTCGCGGAAAGCGACGCGCAGAGCGACGGCCGGCAGATCGTCCTCTCCGACGGCCTCTGGCGTCGTCGATTCGGCGCTCGCGCCGATATCGTGGACTCGTCGACGACGATCGACGGCCATGATGTGACGATCGTCGGGGTCGCTCCTGCGGGGTTGAAGTTTCCGGCGTCTGCGGAATTCTGGCAGCCGCTCATCTTCACGCCGCGTGACCTCGCGGCCTCGGCTCGCGGCGCGCAGTGGGTGCAGGTGCTCGCGCGCTTGAAGGACACGGTGTCGCCCGGCCAGGCCACGACCGCGCTGCAAACGGTCGCCGATCGCATGGCCATCGAGTTTCCTGACTCAGAAAAGGACGCCACCGTGATGGCGACTCCGCTGCACGAGCGGATCGTCGGCGACATTCGTCCCACGCTGCTGACCTTCTTCGGTTCCGTCCTGCTGGTCCTGCTCATCGCCTGCGCGAACGTGGCGAATCTGCTGCTCGTGCGCGGACAGGCGCGCGGTCGCGAGGTCGCGGTGCGCGCGGCGCTCGGCGCCAGCCGGCGCCAGCTGATCGCACAGTTGCTGACCGAGAGTCTTGTTCTCGGCGTGCTCGGCGCAGCCGCCGGCGCCGCCGTCGCCTTCGCGGTGGTGCGCGCGGTGGTGTTGTTCGGGCCGGCGTCGATTCCCGGTTTGCAGAGTCTGTCCGTGGACACGAACGTCCTGGCCTTCGGCCTGGCGATTACGTTCGTAACGAGCATCGCATGCGGACTGACGCCGGCGCTCGCGGTATCAGGCTGGTCCACTCACCGGTTTTTCGCGTTGAGCAGCCGGGGCACCGTCAGTCCGACCGGGACGGGCGCTCGCCGCGTTCTCGTCGTCTCGGAGCTGGCGGGCGCAGCGATGCTGCTGGTCGCTGCCGGTTTGCTCATTCGCAGCTACGTTCAGCTCCAGCACGTCGAACCTGGCTTCGACCCGCAGGGTGTCACCACGTTCAGCTTGTCGCTGCCGGCCGCCAGGTATGCAGACCCCGACAGTCCACGAGCGTTCATCTCTGCGCTGCTCGCGCGGCTGAAGGCGGAGCCCGGTGTTCAATCGGCATCGGTCGCGATGGGCCTTCCGTTCACGAGCGATCTCAACGCGATCACCGGCTTCCGTCACGAAGACCAGCCGGAGCCGGATTCTGCATCGATGCCCAATGCCTCGCTGCGAATCGTCAGCCCGGAATATTTCCAGATGATGAAGATCCCGCTCCGCACGGGACGATCATTCGACACGCGTGATACGGCGACCAGCCCTGAAATCGCCATCATCAACGAACGGACTGCCCGGCGGTACTTCTCGGGACAGAACCCCATCGGGCAGCAGATTCGAATCGGCGCCGAGCTCGCGCGCGACGCCCGCAACGGACCGAAGACTATCGTCGGCATCGTGGGTGACGTCAAGTACGGAGGGCTCGACGAAGACGCGCCGGCCGAGATCTATCTGCCGTACGAGCAACAGCCGGTCGATGCCTTCACCGTCGCCGTGCGCACGTCGGCAGATCGCATCGCCTCCATCGCTCCGCTGCGGCACGACGTGGCCGAACTCGATCCGCTGCTGCCGCTCGCGAATTTCAAGGAACTCGCGGCGCTCGTCGATGCGTCGCTCGCCGAGCGCCGTTTCACGACGCTCGTGATCCTGAGCTTCGCGGCGATCGCCGTCGCGCTTTCAGTCATCGGCGTCTACGGCGTGCTCGCGTACCTCGTCGCTCAGCGAAGGCGGGAAATCGGCCTTCGGCTCGCCATCGGTGCATCGCCGTCCGACGTCGTGTGGTTGTTCGTACGCGAAGGCGCGGCGCTGATGCTGGTCGGCCTCGGCGCCGGACTCGCCGGCGCTGTTGCCGCAGGTCGACTGATCTCGTCGCTGTTGTTCGCCGTCACGCCCGCCGATCCGATCACGCTCGTGGTCGTGGTGTGCGCGCTGGCTAGTGCGGCTGCGTGCGCGACGTACCTGCCGGCGCGAAGAGCGGCCGGCGTCGATCCGAACGAGGCACTGAAGGCCGAGTAGGACTCGGAAGGGACACCCCGAACCGCGCGCCGCTCAGAGTGGCCGAAAAGGATCGCGGCTAGGCGACGCGGACGTTCTCCGCGCGCGGGCCCTTCGGACCCTGTCCGCGTTCGAAGGTGACCGACTGTCCTTCGCGCAGTTCGTCGAAACGCGTTCCGCTGCACGCCGACTGATGGAAGAAGTACTCGCTTCCATCGCTTGCCGCGATGAAACCGAATCCCTTGTCGGTCAGCCGCTTGATTGTGCCGTTCATTGTCGCCATGGTCGCCTCGCTGTAGACGGTCAGTTGAGTGCAGGCTCGGCGAGCTGCTCGCCGGGCATTGTGAGATTCGGCATCGGTTTCCCGAGAAACAGTCCGCGGCACGCGTAGCCAATCCAGCGCGCCCAGCGTGTCGATCGCTGCACGCGCGCGCTGTCGGTTGCGATTCCGGTGTTCGCGTACATCTGCCGATAGAGCTTCGAAATCAACACGAACGCGACCCGCGCGCGAACCGATTCGACGACCCGCGAGCGCGCCCACACCTGACGCCAGCTGTAGAAATGATCCCACGCACCCTGCGTGCCGAGCCGGATTTCCTCGAGCGACATCGTCGGATGCGGCGAGTACAGGCGCGGGCGCTTGTGTTCGGGAATCAGCCAGTGCTGCGTGAGCGGAACCCCCTCCACGTGCGTCCCGCGATGCCCTTCGTCGGCCGCCCATTTGTCGAAGTCCACGGTACCAGGAAACGGCGTGAGCAGCACGAATTGCGCGAACGTCAGATCGGCGCGCTGCGCCAGCGCGACCGTTGCATCGAACGTGTCTTTCGTGTCGCTCGGCAGCCCGAAAATAAATGATCCGAGGACGTGGATATCGTGGCGGCGGAATGCGCGCAGGCGCGCCACGAGCTCGTCGCCGGCGAGGTTGAAGCCCTTGTAAACGTCCTTGAGGCCGTCGGTGGTCACCGATTCGACACCCACGAGCGCACCGCGAATGTTCGCGCGACGCATGGCGCGAAGGAACGCCGGATCCTCGGCCGCTTCCATCGTGATCTGCGTATAGAAGACGAGATCGTCCGGCAGCTCGGCGAGCCGCGCCATCAGCTCGAAGCGTTCCGCGCGCAGCTCCTCGAGCTCGCGCAGCCGCGAACCATCCGTCCGCCGCTTCGCCTGCGCCAGATCGCCCATCGTCACCGGATAGAAGTTGTCGTCGGCGAGCGCGATGAATCGAAATCCGAGACGACGGAGCTCGACGATCTCGCGGATGACGCGATCGACGCCACGCTGGCGCGGCTCCTGGCCGTCAGTCCGCCAGACGGAACAGAACGAGCAGTGCTTGGGGCACCCGCGAACCGTCTGGACCGACGCCCACATATACCGTCCGCTCGGCAGCAGGTCCCAGCGCGCCGACACGAACTGGTCGCCGGCGATCCGGCCACCATCGTAGAGCCGCTGCGGGCGTCCCGCGAAACAATCCTCGACGACGCGCGACCAGATGGCGTCGCCGTCTCCGCGCACGACGGCGTGTGCGCCGCCCTGCTCCGCGGCTTCATCCGGAAACAGCGTCGCGTGAATCCCTCCGAACACCACCCACGCCCCGCGCTGGCGCAGTTCGCGGCCGATCTCGTAGCCGCGCAGCGCATTGCCCGTATGGATGCCGATGCCGACGACATCACCGGCCTCGATGGCCGTGACGTCGATCGCATCCAGCGTCTCGTCGACGATGCGCGGATCGCCCCAGCGGTTTCCGGTCGCCGCTGCGAGAACGTACAGCCACCGCGGGGTAATGACAGCAACGCCGAAGGACTTGGTGCTCGGATTTATCAGATGAATCTGCGGCATGTCACTCAGTCATTCGGCAGCGAAACGGGTTCAGCTGCCGCGTCCTGCATCGGCAGAACTTTGCGCTCGGCAACTTCGTGTTGCGCGGTGACGGCAAGCTTCGGGGACTGCTCGACCCGCGGCGTACAGCCACGCTGCAGCTGCGCCGCCCGGAGGGCGGCCAACACAACGAATTCGAACGCGTTCATGTCGTCGGGACGTCTCACCATGACCACCCTCACAAGCACCAAGGCTTTGGTGAGGGCTCGGGCCGGAATGGCCGAAGGCTCAGAAAAGCGGGAGCTCAAGTATACGTCGATTCAGCGCCGCGGCCGCCGCACAACCTAGGATCGCGCGACGGCCGCTGACGCGTCTACTGCAATTCGCCGCGAGGTCGTCTACCAGCGCGGTTCGCGGCGACGCGAGTGGCCTCCGCCGAAACCGCCGCCCCCACCACCACCGCCGCGCGACGCCTTGGGACGCGCCTCGTTCACCGTCAGGCTGCGGCCACCGAGTTGCGTACCATGGAGCGTGGTGATCGCGTTCTGCGCCTCCTCGTCGGTGCTCATCTCGACGAACGCAAATCCGCGTGCGCGGCCGGTGGCCTGATCCCGCATCACGTTTACCGAGTCCACCGATCCCGCCCGCGCGAACAGGTCTTGCAGTTCTGTTTCACCGACCTCATACGGCAGGTTTCCGACGTACAACTTCCGACCCATGGCATTCACTCCTCTGTCGCACAGCGACGATCCCGACGCCGGCAGCGGCAATCGGCTGGACATCGTCTCGTATCGAAGCTGAACTTCAGGAGGAACGAGTCGCGGCTCGTTACGCTGGAGGACGGCGGGTACGCGGCAAAATCCAGGCGCCAACTGTACTACGGTCCACTCCGGGCGCCTCGTGTTATCATCATCTACCGGATTTTCCCACGCGCTCTGCCCCTGTAGGCGTAACGAGCCACTCCTGGCCCGCTCCTCCTCACATCCAGCTTAGCTTCGAGACGAATCCGTTCGGCAGCTTCGGCGCCGACGCGCGTTTTCGCGCCGCAGTGGCGCGAACGCATCAGATATTCGCCCTGCAGCGCCGCTGGGAATCGCAGTCGGGTCATCAAGGATCGCTTCAATGTCGTTCTCGAAACTGGGGTTGACGCCCTCGCTCTGTGTTCCGTTGGCGCGTCTTGGCTATGAGGAGCCGACGCCAATCCAGACCCTCGCCATTCCCGCTGTCCTCACCGGAACCGATCTCCTGGCACGTGCCCAGACGGGCACCGGCAAGACGGCCGCCTTCGGGCTGCCGATGATCGAACGCATCGCCGCGCGGCGCGCTGGCGGACGGCGGCTCACACGAGGACTCGTCCTCGTGCCGACCCGTGAACTCGCGGCGCAGGTCCACCGGTCGCTCGCGACCTACGGCGCGCCGGCGCAGCTCCGCGTGACCGCCATCTTCGGCGGCGTGGGCATGGGCGCGCAAATCCAGTCGCTGAAACAGGGGCCCGACATCGTGGTCGCAACGCCTGGCCGGTTGATCGATCACATGCAGCGGCGCAGCGTCGATCTGTCCGCGATCGAAATCCTCACGCTGGACGAAGCCGACCGGATGCTGGACCTCGGCTTCCTGCCCGCGCTGCGACGGATCATCGCGTCGCTGCCGCGCTCGCGGCAGACGCTCCTCTTTTCCGCGACGCTGTCTGAAGCGGTCGTCGGCCTCGCGGCTGAATTCACGCGCGAACCGGCGCGCGTGGACGCTTCGGACGGGCAGACCGTCGCGCCGACCGTGACGCACCAGTTGCATCGAGTTGCTGCGGATCAGAAGCGTGCGGCGCTCACCGACGTGCTGACGCAGGAGGCTGCGACGCAGGCGCTCGTCTTCTGCAAGACGAAGCGCGGTTCGGATCGCGTCGGCGAGCATCTCGACAAGGCCGGCATCAAGACGGCGGTCATCCACGGCAACAAGAGCCAGGGAGCGCGAACACGAGCGTTGGCTGACTTCAAGGCCGGCCGCGTGAATGTGCTGGTCGCAACCGATATTGCGGCGCGCGGGCTCGACATCGCGCAGCTGCCGCTCGTCATCAACTACGACCTGCCGCTCGTGGCTGAAGACTACATTCACCGCGTCGGTCGCACAGGCCGCGCGGGACGCACCGGGCGCGCCGTCTCTCTCGTCTCGGCGGCAGACTCGCGGCTGCTGCGCGACATCCAGCGGCTTCTGCCGACGCCGCTGGAACACGTCGGAGGATTCGCGGGACTCGATGCGACGCACGCCGAGGCGCCGACGACGGAGCAGGGCCGGCCGCGCGGCTGGTCGCGCGACAACAGATTCCCCAGGTCGCGACGACATCCGGGTTGGAAATCGCGGAACAACCGATTTGGAAAGGCCCGAGCCGCGTTTTCGCGTTGAGAAAGTCCGCGGTTAATGCGGACGCTTGAAGGCGCCGGAGTCGATCGTGACTCCGGTGCGCGAGACAGTCTGGAAGTTGAACACGTCCTTGGCTACTTCGACGACCATGAACGTGTTCTCGATGTCGTCGCCCTTTTCGGTCAGCTCAGATCCTTTCCGGATGTTTCCCTTGCGGAGCTTCGCCGATCCGCCGCAGGTGAAGTAGTAGATACCTTTCTGAGGTTTGACGCGCTCGTAGAAATGTTCGTGGCCGGCGAACACGACGTTCATCCCGTATTTGATGAAGAGCGGCTCGAGAAGTGTGCGCAGATCCGTCTCGGAGCCGTGGGTCTCCCCGGAGGAATAGAGCGGATGGTGAAAGTACGCCATCTTCCACTCTGACTTCGAATCCCGGAGCGCGCGCTCGAACCAGTCGAGCTGTTTGCGGTCCATGTAGTTGGAATCGAGGACGAAGAAGTCGATATTCCCCTTCGTGAACGTGTAGAACCGCTCACCGTTCATGTTGAACGGCTTGTAAAAGCGCTGGTTGGGATCGTCGTGGTTGCCGAGCGCCGCGTAGAACGTGACGCCGGCGTCGAGCAACGGCTTGTACGGCGTCTCGAACTTCTTCTGAAAGTCCTGCGGCCGTTCCGATCCGTAGATGTTGTCGCCCACCATGATCGTGAACGTGAAGTTGACGAGCTCGCGGTAATCCTCGAGTCGCCGCCCGATCTCGTACTGCGGCTTGTCGCCGGTGCCCGTGTCGCCGATGACGGCAAAGCGCGTCGAACCGTTTTCCAGCGGCAGCGTCACCTTTTCCGCCGCCGCCGTGAGCGACAGCGCGCCGATCAGGAGAACTGCCGCGATCGCGGGACGGATGGCGTTGCGCGTCATGGGTGTGCTTCGCGGCCGGCAGTTTTCGCTGGTACCGGCGGCACCACATCGGGAATGAAGTCGACGATCAGGTTGGCCTTGATGTCCCGCAAGATGAGGTGGCGGCCCAGGAACCGGTATTCGAGCGCATCAGGCAGCGTCGGCAGCTCCAGCAGCAGCGTCGGCGGCACGGTTGCGAGCGGCAGCGCGGTCGGATAGTCGGTGTTGATGGCCGGCGGCACTTTCATCGGCACCTCAACGAGAATGGCTTTCTGTTCCTTCAGCGGCCGCCGCTTGAAATCGTCGGCGACGATGGTGCCGATCTCCTTGGCGGCAGACGGCGAAAACACATCGCCCTGCTGCGCGCCGGCGCGCTCCACGCGAATCTCGTTGGCAAGCGCTTTCTCGCGACCCGACACCTCTTTGGGGTCCGATGTTTCTTTGAGACTCGGGACGCGCGTGTCCGCCGCGTCGTGGATCTTCATGTACGCGCGCACGCGATCAAAGAAGTCCTTGAAGCGCGGGTCTTCGATCGGTTTCGGCGCCTGGGCGGACTTCTCGTCGAGGCGGTTCACTTCCTTGATGGTCGCGGCCGGTTTTTCCTTGCACCCCGAGATGAACGCCAACGCCGCCAGCGATGCGACGCAGCCGAGCCAAACGACCAGAAGGCGTAGCCTCATCGGACGCTTCGCAGCAACATGTGCAAAGAGCAGTCCGCATGAGCCCAAGGCTCAGTTGGGATATTCGAGTTGCATCGCGACAAAGCGCGTCGTGCGCGGACCGTACCGCAAGCGAATCGCGTCAAGTGCTCCGTCCAGCGCCTTCGCCGGTTGCCGGCTCGCTGCTGGGAGGCAAGTCGCTGCCGGCCAGCTTGACTTCACCTGATCCGGAACAATCCAGACGCCGTTGCGGCTCTCGCGCGCCGCGATCGTCGGCGCGAAGGTCAACGCTCGTGAGCGGTACGTTCGCGACCACGCATCGGCGACGAGCGCAAGCGACACCTCGTCAACGCCGGTCGACAATTCGATCCCGAATGTCTCGCGGTTCCAGAATGCGAGGCTGTTGCGAAGGGCGGTGAGCGCAAATGGACGGTTGAAGACGAACGCACGGCTGTCGTGCCGCGGACCCCAGTCCGTCACGCCTATCTCGCTGCCAACAGCCATTGCTTTCTCGCGGCCGGCAATCGCCTCGACGAGCATCAGCGCCATCGGAATCGACGCGCTGATTCCCGTCGTCGTCGCCACGCCGTCGTCGACGACGATGCGCCGGTCGGCAACGTATCGGATGGTGGGATGTTTCGCGAGCAACTCCTTCAGGTAGTACCAGTGCGTCGTAGCTCGTTTGCCGTCCAGGAGGCCCGCTTCGGCGACCACCTTGGCGCCGGCGCACACGCCAACGATCAGCGCGCCCTTGTCGGCCTGCCTCGCCAGCCATTTCAGAATCACCGGATCGTCGTCGCGGCTCATCGCCGGAACGAGCACGTAGTCGGCTCCGCCAGGATGCTGCTCGTCGAATTCAGCGATCGTCGCGTGGGGTTGGACCTTGAGCGCCGGAAACAGCGTCACCGGCCCCGGCTTCGTCGACAGCAGATTGACGTCCGCGATGTCGGCCCGCCGCAGGATCCCGTACGCCATGAGATAGTCGGTCGTCTCTGTCGCGTCGTTGATGCCGACGACGACGATGACCGGACGTCGACCCATCGACGGCTTCAACGCGGCGAGTAACGCCTCCGTTTCCGAGTCTCCGATTGGGGGCGGCGATGCGGACACGCGTTCCGCAGGTAGCGAAAGCATCCATGCGCCGCCGAGCGCTCCCACAGCGCCGACAGCACCGACGCTGCTCCACAGTAAGCGTCGTGATTTCATGTGACCGTGTCCTCCAATTCTGATGGCGCGATCCGGCAACCCGGCCGACGTGATTCTGATCAGGCCGCGCTCGAAGCGCTCGCCAGAGGAATCACACGCGCCGTTGCGTTCGCCTTCGCGATTGTCCCGTTGCCAGGATCGTGAAGGACTGCCTCCAGGAACGCGATATCGCCGACGCGGTGTACCACGCGACCCTTGCCGACGATGCGGCCAGGACGAACCGCTCGGAGAAATTGCACGTGGATGTCGAGCGTGGACTGAAACTGATCCGCACCGAGCGTCGCGAGCAACGCTGGCCCGACGGTGTCATAGAGCATGGCCGCGAGATAAGCACCGAGCACGTTGCCCATCGGATTGGTGAAGTCCTGCGTTGCTTCGAACGACAGCTCGATGGCGCCGCGTTCGGCATCGATGTCGATGAACTGCAAGCCGAGTGTTGCAGCAGCAGGCGGCATCGGCGTTCGCCCATGCACGCCATCCCAGAATGGTCCAGATCGATCCGGCAGCCGAGCCATGCATGTTCTCCTTGTTTGAGACAGCACGCTCCTGCAAGCGTCACGCCTGTTTCGAAACTCAGCGTCCCGGCGAAACCATGACGCGATTGGCATCGTCGTACTGACTTGGATGCTGTTGAACGCGCGAACGAACTCTTCGTTACACCACCGGTGTTGTGGCCGGCGTTCGCGCACGTGAGGAACACAGGATGACTGACGACATCACAGCTGCGAACAAGGCGCTTCTGCGGCGCTTCTATAAAGAGGTGTACGTCGACTGGAACATGGCTCTTGCGGACCAGGTCGTCGCACCTCACTTCGTCTCGCACGACTGGCCGGAGCGTGGCCCCACCGGCCCGGAGGCGTTCCGCGACTACTACGCGGCGATACGGTCGGCGGTTCCCGACGCCCGCTATGAAGTGGACGATCTCATCGCGGAAGACGACCGCGTCGTCGTGCGATGGCGGTTGCTCGGCACACACACAGGAGACTTCCGCGGCATCGCGCCGTCAGGCCGGCCAATCACGCTCAAGGGCATCGCGATCTATCGGGTCGAGAACGGGAAACTGATGGAGCGCTGGGTCGTGTCAGATCTACATGGCCTGCTCGAGGAGAGTCGAGTGGCTACTCGAAGATGAGGTGCGGGCTGCCGCTGATCGGATTCGTGACGATCACCGGCTGGACCTGAAAGACCTGCTGCACGACATCGGGCGTCAGGACTTCGGACGGCGCACCGCTCGCCACGATGCGGCCGCCGTCGAGCAGCAGCAGCCGATCGCTGAATCGCGCGGCCAGGTTCAAGTCGTGGACGACGCCGATCACGGTCACGTCCGGATGGTCGGCAAAGCGTCGCACGATGTTCATGAATCGAAGCTGGTGCTGCACGTCGAGAAATGTCAGCGGCTCGTCCAGAAAGAGATATCGGCCCGATCCGTCGACGGGGCGCCAGACTTGCGCGAGCACGCGCGCGAAGTTGACGCGCTGCTTCTCTCCTCCGCTCAACGTCGCGTAGCTGCGTTCGGCGAGCGCGGCCACGTCGAGGACCTGCATCACCTCGTCGCAGATTTCCTCGTCGGTTGCCGTCGGCCGCCCGGTGAAGTGCGGATAGCGTCCCATCATCACGAGGTCGCGGGCGGGAATCGGGAACGCGACCTCGACGGCCTGCGACAGCACGGCGCGGCGCCGGGCCAGCGTGCGATCGTCGAGTAATCCGGGATCGACGGCGTCGTAGTTGATGCGGCCGGTTGTCGGCGCGACGAGGCGCGCGAGCAGCTTCACCAGCGTCGACTTGCCGGCACCGTTCGGACCGATCACGAGGTGGAGCCGGTGCGGCTCGAACGCGGCGTCGATGCAGTCGAGGATCGTCGTCTGCCCGACGCGGTACCCCAGGTCCGAGCAGGTGAGCATCTCAGAAGACGTACTGGCGCTGGCGCAGCAGATAGAGAAAAACGGGAACGCCGACGATCGACGTGACGATGCCGATCGGAAGCTCCGCGGGCCGCAGGGAAACGCGAGCGACGAGGTCGGCGACGCTCAAGATCGTCGCGCCGAGCAGCGCGCTGCCCGAGATGAGATAGCGGTTGTCGGCGCCATGGAGAATCCGCAAAATGTGCGGAACGACCAGGCCGACGAAGCCGATGACGCCGGTGAACGCCGTCGCGACGGCGACCATGGCGACGTTGATCGTCAACACCGCCCATTTCAGCCGTACGACGTTGACGCCCAGATAGGTCGCTTCTTCTTCGCCGAGCATCAGCGCATTCAGCGGCTTGGCATACCCGAGCGCGAGCGCAATGCCGCCGATGGTCGCCGCGCCGACGATCAGCACCGACCTCCAGTCAGCGCCGGACATCGTTCCCAGATTCCAGAAGATGATCGAGCGCGCCTGCGGATCGCGCGCGATGTAGGAGAGAAATCCGACGCCGCTCAGACAGAGCGCGTTGATCGCCAGGCCGGTCAGCAGCAGCATCACGATCGAACTGCGCCCGCGGTCGTTCGCGCGCGACAGCGCGAACACGATGTAAGTCGCCACGGTGCCGCCGACGCAGGCGGCGATCGGCAGCGTCCATGGACCCGATTTGAATCCCAGTACCGAGCCGAGCACGAAATACAGCGCCGATCCGAGCGCGGCCCCGCTCGACGTGCCGACGAGTCCCGGCTCGACGATGGGATTGCGGAAGAGCGCCTGCATCAGCGTGCCGCCGACGCCAAGAGCGGCGCCCACGAGCAGGCACATGACAGCTCGCGGCAGTCGAAGCTCGGTGAAAATGCGGCCGTCGAGGGTTGCCGGCTCGCGGCCGCGCACGAGCGCGAGCGTCGCGGATCCCATCTGGCCGAGGCTGAAATCGATGGCGCCGAACCGGATCGACGCCGACGCGGCGACGACCATTGCGACGAGCAGCCCGAACAGAATGAGGATGCCCGTCCGGTCGCGAGAGCTGCTCATGAGGGAGACCGGTGGATCAGCTCCGCCACTCGCGTGATGCTCTTGCCCGTCCCCGGATTGAAGTACGTCAGTTCGTGCTCGCTCACGCGGTACACGCGGCCTGTGCGCCCCGCGTTGGTCTGAGCGACTCCAGGCAGCGTCTTCGCCTGCTCCAAAGAGCCGAGGCGGTCGTATCCGAACTCGGTCATCAGGATGACGTCGGGATTCGCCTGCGCAAGAATTTCGGGCGACGCAAGCCGCTGCATGCCGTTGCCCTGAATCGCCTGCTCGCCGCCGGCCCACTCGATCATCTGGCTTGCCGCCGCGCCGTCGCCGCTGCCGCCCTTACCAGCCACCAGTAAATACACGTTGGACGCGCGCCCGAAGTGGATGACCGCGACGCGCGGATGCGACGTGTAGTTCTTGGCCTGCGCCAACGCCGAGGCCATGTCCTTGTCGAGCGCCGCAATCAATTCTTCGGCGCGCGATTCCTTGTGAAAGTACGCACCCATCTCACGCAGCAGCGCCTTCAGGCCGTCGAGAGAGTCGTCCTTTGCCTGGAACGTCTTCATCGGGATTTTCAGCTGCTCGAGCTGACGCACGACTTGCTCCGGTCCGATGTTGTTGTCGTGGATGACGATGGTGGGCTTGAGCGACAGGATGCCTTCCGCGCTCAGCGCGCGGTGGTAGCCAACGGTGGTGACGGACTTGATCTCGGGCGGATACGTGCTCGAATAGTCGACGCCGACCAGGTGGGCCTGCGCGCCGAGCGCGTAGATGAGCTCGTTGTACTGCTGCGAGATCACGACCATGCGATCGAGGTCGGACTGGGCGTCCGCCGCGTTCCCGAAGCGACCGCACGCGGCTGCCAGGCACGCACACAAGACAGCCGCCGACCATGCTCGCACGTTTCTCATGGCAAGAACGTTATGTCATCGGATGATCGATTTGCAATTTGGCGCCCGCCGATTGGGCTGCTTCTCAATTTCAGGTACGCTGTGGCGGTCCAGACGCACGGCGTGAGTGAGGAGACGACGATGTTCGAGTTCATCGCACGACGGGTTGCCATGTTCGTGGTTTTGTCGGCCGCGCTGGCATCCACGGTATCAGCAGCCGAGATCGTGATCGCGGACGGAAAGTCGCAGCCCGAGAGCCTGACCGTCGCGCCGGGCGGAGTGTTGATCGTCGGGAGTGCGAGCACCCCGTTCGTGTACAAGGTCCGCCCGGGTTCCACCGCTGCCGAGAAGTTCGTGGATGCAAGCGCCGAAGGTGCGGGCACGTTTTTCCTCGGCATGCTCGCGGACGCGGCGACGAACACGTTGTGGACCTGCCAGCTGACGCCCGTCCCCGATAGCAGGCCGCCGAAACGACATACGGCCTTGAGGGGCTTCGATCTCTCGACCGGTGCTCCGAAGCTTCGCTGGGATCTGCCGGGAGAGTCGAACGTCTGCAACGATTTCGTCGTCGGTCCCGACAAGGCGCTTTACATCACCGATACGAGCAACGGCCGCATCTACAAGCTGGCCGCTGGCGCGAAGACGGCGGATCTGTTCGCCGAGGATCGGCTGCTCAACGGCATCGACGGGATCACGTTCCTGAACGGCACGCTGTACGTGAACAACGTCATTACGAGCAAGGTGTTTCGCGTTCCGATCGACAGTGGCAAAGCGGGTTCGCCCGTCGAGATCCAGCTGGATCAACCGGTCAAGGGACCCGACGGCATGCGCGCCGCCAACGGCAAGCTCCTGCTGGCTGAAAATGGAAGCGGCAAGGTGTCGGCGATCACGGTCAATGGCGACAAAGGAAGCGTCACGGTCCTCAAAGAGGGGCTCAACACGCCGACCGCCGTCGAGCCGGCCGGCGACACGATCTGGATCGCCGAGCGCGGCGCCGGAAAAGCGGTGTCGATTCCGATGCCCAGGTAAAAATACAGATCGCGACGCGAACACGACTGAGAAGACGACCGACAGAAGGAGAACATGACGATGCGCTTGGCGAAAATAGCGGCGCTGGTGACGCTGGCGTCGGCAACCGGCTTGGCCCAGGTCAATGTGGGCACGCAGCCGCCCGAAGCAAGCCTGCCGTTTACGATGACGAAGGTGAGCACATTCGAGCTGCCGTGGCGATTGGCGTTCCTGCCGGACGGCCGGATGCTGGTCACGGAAAAAGTCGGACCCGTATGGCTGGTGTCGGCGCAAGGCGAAAAGATCAGTCCGGTTTCGAATACGCCGCCCGTGTACTGGCAGGGGCAGAACGGCATGCACGGCGTCTTCCTCTCACCCCATTACGCAACCGACCAGAGCATCTACCTGACGTACGTCGAGCCCGGCGACTACGGCGGCGGCCTGGCGCTGGCGCGCGCGAAGCTCAACGTGACCGCAACGTCGGCGAGGCTCGAAAATTTCGAGGTGCTGTGGCGGCAGATGCCCAAAGGAAAGGGCGGACAGGAAGGTGCGGCTGTCGCATTCGCGCCGGACGGCCAGTCGTTGTTCCTGGCGGTCGGCGACCGTATGCGATTCACGCCCGCACAGGATCCGAACCAGCCCGCCGGCAAGATCCTGCATCTCACGCTCGATGGCAAGCCGGCGCCGGGCAATCCAAGTTTCGGCAAGACCGGTGCGGCGACGATTCCGCTCATCGATCCGCCGCGCGACACCGAAGCCGCGAAGGCGGCACCGGTCGTCAGCAACTACACCTTCCCCGCCGGCAATCAGACGCCTGCTGAAACGTGGGCCTCCGGCGTCCGCACGCCGTACGGCCTGGCGTTCTCGCCGAGCGGCGAGTTGTGGGAGGTCGAACACGGTCCGCGCGGCGGCGACGAGCTCAATCTGATCGAAAGAGGCAAGAACTACGGATGGCCGCTCGTATCGTACGGGATGAACTACAACGGCGTGCCGATCCCGTCGTCCGACACGCGACCCGATCTCGCGAAGCCGGTCCTCTATTGGGTGCCGGTGATCGCGCCGGGCAATCTGATGTTCTACACGGGCACGCAGATGTTTCCGCAATGGAACGGCAGCGGGTTCGTGTCGGGGCTTGCGACCATGACGTTGAACCGCATCGTGTTCGACGGACATGGCGGCGCGAAAACAGCGGAGCGCTGGAACGTAGGCCGTCGTATTCGCGATGTGGAGCAGGCGCCCGATGGATCGCTGTGGATGCTCGAGGACGCCAACCCCGGCGCGCTGATCCACGTGACGCCGCAGGCGACGAGTTCGGGCCGCTGAAATACACGGGACTGGGCCAGCGCTGTCTGGACCCGGTCCCTTCTCTCCCGCCTATCCGATCACGCGATACCCGAACCAGTCGGGCACGAACGGCTGCGTGCCTGATCGCCTGAGTCCGCGGCCGCGGCTCACCGCGTGGCGTTCACCAGCACCGGTGCGGTTCGGTACAGATCAGGAAAGATGCGCTTCAGATCGTCGATCTTCGGCAAGTCGTTGTAGACGATGTAGGGGCTGGTCGGATTGTTCTTCAGGTAGTCCTGGTGATACGCCTCCGCAGGATAGAACGGTCGATCCATCTCGAGCTTCGTGACGATCGCCGCGTCGAAGACGCGCGCCTGATTCAGCTGCGCGATGTAGGCGCGCGCGACGCGCGCCTGCTCGGCATTCTCGGGAAAGATCGCCGAACGGTACTGCGGGCCGACGTCGGGCCCCTGACGATTCAGCTGCGTCGGGTCGTGAACCACGGAAAAAAAGATCTGCAGGATTTTTCCGTAACTCACCTGATGGGGATCGAAGGTGACCTGCACCGATTCGGCGTGACCCGTACCGCCGCGGCCGACCATCTCGTAATGAGCCGTGTTCTGCTGTCCTCCCGCGTAGCCGGAGATGGCGCTGGTGACACCTTTCACGTGTTGATACACACCCTGCACCCCCCAGAAGCAGCCACCCGCGAGCACGGCGACCTCTGAGGTCGCGGCGCCGACGGCTTCGTCCTGCGCCGGCGCGGGCACCACATGCGCCTTCTCCGCGAGACCTGCTCCTCGAACGCCGGGACTCGCCACCGCAACGACGACACCAAGGACCGCCAACACGAGACCGCGCTGAATCGACCGCTGCACATCGAACATGTTCGTACTCCGCTTATCCAAATGTGAACGCGTACGCCTGGACGCCCGCGTCCAGGAAGGTGATCTCGAACGTGCGATCGCGCACGCTGCCGCTCTGCCGGATCAATTGATAGAGACGCTGTCCGGTGACGACTCCGGTCCCGTTGGCATCTGTGTCGACGCCGTGCGCGTCTCCGGGCGGCGCGCCGTCGAGCGTCACCTTGAAGCGCACGGGCTTGCCCTCAGACGTCCCCAGGACCAGATGCAGATCGCGCGCGTGAAAGCGATAGGTGATGCCGCCGTCCGGCCGCACCAATGCCGCCTGCTGCGGACTAACAATCCACTCGCCGGTAAGGCCCCATTCGTTGAGGCGCGGTTGACCGTCGGCGTACGTTTTCTTGGCGTTTTCAGCGACGCCGCCGGGCGACACGAAGCGCTCGGCCCGCTCGTACCCGATGTAGGTTTCCGGCGACTGGACATCAGCCTCTGACGAAGCCGCCTCGGCGCCGGACGCGTGCACGGCCACCAATCCGCCTGGCACGTTGGCCGTGCCCCTTTCCGCCAGCAGCTGCTGGATCACGTGTTCGGACTCGTCGTATTCGCCTTCGCCGAAATGATGGTGGCGGATGCGGCCCGTCGCATCGACGAAGTAGTGCGCCGGCCAGTACTGATTTCCGAACGCCCTCCAGATGGCGTACTGGTTGTCCACAGCCACAGGATAACGAATCTGGAGATCGGCGACCGCCTGGCGGACGTTGTCGAGATTCTTCTCGAACGCGAACTCCGGCGAATGCACGCCGATCACCACGAGCCCCTGCGCGGCATACTTCTCGGCCCACGCGCGGACGTATGGGATCGCGCGCAGACAGTTGATGCAGGAGTACGTCCAGAAGTCGACGACGACCACTTTGCCGCGCAAGGCGTCGGCCGTCAGCGGCGGAGAGTTGAGCCATGTCGTTGCGCCGTCCAGAGACGGCATCTGCCCTTCGGCGTCGAGTGTGGCGACACCGCTCCTCGCTCCTTGCGCTGTTCCCGCCGTCATCGCGCCGGCTGCGGACATCGCGCCACCGGACATCGTTCCCGTCATCGCCATCGCCGGAGGCGCCATCATGGCGGTGGGTTGCGCTGCCGGCGTCACGTGTACGCGATCGAGGAGTTTCTGCTCCACCGTCGTCGTGCCCGCCAATGACAACTGCGTCAACACGCCCGTGTCGAAGCCGAGTGCGATCGCCGCGACGCCGCCGAGGACCGCCAGCCCGAGGCCGCGGCGAATCCACTCGCCGGCACCGAGCGTGCGCTTCATGAACGCGAACACGCGTCCGCCGGCGAAGACGGCCAACGCGAGCGACGTCGCGGCGCCCGCTCCATACGCGAGCAATAGCGACGACGTTCGCAGGTTGGCACCTTCGAGCGCTGCGCCCGTGAGGATGAGACCGAGGATCGGACCGGCGCACGGCGCCCAGAGGAGGCCCGTCGCTGCGCCCAGCAGAAGCGATGAGAGAACGCGAGGCTCCCCACCGCTCCGCGGTCGTTCAATCGACTGCGACAGCCGTCCGCCGAGCGCGGCCGCTGGTGCGAGCAGCCGATCCGAGAGCGCCGGCAGCAGCAGGAAGAGACCGAACAGCGCCAGGATTGCCATCGCCGCGAACCGGCCGTACTTGTTCGCTTCGATCGCCCAGTTGCCGCCAACGGCCGCAAGCGTCGCGATGGCACAGAAGGCGATGGCCATCCCCGCACACGTCGGCAACGCAGTGCGCGCGAACGAACGATCCGCACGCGCAAACACGAACGGCACGACCGGCAAAATGCACGGGCTGAAGATCGTCAGCACGCCGCCGACGTAAGCGACGACGAACAGCAGCATGGTCGGGTGGTTCTCCGACTAGGTGGTGAGCGGCTTGAAGATCATCGCCAGGCCGTTCATGCAGTAGCGCAAGCCGGTCGGCCGCGGACCGTCATCGAAGACGTGCCCCAGGTGGCCTCCGCAGCGCCGGCAGTGGACCGCCTTCCGCATCATGCCGAGCGACATGTCCGTCGTGGTGCCGACGGCGTTCTCGAGCGGCGCCCAGAAGCTTGGCCACCCGGTGCCGCTGTCGAACTTCGTCGCCGACGAAAAGAGATCGAGATCGCACCCGGCGCACGCAAACGTGCCGCGACGCTTTTCGTGATCGAGCGGACTGGAAAACGCCCGCTCGGTCGCCGCCTGTCTCAGGACTGCATACTGCGCGGGCGTCAGCCGCTGGCGCCACTCTGCGTCCGTGTGCGTCACCTCGAATTTCTCGGCGGCGTGCACGCCGGCCGTCCAGAAACGCCGAGCGCACACAACGAACGTGCCCGCGAACCCCAACCGGATCGCTTGTCGTCTCGTGAACATCATGCGTCTCCTGCATTCTCATGCGGATCGGGGTTGCCGACCGCCCAATAGAGGCCTCGATCACGATTCTGCTCTACTGCGATTGCGAATCAAGCCGTATATAATCGGTTCCGTCCACGGTTCAGCTCGTGTACAGACCTCGGCTATGGCGCACATCGACTGCCTGCAGCTCTGCGACACCGCATTTCTCGACAACTGCGATCGCTTGTGTCTCATCGGCGTCATCAATCGCCTCCCGGTGCAAAGGCTGCCGATCGCCGTTCATCAGCTGGTGCTCGTCGGCCGGATTGTCGGTCTACGGCCGGGCGAGGAAGTCGAAATCGGTGTGTCCATCACGACGCCGAGCGGACTGTCGCCTGCGCCCGACGATCCGCAGTGCATGGAAATCACGAACGCCGGTGAGTACGTGCTGGTGACGCTCAGGCAGTTCCCGCTGCACGAAGAGGGCGTGTATCGCTTCGCCGTCACGTCCATTGGCAGCAATACCATGACGGTCGACATTCCGGTACTGCTGGTGTCGAGCGTCGCGCACGCGCAGGTTCATTAGCTCGTCCGCGCCGAAGGATACCTCATGACACAAGCACTCCCACAGCGGCATCTCGAGCCGCTCTCCGTGTCGGCGCTCGGCCTCGGCATCACGTTCCTCGATACCGCCGACGTATACGGCCCGTTCACCAACGAGGAGCTCGCAGGACGCGCCATCCGCGATCGGCGCGATCGCGTCGTCGTCGCGACGAAGTTCGGCAATATGCGGACGCGATCTGTATCACCGGCACCGCGTTGCCGCGAAGACGCCGATCGAGGAGACGGTGGGCGCGATGGCGGAACTGGTTCGTGCGGGGAAAGTGCGGCACATCGGTCTGTCCGAAGCAACCCCGGCGACGCTTCGTCGCGCGCATGCGGTCCATCCGATTACCGCGCTGAAGACCGAATACTCGCTCTGGACGCGCGACCCGGAAGGCGAACTGCTGGAGACGTGTCGCGCGCTGAACATCGGCTTCGTCGCCTACAGTCCGCTCGGCCGCGGTTTCCTGACCGGACAGATCAAGTCGATTGACGATCTTGCGGCAGACGACTGGCGGCGATCGAACCCGCGCTTCCAGGGCGAGAACTTTCAGCGCAATCTTCGTCTCGTGGGCGCGGTGGAGGATCTCGCGCGGCGAAAAGGCTGCACGGCGGCGCAGCTCGCGCTCGCGTGGTTGCTGGCGCGCGGTCCCGACATCGTGCCCATCCCCGGTTCGACGAAGATCGAGCGCATCGAAGAAAACGTCGGGGCGCTCGGCGTCACGTTCACACCGGACGAATTACAGATGCTCGACTTGCTGGGCCCCGCCGTGGCCGGTGAGCGTTACTCGGAAGGCGGAATGAGGGCGGTCAATCGCTGACCGGGGGACGCGTGCCGACCGCGTCGGCCCAATGCGCTCCGAGTTCAGCCGCCACGTTGCGAACGAGCTGCTCCTCGCGCGCGCCGAACGCGTCCGGTGTGTGACTGTCGATGTCGATCTGTCCGACGACATTGCCGCGGTGATCGCGGATGAGAACGACGAGCTCCGATCGGGTCTCGATGCTACAGGCCAGGTAGTTGTCTGATGCCGCGACGTCCGGCACATTCATGTCGGCGTTCCGCGCAACCGCAGTGCCGCAAACGCCGACGCCGACCGTGATTCGTTTGTGTTCCGTGGCCGCGCCGATATATGGACCGAGCTCGAGGACATCGCCGTTCAGAATGTACACGCCCACCCAGTTGAACAGGGAAGACGACGCAGCGAGATATTCGACCGCGGATCGAAGCGGATCGCCTGCGCGGTACCAGTTCGTGGCGCTGCTCGTATCGATCATTGTCTAAGCGACGCGCCTGACGGAACCTGTCTCGCGCGACACGCAACCTGGCACGTCGGCGATCAACGCGCGGTACGTGCGGGATTGCAGCGTCGCGACCAGCGCGTCGATCCTCGGATCCCCGAACAACTGGTCAGGCACACACAGTTCGTACGCTTCCTTGTGGAGCGGCATGAACCGCACGTGCGCTTCTGCGGCCGCCGGCTTCACGCAGATGCCGGCTTCGGCCCACCCGCTCGACACGATCGTGGCCACCGAGCGGTGATCGCGCACGACGTGGCGATATCCGGCCGGCCGCGGGCGTGACGCGAGGAGCACGTCGAGGGATCGTCGAGCCGCCGATCCCTCTTCACGATTCACCCATCGAACGTTTGCGCGGAGCAGCGCGGACACGCTCTGTTCCTTGCGGGCCGTGCCGATGGCGATACCACTTTCCCACCGCATCTGATGAACCAGCCGGTACTCGGTGCCTGCACTGCTCTTGACCGCGGCGTCGTTCGCCGAACGGCCAGCCGCGTCGGTCACGTGCAGGCCGGCGACGTGGACGAGACCGCGCCGGAGCAGATCGACCGCTTCGCCGCTCGATCGAATCAACGGCAGCACACGGATGCCGTGCCGTTCGGCCATTTCATGCGCCAGCAGGCCCGCCGTCGGATCGCACCCGGCGATGACCAGCGTCCGGTCCGGACGCGCGGCGTCGCCGTCCTGCGCCGTGCGGTCGTGCGGAATCGACCCGGCCGCGGTCAGCTCCACCGGATACGCCACGATTTTCCCGTTGACCGACGCATGCCAGCATCGCGTGTCCGATGGGTTCGGCGCCGACGCCCATGTCGGAACCACACCGGTCCCGCCGTCGCCGAATATCGCCTCAACCGATTCCTCGAGGGCAGCTGCCAGACGCAGCGCCGCGGCAACCGAAGGGATCAGGCGGCCCATCTCGATCGCGCTCACGCCGGTCCGGGAGACGCCGCTTTTCCCGGCAAGCGTGGCTTGCGACCAGCCGCGCGCGCGACGACGATCGGCGAGGGCGTTGGTGCGTGACACGATCATGGACAGAGTTAGGCACGATCGCGTCCGCACTGTCAATCAACGGATCGCTCGACGAGGCGCGAGTGTCCGCCGGCGGAACGACGAGTGGTCGTTTGCGGGCAGTCGGAAACGCGACCGCGGTCCTCTTGGACCGAGTCCCGTGCAAAACGAGAGAATCATCCCGGCACGGCGCTTGATGGTCGGATTGACATCCATGTTGCAGGACCTCTTCCACGACGTGCGCCAGGCGATACGTCCGCTGCGCCGCGCCCCGCGCAACACGCTCATCAGCATTGCCATTCTCGGCCTGGGCATCGGCGCGAACACCGCGATGTTCAGCGCGATCAACCACGTCCTGCTCCGTCCGCTGCCATTTCCGGATGCGAGCCGCCTGATGCGCGTGCGCGATCAGATCACCGGTGCGGACGGATTTCCGCACGCCTTCAACATGTCGCCGGCGACCATCATCGGCCTGCAAAACTACGCGTCCGTGTTCCAGGGCATCGTCGCCATGGGCGCCGACAACATGACGCTCTTTGGACGCGAACTCCCCACACGCCTGAGCGTCGTCCTGCAGGCGGGCGACGTCGACACGACGCTGGCGGTGCCGCCGATGTTCGGGCGGGGATTCAGCGCGGATGAGCAAGGGCGCGGCCTCGACAGCGGCGTCGCACTCGTGAGCCACGCGTTGTGGCAAACACAACTCGGCGGCACATCGTCCGTCGTCGGCAGCACGATTCGTTTGGACAACCGAGAGTTCACCGTGATCGGCGTGATGCCGCCGATGTACGCCTTTCCGTACGATGCCCAGGTCTGGTTGCCGTTCCGGCTCGACCTCGCCGATCAGTCGCACGATTTCGCGGTCTGGGGACGGCTGCGGCGGGGAGTCACCGCCTCGCAGGCGCGCGCAGATCTCGACGCCGCGGCCGCGCGGATTCGCGCCGACGTCCCAGCGTTGCTGCCCAGCTACAGCCTGGAGATGATGACGATGCGCGAGAACGTGACGGGCACGCAGGACGCGCCGCTGCGCGCGCTGAGTGCAATCGTCGCGTTCCTGCTGCTCATCGCCTGCGTCAACGTCAGCACACTGTCGCTGGCGCGCGCGGTCGCACGACGCCGTGAATTCGCGGTGCGAGCCGCCCTGGGCGCGACGCCGGCGAGCCTCGCAAGGCAGCTTCTCATCGAAAGCCTGGTGCTTGCTGCCTGCGGGTGCGTGGCGGGTCTCGTTGCGGCGATCTGGATTGCGCCGCTCACCGGCCGGTTGATTCCGAGCGTGCTCAGCGAGCAGCTCGGCCTCGCGACACTTCACACGGACTGGAGCGTCGCGGCGTTCGCCGTTGCGGTGTCCGTCGTCAGCGCGGTCGTCGCGGGCGTAGCGCCGGCACTTGGCAGCTGGCGCACGGACCCGCGTGCTGTCCTTACCGAAGGCGGTCGCTCGATCGGCGGCGGCACCGGACGCAGGCTGTTCGCTTCGCTGGTCGTCGGTGAAATCGCGCTGACGCTCACGTTGGTCGCCGGCGCCGGGTTGATGGTGGAGAACTTCCTGCGCCTGCAATCGATGCCGCTCGGCTTCGACGCTCGAGGACTTCTCGCCATCGAGCTCACGCCGGACACCAACCGCTACGCTGCGGGCGCGCCACGTGCGAGCCTGATCCGCCGGATCGTCGACGCCACGAGCTCCGCGCCTGGAGTGGTCAGCGCCGCGGTGACGACCGTGAATCCGCTCGGCGGTGGGACATGGGGTGCGCCCGTCGTCACCGAACGCGCCGCCGCGCACGATCCGAACGCGGCGGTGAACGTCAACCATCGATTGATCACGCCGACGCTGTTCGAAACGATGGGCATTCGGCTGCTGAAGGGACGCGCGTTCACCGACCAGGATCGCGCCGGCGGGCAGATGGTAGCCATCGTCAGCGATCGAATGGCGCGCCGGTTGTGGCCGGACGAACATCCGATTGGACAGCGCATCCGCATCGCGCGGCCCGATCGTCCCTGGCTGACCGTAGTCGGCATCGCCGCTGACGTCAGCGATTCACACGATCCCGGCGTCCCGCTCGAGACGTGGTACCTGCCGTACGACCAGCAAGCCGACACCCCGGCCGCCGAGCACGTTTACATCATGGTGAGGAGCCACGGCGACCCGCTCACGATGGTGCCGTCCGTTCAACGCGCAATCGCGCGTGTGGATCCGACGCTCGCGTCGTACAAACCGGTTGCCATGGATCAATACCGGTCGGAATCCATCAACCGCGAGCGTGTGAGCGCCGCGTTCATCCTCGCCTTCGGCGCGTTCGGGTTGCTGCTCGCAGGGCTCGGCGTCTACGGCGTCATGACGTTCAGCGTGGCGCAGCGGACCGCCGAATTCGGCGTCCGGCTGGCGCTCGGTGCGAGGATGGCCGACATCCTGCCGCTCGTGCTGAAACGAAGTGCCGTTCTCGTCGGCAGCGGCCTCGCGATCGGTACCGGCGCAGCCATCGCGCTCAACCGCGTGCTCGCGTCAGTGCTCACCGAAGTGAGCGCACTCGATCTCGTCTCATTGACCGGCGCAGCGCTGTGTATCGCCGTGACCGCGGGAGTTGCCTGCGTGCTGCCCGCGCTCGCAGCCGGGCGGCTCGATCCAACCCAGGCACTCAAAGTCGAGTAACGCCGCTCGCGGCTGCCTCATCGACATGATCCTGCCAATGGTGAGCTACAATCCTGTCGCCGACAAAGCCGAACGGAGGCGACACATGAAACGACGCGAGGCCATTTTTGGACTGACCGCGGCCGTGGCCGCAGTGCCGGTTGCGCTCCGAGCTGACGACATCGGAACCTGGGCGGCGTGGTGGGAGCGATCGAAGAAGTACACGCTGGCGATTGCCGACGCGATGCCGGCCGCCGACTACAACTTCGCGCCCTTCGGCTCGGGCGCCGCCGAAGCCGTGCGGTCGGGTGATGGCGCGCGGACGTTCGGCTCGTTGATGCAGCACATCGGGCAGGCAGAGGGCTTCTACCTCGGGCGGTTCGGCAAGGGCGGTCCGGCGCCGGCGGCCCCGTCCAACGACACGAGCAAAGAAGCCACGCTCAAATATCTCAACGCCGTACTCGACTGGTCGGTCAGCGTGGTCAAGCAACTCACACCGGCGGATCTGACCAACCCCGTCACGGCGGGCCGCGGAAATCCGATGACCGGACTCGATGCGCTGCTGAACGCAATGGTGCATACCGCGCACACGCGCGGCTACAGCGACATGTATCTGCGCAATAAAGGCGTGAAGCCGCCGGCGTATTCGGTGTAGATCGATCGTTTCTTTAGATCCGCGACAGTTCAGGTCTTTGCGCGGCGCGTCGAAGCACGCGTCGCGCAAAACTCGTGCGGGGCCAGAGACGTCTGGCAACGCTCCTCGCTTGACCTCCTTGAGTCCAGCCCTGCCGTAAAGAACTCCCCAACAAAATTCAACCTCTGCCGCCGAAAATTCTTCACGTGCGACGTTTGCGCGATTGATTCGCAGCCAGTCAGCAGCCACTATGATCGTGAAATCACCGTCGGAGCTGACGAAGGATTTTCAACATGGCCAAACTGGATGTTGTCGACGTCGCGGAGCAGAAGCGTCTCAACGACACGCGGGAAGCCGGCATCCCGTGGAAGAAATGGGGGCCGTACCTGAGCGAGCGGCAATGGGGTACGGTCCGCGAGGACTACAGCGACGACGGTGATGCGTGGAACTATTTTTCGCACGACCAGTCGCGCTCACGAGCGTACCGCTGGGGCGAAGACGGGCTCGGCGGCATTTCGGACGACAAGCAGCGCCTCTGCTTTGCGATCGCGCTGTGGAACGAGCGTGACCCGATCCTCAAGGAACGCCTCTTCGGGCTGACGAACAGTCAGGGGAACCACGGCGAGGACGTGAAGGAGTACTACTTCTACATCGACAGCACACCCACGCACTCGTACATGAAATATCTGTACAAGTATCCGCAGCGTGAGTTCCCGTATCGCGATCTCGTCGAGACCAACAGCCACAGGAGCCGCGAGGCGTTCGAGTACGAACTGCTCGACGCTGGCGCGTTCGACGACGATCGGTACTTCGACGTGTTCGTGGAGTATGCGAAGGCGGAACCGGAAGACGTGCTGGTCCGCGTCACCGTCCACAACCGAGGACCTGCGGCAGCGAAGCTGCGCGTGCTGCCGACGCTCTGGTTTCGCAACACCTGGTCGTGGAGTTCCGACGAGCGGAAGCCGTCGCTCCGACAGACCAGCGCCGGCGCCATCGAAGCAACCCACCAGGACCTCGGCACCTACACGATGATGTGCGACGGCTCGCCGGAGCTGTTGTTCACCGAGAACGAGAGCAACGCACAGCGTCTCTGGGGGCAGAGCAATCCTTCACCGTATGTAAAGGACGCGTTCCACAGCTACGTCGTCTCGGGCAAGCGCGACGCCGTGAACCCTGCGCACGTCGGGACAAAAGCCGCGGCGCACTACACGCTCGACGTCGCGGCGGGCGGCAGCAAGACGGTCCGCATCCGGATCACTGGTGGGACGACGAAGGCATTCGACGATTTCGACCGCGTGTTCACGAGTCGCATCGCCGACGCCGACGAATTCTACAGCCGCATTACGCCGCGATCGCTCACCGAAGACGCGCGCCTCGTTCACCGGCAGGCGCTTGCGGGAATGCTGTGGAGCAAGCAGTACTACTATTTCGATCTCGAAGAATGGCTGACGGAACACAAGAGCCATCCGCTGCTCGAATCGGCGCGCCGCGGCGTACGGAACACCGACTGGTTCCACATGCTCAACGCCGACATCATCTCGATGCCGGACAAGTGGGAGTACCCGTGGTATGCCGCGTGGGATCTCGCATTCCACACGCTGCCGCTCGCGTTGATCGATGCGCAGTTCGCGAAGGAGCAGCTCGTGCTGCTCACGCGCGAGTGGTACATGCACCCGAACGGCCAGATGCCTGCGTACGAGTGGGCATTCGGCGACGTCAATCCGCCGGTGCATGCCTGGGCCACGTGGCGAGTCTTCCAGATCGATCGCAAGCAGCGCGGTGACGCCGGCGATCTCGCGTTCCTGGAGCGCGTGTTCCACAAGTTGATGCTCAACTTCACCTGGTGGGTGAACCGCAAGGACGAGGAGGGGCGCAACGTCTTCCAGGGCGGCTTCCTCGGTCTCGACAACATCGGCGTCTTCGATCGCAGCGCGCAGTTGCCGACGGGCGGTCACATCGACCAGGCCGACGGCACGAGCTGGATGGCGATGTATGCGCTCAATTTCATGCGCATCGCGCTCGAGCTCGCACAGTACAACGAGGTCTACGAGGACA
>DATBHR010000085.1:0-35278 GCA_036557365.1 Vicinamibacterales bacterium
CTTGCTGCGGTAGGTGATCTTCTCCATCTGCATGTAGCCGTTGCTGGCCGCGCGCCAGGTGGCGTCGGTTTCGGCCTGCTCGCGGACCATGCGATCGAAATCGGGTTCGCGCTGCTGGAACTGGCCGCGGACGGACGCCGATCCGAGGAACACGGCGACGACGGCGGCGACGCAAGCGAGTTGGCGTGGGCTGCGGGCGTTCACGCCCACGATCCTACACCGAAGATGTGGATGAGGCAGCCTGCTGGTGCGCGCGGGTCAGCCAGTCGCACAACTGGCGCACCGCGTCGTTGGGCGTTGCACCGTAAAACGGCATCAAGGCAGTCGGTACACCGGGAATTCGAACGATGTACGCCCGCCAGCGATCCTTCGATACCGGGACGACTTCGATAAGGTACGGCCGTCCTGCGATGGATTCCTGATAACGATGCACGTCTGCGCTCACGATGTCGTTGAATGGGTTGAATGAAACGGAGCGCCATGGATTGTACGTACCGCTCGATGTCGATCAAGCGAAGCGAGGTACGAAACTCCGCGCACAATGCGCCGCGACATCGGCGCGCGACTCACGCGGACGCCGAAAAAATTTTCGTTGTCGGATCATCCACAGGAAACTCACGTTTCATCAACAGGATTTCCACAGTTGACGACGGTGTGCGCGCGCACTAGGCTTGAAACTTCATGAAGAGCCGATGGTTGAGCGTGGCGATCTGGACCGCCGCGCTCATCGGGCCGCTCGGATCTCTGCAGGCAGCGGCTGCGGACGACGGCGCAACGCGGCTGCGCATTTTTCTGCGCGACGGCACGTCGCTCGTCAGCTACGGCGAGCCCGCTCGCGTCGGCGATCGCGTCGTTTTTTCCATGCCGACGGCGTCGACACCGGACCCGCCGCTCCACTTGATCAATTTGCCGGCCGATCGCGTGGACTGGGAACGAACGGACAAGTATTTCGAAGCGGCGCGCGCGGCTCAATACGTGAAATCGCAGGCCGAGCTCGACTACACGGCGCTGTCCGGTCAGATGACGGAGACGCTCAACGAGGTCGCGTCGACGACGAGCGCAGCCGAGCGGCTCAAGATCGTCGAACGTGCGCGATCGATGCTGATGGAGTGGCCGGAGCAGCACTATCACTACCGTCAGGCCGACATCCGCCAGATGGTCGGGATGCTGGACGAAGCCATCAACACGCTGCGCGCCGCGACCGGCGGTTCCCGATTCGACATCAGCCTCTCGACGTTCTCGGAGCCTCCGCCCGCGCCGGTCGAACCGCTGCTGCCGCCGCCGACGCTGCAGGAATCGATCGAAGGGCTGTTGACAGCGGCGCACGTCGTCGACAGCTCGATCGAGCGGACGTCGCTCCTGTCGAGTGCGCTCGCGTCGATCGATCAGGAGAAGGATGATTTGCCGGCCGACTGGGCGACCGAGACGCGCGCGACCGTAAAGTCCGCGATCGATCACGAGATTCGCATCGACCGGTCGTACCAGAATCTGACGACCACGACGCTCGCGGCAGCGGAGCGTCGAGCGAGGCTGGCGGACGTCCGCGGCGTCGAGCGCCTTCTCGTCCAGGTGCGCGCGCGCGACGCCGAGCTCGGCGAGGAACGTCCGGAAGCCGTCCAGGCGCTTCTCGGGGCCGTCGAGGAAAAACTGGACGCGACCCGTCGCCTTCGCCTCGCGCGCGATCGGTGGGAGCTGCGATTGCCCGTGCTCGCGGAATACGGGTCGGCGATACGTGCGCCGATCGCGTTGTTCAATCAGCTGCGTCCGAAGCTCGAGGACATCAAGGCGCTTGCGGGATCGTCGCCGGCGGCCCTCGAATCGTTGCAGCGAGGCGCGACAGAGCTCGTGAGGATGATGGCGGCTATCGTGCCGCCCGAGGAGCTCACCGCGGCACACGCGCTCTTCATGAGCGCCGCGCAGATGGCCGCGAATGCGGTCAGCGTTCGTCGCGAGGCGACGCTTGCCAACGACATGAGCGGCGCGTGGAACGCGTCGTCGGCTGCCGCGGGCGCGCTGATGCTCGGCACCCGCGCGCGTACCGATATCCTGGCGTTGCTTCGTCCTCCCCAGATTCCGTGAGGTGTCCGTGATCACACGCCGCCGGACGCGACTCGTGCGCGTGCGGGATCTGCGTGGCTTTCGACAGACGATTCAGGACCTGCGCGCCGAATTCACGGCCGGACCGTCCGGTTCTCCACTGCTGATCGTCGTCCCTTCGCAGAGCTGCCGGCGCCAGCTGCAGAAGTCGTGGAGTACATCCGCGGACGGCACGGACGCGTCGGTCGTGGTGACCCGCGACGAGCTCTACGATCGACTCTACGAACGGCTGCCCGATTGTCCGCGGCGATTGACCCCGATCGAGCGCGACGTGCTGGTGCAGGCGAGCGCGCGAGCCGCCGCCGCCGATCTCGAATCCGATGTCTCGCTTCGCCCCGGGCTGGTCGCCGAAATGCTGCGGTTCTACGACCTGCTGCGCCGGCAGTCGCAGTCGGTCGCGCGGTTCGAAGAGCTCATCACCGAGGCGCTCGGCGGCGACGAGATCGATCGCGGCGCCCGCCGCATGCGCGATCAGACCCGTTTTCTCGCGGCCACGTTCCGCGAGTACGAGCGGCGTGTCGGCGAATCGGGCGGCTGCGACGAGCACGGGCTGCGCGAACACCTCATCGCCGACGCGGCACAGTCCCCGATTCGCCACGTCATCGTCACCGTCGGCGACTGGGTAGCCGACGCCGAAGGACTCTTCGTCGCCGACTTCGACATGCTCGCGCGGATTCCCGGTCTCGAGACGCTCGACATCGTCGCGACCGACCATCTGCTGGGATCCGGATTTCACGAACGGCTGCACAACTGGTGGCCCGGGTTGGAGGAGGTCGAAATCACGACGGTCCAGGCGGGACGGCCGATGCTGGTCGCGCCTCCGGACAGCGACGACCAGCCCTGGTGGACGTTTCGCGATCGCGAAGAGGAACTTGTCGCGGTCTCGCGTCAGCTGAAGGCCGCTCGTCGTGCGGGCGAGTCGGTGCCGCTCGATCGCACGGCCGTCGTCTTCAAGCGTCCGCTGCCGTACTTGTACCTTGCGGGCGAGGTATTCGCGTCCGCTCGCATCGCGCTCCAGACGTTCGACGCGCTGCCGCTTGCTGCCGAACCGTCCGCGGCCGCGCTCGACCTTGTCCTGGACGCTGTCGCGTCGAACTTCACGCGCGACGCCATCATTTCGCTTCTGCGATCGCCGCATTTTCGTTTCGCAGTCGACGATCGGCTGCCATCGCGCGAGTCGATCGCGGCGCTGGATCGTGGGTTGAGCAAGTCGCGATACCTCGGCGAAGCCGAGCGTCTCGAAGCGCTCGCGACGGAATGGTCACACGACGAGGCAACGCCTGCGCTGGACGCAGCGATCAGCCTGGTTCGCGAGCTGCGCGGCTTGCTCGAGCCGGCGCCCGCGTCAGAGCAACTCGGACGCCTCCTGACTTTCTGGCGCGCTCACCTTCGGCAGCCGGACGCCGACAACGCGTCGTCCGATCGCGAGCGCCGCGCCCGTGCTGCGGTCGGCGACACGATCGAAGCGCTCGTCGCGGTCCACACTTCATTTGACGATCCCGTCTGGACCGCTGATGACATGGCTGCCGCGATCCGCCGCTGGATCGAAGAGCAGACATTCGAGGTCGCATCGACGGGTCACGGTGTCCACCTGATTGACGCCACCGCCGCGCGCTATCTCGACGTCGATGACATGACGATCGTCGGCGTGGTGGAAGGGGAGTGGCCCGAGCGCACCCGCCGCAACATCTTCTATCCGTCGTCGATCCTGAAAGCGCTCGGGTGGCCATCGGAAAAGGATCGGCAGTCCGCGTCAGACGCGCACTTCCTTGATCTCCTCGCTTCGGCCCGTCGTCGTGTTCGGCTCTCGACGTTCACGCTCGAAGACGACGCGCTGGTCTCGCGGTCGCTGCAGCTCGACGAAGTTCCTCGCGCCGGCCTTTCGAGCATCACTTCACCGGCGTCGAACGATGTCCGCGTGTTCGTGGACGAGGCGTTGTCGATTGATCCGGCGGTGCTCAGCGCGCTGGATCGTGACGCGCGTACGTGGGCCGAGCTGCGGATGTCGCGCAGCGACGCGTCGCTGCCGCGTTTTCACGGTTCGATCGACGCAAGACCCGAGCGCGCATGGTCGGTCAGCGCGCTCGAAACGTATGTGGGCTGCCCGTTCCGATTCTTCGCGCAGCACGTGCTGACGCTCGAGGAGGAGCCGGACGACGAAGAGATCATGGATCCGCGCCGTCAGGGACAGTTCGTCCACGAGGTGTTCGAGCGGTTCTTCGCGAGCTGGCAGGGATCGGGGTTTCGAGAAATCACGCTCGCGAACCTCGACGCGGCGCGCGACCTGTTCACGACGATCGTCGACGAGGCGCTCGAGCAGCTGCCCGAGGCCGAAGCGGGTCTCGAGCGGACGCGGCTGCTCGGGTCGCCGGCCGCCGCCGGACTCGGCGAGGCGGTCATCAGGATGGAAGCCGAGCGTCCGACGCCTGTGGTCGAGCGCCTGCTGGAGCATCCGATGAATGGCGCGTTCGAGATTGCGACGGCCGCAGGGCCGCGAACAATCCGCCTTCGGGGAAAGGCCGATCGACTGGATCTCCTCGCGGACGGCACGTTCCGCGTGATCGACTACAAGCTGGGCTGGCCGCCGGATCGACGCCGCGCGCTGCAGCTTCCGATCTACAGCGTCTGCGCGGAGCAGCGGCTTCGCGGACACCGAGGCCGCGACTGGAAAATGGCCGAGGCCGTGTACCTCGCGTTCAAGGGACCTCGTCGCGTCGTGCCACTCTTTCAGAACGACTCTGACCGCCAGAGAGTTCTCGCCGACGCGCAGGAACGTCTCGTCACGGTCGTGGACGCGATCGAGCGCGGCGAATTTCCGCCGACGCCGGACGACGTGTTTCGCTGCGAGCGGTGCAGCTTCGCAACCGTCTGCCGGAAGGATTACGTTGGCGACGTCTGATCTGCGCCTGCCGTTCGACGACGAGCCCGCCGAGCTCGAGCCGGCGGCTCCGCCCGTGCGGATTGCCGAGCGACCGCTGCCCGACGCGGACGCACGCGCAGCGGCCACGGATCCGTCACGCAACGTTGTCCTCGAAGCGTCGGCTGGCACGGGCAAGACGCGCGTGCTCGTCGAACGCTACGTCAACCTGCTACGCGCGGGTGTCGAGCCGGACCACATCCTCGCGATCACCTTCACGCGGAAAGCCGCGGCCGAGATGCGTCAGCGCATCATCGACCGCCTCCGCGAAGCGAGTCGGCTGTCCGAGTTCGACGCCGCACGATGGCGCGATCTCAAATCGCGTCTCGGCGACATCGCCATCTCGACCATCGACGCATTCTGCCTCTCGCTGCTTCGCGAATTTCCGCTCGAAGCCGACGTCGATCCGGGGTTCGAGCTGGCGGCCGACACAGAAGTGCCGCGCCTGCTCGAAGAATCGCTCGACGCGGCATTCCGCATGGCCCGCGCGCTCGCCCACGAGGACGACGACATTGCGCTGCTGTTTGCGCAGCTGGGCGAGCGACGGCTTCGAACCGGCGTCGCGGCGCTCGTGGACCGACGCCTCGTCGCGCCGATCGTCCTGCGCAAGTACCTCTCCCACGGACCAAAGGATCTGACCGCCGCGGTCGCATGCGCGCGCGCAGCGCGGCGGCTCAGCGAAACAGTGTCGTCGGTTGCCGATGGAACGGACAGGTTCCTCGCAGACGGTCCGGTCCGTCATCAACAGTTCGCAATGCTGGCCGCCGACCTGCGGACGCTGGTCGCCCGACCGCTGCCCTCCGATGAGCGCGACGCAACCGCGGCCTTCGAATCACGAGAAGCACAGGCGGCGTTCCGCGCGCTCGTCGATCGGCTTCGCGCGTATTTCCTGAAACAGGACGGCGATCCGCGCGGACAGCATTTCGCAGGCACCGGCTTCAACGCGGACGACTGTCGTTCGAACGACGCGTGGAAGCGGCACCGGCAGAGCGCGTCGACCATCGCGCCCGTCATCGCCGAGGCGATCCGCGGATTCCGGCGCGACCTGAACGTCGTCATGTCGCGCGGCGTCTGGCGCGTGTTCGCGATCGCGCTCCAGCAGTACGAGCGCACGCTGGAATCGCGAGCCCTGCTCGATTTCTCGGGCGTGCTCGAACGGGCCGTCAAGCTGCTCAAGGATCTCGACGAGTTCGCCGAGAGCCGGCTGCGACTCGAAGCCCGGCATCGCCACGTGCTGCTCGACGAGTTCCAGGACACCAGCCGCGCGCAATGGGATCTCGTGCTTCAGCTCATCAAGAGCTGGGGCGAAGGGCTCGGCGCCTCAGACGATGCGCTGGCGCCGTCGATCTTCGTGGTCGGCGATCGCAAGCAGTCGATCTACGGATTCCGCGACGCCGACGTATCGCTCGTCGACGACGCGGCGCAGTTCGTCGAGGCGCTCCGGCCCGGCGACGGATCGCGGCGAGCGATCACCGTCAGCTTTCGATCGGCGCCGGAAATTCTCTCGTTCGTCAACGATACGTTCGCCGCGATGGTGCGCGGCGGCCCGGCCGAACGGCGCGATGCGTTCCGCTACGACGACCGCGATCGATTTCCCGTCGATGGCCAGGTCGAGGCGCCCGCGGATGAACTCCCGCTCGGCATCGTCACCGCCGAGTCGACGAAGGATACGGCCGATCGTGTCTCCAACGCGGTCGTGTCGCTGCTTGGACGTGCGATCGTCCGCGATCGGACGACCGGAGAGCGTCGGCCGGCAAAAGCTGCGGACGTCGCCATCCTGTTCCGCTCGCGAGACAGCCATCGCGATTTCGAAGCCGCGCTGGATCGACGCGGCGTTCCCACCTACGTCTACAAGGGACTCGGCTTCTTCGAGGCGGACGAAGTGCAGGACGTCGTGGCACTGCTGCGCTACCTCGCCGATCCCACGTCCGACCTGCGGGCTTCCGCGTTCCTGCGGTCGAGATTCGTGCGGCTCTCGGACGCTGCAGTCGCGGCGCTGTCCTCGTCAGAGGGCCGGTCGAAATCGTCGGGCGCTGTCGCGCGGTCGATTCTCGACGTCGCTGAGCCGCAGGCGTTCGCGTGTTTCGACGCCGAGGATCGACGCGTGTTCGACCTGCTCCGCCAGGCGGTGCCGCGCTGGCTGGCTCGAGTCGATCGCCAGACTCCCTCGGAGTTGCTGGACGACGTGCTGCGTGAGACGGCGTACGCGTGGGAACTTCGCGGTCCGCGCCGCCGACAGGCGCGAGAGAACCTCAAGAAGCTGCGCGCGATGATCCGGCGCACGCAGAATCGCGGATACGCGACGCTGGCGCGGCTGGCGGATCATCTCGAGCAGCTGGCCGTCGGCGACGAGTCCAATGCGGCGATCGACGCCGTCGACGCGGTGAGCCTGATGACCGTCCACGCATCGAAAGGACTGGAGTTTCCGATCGTGTTCGTCGTGAACATGGGTCGCGGCACCGGCGGTTTCCGCCCGGCCATTCGCGTCGTCAACGACGCGGCCGGCGCTGCGTCCGTCTCGATTGCGGACTACCAGTCGGAAGCCGACGACGATGCCACGGCGCGCGAGCGGGAGGAGTCCAAACGGCTGGTGTACGTGGCGCTGACGAGGGCGAGAGACCGCCTGTTCCTGTCAGCAACCGTCGAGGACGGGAAGTGCCGGACCGGTCGCGGCAGCCTGGCCGAAGTCCTTCCGGATGAGGTCAAACAGCTTTTCGCCGCGGCTCATGCGGGCGGCCGCGTCGAGTGGACGGGACCGAGCGGCGCCAGGCACGCATTGGAGGCGGAAATTGGGCGGTCCCCCGACCTGCGAAAGGGAAAGGAGCCTGGCGGGATGCCGGAACGCGTCGATTCGGTGGACGACTTCGAAAACCTTGAATGAATCCGGCGATTCAGGGGCGGGTTTGCTGTCCCCACTGCTGGGCGCGGGCCTCGGCTTCTTCTTTGGTGGCGGCGACCAGGACGACCCCGCCCTCCGGCTTGCCGCTGCCATCCCGGCTGATCCAGGCAATCCAGTGGGGGCCACGTTCCTGGGTGTGAATTTGAAACGATCCAGACGCCATTTCGCGCAAATCTATCAGAATCTGGCCATATTTGCATTGCGCGTGGGCGGGACCATTACATAGAATCGAAATGTCGAAGGAGTCATAAGTGACGTTAACCTGTCCCAACTGCGGCAACGACCGGAACTTTCAGGTCAAGACGCTTCAGATGCACGTCGTCAGCGTCGAAGGTGGCCGCGTGGAAGTGACCGAGGAAAGCCGGCCGGCGGTGTTCGAAGTCCTGTGTGATGAGTGCGAAACAGAATTGAAGTTTGCCGAGTTCGAAGATACGCTCCGCAAAGAAGTTCTGCTGACGATCGGCGCGCGCTAGACGGGCGCCGGTCATTCTCGACCGTTCGTCAGGTCTCATCGTCGCCTTCCTCGAAATAGTCGCAGTCAGAGCAGACCCACTCACGCACGACGTGTGTCGTGGCATTTGGATTGCCTGGGATCTGCACGGTGCGCTCGCGATCTTTCGCGTGCATCGTGCCGCCGCAGAGCGGGCACTCTTTCGTTGTGGGCATGAATTTTGTTCGTGACGCGCGACGTTATCACCGCGTCGTTGCCTTGACAAGCGTGGAACCCACTCCTATCGTTAGTTCCGGTTGCTCGGAATGTTGATGCCGCACGAATGTTTCGCCGACGAAATTGCGATCGACTTTCCATCCGCCGCGCCTGCGGTGGAGCGGATGCGCGACCGCTTCCTCGGCGAACGCCGCGACGCTGACGTCATCTTGGCCGAGGTGTCGCTGTCCAAATTCGAAGCATGGCGGGGGCACGTCGTTCCCATCGAGGTGCCGGTCCGCGCGACGTGTGCGACGTGCGGCGGCCGCGGCGAAACGTGGGCGGAGCCGTGCGGCCATTGCTTCGGCAGCGGTGATTCGCTGACGCATCACGCCGTCCGCGTCGCGGTTCCGGCGGGCATCGCCGACGGCGCGTGCGTGCGGTTCCGCGTGGTGCCGCCCGACGCACCGCCCGTCCGCGTCGAGCTCCGGGTCGTCGTCAGGCCGGCGGCGACGTAAGTTCCGATTCCGTTTCACTCTGCAGCGTCTATGGCCGGGCAGGTCGACTTTCTCGGCGTGCTCTTCATCGTGTGGGGACTCCTGACGACGCTCGTCGGCGCGTCGACGCTGGCGCTCGGCGTCGGTGCGGTCGCGCTCATGACGTCGGGCGTCCACGGCGCGAGTCGCGGATTCGTGGCGAGCCTCACCGCGGCGCTGTTCACCACGCTCGCGATCATCGCGATGATCTGGGGCGGCGTGCACGTCGTCGCCGGCATCACGCTGCGCCGAAGGCGCGCGTGGGCGCGCATCATGGCGCTGACGCTCGGATCGGTCGACCTGATCCTGCTTCCGTACGGAACGGCGCTCGGAATCTACGCGCTGTGGCTGCTGCTCAGCGAAAGCGGCAAGCAGCTGTTTCTGCAGAACTAGGAATGAAGAATTCGGAATTTCAGAGTCTGTTTGCGTATTCGCTGACCACGGGCACAACGAGCCGCCGGCCGTTGACGGCTTTCAGTATCGCGACGACGTGCAGCGCGAACACGCCGATGACGGCGATGACGAGCAGCAGCATCAGCGCCAGGCCGAGGCCGAGTGCGGCCAGGCTGATGATGCTCGTGCCGACGAGGTAGCAGACGATCAGCAGCGCTTCCGCCGCGGTGAGCACGAGGCCGTTCTTCGCGTGCCACTGCACTTCGGCGTCGTGTTTGTCCGCGAAAAGAGGAATGATCGCGAGCAGCCAGAGGTAGGCGAGCACGATCATCATGCTCCGGTTGCGCGGGACCGCCAGGTCCGACATGCGCCGCGAGTGTACGATATTCTTGACGATATGCAAGTTGACCAGGCCCGCGTGCTCGACGCGCTGAAAGTCGTTCGAGATCCGGATCTCAATCGCGACATCGTCGGCCTTGGCTTCGTCAAGGACCTCACGATCGACGGCGGGCGCGTTTCGTTCACGATCGAGCTGACGACGCCGGCCTGTCCGGTAAAGGATCAGATGCGCGATCAGGCGCGCGCGGCGGTCATGGAGCTGTCCGGCGTGTCCGAAGTGAACGTGACGATGAGTGCGCGCGTTCGTGAGGCGGTCGGTGCCGACGGTCCGCGGCAGTCGGTTCCCGGCGTGAAGAACGTGATCGCGGTGGGTGCGGGCAAGGGCGGCGTCGGCAAGACGACGGTCGCCGTGAACCTCGCGATCGCGCTCGCGAAGTGCGGCGGGAGAGTCGGCATCATCGACGCCGACATCTACGGGCCCAACGTGCCGATCATGCTCGGCATGCGCACGCAGCTCATCACGGACGGCCAGAAGATCGTGCCGGCGGAAAAGTACGGCCTCCAGGTCATCTCGATGGGATTCCTCACGAACGACGACGCGCCGATCATCTGGCGCGGGCCGATGCTGCACGGAGCGCTGCAGCAGTTCTTTCGTGAAGTGCGATGGAGCGCGCTCGACTATCTCGTGATCGATCTCCCGCCGGGCACTGGAGACGTCGCGCTCAGCCTGAGTCAGACCGTTCCGGTCGCCGGCGCGATCGTCGTAACGACGCCGCAGCAGGTGTCGCTGGCCGACAGCCGGCGCGCGGTGGCGATGTACAAGAAGCTGAACATTCCGCCGCTCGGCATCATCGAAAACATGAGTTACTTCGCGTGCCCGGAGTGCGGCCACGAAGCCGACATCTTCGGCCACGGCGGCGGCGAGCAGATGGCGACGGATCTCGGCATCCCGTTCATCGGCAGGATTCCCATCTCGCAGCCGATTCGCGAGGGCAGCGACGTCGGCGTTCCATTGATGATCAGCGCGCCCGAATCGGCGGCGGCGCGCGCGTTCATGGCGGCGGCCGAGCGGACGGCCGCGCAGGTGTCGATCGCCAGCTACAACCGTCCGACTATTCCGTTGACGGTGGTCCGATGAGAAAATCGATTATCGCGGGCGCCATCCTCGTTGCAAGCGCCGGCGCCGGCGCCGTGGCGTGCGCTCCATCATCGAGCGCGACGCCGGCGAGCGGCAGCACCATGCCTGCGTCGATCATCGATCCGTACCTGGCGATTCAGGATGCGCTCGCTGACGACAAAACCGACGGCATCAAGACGAACGCCGGCAACATCGCCACCGCGGCGACCGCGCTCGGCGCGCCGGCATTCAAAATCGACACGGCGGCCGTGCAGCTTGCCGGGGCGGCGGATGCGCCGACGCCGGACATCGACGACGTGCGTCAGAAGTTCGGTGCGCTCAGCGAAGCGATCGACACGTACGCCACCGGCTCGAAGCTGAAGATGCCCGAAGGAGTCCGCGTCGCTTTCTGTCCGATGGCGAACAAGCCATGGATGCAGAAGGGCGACACGCTGTCGAATCCGTACTACGGTAAAGAGATGCCAACCTGCGGCAGCTTCCGGTGACGCTGCCGTTCAGCAAGCACGCGCTGGCGAATGGCCTCGACGTGATCCTTCACGAGGATCACGCGTGCCCGATCGTCGCCGTCAACGTCTGGTACCACGTCGGTTCCAAGAACGAGCATCCGGGTCACACCGGCTTCGCGCATCTGTTCGAGCACCTGATGTTCGAAGGGTCCGAGCATCACGATCATGGGTACTTCCAGCCGCTGCAGGGCGCGGGCGGCACGCTCAACGGATCGACGAACGCGGATCGGACGAACTATTGGGAAGTCGTGCCGGCCAACGCGCTCGAACTCGCGCTGTGGATGGAATCGGACCGGATGGGATATCTCCTTCCGGCGCTCACCGACGCCAAGTTCACCAACCAGCGCGACGTCGTCTTGAACGAGCGGCGGCAGAACTACGAGAACCGTCCGTACGGGCTCGCGCCGATGGCGATGCTCGCGGCGCTGTTTCCGCCGGAGCATCCGTATCACTGGACGACGATCGGTGAAGTCGAGGATCTGAAAGCCACGAGGCTCGACGAGGTTCACGCGTTCTTCCGCCGGTACTACCATCCGGCGAACGCGTCGCTCGCGATTGCCGGCGACTTCGATCCTGAGTCTGCGCTTGCGCTCGCGGATCGGTACTTCGGCGAGATCCCGCCGGGCGATCGCGTGCTGCCCGTCCAGGCGTCTGCGACGCTGTCGCGCGACGTGCGCGTGTACTTCGAGGACCGCGTGGAGTTGCCGCGGCTGTACATCGGATGGCTGACGCCGGCGATGTTCGCGCCCGGCGACGCGGACCTCGATCTTGCGAGCGACCTGCTCGCGAACGGCAAGACGTCGCGGCTGTACCGTCGCCTGGTTTTCGACGAACGCATCGCGACGGACGTGTCGGCCGCTCAGAATTCCCGCGAGATTGCCGGCTATTGTCAGATCGTCGCGACCGCCGCTCCCGGCCATCGCCTCGACGAAATTGAAGCCGTCGTCCTCGAGGAAATCGCGCGGCTCGCGGTCGAGGGTCCGACGAGCGATGAGATGGAACGTGGACGGGCGCAGGCGGAATCGCAGTTCATCTTCCGGCTGCAGACCGTCGGCGGTTTCGGCGGCAAGTCCGATCAACTGAACGCGTACAACGTGTTCACCGGTGATCCCGCCTACTTCACCCACGACCTGGAGCGGTATCGATCGGTGACGCCGGACTCGATGCGTCAGGCCGTGCGCCGCTTCTTCGATCGCGACGCGCGCGTCACGCTCAGCGTCGTGCCGAAAGGACGCGCCGCGCTGGCGGTCCGCGAATCGACGGAGATCGCCGTCTCGTAATGTCGCGCACGCTCACGGCCGATCGCTCGAGATTGCCGCAGCCGGGACCGCCGCGCCCGTTTGCATTTCCACCCGTCGAAAAATCGACGCTGCCGAACGGCTTGCGTGTGTGGACCGTGCAGCACACGCAGGTGCCGCTCGTGTCGTTCGTGCTCGTGATCGGCCGCGGCGCGTCCGCCGACCCGTCAGGTCAGGAAGGGCTCGCGGCGATCACGGCAGACATGCTGGACGAAGGCAGCGGCGAGCGATCCGCGATCCAGATGCACGAGCGGATTGCCCTGCTCGGCGCGCAGTTCGACACCGACATGGGCGCTGATGCGATGGCCGTCAGCGTCAGCGTCCTCAGCCGCTTTGCGGATCGTGCGCTCGAGATCGTGGGCGACATCGTGGTGCGGCCGGCGCTGCGTGAAGCCGACTTCGAACGCGTCCGTCAGCTTCGCCTCCATCGCCTCAAGCAACTCCGCGATTCGCCGGCGGCCGTCGCGGACCGATCGTTTCTTCGTTTGTTGTACGGCGACGATCCTTACGGTCACACGCCGATCGGGAACGAGCGCGCGCTCGCCTCGATCGACGTGCAGCAGGTGCGCGCGTTTCATGCGCGGACGCTCGTTCCGTCCGTGTCCACGCTGATCGCGATCGGCGACTGCGACCACGCGTCCATCGTTCGGATGGCGGCAGAGACGCTCGGCGGCTGGAGTGGGCCCGACGACGACGCTGCGCTGCCGCCGATGCCTCATTCCGCGGGCTCGAGGCTGGCCGTCATCCCGCGGCCGAACGCACCGCAGTCCGAGCTGCGCATCGGACAGATCGCAGCCGCACGGCACACGCCGGACTATCACGCCCTCGGCGTCGCGAACGCGATCCTCGGCGGGCAGTTCGTCAGCCGGATCAACTTGAATCTGCGCGAACGGAGAGGCTTCACGTACGGCGCGCGCACGGCGTTCGAATTCCGGCGGCGGCCCGGGCCGTTCGTACTGCAGGCCAGCGTGCAGACCGCCGCGACGGCAGAGGCGATCCGCGAGTCGCTCGACGAGATTGCCGGCATCCGGGGACCTCGTCCGGTCACGGCTGAGGAGCTGTCGTTCGGCATCGCGGCGCTGACGCGCGGCTACGCGCGCAACTTCGAGACCGCCGATCAGATTGCGCGCGCGGTCATGCAGCTTGCCGTGTACGATCTGCCCGACGATCACTACGCCGAGTTCGTGCCGCGCGTCGAAGCGATCACACGCGACGAGGTGTCGCGCGTGATGACTGACTATCTCGATCCGGCCGGCCTGACGACGCTCGTCGTCGGCGACCTGAACACCTTCGGACCCGAGCTTGCCCGCGCAGGTTTTGCCGAGCCGCTGGTCCTTTCGGCAGACACGTTTTGATAAACTTCCGCTGGACCGAATCATCGGTCGACGATCGCTCGAGCGTTCGCACCACGTAGATCGCCGGTCGCCGATCGGACCGCATCGACACCCATGAAGGCCGTTCGCTTTCACGCACACGGCGGCGTCGACGTGCTGCGGTACGAAGACGTGCCCGACCCCGAGCTCGCGCCGGGCGAGGCGCTCGTTCGCGTCCGCGCGTGCGCACTCAATCATCTCGATCTCTGGGAACGGCGAGGCCTGCCGCGCGTGTCGATCCCGCTGCCGCACATCTCGGGCAGCGACGTCGCGGGCGAGGTCGTTGCCGCGGCCGCGGACCGCGTGCCGATCGGACAGCGCGTGATGCTCCAGGCCGGCGTGAGCTGCTGCCGATGCGCCGCCTGCCTCGCGGGGCGCGACAACGAGTGCCCGCAGTACGAAGTCCTGGGGTACCGCAATCATCCCGGCGGCTACGCCGAATTCGTCAAGGTGCCGGTCCAGAATCTGGTCGCGATTCCATCGCACGTTGACTTCGTGACCGCGGCTGCCTTTCCGCTCACGTTCGTCACCGCGTGGCACATGCTCGTCACCAAGGCGCGCGTCGCGGCCGGCGACGATGTGCTGATCCTTGCGGCGGGCAGCGGCGTGGGCCAGGCGGCGATTCAAATTGCGCGCCTGCACGGCGCGCGCGTCCTTGCAACGGCCGGGTCGGCGGAGAAGCTGGAGCGCGCGCGGGCGCTGGGGGCCGACCATGTCATCGACCATTACCGGCAGGACATTGCGGAGGAGGTCAGGCGGCTGACGAACAAGCGGGGAGTTGATGTCGTCATAGAACATGTTGGCGAGGCGACATGGGCCAGGAGCGTGCGCGCGCTCGCCGCAGGGGGCCGGCTCGTGACCTGCGGCGCGACCACCGGCACCAACGGCGCGCTCGATCTGGCGGCGCTCTTCGCGAAGCAGCTTCAGATTCTGGGGTCCTACATGGGCACGAAGGGCGAGCTGCTGCAGGCCTCGCGGTACTTCTTCAACGGTCAGCTCGCGCCGGTGATCGACCGGACGTTTCCGCTGCGCGACGCCGCGCAGGCGCAGCAGCGCATGGAGGAGTCCGGGCAGTTCGGCAAGATCGTGCTCGAGGTGTGATGCGACTTCAAGGCCTCAGCGTCAGCCTGTTCACCTGCGTCGCCGTCGTGAGCATCCTGCTGGCGGCCGCGACGATCTGGCTGTTCCTGACGAATCCCGTCACCGTCGCAAACGCCGTGAACGGCGGCGAGATCTCGCCGCTCGTCCGCAATCTCGCGCAGGTCCTGTATCAGGCTCTGTCGGGAATACTCAAATACCTGTAGTAAAGACGGCGCAGGTGCACTGGTGCACGGTACACAGGTGCACAGGTGCGTTCGCGAGGTGCACGGTGCTCAGGCGCACGGTGCACGTGCGCGGTCAGCGGTGCACAGGTGCACCGGCGCGAATCGGGAATTTTCGGCGTGCATCGTGCTTGCGTCGAGGCATGGCCGTCCGGCACTTCACGGATCTCATTGCGTGGCAACTGATTGACGAACTGCGCCGCGAGACGATTGCATTTACTGCCGTTGCGCCCGTTTCGAGCGACGTCACTGAGGGCTTCGCGCGGTTTCGGCCGGCGGAGTTCGTGCGCTTCCTCCAGTTCTCGACCGGATCGCTCAGCGAAGTGCAGGATCTTCTGATCGAGGCGCGGGAAAAGAAATACGCGAGCGACGAGCAGTTCGAACGCCTGTGGCTGCTGTCGAAACGCGCCTCAGTCGCGAACGTCAGGCTGATCCAGTCTCAACAGCAACGAGTAAGGCCCACGCGGACGCGCTGACTGCGACGATCGTCGGAGCGACGTGAAAGCACCCGTGTACCGAGCACCGGTGCACCCGGTGTTATGCGAGCGCCTTCCTCAGAAACCTCGTCAGGATGTACCCGTCGAGAAACTTGAACGGCGCCTTCCCGGTGCTGTAGTGCCCGCACGGCAGGACGGCGACTTCGTGCGGCACGCCTTCGTCGCTGAACGCGTCGACGAGTTCGCGCGATAGATCGACGGGGAACGACAGGTCGTAGCGCGCGTACACGAGCAGTGTTCGCCGATCGCGCAGCCGATCGAGATACCAGCGCGGACTGATCGGCTTCCACATCGTTCGCAGAAGGTCGAGCTCGATATGGCCGTCGAGCCCTTCGCGCACATGCTCGGTCGACAGTCCGCGCCAGACGACGTCGGCGAAGTGGGGGGAGATGTGATTGAGCGCCTGCGCGCGGATCAACGGTTCGTGCGCGGTCGTCAGCAGTGCCAGGCACGATCCGAGGCTGGTTCCGAGGATGCCGATCCGCTGGTATCCTTCCGCCGCGAGCCACGCGATCGCGCGTCGCGCGTCGAGCACCGCCTGGCGGCACACCTGCAACGTCCGCGTGATGTTGGCGCTCACGATGTAGTCGGCGCGCTCCAGCTCGGACGGCATGCGACGCTCGTGATACGGCAGCGTGAGACGAAGCGCGCTCATCCCGCTCCACTGCAGCAGCTTGCACAAGCCGACATGGCCGCCGGCGTCGGCATTCCACTGCGGTAGCACGAGCACTGCGGCGCGTCGAGCGGTCGCGCCGCGGCGATTGCCGTCCGACGAGACGGGAAAATAGCGCGCGTACACGGTGTTGTTGTCCGCATGCGGCGTGTGAAGCGCACTCGGAAACGTCAGCAGCGCGCCGTCGTCCGTCGGTTGGAGCGTGTAGGACGATGTGGCCGCCGGCGTGAAGAACGCGTCGGTATCTGTCATCACGTCGCCGACCCACTCCGCAACGCGTGCCCCTTCGTCTGCGGTGGGCCGGTGGCCGTTCGCCGGAATCCAGTCCGTGCCCCACTCGAACGGACGGACGACGCGATTCGTCGTCGCCGATGCGAGACGGCGCTCCCAGGCGTGGAAGATTGATTCGAGCATCTGTCCTCA
The DNA here is from genome assembly GCA_036557365.1 of Vicinamibacterales bacterium. GTDB lineage: Bacteria > Acidobacteriota > Vicinamibacteria > Vicinamibacterales > CAVVIG01 > DATKHR01. The sequence goes on from DATBHR010000085.1 coordinate 17,058, forward strand.
TGCTATACTCGCTCGTTCTCATGCGTACGAGCTCCGACATGCGAAAGCGGGCGAAGCGGTCCAAGAAAATCAGGACCACCGCCGTCGGAGTCTGTGTGCTCGCCCGCTAACGAACGAAACAACCGAGCCATCACGAAGCCGACGCGGTTCACGCCGCGTCGGCTTTTTTTTTGACGTCGGAGCAGTCATGACATCCATCGAAGTCGGCATCCTTGGCGCCACCGGAGCCGTGGGCCAGCAGTTCATCGCGTTGCTCGCGAAGCATCCGTGGTTCAAGGTCGCGTGGCTCGGCGCGAGCCAGCGGTCCGAAGGCAAGCCATACCGCGAGGCGACCGCCTGGCGGCTGCCGACGCCGCTGCCCGAGGACGTCGCGAGCCGGCAGGTGGACGCTGCGACGCCAGGCCGCGCTCCGAAGCTGGTGTTCTCCGGCCTCGATTCGTCCGTGGCAGGCGAGATCGAAGGCGCGTTCGCGCAAGCCGGCCACATCGTCGTCAGCAACGCGCGCAACTACCGCATGGAATCCGACGTGCCGCTGCTCATCCCCGAGGTCAACGCCGACCATCTCGCGCTGCTGAAGACGCAGGCCGCAGCACGCGGGTGGAAGGGCGCCATCGTGACGAATCCAAACTGCGCGACGGTCGTGCTCGCGATGGCGCTCGCGCCGCTCCGGCAATTCGGCCTGACCAAGGCCACCATCACGACGCTTCAAGCCATCTCGGGCGCCGGTTATCCCGGCGTTGCGTCGTGGGACATCCTCGCAAACGTCATCCCGTACATCGGCGGCGGCGAAGAAGAAAAAATCCAGACTGAAACCAACAAAATCCTCGGGACGCTGAGGTCTTCCGCCGTTCAGGCGCATCCGGTTGCGATCAGTGCGACGACGACGCGTGTGCCCGTTCACGAGGGGCACACGGGATCGATTTCGATCGGCACGGAGCAGAAGCCGGGCGCCGAGACCTTGGTTCACGCGTGGAATTCGTTCCGCGGCAAGCCGCAGGACCTCGGCCTCCCTTCGGCGCCTGAGCATCCGGTCGTCTACCTGCCGGAGGCGAACAGGCCGCAGCCCGCGCTCGACGCGCATCGCGATGGCGGCATGGCCGTGACCGTCGGACGCCTGCGGCCGTGCGCGGTCCTCGACTACAAGTTCGTTGCGCTCGGACACAATACGATTCGCGGCGCGGCGGGTGCGGCGATTCTCAATGCCGAGCTGATGCAGCGGGAAGGTCTGTTGTGAGCGTCGTCATGAAATTTGGCGGCACGTCGGTCGCGGACGCCGACGCGATCAGTCGCCTGATCGGCATCGTTCGGCATCAGCAGTCGGCCGACGGCGTTCCGCCCGTCGTCGTCGTGTCGGCGCTCGCCGGCGTGACCGACAAGCTCGTCGCGATTACGCGGCTGGCGGAAGACGGCGACGGTGACAAGGCCGCCCAGGAGATCGCGGCGCTGGTCGATCGCCACATCAGCGTCGCGTCGGCGGTCACCAACAACAGCCGCGCAACCCTCGTCGCGGACATCACGCGCGAGTTCGACGAGCTGCGCGGGCTGGTCCACGCGTTGTCCGTCCTTCGAGAAGTCTCACCGCGATCGCACGACGCGGTGCTCGCCGTTGGCGAAGCCGTCAGCAGCCGGATCGTCCCGGCCGCGATGAACGACCGAGGTCTTCCAGCGGCGTGCGTCGACGCGCGCAAGGTGCTCGTGACCGACGCCGAGCACACGAGCGCTGCGCCGGACATGGTCCGCACGGAGGAGAATGCGCGCGAACGCGTCGCGCCGCTCGTTGCCGGCCAGACAATCCCGGTGCTCGGCGGCTTCATCGGCGCCACGTCCAATGGAGTGACGACGACGCTCGGCCGCGGCGGGTCGGATTATTCAGCGGCCATCTTCGGAGCGTCACTGGACGTGGACGAGATTCAGATCTGGACCGACGTCGACGGCATGCTCACCGCCGATCCGCGCATCGTGCCGCAGCCGCGCGTCGTCCCGCAGCTTTCGTTTGCGGAAGCGTCGGAGCTGGCGTACTTCGGCGCGAAGGTGCTCCATCCCAGCACGATTCTTCCCGCCGTCGGCAAGAACATTCCGGTCCGCATCCTGAACTCGAGGCGGCCGGAGAACCCGGGGACGCGCATCACCGCCGACGGCGCGGGCGCGAACGGGCCGCTGACGGCCATCGCGTGCAAGCGCGACGTGACCGTCATCGACATCACGTCCACCCGCATGCTGATGGCCCACGGCTTCCTGCGGCGGCTGTTCGAGGTGTTCGAGCGGCTCAGGACGCCGGTGGACGTCGTGACGACGTCCGAGGTCAGCGTGTCGGTGACAGTTGATGACACGCGCCGGCTCGAGTCCATCGTGGACAACCTCCGCAATTTCGCGGACGTCAGCTGCGAGCGCGAGATGGCGATCATCTGCGTGGTGGGAGAGAATCTACGAACCGAGGCGTCGTTGTTCGGGCGGGCCGTGACGGCGCTCGAACGGATTCCACTGCGGCTCGTGTCGCAGGCGGCGTCGCGGCGGAACATCACGTTTGTCTTGCGCAACTCCGACGTGCCGCATGCGATGATGCGGCTACACGAAACGTTCTTCTGAGGACCTGTGAAGATTCTGCTGGTCGGCTACGGCAAGATGGGCAGGCTCGTCGGCGATCTCGCCCCGCAGTACGGTTGCGAGGTCGCAGGCGTCGTGGATCCGCAATCGCCGCAGCACACAGGCGGCGCGGATGATGCCCGCTGGAACAGCGTCGATGTCGCGATCGACTTCTCGACCGCCGGCGCGGTCGCTGACAACGCCGTCATACTGGCCCGGCGCGGGATCAATCTCGTGATCGGCACGACCGGGTGGCAGAAGGACGAAGCCCGCGTTCGCCAGGCGGTCGCCGACGGCCGCGTCGGCGCCGTCGCCGCGCCGAACTTCTCGACCGGTGTCGTGCTGTTCGAGGCGCTGGTGTCGCGAGCGGCGCTGCTGTTCGCACATCAGGACGATTTCGGCGCGTTCGTTCACGAATCGCATCACTCCGCGAAAAAAGATGCGCCGTCGGGAACCGCGATGCTGCTGGAACGCGCGATGCGCGACGGCGGCTTCAGCCGCGGAATCGATGTCTCGTCGACGCGCGCGGGATTCATTCCGGGCACGCACACCATCGGATTCGACGGTCCGGCGGAAACTATCACGCTCACGCACACCGCGCGCGACCGGACCGCGTTTGCGCGCGGCGCGCTCGCCGCAGCGAAGTGGGTCAAGGGCAAGCAAGGGTGGTTCACGATGAAGAACGTTCTCATTGCGGATTGAGGATTGCGGATTGCGGATTGATTGGAGATTGCGGATTGCGGATTGCGGATTGCTGATCGAGGATCAGAGCGCCCGCGGCCATACCGAGAGAGGGCGACAGTTTCCAGCCCGAGCGAGGTATCAGCGAAGTACGCGGCGGGGGTGGGCCCCCGCCGCCAGTAAATCAAAGAGAACATCATGAGAAAGCCTTTTACCGGAGTCGGCACCGCACTCGTCACACCGTTTACGAAAACCGGGGCGCTCGATGAGCCGGCGGTTCGCCGCCTCGCGCGGCGGCAAATCGACGGCGGCGTCCATTTCCTCTGTCCCTGCGGAACAACCGGAGAAAATCCGACGCTCACGGACGCCGAGCGCGCGCGCATCGTCGAAATCCTCGTGGACGAAGCGAAGGGCGCCGTGCCGGTCCTGGCGGGAGCGGGCGGGTACGATACGCGCGAGGTGATTCATCTCGCGGAGCTGATGCGAAAGGCTGGCGCCGCCGGTCTGCTGTCGGTGACGCCCTACTACAACAAGCCGTCGCAGGAAGGGCTCTACCAGCACTACAAAGCCATCGCGGAAAGCACGCCGCTGCCGATCATCGTCTACAACGTTCCGGGTCGGACCGGCGCCAACGTCGAAGTCGCGACGCTCGTCCGCCTCGCGCAGATTCCGAACATCGTCGGCGTCAAGGAAGCCTCGGGGAACGTGACGCAGATGTGCGAGATCAGCCGTGCGGTGCCGAGCGGCTTCATCGTGCTCTCGGGAGACGATGCACTGACGCTGCCGCTGATGGCGGTCGGCGGCCACGGGATTATTTCGGTCGCGTCGAACGAGATTCCGTCCGAGATGGCGCAGATGGTCGAGGCCGCGGAACGCGGCGATTTTGCCGGCGCGCGCGCGACTCACACGCAGATTCTGCCGCTGATGCTCGGCAACTTCGTGGAAGCCAATCCCATCCCGGTGAAAGCCGCGATGGCGGCAATGGGTCTGCTCGAGGAGCACTATCGGTTGCCGATGTGCCCGCCGAAGGCTGAATCGCGCCAGAAGATCGCGCAGTGGCTGAAGGAGCTCAACCTTCTCAAAGCGGCGATGGTGTAGGTTGACGCTGCGCGAGCAGATCGAATCACTCGTCTCCGCGGGCGACGGCGCAAATCCGGACCAGGCGCGAAACGCGTTTGCGCGGCTGCGCGACGCGCTCTCGAGCGGCGAGGTCCGCGCCGCCGAACCGGATGCGGCGAGCCCAAGCGGATGGCGCGTCAACACGTGGGTGAAGCAGGGCATTTTGCTCGGCTTTCGCTTCGGCGCGACGATTGACATGTCGCTGACGCACAACGAGCGGCACGAACCGTTCTTCGACAAGGACACGCTGCCAATTCGCGCGTTCAGCCGCGGCGTCCAGGAAGGCGTCCGCATCGTGCCCGGTGGATCGTCGATCCGCGATGGCGCGCACATCGGCCGCGGCGTCATCTGCATGCCGCCGATGTTCGTCAACATCGGCGCGTTCGTCGGGGACGGCACGATGATCGACTCGCACGCGCTCGTCGGCTCGTGCGCGCAGGTGGGCGCGCGCGTCCACGTCAGCGCCGGCGCGCAGATTGGCGGCGTCATCGAGCCGGTCGGCGCCATGCCCGTCATCGTCGAAGACGATGCGCTGATTGGCGGCAATACGGGCATCTACGAAGGCGCGGTCATCAAGACGCGTGCGGTCGTCGGCGCGGGCACGGTCCTGACGGGATCGACGCCGGTCTACGATCTCGTGCGCGGCCAGATCATCAAACCGACTTCGGATTGTCCGCTCGTCGTTCCTGAGGGAGCGGTGGTGGTCCCCGGCGCCCGCGCGGTCACCGGCGGGCGCGGCCCGGAGTGGGGCCTCGCGCTCTCGACGCCGGTGATCGTCAAGTACCGCGACGCCAGAACCGATACACGCACGGAGCTCGAGGCGTGGATTCGCTAGATCGCGTCGACGTCGTCGCGCTGACCCGGTCGCTCGTCGACATTGACTCGACGACCGGCCGGGAAGGCGAGGCAGGCCGATGGCTCGCCGACTACCTGCGTGGGCGCGGGTTTGCGGTCACCGAGCAGCGCGTCGACACGTCGCGATTCAATGTGATCGCCACCGTTGCCGAGCCCAGGGTGGTGTTCTCGACGCACTTCGACTGCGTCCCGCCGTTTTTTCCCAGCCGTGTGTCGGGCGATCGATTGCACGGACGTGGATCCTGCGATGCAAAAGGCATCCTGGCGGCGCAGGTCGCGGCTGCGGATCGTCTCCGGCGCGAGGGCGAGTCGCGCGTCGGCCTCGTCTTCGTCGTCGGCGAAGAGCGCGGGAGCGATGGCGCGCGCGAAGCCAACAAGTTTGCGAACGGCTGCCGGTTCCTGATCGATGGCGAGCCGACCGACAGCCGTCTCGGCATCGCGACGCGCGGCATCCTGCGATTGAAGCTCCGCGCGAGCGGGCGTGCCGCCCACTCCTCGTTTCCGGAACTCGGTGAATCGGCGATCGACAAGTTGATCGATACGCTCATCGCGTTGAGGTCGGTGGCGTTGCCGAAGGATGCGGTGCTCGGCAACACGCACTACACCGTCGGACTGATTGCCGGCGGCATCGCGCCGAACGTCGTGTCGCCGACGGCGGAGGCCGAGGTGATGTTTCGGACCGTTTGCGACGCGAACGAAGTACGGCACGCTGTCGCGGCACTGGGATCCCGGGTCGCCATAGACGACGTCCTCGAAGTGCCGCCGGTGCGGATGAAAACGATGCCGGGTTTCGATACTTCCGTGTTTCCGTTCACGACCGACATCCCGTTCCTCGACGCGTGGGGCGAGCCGCTCCTCTTCGGTCCAGGTTCGATTCACCTCGCCCACACCGAAGACGAGTACATTTCGATCACCGAGCTGACCGGCGCGGTCGACCACTACATGACGCTCGCACGTACGCTGCTTCGAGACGACGCCCGACCGTGATCCAGTGATTGAACCGAAGCCCGAGTACGAGCGGCGGCTTCAGGGCTGGCGCGAGCGCATTGCCGCGCTCGATTCCTCGCATCTCATCATCTCGAACAGCCGGCTGGGGATTGCCGCTGCTGCCGTCCTCGTCTTCTGGCTGTCCATCGTCCGCAACGCCATCGCCGTGGAGTGGCTCCTGGCGCCCGTCGTCGCCTTCGTCGCGCTGATCGTGATCCACGCGCGCGTGCTGCAGCGCGTCGAGCGCGCGCGTCGTGCGGCGCTGTGGTACGCCCGCGGGTTGGATCGGCTCGACGGTCGATGGACACGACGGGCACGCGACGGCGAGCGGTTCACCGGGCTTCATCCGTGCGCGCGCGATCTCGATCTGTTTGGTCGAGCGTCGCTCTTCGAGCTGCTGAACACCGCCAACACAGAAGCCGGCGAGGAGACGCTGGCGCATTGGGTTGCGGAGGGCGCGTCCAACCCGGAAGTTACCAGGCGTCATGCGGCCGTCGACGAGCTCCGCACGAAGATCGATTTCCGCGAAGACCTCGCCGTCCTTTCTGCGGAGAGCGACGTCAGCCGCACCGGAACGATGGCAGCGTGGGCGCGCGCCGAGCCTGCCGGATTGGGAACCGCGTCGGCGATCATCCTGGTCGCGTGCGCGATCGTCATGCTTGCGGTCGCAGCGCTCGTGTTCGGCGATCGCCTGGCCAGCGGCTGGCTGCTCGGCTGGCTGCTCGTCGAAATGGCGCTCGCGCTCGCCTGGCGCCGGCCGGTGCAGCTCGTACTCGGCCGAATCGCGACCGCGGACCGCGACCTCGCGCTCGTGCGCGACGTGCTCGCGCGCATCGAAACCGAGTCGTTCGCGGCGCCGCGGCTCGCGCAGATCAGGGATTCGCTGCTCACGCGCGGCGTGCCGCCATCGCAGCGGATCGCGCAGCTCCGACGGCTGGTGTCGTGGCTCGATTCGACGCGCAATCAGATGTTCGCGCCGATCGCGTTCGCGCTGCTCCTGCCGCAGCTGCTCGCCGTCGCGATCGACCGCTGGCACGCGGCGTACGGCGCTCACGTCGTGGAGTGGCTGAACGGCATCGGCGAGCTCGAGGCGTTCTCCGCCGTCGGGACGTACGCATTCGAACACCCGCGCGATCCGTTTCCGGAGCTCGTGGAGGGCGGTCCCGTGTTCGAGGCGGCGGCGGTTGCGCATCCGCTGATGCCCGAGTCGGCGTGCGTACCGAACGACGTCGCGCTCGGTGGCGCCGCTCCTCACGTGCTCGTCGTGAGCGGCTCGAACATGTCGGGCAAGAGCACGCTGCTGCGTTCGGTGGGCGTCAACGTCGTGCTCGCGCTGATGGGCGCGCCAATCCGCGCGTCGCGTCTGCGCGTATCACCCGTCTGCGTCGGCGCCACGCTCAAGGTCGAGGACTCGTTGCAGGCGGGCCACTCGCGCTTCTACGCGGAGATTCTCCGGATTCGAGACATCGTGGCGGGTGCGCGCACCACGCCGACGATGTTCCTGCTCGACGAGATCCTGCACGGCACCAATTCGTACGATCGAAGGATTGGTGCGGAAGCGATCGTTCGAGCCCTCGTCAGCCTGAACGCGATCGGCCTCGTGACGACGCACGATCTCGCGCTGACCGAGCTGCCGGAGAAGCTCGGCGGGGTCGCGCTGAACATGCATTTCGAGGATCGACTCGAGAACGGATTGCTTGCGTTCGACTATCGTATGCGGCCCGGCGTCGTGCAGCACAGCAATGCGCTGGCGCTCATGCGTGCCGTCGGTCTCGACGTGTAGAAGGCAGGCGGCGTTCTTGCACGGCCGCCTGCATGATAGAGCAGCCGTCGAAACCGCCGTTCCCGCGGCCGCCTGACGCCGTCGATCCGCCGGAGCCGGATATCAAGCCGGTGCCGCCGCCTGACATCGCGCCTCCGGAGGGTCCGCCCGACATTCAGCCGCCGTCTCCCGATCCACGTCCGGAAAAAGCGCCGAGCCAGCTGCGCGGCGCGTGACGAACTTCAGGCGGGCGCAGCCGTCGGGGTGATGAAGCGCTCGCATGCGAGCGCGACGCGCAGCAGCGCGTCCGTCTTGTGACGGCAGCCGATCAGTTGGACCCCGCACGGCAGTCCGCTCTTCGTGCGATCCGCCGGAATCGAGATCGCCGGATGGCCGGTGACGTCGAAGAGCTGCGTGAGCCGCAGCATGATGTTGCGGATCACCTGACTGGTGCCGGCCACGTCCACGGTGGCGGCGCCGAGAAGCGGCGCCGGAATCGGCAGCGTCGGCAGCACGAGCGCGTCGTGCTGCGCCAGCGCGGCGTCGACTTCGCGGATGAGCATCGCGCGGCCGGCGAGCGCGCGAACGTAGTCCTCGGCGAGCACGTAGCGTCCCATCTCGAGTCGAAGACGAACTGGCGGCGTGTACCGGTCAGGCATGCTGTCGAGCGTCGCCGCGTGGTACGCGGCAGCGTCGCTCAGCACGAGGTGGAGATAGACCGGCCCGATGTCCGCCGCGTGGTGAATCTCGATGTCGTCGACGTGCGCGCCGGCATCGCGCAGACGAGCGAGCGCCGCGTCGAACGCGGCCCGCACGCCGTCGTCCAGCAGATCGCAGAAGTACGGGCGCGGCACGGCCAGGCGCAGGCCGCTCATCGGCATCGGCGCCGGCAGCGCCGCCGCCGCATCGCCAAGCAGCGCGTGATAGACGAGACACGCGTCGGCGACGTTCAACGTCAGGGGGCCCACGTGATCCATCGTCTTCGACAGCGGCACGACGCCCTCGACCGAGACCTCGCCGATGGTCGGCTTGAGGCCGACGAGGCCGCATAGCGCGGCCGGAATCCGGATCGATCCGCCGGTGTCGGTGCCGATCGTCGCGAGGCCGACGCCGGCCGCCAGGCCCGCAGCCGATCCGCCGCTCGATCCGCCGGGCGATCGTTTCGTATCGAACGGGTTGCGCGAAGGACCGAACGCGGAATCCTCGTTCGTGGTGCCGAAGGCGAATTCGTGCAGGTTGTTCTTGCCGAGGAAAATCGCGCCGGCCTGCCGCAGGTGCGCGACCGAGGGGCAGTCGCGATCCGCCATGTGTCCCTCGCGAACGCGCGACGCGGCGGTGGTCGCCGTGCCGCGGATGTCGAGCAGATCCTTAATCGTGATCGGCACGCCGTGCAGGGGCCCGCGGTCTCGTCCCGACGCGAGCTCCTCGTCGAGCTCGCGCGCCTGCCGCCGCGCCTCGTCGGCCATGACGAGGATGAACGCGTTCAGCTCGCGCGTCTCGTCAATCTTCTTGAGAGAGGCCTCGACGGCTTGTTCGCACGTGATCTCTTTGGCGCGGAGCCGCCGGCCGAATTCATCGATGCTGGTCATGAGCGGGTCGTCGTCTTTGATGTGGGGAGCGGCGTGTCGTTGAAATCAGCCGCGCGCAGGGCAGCGGTGGCACGCGCCAGGTTCTCGAGGATTGCGCGGAGCTCGGGCAGCCCTCGCCGTTCCGCGTCGGCGACAGCGGCTTGAAGCCAGGATTCGATAGTCATCGGTCTGGACGCTTGATGGAAATGGACACGCCGTCGCGGAGCGGGACCGTCGATGTCAGGAGCGCCGGGTGCGCTGCGACGCGCTGGTTGTACTCGACAATCGCGCGCGTATTGTCGTCGTCCGCGCTGTCCTTTGCAAATCCGGGGACGACCTTTCCGTCCCACAGCACGTTGTCGGTCACGAGGAGGCCGCCGGGCCGCAGCAGCGCGACGAGGCGATCGAGCAGCGGCACGTAGAGCCGCTTGTCGCCATCCTGGAAGATCAAGTCGAACGGTCCCGACGCCTTGGCGATCATCCGTTGCGCGTCGCCCTGAATGACGGCGACACGCTCGCCGAGACCCGCGCGCGTGAAATTCTCGCGCGCTTCGCGAACGCGCTCCGCGTCCATCTCCATCGTCATCAGGCGGCCGTCGAGCGGGAGTGCACGCGCGAGCCAGATGCCCGAGTACCCGACCGCTGTACCGATTTCGAGAATCTGGCGGGCGCCGATCGCCGTCGCAAGCAGCTGGAGCAGCGCGCCGACTTCGGCGTCGACGAGCGGAAGCTTCCGTTCGACGCCCGCTCGGGCGATGTCGGCAAGCAGCGCATCCGTGGCACGGTTGAGGCTCGCGAGGTAGTCTTCGATCGCATCCGGTACGATCTGACCCATCGGAGTATTCTAGTGGACCGCGTGGCCGCCCATGACTCGGACCGGTCGGCCGCGCGCCACACCATTTCATGCGGCACACCAAGATTATCGCGACCGTCGGACCCGCCAGCGATTCCGACGCCGTGCTCGACTCGCTCATCTCCGCTGGCACCGACATCTTCCGACTCAACTTTTCGCACGGCACGCATGCATCGCAGGGCGCGGCATACGCCCGGATTCGCGCCGCTGCCGCGCGCGCCCATCGCGACGTCGCGATCCTCCAGGATCTCGGCGGACCGAAGATTCGCACCGGCCTGCTCGTCGATCACAAGTCGTTCGCCGCGAAGGCCGGTGACACGCTCGTCATCGCCACGGGCGATTTCGCCGGCCGGCCCGGACGCGTGTCGACGACGTTCGCGGCGCTGGCGAAGAGCGTGCGGCACGGCGATCGGCTGCTGCTTGCTGACGGGACGGTCGAGCTCCACGTCGAAGCCACCGACGGCACCGAGATCACGACGAAGGTCGTGGACGGAGGCGAGGTCGGCGAGAACAAGGGGATCAACGCGCCCGGCGTCGAGTTGCCCGCTGCGGCGATCACCGAGAAAGACGTCGAGGACCTGAAGTTCGGCGTGTCGCTCGGCGTCGATCTCATCGGCCTGAGCTTCGTCCAGACGGCCGCGGATCTGCGGCAGGCCCGTCAGCTGCTCGCGGACGCGGGTGCGGCGGAGACGCTGATCGTGGCAAAGCTCGAGCGACCACGCGCCGTGGAGAATCTTGCGGCGATTCTGGAAGCCAGCGACGCGGTGATGGTGGCGCGCGGCGACCTTGGTCTCGAGCTGCCGCTCGAGCACGTACCGCGCGTTCAGAAAGAAGTGACGCGCCAGGCGCGGCGCGCCGGCAAGCCGGTCATCGTGGCGACACAGGTTCTCGAATCGATGACGTTCGAAGCGCGGCCGACGCGCGCCGAAGTCAACGACGCGGCAAACGCGGTGGACGACGGCGTCGACGCGATCATGCTGGCGGGCGAGACCGCCGCCGGCGCGTATCCATCGCGGGCGGTGCAGACGCTCGACGCGATTATCCGGGACGCGGAGGCGAGTCCGGAGTTCGAGATGCGTTCGGTCGTCCCGTCCGGCGCGCACTACGACCACGAGCAGGCGCTCTGCGAGGCGGCGGTCACGCTCGCCGAGCGCAGCGACGCGCGGGCCATCGTCGCGGTCACGCGCGGTGGCACGACGGCGAGGCGCCTGTCGACGCTGCGCCCGCACGCGCCGATCGTCGCGGCGACCGAGCGCGACATCACGGCGCGGCGCCTCGCGCTCTACTGGGGCGTCGTCCCGATTCAGATGGCGATTGGCGACAATCTCGACGAGGCCAGCGCCAGAATCGGCACCGCGCTCGTCGAACGCGGCATGGTCGCGTCCGGCGCGGCCGCGGTGTTCGTCAGCGTCAGCGCCGATCTCGGCCGCACCGACGCCAACTACCTCAAGATTCGACGCCTCTGATGTCGATCAACTACACCACGGTCATCACGGTCCTGCTCGCCTTCGTCATCGCGACCGTGCTCGTGCGCCTCGCGCGCTTCATGACCCAGCGGGTTCTCGGCGCGCTCGAGATCGCCAACGCCGAGAATCGCGAGGCGGTGCAGACGCGGGCCCGCCAGATGATCCGCGCGCTGACGCTGCTCGCGTACGGCATCGCCGCGATTGCGAGCATCTCACTCGCGTTGGATCGCTTCGGCATCCAGGAGACGGAGTGGAATCCGCGCAAGCTCCTGCACTGGACGCTCACGCACGGCGTCAACCTGCTCATCATCGGCTCCGCCGCCTTCATCGTCGCCCGCGTCCTGCACCTGGCGATCGAGCACCTGCAGTACAAGCTCGGAAAACGCCACGCGGCCGCAGATCTTGAATGGCAGCGGCGCGCCGCAACGCTCGGCGGCATCCTCGTTCGCCTGACGACGACGGCTGTCGGGTTCGTCGCGGGGTTGATGATGCTCCGCGAGCTGAGCATCGATGTGCTGCCGATCCTGACCGGCGCCGGCATCGCCGGCCTCGCCGTCGGCTTCGGCGCGCAGAACCTGGTCCGCGATGTCATCTCCGGCTTCTTCCTGATCCTCGAAGATCAGGTGCGCGTGGGCGACTCTGCGCGAATCAACGGCGTCGGTGGAACCGTGGAACAGATCAACCTGCGGACCATCGTGCTGCGCGACGGCGAAGGTGCGGTTCAGGTGTTTCCGAACGGCACGATCACGTCGCTCGCCAACCTGAGCAAACAATTCGCGTACGCGGTCGTGGACGTGCGCATCGCGTACCGGGAGAACGTGGATCGCGTCATGGGCACCGCGCGCGAAGTCGGCGCGGCCATGCAGCGCGACGAGGCGTGGTCGCCGGTGATTCTGGCGCCGCTCGACATCGTCGGGATCGAGTCGCTGGCGGACGGCTTCGCCACGCTGCGCGTGAAGTTCAAGACGCTGCCGCTCAACCAGGGCCGCGTGGCGAACGAACTGCGGCGGCGCCTGATGATCGCCTTCGTCGGACGCGGCATCCGACCGTACGCGGGCTGAGCGCATTCACGCTGTCCGCTGTTTTCGTCGGCGCGGCCAATCTCCCGCGTCGAAAATTTCGTCTATGTGCCTATGGTAGATTCACGAACTATGCGAAGAGCGTCGCTCATCGTCGTGTGTGCCGCGATGATGTTCGCTTCTGCGACCACTGGTGCGCAGACGGGCAATTCATCATCCAATTTCTCGGTTCCGGTTTTCTATCGGACCCTGCCGAACGGCCTCCGCGTCGTCGTCAGCGAAAATCACGCGGCACCCGTCGTCGCCGTCGAGGTGATGTACCGCATCGGCTTCCGGATCGAGCCGAAGGATCGGACCGGGTTCGCCCACCTCTTCGAGCACCTGATGTTTCAGGGATCGGAGCACGTCGGCAAGTTCGAGCACGTCCGCCTCGTGAACGCGAACGGCGGCACGCTCAACGGATCGACCAGGTTCGATCACACGAACTACTTCGAGGTCATGCCGTCGAACGCCCTCGAGCTTGCGATGTACCTCGAGGCCGACCGCATGCGAGCGCTGAAGATCACGCCCGAGAATCTCAGGAACCAGAAGGACGTCGTCAGCGAGGAAGTGCGCGTCAACGTGCTCAACCAGCCGTACGGCGCGTTCGACTGGCTGGGTCTTCCGCAGAAGGCCAACACGAACTGGTACAACGCGCACAATTTCTACGGCGATCTTCACGACCTCGAGGCGGCCACGATCGACGATGTGAAGAAGTTCTTCGAGACGTACTACGCGCCGAACAACGCGGTGCTGGTGGTGGGCGGCGACGCGACGCCGGACGAAGTCATGGCGCTGGCGGAGAAGCACTTCGGCAGCATTCCGAAGCGCGACCTGCCGCCGCGGCCCGACATCACCGAGCCGCCGCAGACGGCGGAGAAATCGTTCGTCGAGACCGACAAGCTGGCGCGAACGCCGGCGGTCGCGTTCGGCTACCACCTCCCCGACCGCATGACGAAGGACTTCTTCGCGCTGTCGCTGCTCGATCCCCTGCTCGTGAGCGACGAGAGCTCGATGCTGTTCCAGGCGCTCATCAAAGAGAATCAGATCGCGTCGAACGTCGCCGGCGGGTTCAACTACGGCCTGGGAAACAACTTCGACTACAACGGGCCGATGCTCTACACGTTCCGCGTCGACTACCGTCCCGGGCTGAAAGCGCCGGACGTGCTGAAGGTCGTGGACAAAGTCATCAGCTCCGTGCAGGAGCACGGCATCAGCGACGAGGAACTGCAGCGCGCGAAGGTCAATTTCCGCTCGCAGTTCTTCGAGAACCTCGAAGGCGGCATCATCGCCGGCTTCGGGCGGACCGACCTGCTCGCCGCGCTGGCGCTTTACGACAACGATCCGAACCGGATCAACACGATTCTCAGCGACCTCGACAAGATCACGGCGACGGATGTGCGATCGGCGGCGCGGAAATATCTCGTGCCGACGAATCGCACGGTGATTGATCGCGTTCCCGAAGGAGGCACGAAATGATGATGTGGACGAAACACGTCGTTCGCGCCGCGTTCGTGGGCTCGACGCTCGTCGCAGCGGCCGCGCCGCTCCAGGCCCAGGGCATCCCCGCCGTCGGACCCGAACGGCCGTTCCAGCTCGCGCCGCGGGTCGAGCGGACGCTGCCGAACGGGTTGCGCGTCATCGCCACCAGGCAGACGGCGGTCCCGAAAGTGACCGTCACGGTTACCGTGCTGTCGGGATATGCCAGCGATCCAGCCGATCAGACCGGTCTCGCTCAGCTCACCGCCGAAGCGATTCAGGAAGGGACGAAGACGCGGACGAGCAAGGAGGTCCGCCGCGATGCGTTCGGGATGGGCGGGTCGCTGTCGGCGGGCGTGTCGCAGGACTTCAGCGCGTTGACGCTGCGCGGCCTTTCGGAATTCGCGCCGAAGCTCGTCGATCTACTCGCCGACGTCATCATCAACCCGACGATGCCCGCTGACGAAGTGGCGATTCTCAAGCAGCAGCACCTGCAGGGTGTTGCGCAGCGCGAGTCGTCGCCGCAGTTCCTGTCCAACCGGACGTTCCGCACGGCGCTCTTCGGCCAGCATCCCTACGCGAGAACGTCCGAGACGGAAGCGACGCTGAAGGCCATCGACCGGCAGAAGATCGACGCGTTCCACAAAAGTCACTACCGTCCAGGGAACGCGTTCGTCCTCATCGTCGGCGCCATCGAGCCGGACGCGATGATCGCGGCGGTCGAGAAGAGTTTCGGCGCGTGGACAGCCGGCGACGTGCCGAAGCCGACGTTCGCCGCCGCGCCGCAGCTGACCGGACGTCATGTCTATTTCGTGCAGCGGCCGAACAGCATCCAGTCGTCGATCTCGGCGGGCAACTTTGCCGTCAAGCGCAGCGATCCCCGCTGGTTCGAGCTATCGCTGGCGAACACCGTCTTCGGCGGCGCGTTCGACTCCAGGATCGTGCGGAACATCCGCGAGGAGAAGGGATACACGTATTCGCCCGGATCCGTGCTGACCGGGTTCGCCGACGCCGGCTTCTATCGTTTCAGCGCCGACGTGCGCAACGAGGTCACCGGTGCGACGCTGAGCGAGGTCTTCAAGGAAATCGACAAGATGCGCGCCGATGGCAGCGACGGCGCGGAGTTGCAGTCCGCCAAGCAGTACATGCGCGGAGTGTTTCCGATCCAGACGGCGACGCAGAATGGACTCGCCGCGACGCTCAACAACGTGTACGTCTTCGGACTGCCGAAGGACTATACCGAAACCTACCGCGCCAAAATCGCCGGTATCACCGCGGCGCAGGTCAAAACCGCCGCAGGCACGCTGCTTGGGTCGGACAACACGGTCATCGCAATCGTCGGCGACTACGCGAAGGTGAAAGATCAGCTCAAAGGCTTCACGAACATCACGTTCCTCGATGTCCAGGGAAAGCCGATCGATCCGCCGAGTGGACAATAGCTATCACTTCGTCTCGCACTGGCGCGTCGAAGGCACGTGCGGCGAGGTCGCCGATATTCTTGGCGATCCGCTCGCTCTGCCGCGCTGGTGGCCGTCGGTGTACTTGTCGGTCGAGGAGATCGCGGCGCCGAACTCGCACGGTCTCGGCCGCCGCGTGCGGCTGCGGACGAAAGGCTGGCTGCCGTACACGCTCGCCTGGGAATTCGAGGTCGTCGACTCGCACTATCCGACGGGCCTCACGATCGTCGCCAGCGGCGATTTCGACGGGCGCGGACAGTGGACGTTCGTCCAGGACGGCGCGCACGTGGACATCACGTACGACTGGCGGTTGACGGCGGAGAAGCCGCTCATTCGCAACCTGTCCGCGCTGCTGCGGCCGGTCTTCGAAGCCAATCATCGCTGGGCGATGGCGCAGGGCGAGGCGAGCCTGGTGCTCGAGCTCGCGCGCAGGCGAGCGGCATCCGATGCCGAACGCGCGTCCGTTCCGCCGCCTCCTGGTCCGGTGACGTACGCCGCTGCGGCGCTCGTCGGCGGCGCTGTTGCCATCGGCGGGACGTTGGCGTACCTGATGGTTCGCGCGAGCCGCAGACGAAGAGGGCGCGCGCGCGAATCCGATCGGTAGTTTCGTGGCGTTACTTTTCGAGCAACGACTTCAGCGACGCGAGCGCACGTTCCCATCCGTGCGTCACGACCTCGTAGTAGCGCTGCCACCGATCGCTCTCTTCGAATCCGCTCTGCGTGACACGGACCTGAGTACCGTTGGCTTCCGGCCTCACCGTCACGTGCAGCGCCATCGGTCCGATCGGTTCGCCGTCGGGCGGCAGCCAGTACGCATCGGCCACGAAGAAGCCCTGGGTCGGCTGCACCTGCATCACCGTTCCGCGAAAAACGCCGCCTAATCGGCCGAGCTGCTCGTCACGAAAATCGGTCGGCGGCCATTCGATCGCGTACGGACCGAGGACGCGGGGAATCGTGACCGCGTTGCGTACGAGCCACCATGCCTGCAGCGCGTGGACGTCGAAGAACGCTTTCAGGACGAGTCCGGGCGGCGCCGCGATGAAGGTCGAGACGTCGAGTTCCTGCGGCTTGGTCACGAGCGGACGCCTTGGCGCTCCGCCGCATTCGCGCCGCTGCGCACATTGACAAGCGTCGCACTGCATCGTCTCGATACGGTCGCGTACGACAAGAAAATGGATGCGACGACTGGTGCAGCACGGCGTCTCATGAGCGGCGAATCATAGCACCTGATGGTAAATTGATCGGTATGTCGCAGCAGCCGCTCGCGTATCTGCATCCGGAGTTCCTCGAGAGCGAAGAAGCGCGTCCGATCCGCATCCTCTCCGAATACCTCGAGCCGTTGCAGCGCTTCAAGGAAGAGCGCATCCAGGACACCGTCGTCTTCTTCGGATCCGCGCGGGTGGACAGCCGCGAGCGCGCCGAGCGGGCGCTGCGCACGCTGAAGGCGCGCGGTGTGCGCAATGCGGACGATCACTACGAGCGCGAGCTGACGAAGACGCGGAAAGCGCTCGAGTGGGCCCGGTACTACGAAGAGGCGCGCGAGCTTGCGCGGCTGCTGACGACGTGGAGCAACTCGCTGCAGTCGGAGAACCACCGCTTCGTCGTGACGTCGGGCGGCGGTCCGGGCATCATGGAAGCCGCCAACCGCGGAGCGCGCGAAGCCGGCGGCAAGACGATCGGGTTGAACATCCGGCTGCCGTTCGAGCAGGGCGCCAATCCCTACATCACCGACGGTCTGCACTTCGAATTCCACTACTTCTTCATGCGCAAGTTCTGGTTCGCGTACCTCTCGAAGGCGCTGGTCATCTTCCCCGGCGGGTTCGGGACCTGCGACGAGCTGTTCGAGATTCTGACCCTGGTGCAGACCGACAAGCTGTCGAAGAAGATCGGGGTCGTGCTCTACGGCCGCGAATACTGGGACCAGGTGCTGCATCTCGAGCCGATGGCCGAATGGGGCGCGATTGCGGAAAAAGACCTGGAGCTGCTGCATTTCGCGGAAACGCCGAGCGAAGCGTTCGATCATCTGCGGACGCATCTGATCACCCACCATCTGGACACGACTGCGGCCAAGGAGACCGCGGCGCCCGGCATCGCCAAGACGCGGGGCTGACAGGCGCGGGACCACCGATATGGATGCTGAGACCCGCAAGAAGCTGATCGATCAGTACAAGGACGGCTACCGCGCGGTGGCCGACGCGCTCGTCGGCGCGACCGACGAGGAGCTCGACGCACGCCCGGCGCCGCACAAATGGTCGGCGCGCGAGGTGGTGCATCATCTCGGCGACAGCGAAATGACGGCGGCCATCCGCCTGCGCCTGCTGCTCGCCGTGGACAACCCGCCGATCTTCGGATA
>DATBHR010000086.1:0-50377 GCA_036557365.1 Vicinamibacterales bacterium
CGCAAGATCAACACGGACGAAATCGCAGCCTTTGCCGCGAAGACGGCGCCGACGAAGTTGTGGGACGGACCGTTCGTCCAGCTCGGGAATTCGCAGGTCGAAGCGAGCTTCGCGGATCATCGAACCTACATCTACGGCGGCAAAGAGGTGGACCAGCAGGTCCACCTCGGCTTCGACCTCGCGGTGACGGAACACGTCCCCGTCCACGCCGCCAACCGCGGCGTCGTCGTCAACGCCAGCTGGCTGGGCATCTACGGAAACTGCGTGATCATCGACCATGGGATGGGAGTCCAGACGCTGTACGGCCACCTGATGTCGTTCGACGTGAAGGTCGGGGACAAGGTCGAACGGGGACAGCAGATCGGACGCAGCGATTCGACCGGGCTGGCCGGCGGCGATCACCTGCACTTCACGCAGCTTGTCGGCGGCCGCATGGTGAACCCGGTCGAGTGGTGGGATCCGCACTGGATCGCGGACCGGGTCGACCGGAAGCTGCGCGAGGCCGGCGCGAATCCGCAGGAAGGGGCCGCGGCCCAAACACGCGAGCACGCGAGCGCCAGCGAGGGGCACGCTCCGGCCAAGGCTCGCCACGGCGCCCGGGCGAGACGCCGCTGACCGGGCAAGGTAGAATACCGGTTGTTTTGCCTACAGTCTTTTTTGTTCAGGAGAGATCAATGCGCCAACGAAACGCCTGGGTTCTCGGAACGGCACTTTCGATATCGGTAGCAGCGTGCGGCGGCGGCGGTCAGGATGCGTCGAACACGGCGGCCACCTCGGCGCCCGCGGCGCAGGGGGGCCAGAAGGTCGACCCGGCAACGGCGGGTACCGTCCAGGGCACGGTCGTCCTCGATGGCACCGCGCCCAAGAACGAAGCGATCAAGATGAACGCGGACCCGGTCTGCATCCGCGAAGCGAAAGGACCCCAGTTCCAGGAAACCTACACGGTCGGCAGCGACGGCAAGTCGCTCGCGAACGTGTTCGTGTACGTGAAGGACGGCCTCGGCAACTACGTCTACGATCCGCCGACCGACAAGCCGACGATCGACCAGAAGGAGTGCCGCTACCATCCGCACGTGTTCGGCATGCGCGTCGGGCAGGAGCTCACCATCCGGAACAGCGATCCGACGCTGCACAACATCCACGCGATGCCGAAGTCGAACCAGGAGTTCAACAACGGCCAGCCGATTCAGGGCATGACGATGACGCACGTCTTCACCGCGAAAGAGGTGATGGTGCCCTTCAAGTGCGACGTGCACGGCTGGATGAACGCCTACGTCGGCGTGCTCGACCACCCGTACTTCGCGATCACCAAGGACGACGGGAAGTTCTCGCTGGCGAACCTGCCGCCCGGCACATATACGATCGAAGCGTGGCACGAGAGGCTCGGCACGCAAACGTCGAGCGTGACCCTCGGCGCCAAGGAAACGAAGGACGTCGCGTTCACGTTCAAGCCCGCTGCAACGACCACCAACTAGCAATCAGAAGGGCTTAGGGCCAGGAACTAAGGGCTGAGGACCTCACGAAGGTCCCGGCCCTTGGCTCCCGGTTCCGAGCTCCAGTCAGATGCATCGGTTCGCGAAATTTCTTGCCGCCTGCACCGTCCTGCTGATTCTGGCCGGAAGCCTCGTCACCAGCCACGACGCTGGACTGTCAGTCCCCGACTGGCCGACGAGCTACGGCTGGAACATGTTCACCTTCCCGCCGTCGATGTGGGTGGCGAATATCTTCTACGAGCACGGCCACCGGCTCATTGCGTCGAGCGTCGGCTTCCTGACCATCATCATGACGGTGTGGCTGTGGCTGGCCGAGCCGCGCCGCTGGATGCGCTGGCTGGGCGTCGCGGCGCTCGGTGCCGTGATCGCGCAGGGATTGCTCGGCGGACTGACGGTGAAGTACTTTCTGCCGCCCTCCGTGTCGACGGCGCACGCAGGGCTCGCCGAGATCTTCTTCTGCATGACCGTGGCGATCGCGCTCTTCACGTCTCCCGGCTGGGTCTCACCGCCCGCCGGCTTCCAGCCGATCGATGACGAGCGGCTGCGGAAGCTCGCGACGGCGACCACGGTCTGCATCTACATCCAGATTCTCATCGGCGCGACGATGAGGCATACCGGCGCCGGCCTGGCGATTCCTGACTTCCCGCTGATGTTCGGCCACCTGATTCCCGATCACTGGGACGCCCGCATCGCGATCCATTTCGCGCACCGCGTCGGCGCGCTCGTCGTCGCCGGCATGATCGTCACGACCGCGCTGGACATCTGGCGGCGGCACACCGAGCGCGTCGAGCTCGCGCAGCCTGCGCTGCTGCTGATCATTCTCGTGGTCATCCAGGCGACGCTGGGGGCCGTCACCGTGCTCAGCCGCCGTCAACCCTGGATCAACAGCCTCCACGTCGTCGGCGGAGCGCTGGTGCTCACCACGTCGCTGGTCATCACGCTCAGGGTGTGGAAAATTCGAATTGCGGATGGCGGATTGCGGATGGCGGATTCATCGCGGACTGATTCAATCCCCAATCCCGTCAATCAACCAATCCACAATCCAATCCAGAATCCAATCCACAATCCAATCCGCAATCCGCAATCCGCAATCCGCAATGAGAGGCCTGCGTGAAGGACGCGCAGGCCCAGGTGGTTCCGGCGGTCGTGGCCGCGCGGTCGCGTAACGGCTTCGTCGACTACGTCAACCTGACGAAACCGCGACTGAACATGCTCGTCGTGGCGAGCAGTGCGGCCGGCTACGACCTCGGCGTCCGCGGCGCGGTGGATCCGTGGTCGATGGCGGCAGCCGTTATCGGGACCGCGCTGGTCGCCGGCGGGGCTGCCGTCCTCAACCAGGTGTACGAGCGCGACACCGACGCGATGATGCGCCGCACACGGATGCGGCCGCTGCCGGATGGACGGGTCACGCCGGGCGATGCGGGAATGTTCGGCGTGGCGCTGTCGTTCGCGGGGCTCGCGATGCTCGCGACGCGGACGAACGCGCTCGCGGCCGTCCTGGCGCTGGCGACGCTCGTTGTCTACCTTGTCGTCTACACGCCGATGAAGCGGCGCACCTCGCTGGCCACGCTCGTGGGCGCGATCCCGGGGGCGCTGCCGCCGCTCATCGGATGGACCGCGTCGCGCGGCGCGATCGACGCCGGAGGCATCGCGCTCTTCGGCATCGTGTTCCTCTGGCAGATTCCACACTTCATGGCCATCGCGTGGCTGTATCGCGATGACTACGGCAAGGCGGGTTTTCCGATGCTCCCCGTCATCGAGCCCGACGGCCGCCGCGCCGGTCGTCAGGCGGCGCTCTACGCGGGGACGCTGCTGCCGGTCAGCCTCGCGCCGACGCTCGCCGGCGTTTCGGGGTCTGTCTATTTCGCGATCGCCGCCGTACTCGGCGTGGCGCTCGCCGCCCTCTCGGTCAGGTTCGCCGCTGACCGCACGGACGCGTCAGCGCGTGCGCTCTTCTTCGGATCGATTACGTATCTGCCGCTGCTGTGGATCGCGATGATCGCGAACAAGATCGCAGGCTGAGCGCCGTTGAACGTTGAGAGTTGAGCGTTGATCTCAATCCACGATCTTCCGGCCGTCAACGCGTCGCTGAATGCGCTTTCCGGCGTCCTGCTCCTCATCGCCTACGGATTCATCCGCGCGCGGAAGATCGAACAGCACCGGAAGACGATGATCGCCGCGTTCGCGACCTCGTCGCTCTTTCTCGTCTGCTACGTCATCTACCACGCGCAGGTCGGATCGGTTCGCTTTACTCGCCAGGGCTTCGTCCGGCCGATTTACTTCACGATTCTCATCACACACGTGACGCTCGCGGCCGTGGTGCTGCCTCTCGCCATCGTCACGCTCTCGCGCGGCCTCAAGGCGCGGTATCCGCAGCACCGCCGCATCGCCCGCTGGACGTTTCCCATCTGGCTGTACGTCTCGGTGACGGGCGTGCTCGTGTACGTGCTCCTCTATCAGCCAACGTGGCTCATTTGAAATTTAAAAGGGAAAAGGGAAAAGTAGTACGCACAAGGAAGCAGTGTGACGCTGCTTCTTGAGACGTACGACTTTTACCTTCTGACTTTTAAGTTCTAAATTTTAGAACGACAGTCTGAACGCGAGCTGCCCGGTCCTCGGGAAGTACGCATTGCCCGTATTCTGCGTCGGCGTTCCGAAGAGCGCGGTCGTCGCGGGACTGATGGCGCTCAAGCTGGTGTTGTAGCTGCCATAGTTCGCGTGGTTGAAGAGGTTGAACACCTCGCCGATCAGCGTTGCCTTGAATGAGCCGGCGATCTTGATGTCCTTGGTGCCGCGCAGATCGACCTTGTGCAGCGGAAGCCCTTCGAGCGCGTTGCGCGGGATGACCATGCCCGAAGTGATCGTCGAAGGGCCGTCGAAGCGATCGGCGACCGCCGCCGGGACAGTGATCGTCGCCGCGGGACCGCCGGCATTCGTCAGGTTCAGGCGATTCGATCCGGTCTTGCCGTACGGCGACGCGGCGATGGTCGCAGCGAACCGGTTCCCCGATCCGTAGAAGTACGACACGCTCGCCGCAATTCCCCATGGGAACTGATAGAGCCCGTACGCGCGGACCGTATTGCGCTGGAAGTCCGTGGACGTCGCGTACTCGCCGTTCAGGTAGTCGAATGGATTGTTCGCCGACGGGTTCGTGTACCCAAGCGTTCCATCGTCGTGCATGGAGAGCATGAGCGTGTACGTCACACCGGCCTGGAAGTTCTTCTGCAGCCGGCGCGTGAGGCCCGTGGAAATCTGCGTCTGATCCTTCCGCCCGTCGGACGTGAACGCCAGCACCTGGCCGTACGCGGGATTCGGACGGTTCGTCGCCGTGACCGCGGTGTTGTAGCCGGTGGCGGGATTGAACAGAAGGTTCGCGTCGATGCTTCGCGTATCGCGATACTCGTTGTAGTGCGTCAGGTCGGCTTCGATGCCGGTCACGCTATTGATCTGCTTCTGGAACCCGATGCTGCTCTGCCACGTGTATGGATTTCTGAACGTGTCGACGATGACGCGCGGCGACTGCGCGGGAAGCGGCGCGGTGCCGTTCAGGAACGCGTCCGCGGGGATTCCGTTCGTCGGGTTGTCGATGAAGTTCGAGCGGCCGTCGTTCGGGAAGGTCGCGGTGATCAGGTTGCTGTACACGCCCGGGCTGAACGTGACGTTCGACACCGGCGACGCGAAGTAGAGCCCCGATCCGCCACGGATGACGAAGTCGTTCCGGCCACCCAGGTTGTACGTGAAGCCGGCGCGCGGCGCGAAGTTGAGCCAGTCTCGAATGCCGGTCTTGTAGCCGTAGTCGCTCGTGCCGGCTGAATACGCCCCGTACGAGTAGCCGGGATTGATGAGAATCGAATTCGTCTTCACGTTGGGCGCCGACGCCGTGTTCGGATCCGCGTCCCAGCGGATGCCGTAGTTGACTGTCAGCTGATTCGTCATGCGCCAGTTGTCGCCGAACCACAGCGCGTACGTCGGCCGCGGCGAGTCGATGATGTTCTGCCAGCCGGTGTACGAATAGTTCTGATCGAAGCGCTGCGTGACCGGGCTCAGGCCGGACAGATTCCACTGCGAGGGATCGAGCGCCGCGTTCGCCGGGATGAGCGTGCCGAGATTCGGCGGGACGCTCGTCATCGTGTAGCGGCCCACCGTCTGGATGTACCAATCGCCGGTGTGCTTGACGTAGATGTATTCCGCGCCGATTTTGACGTCGTGCGACGCCTTGTGCCAGTTCAGGTCGTAGCGGCTCTCGAAGTTGTTCTGCCGCGGATGCTGCGGGTAGTTGTAGGGCGCGCCGATCGTCAGACCGGGGAAATCGTATTCGGGCGTGCCGACCATCGACGGCTGCGGCGCGTTCGTCCAGTCGAAGTTGTTGTAGCCCAGTCGCACCTCCTGGACCTTGTTGCTGCTCGGCGACACGTGCGACCAGCTGCCCAGCACGTTGATCGCTGCCTTCGTCTGGACCGACGCGTTCGACGGATGCAGCGTCGCGGTATTCGTCAGCACGAAGGGATTGCTCCACGTCCAGCGCGAGCCCCTCACCGACAGCCGATCGTTGGCCGCCATCTGATCGTCCACGCGGGCGAGGAAGCTCTTCTGGCCGTTCTTGTACGGAATCGTGAAGTTCTGTCCCGGCAGCGCCGACGGACTGACGAACATCGTGCCCGGCTCGCGCTCGTATTCGTAGGACGCGAAATAGTGCAGCCGATCCTTGATGACCGGACCGCCGAGCGTTCCACCGAGCTGCTGGTTCGAGTACGGCAGCACTTTCTTCGCCACAGGGTCGGCCGCGTTCAGCGAATCGTCGCGGAAATATCCGTAGAAGCTGCCGCTCGTCAGGTTCGTCCCCGACTTCGAAATGGCCTGCACCTGGATGCCCGCCGATCGCCCCTGCGTGATGTCGAACATGTTGGTCACGATCTGGAACTCGGCGATCGCTTCGCGGCTGAATCGAGGCTGGCCGAAACCCGACCCGGCAATCTTCTGCGTGATCTGCTGGCCGTCGAGATTCAGCTGGAACATGTCGTCGGCGCTGACGCCCGGCGTGTTGGTGACGTCGTTCGCGGTGATGCCTTTCACCAGCTTCGACAGCTCCATCCAGTTGCGTCCCTGGAGCGGCAACTGCTCCATCTGCCGCCGGTCGACGTTTCCAGCGACCTGCGACGACGACGTGTCGACGAGGGGCGCCTCGGCGGTGATCGTCAGCGTCTCGCTGACGGTCGCGACCTTCAGCGTGAACGGCACCGTCGCGTTCTGACCGACGAGCAGTTCCACCGACGGCACGACGACGCTGGTGAATCCCTGAAGCTCCGCCTGCACCTTGTATTTTCCGGGATACATCCGGAGCAGCCGGTACTGGCCGCGCTCGTCGGTTACTCCGTTGGTCTGGACGCCCGTGTCGAGATTGGTCGCAGTGACGGTGGCACCAGGAAGGACGGCTTTCGTTTCATCGGTCACCGTCCCGATGACCGATGCGTCCTGCGCATGAAGAGTGGAAGCGGCGAGAAAAAACAGGACGAAGAAACCGGAACCGAGGAGCGATCTCTGAGCCATCCGAGCCTCCTTGGAGTGCCAAGCAGCACGAATCTCCCGATCGCGCGAATCCTACAGACGGTTTCGTTACAAGGCAACAAACAACTGTAAGTAATTACCGATTCCCTTTTCCGGACGACTGGCGTCCCTGCCGCGCTGCGCCGTTCAGCAGATCGTCCATCGTGAACGCGCGTCCGTTGGCGATGACGCGCTTCACCTTGCGGGCGTTCGCGATGTCTGCCAGGGGGTTTCCGTCCACCAGGACGATGTCGGCCAGCTTGCCGGCCTCGATCGTTCCGGCATCCAGATTCAACGCCATCGCCGGATTCACCGTCGCCGCTTTCAGCGCCTCGAATGTCGTCATGCCTGCCGCGACGTAGGCCGTCAGCTCGCTGTGCAGATTGATGGCGTTGGGCGTGTCGGTGCCCGCGACGATGATGCCGCCGGCGCGCATGACGTCCACCACCATCTTGCCGTTGCCCGCGCCAAGCGCCGGGCCGCTGTCCATCGTCGTCACCTGCTTCTGCATCCATTCCGGGTACAGCTTGAAGCGCGGATCGTCTTTGAGCTTCGGGTCCGCCTGGAAGACAGCGCGCGCCGATCCGAAGAGCGTCGGCGTCAGGAAACGGCGGCTTTTACCGAACAACTGGACGACGTCGTCGTACGCGCGCTGCAGCGTGGCCATCTTCGGCGAGTAGCCGCGCCGGCTGGTGGCACCCGTGTGCTCGGTGTTGTCGGCGCCCACGAGCGCGGCGGGATAAATTTCGTGCGTCGCGATCGGCACACCGATCGCGTGCCCGAACTCGACCATCCGCCGCTGCTGAAGATCCGGCAGACGAACGTAGCTTTTCAGGAGGTCGTACTGCAGGACTTTCGCGCGCTGCAATTCCATCTCGAACTGGCCGGGCGACGAGATGGCGATGCCCATCTTGTAGTACACGCGCTGCCATTCCATCAGGTAGCCGGTTCCGAAGACGCGCGGACCCGTGCGCACGCCACTCTCGCTCGCCTCGCGCTCTTCCACCGCTTCGTACGGCGTGTTGCCTGGACTGCGAACCGTCGTGACGCCGAAGGCGAGCCACGCGCGTCCCTGCGCCTCGCCGAAGTCCGGCTGCAGATGCGAATGGAATTCGACGAGGCCCGGCATCGCCGTCAACTCCGGCGCGAGAATCGCCTGCAGGCCGTGATGGCCTTCGCTGTGCGGTTCGACCGCGCGAATGCGGTTGCCTTCGATGACGATGTCCACGTTCGAGCGAGGCGCGTCGCTCTTCATGTCCACGAGCGTCCCGACGTGAACGACGAAACGCCCCTTCGGCACGTCCTGCGTGTAATGCAGATCGACCGGAACGTCGCGCACCTCTCCGGACTCGATGTCGAGCAGCCTCAGCTTGTCGAGACTCTGATACAGAATCCGGCGAGAGTCGCCCGCCCAGCTCGGCGCGTGCGCCGATTCGGTCGTCATGTGACGCGGCGGACCGAGCGGCTCGCCTTTCGGCGACA
Organism: Vicinamibacterales bacterium; assembly: GCA_036557365.1. Lineage (GTDB taxonomy): Bacteria > Acidobacteriota > Vicinamibacteria > Vicinamibacterales > CAVVIG01 > DATKHR01. The sequence goes on from DATBHR010000086.1 coordinate 8,520, forward strand.
CGGGCCACACGGCGAGCACGCCCTCATAGATGGCGGCCATCTTCGTGCCGTCGGGCGACCACACAGGACCGCAGCCGCCGCGCGAGTCGATCGACAGCATGGGTACGGGCTGATACCACGCGTCTTCGCTTACGCCGGACGCCGCCCCCCGGTCTCGCTCAGTGTTCGCCGCGATCGTGAGCACCTGGTTCGTGCCCTCCCGAAAGCGCTTCGTGATCGGCGCAACCTCTGCGAGCGCCACGCGCTGCCCGTCCGGCGACCATGTCGGGCTCCCCGGCTGCGCGAGCGTGTCGTGCAGCTTCGTGACGGCGCCGGACTCGACGTCCACGACGGAGATCTCGGCGACCCGCCACATGCCGGTGACGTTGAAGAACGCGATCCGTTTCCCGTCGGGCGACCATGCAGCGCCCTGCGGCTGCGTCGTGATATGCGTGACCTGCCGCGTCTGACCGGATCGCATGTCGCGTACGAAGAGCTGCAGATGCTCGTTGTCCTTGTCGGACGAGTACGCGAGCCTGTTTCCATCGGGCGACCATGCGGGATCCGTGTCGAGCGCCGCGTCGTGCGTGATGTTTTCCGGCTTGCCGCCGACGGGCATCACGTAGATGTCGCCGAGCGCCGCGAACGCCACACGGCTTCCGTCGGGCGAGATGACCGGACGGACGATGCCAAGCGCCTGACGGGGAACGGTGGAATCGAAGTCGCGCTTGCGGCGCGTGTATTCGGGATGCGTGACCTGCAGCGTGGCCTTGAACTCGATCGTCTGCGGCTGCGATCCGCCTGAAACCGATCGCTTGCGGATCTTGCCGTCCGAGACGTAGTAGAAGTCGGTGGGCGACGCCCACGACACGCGAAACGCGAACGCGTTCTCGCTGCCGGTCAGGGGCGTGCCATCGGTCTCGAGCCGGCTCGTGCCAGACGCGGTCACGTGATACACGAGACGTCCGCCGGGCCCCCATGACGGCGCGTCCGCAGTCCCGCCAGCCGTCGTCACCTTCCGCTCGCTGCCGTCGGCGACATTGACGGCCCAGACACCTCTCGCGTTGTCGCGGGCAGACGCGAACGCGATCTCGCGATCATCCGGCGACCAGCTGGGCATGTAGTCGTCGGCCGGATCCTTCGTCAACTGACGGACAGCGCCGCTCTTCACGTCGAGGACCCAGATGTTGTAGTCGCTGCCGAGCGTGTTTCCGCGATCGGAGGAGAAGGCGATGCGCGTGCCGTCGTGCGACCAGATGGGTTCACGGTCGTCGAACGTGCCCCACGTGAGCTTGTGCTGCTGGCTGCCGTCGGGCGCGATGGCCCAGAGATCATAGCCGCCGTCGCGATACGCGAAGAACGCGATCCACTTGCCGTCCGGCGACCACGACGGCTGCCGCGCGTCGTTGAAGACGTCCGTGATGCGCGTAGCCGTGCCGCCTGTCGCCGGAAGCGTCCAGATGCTTCCCTGCAGATCCATCGCGAGCATCCGGCCGTCAGGCGACGCGGTCACGGACATCGACGTGCCTTCGGTGACGACGACGTCGATCGGCGCCGCGGCGGCGCGACGCGCGTCGGGCACCGACCACGGCGCGGCAAGAGCCAGCAGCACGGCGAGGCACGTTTCTCTCGATCGCATCATCGCGTCCTCCGACAAGGCGCGCGCCTCGAGGCGCCGCGCCCTCAGCCCTAAGCCCTCAGCCCTCAGCCCTTCCCTAACCCCTTATCCCTAACCCCTAACCCCTTCGCGATCGTCAGTACAGAAGGTATTTCGCCCGCGTTCTTCTCCACTTCTCCTCGTCGTTCTTCCAATCAGCAGCGATCGCGGATGGATCTGCGCCGCTCCGGATTTTCGCAATCGCGTCACGCGATCCGAGGAGCAGCGCGGCGTCCTCGAGCTTGAACTGTTCTCCGTACGTGGACGAGAGCCATGCCGCCATCTCGAGTCCGACGCGCACGGGCCGCAGACGATCACGGTCGGTGACCACCATGAAGACACCGTGGCACGACTGACCGCCGAACTTGGCGCCCGCGGCCGGCGTGAAGGCGATCGGATAAAAACGGACGCCGGGAAGTCCACGCGCGTTGAGCGCGGCGGCAAATGCGTTGCCGTCGATCCACGGCGCGCCGACCTGGTCGAACGGATCATCGGTCCCGCGGCCGACCGAGATGTTGGTTCCTTCGATGGCGCCCATGCCCGGATAAAGCGTTGCTGCCGGCAGGCTGCGCATGTTCGGCGACGGATTCGTCCACGGAAGCGCAGTTTCGTCGAACCAGTCACCGCGACGCCAGTTTTTCATCGCGACGACGGTCAGGTCAGCGCCAATCTTCTTCTCTTCGTTGAACAGCCGCGCCAGTTCTCCGATCGTCATCCCGTGACGAATGGGCATCGGCAGATATCCGTTGAATCCGATGGCGGATTCGTCCTGAAACGGACCTTCGACGTCGACGCCGTTGACGGGATTCGGGCGATCGAGCACGACGACCGGCAGCTTGCGCTGCGCGGCGGCCTCCATCACGTAGCCGAGCGTCGCAGGGTAGGTGTAAAAGCGCGCGCCGATGTCCTGCACGTCAAAGACAATGGCGTCGAGGCCGTCGAGCATCGCCTTCGCCGGACGCCGCGTGTCGCCGTAAAGCGAGTACACCGGCAGTCCCGTCTGCTCGTCGCGAGACGATGCCACCTTGTCGTCGAGCTGACCGCGGATACCGTGCTCGGGGCTGAAGAGCGCGACGAGCCTCACGTCCGGCGCGTGCGCGAGCACGTCGATGCCGCTCGTGCCGTCTTTCGTGCGGCCGGTGTGATTGGTGACGAGCCCCACGCGCTTGCCGCGAAGCTGAGCGAAGCCGGACGTCGCCAGCACGTCGAGTCCCGTCAGCGTCGGCGGATGCGGGTTCGAGGCGCTCGCGACGGGTGAGGACACGGCTGCGGACGATGCCGCGTACGGTTCGGATCTCGTGAGCAGCGCGGCGGCGGCGATCGTGGCGACGCGGCCACGCAGCGCGGTGACGTCGCCCTTGCCGTCAGGATGCACGCGGTTCGAGAGGAAGATCACGTAGCTCTTCGATGCCGGATCGAGCCACAGCGATGTGCCGGTGAAGCCGGTGTGCCCGTACGAACCGATCGGAAACAAGTCGCCGCGGTTCGCCGAGTACGTCGAGTCGATGTCCCATCCGAGACCGCGAACGTCTCGCATGCCCGCAGGCGTCGACGGCGTTGTCATGCGCGCGATCGTCGCCGGCGCGAGGATGCGCGCGCCGCCGAGCGAACCGCCGTTCAGGAGCGCACGGCAGAATCGCGACAGATCGGCGGCCGTGCTGAACAGGCCCGCGTGGCCGGCCACGCCGTCCATACGGCGCGCCGTCGGATCGTGCACGATGCCTCGCAGAAACGGGACGCTGCGAGCGTCGGCGCCGCTGCACGGCCACGCCTTCTCCTGGCATCGCTCGGTCGGCGCGATGCGCGAGCGGAGTGCGGCAGGCGGCAGAAACGTCGTGTCGGTCATCGCCAGCGGCGCGAAGACGTGCGAGTTCGCATACGCGTCGATTCGCTCGCCGCTGACGACGCGGACGATTTCGCCGAGGACGAAGAAGTTGATGTCGCTGTAAAGGAAGCGTTCGTCGGGCACCGCCACTGGTACCTCGTCGATCGCCCGCCGGATCGCTTCGTCGGCGCCGGCGAACTCAACCTCGAGCTCGAGGTCGGGGCGCAGTCCCGACGTGTGCGTCATGAGATGGCGGATGGTGATGCCGTCCTTCCCGTAGCGTCCGAAGTCGGGAAGAAAACGCGTCACCGGGTCGGCCAGACGGATCCGGCCGGATTCGACGAGCTGCATGACGCTCGTGGTCGTCGCGACGACCTTGGTGAGCGATGCGAGATCGAAGATGGTGTCTTCGGTCATCGCTTCCGGCGTCGGCAGAACGGCGCGCTGCCCGAAGGCTCGACGATACAGCACCTCGTCGCCGCGCCCGACGAGCACGACTGCGCCCGGCAGTTCGTGGCGAGCGATGGCCGCGTCGATGAGCGGCGCGATCGCCTCGAAATCCGGTTGCGATTGCGCCGTCGGCGAGAGCGCGCCGAGCGCGACGAGAGCGGCGGCCGCGAGGGCCCGTTTCACGCGATTCAATATATACTGAGCGCAGTCAGAGGTTTAGCAGGCTGTCACAGGACAGGGGGTAGAGCGCATGAAGCTTGGGATTCATGTGTGGCGCGGCGCACTCGCCGCTTTGATCACCGCCGCACTGGCGGCGCCGGCGCTCGCGCAAACGGGCCGCGTCGGCGGACAAGTAAAAGATGAAGCGGGTCAGCCGATCAAGGGCGCGACCGTCACCGCGGAAAATCCGAACGCGTCGCCGAACACGTTTACGGCCACGACCGACGACAAAGGTCGTTTCTCGATCATCGGTCTTCGGACCGGCCAGTGGACGTTCACCGCGCAGGCGCCAGGCTACGGCCCCGAGCAGGGCAAGGCGAGCGTGCAGACGATCGGCGCGCCGAACCCGCCGATGACGTTCACGCTGCGCAAAGGCGGCGGCGCTCCTGCCGGCGGCGGCGGTGCGCTCGGCGGCATGGCCGCGAAGGATCTGCAGGCCGAGCTCGCGGCAGCGGATGCGCTCTACAACGCGCAGAAGTGGGACGAATCGATCGCCGCGTACCGCGCGATCATGGCGAAGGCGCCGTCCCTCAGCGTCATCAACCTGCAGATCGCTGCGGCGTATCGAAACAAGAAGGATTACGACTCGGCGCTCGCGGCGTACAACGAGCTGCTCAAGGCCGATCCGAACAACGAGAAGGCCAAGATCAACATCGGCATGACGAACCTCGAGAAGGGCGACCTCGAGGCCGCGGAGCAAACGCTGCAGTCCGCCGCGCAGAGCGTGGGCGCGACGCGAGAGGTCTTCTACAACCTCGGCGAAGTGGAATTCGCCAAGGGCAAGACCGACGATGCGCTGGCGGCGTACAACCGCGCGGCGTCGATGGATCCGCAGTGGGGCAAGCCGGTGTTCGCGCTGGGTAAGGTCGCGCTGAACAAGGGCGACACGAAGGCCGCCATCGACTACTTCAACAAGGTCATCGAGCTGGATCCGAGCTCGCCCGAAGCCGCGCAGGCGAAAGCGGTGGTAGAGCAGCTCAAGAAGTAATAAGAATGCGAAGGGCTGCGGGCTGAGTTCCAATTGTCTCGTCCCTTCCGCTACACCCTCATCCTGGTCGTCGTGGCGCTCGCCGTGGCTCTCGCGGCCGCGGGCGGGTGGCGGTACGCGCGCGCATCGGCGCCGGTCAGCGGGCCGATCGTCATCATCTCCATCGACACGCTTCGCGCCGATCACCTGCCGGTCTACGGCTACACCAAGGTCAAGACGCCCGCGATCGACGCGCTCGCCGCTGACGGCGTCGCGTTCGAGCGCGCGTACTCGCACGCGCCGCAGACGCTGCCGGCGCACGCGGCGCTGTTCTCGGGCCGGCTTCCATTCGAAACCGGCGTCCGCGACAACGTCGGCTTCACGATCAAGAACGGCGAACGGCTGCTGCCGCAGATGCTGCACGATCGCGGCTTCAGCACCGGCGGCGTCGTCTCCGCGTTCGTCCTCCGGAAGGAAACCGGCATCGCACAGGGCTTCGACTATTTCGACGGCGACATGCCCGCGGCCGCGAACGACACGAGCATCGCGCAGGTCCAGCGTGACGGCGCGGTGTCGGAAGCGCTCGCCGAAAAGTGGCTGAACGGCCTCGGGACCGGCCGCGCGTTCCTGTTCCTGCACCTGTACGAACCGCACAAACCGTACACGCCTCCGGACCGCTTCGCGCAATACGCGCCGTACGACGGCGAAATCGCGTACTCAGACGAGATCGTCGGTACGTTCATCAAGTACCTCAAGGCGCATCAGCTCTACGATCGGTCGACGATCATCCTGCTGGGCGATCACGGCGAAGGCCTTGGCGACCACGGCGAACAGGAGCACGGCCTCTTCGTGTACGAGGAAGCCATCCATGTCCCGCTGATCATCAAGCAGGAGAGCAACGTCGGCGCAGGACGCCGTGTGAAGGATCTCGTCCAGCACATCGACATCGTGCCGACGGTCCTCGACTTCGTGAAGGCGCCGATTCCCGGACAGCTGCACGGGCGCTCGCTGAAACCGCTGCTCGAAGGCACGGGCACGCTGCCGCCCGCCCCCGTCTACTCTGAAGCGCTGTACGCGCGCTATCACTTCGGCTGGAGCGAGCTGACCGCGCTGACCGACGAACGGTATCGCTACATCAAGGCGCCGCGCGAGGAGCTGTACGACCTCGAACGCGATCCGCACGAGCGCACGAACATCGCCGACGACAAGTCGCAGGCGCGCCAGGCCATGCGGACCGTGCTCGATCAGGTTGCTGCGGGCGCGACGATTCAGGCGCCGTCTGCGGTCACGGCCGACGCGCGCGAGCGGTTGCAAGCGCTGGGATACGTCGGCGCGTCAACCGAGGCGGCGTCCGGCACGACAGCGCTCGCGCCAGGCGACGAGCTCGCGGATCCGAAGGACAAGCGCGACATCCTCGAGCGATATCGCGCCGCCGTGGACCTCGCCGGCGAGCGTCGCTTCCCCGGCGCCATCGCGCTCCTGCAGCAGATCCTCCGAAGCGATCCGGGAATGGCCGACGTCTGGGCGCAGCTTGCGTCGTTCGCGCTTCGCGTCGATCGCTACGATCAAGCGCTCGACGCATACAAGCACTACATCGTGCTCAAACCGGCCGAGCCGCAGCCGTATCTCGGCGCCGCCGGCGCGCTCCTGCGGCTTCGCAAGTACGCGGACGCCCGCGAGCACGCGGAGCTGGCCGCCCAGGTCGCAGGCGACAAGGATCCGCGCGCCGCCGCATCCGCGCACGAAATGCTCGCGCGGATTGCGCTCATCCAGAAAGACGCCGAGACGGCACGCGCGGAGGCCCGCCGCGCCGAGGACGCCGATTCGACGATGCCGATGACCGCGTACGTGGAGGGCCGGATCCTGTACGACCAGGGACGATACGGCGACGCGATGCCGTCGTTCGAGCAGGCGATCGCCGAGCTGCGGAATCCGGGTTCACGTCCGCCGCCGGAGCTGTACTACTACGCCGGCGACACGCTCGCGCGCCTCGAGCGCTATCACGACGCCGAGGTCGCGTTCGACGAGGAGCTGAAACGTTTTCCGCTGAACAATCGGGCCCGCGTCGGCCTCGCGATGCTGTATCAGGCCAACGGCCGCCCCGATGCGGCGGAGCAGGCCATCAAGGACATGGTGCGCATCACGCCGACACAGGACACCTACGCGCTCGCCGCGCGGCTGTTCACGATGTTCGGCAATCGACAGGGAGCCGATGCCGTCCGCGCCGAAGCGCGGCGCGCGCTCAACGACGCCTCGGGCGCCGGAACGCGCGGCGCGCGCCACTGACTCCGGCCGGCCGGCTCGACGCAGAGACGCGCGACGCTTCCCGCGAGCGGCGTGGCTGGGCGGAGTTTTTCTGCTCTTCGCCGCCATCACCTTTCTCCTGGTTCGCCGCGATCGCGCCGCACTCGCCGATCTTCATCCCGTCGCGAACCAGAACGTCCTCCTCATCACCATCGACACGCTTCGCGCGGATGCGCTCGGCAGCTACGGCGGGCGCGCGGCTACACCGGCACTCGATCGCCTCGCCGCCGGCGGCGTGCGCTTCGACTTCGCACACGCGCACGCCGTGCTCACGCTCCCCTCGCACGCGAGCATCCTGACCGGCACGTATCCGTTTCAGCACGGCATTCGCGACAACAGCGGCTATCGCCTTCCGCCCGACGCGCGCACGGCGGCCGCGCTGCTGAAACAAGCGGGCTACGCGACCGGAGCTTTCGTTGCGGCCTATCCGCTCAACTCACGCTTCGGACTGAACGCCGGGTTCGACGTGTACGACGATCATTTCGGCGAGACGCGTGCGCCGTCGGAATTCGTCCTCCCCGAACGTCCCGCAACATCCGTCGTCGCGCTCGCCAGGCAGTGGATTTCCGCGCGCGGCACGCAGCCATGGTTCACGTGGGTCCATGTCTTCGAGCCCCACGCACCTTACCGGCCGCCGCCGCCGTTCGACACACAGTATCCGCGCGCCTACGACGGCGAAGTCGCCGCGACCGACGCGGCGCTGTCGCCGCTCCTCGATGACGTGCGCGGCTCGACGCGGCCGACGGTCGTCGTCGTGACCGGCGATCACGGAGAGGCCTTGGGCGATCACGGCGAGCAGACGCACGGTCTGTTCGCGTACGAATCGACGCTTCGCGTGCCGCTCATCGTCGCGGAGCTTGGAACTGACGGACGCGAGGCGCGTGGCGATCGATCGCCGTCCGAGGTTTCGCACACGCCGGCGCGCCACGTGGACATTCTTCCGACGCTGCTCGAGGCCGTCGGCCGTCCCGTACCGGCGGGTCTGCCCGGACGAAGTCTGCTGTCCTCAGCGGCGCGGCACGAGGCCGGCGCGCCGCCGTCGTACTTCGAAGCGATGAGCGCGATGCTCAACCGCGGATGGGCGCCGCTCACCGGCGTGCTCGACGGCCGCGACAAGTTCATCGAGGTGCCGATTCCGGAGCGTTATGACCTCGCCACCGACGCGGCGGAGTCGGTGAACCTCGAAGGACGGTCGCCCGAACGCGATCGCACGCTTGCCGGCGGTCTCCGGGCCTTCAACGCCGCGCCCCCGGGCCAGCGGCAGGCGGAAGATTCGGAAACGGCCGCGCGGCTCCGCTCGCTTGGATACGTCACGGGCAATGCGCCGATCAAGGCGCGCTACACCGAGGCGGACGATCCGAAGCGGCTGATCGCGATCGATCAGGACTTTCATCGCGGCGTGGATCTCTACGTCAGCGGCCGCTTCGACGAATCGATCGCAATCTACCGCAACATCATCGAGCGCAGGCCCGACATGGCCATCGCGTACCGGCACCTGGCATTCGTCCTCTGGGAATCGGGACGCACGACCGCCGCCGTCGACGTCCTGAAGCGCGCCGTCGCCGCCGGCGTAACGACGGGCGGCGTCGTCACGCAACTCGGCACGTACCTCGCGGAAAGCGGCGACGCGCGCGCGGCGATTTCGCTGCTGACGCCGCCTGCGACCGGAGACACGGACCTCGATGCAATCAACGGCCTCGGCATCGCGTACGCACGATCCGGGCGCGCCGCCGACGCGCGCCGTGCGTTCGAACATCTGCTGACGATCGATCCGTCGAGCGCGATGGCGCTGACGAACCTCGGCGCGCTGGATCTCGAACACGCCGACTTCGCATCGGCGCGCAAGCGCTTCGAACAAGCCGTCCAATCGGATCCCTCATCATCCACGGCATTCGCGGGCCTTGGGGTTGTCGCGTCGAAGAGCGGCGATCGTGACGCCGCCGTGTCAGCGTGGAAGCGTGCCGTGGAGCTGGATTCAGGAAACTACGACGCGCTGTACAACCTGGGAACGACGCTCGCGCGTGGCGGCCAGATCGCCGAAGCCCGGCCGTACCTCGAGCGGTTCGTCCGCTCGGCACCGCCCGCGCTGTACGCCAGGGACATTCGCGAGATCACCGGGCTGCTGGAACGTCGGTGACCTCGCGACGATCGGCGCAGTAACATGCCAAACAGGATGAGACGTGCGCCGGCGCTTTTCCTGTTCGCCCTCGTCGCAGCCGCGGCAGTCCGCGCGCAGGCGCCGGCGCCAGACGTGCTCCTCGTGACCATCGACACCGTCCGCGCCGATCACATCGGCGCCTACGGCTACACGAAGGCAGCCACGCCAACCATCGATCGTCTTGCTCGAGAAGGAATCAGGTTCGACGACGCGACGTCGCAGGCGCCGTTGACCGGACCGGCCCACGCGGCGCTTCTGACGGGTGTGTATCCCGCGCGCCTCGGCGTCCGCGACAACGCGACCACTGCGCTGCCGCCGACGGCGACGACGCTCGCAGAGATGTTCAAGGCGAAGGGCTATCGCACCGGCGGCTTCGTCGGCGCGTTCATCCTCGGGTCGGAATACGGGTTCGGCCAGGGATTCGACGTCTTCGACGCGACGTTTCCGCAGTTCCGCACGGGAAGCAAGTTGCAGGCGCAGCGCGTCGGAGGGGACGTCGTCGCCGATGCGATCAAGTGGCTGGGAACCGGCAATCAACCCTTCTTCGCGTGGGTGCATCTGTACGACGCGCACGCGCCTTACGATCCGCCGCCCCCGTTTCGCGCACGATTTGCCGCGTCACCGTACGACGGCGAGATCGCGTACGTGGACAGCTGCATCGCCCAACTCGTCGCGTCGCTCGAACGAACCGGCCACCTCGATCGAACCGCCGTCGTCGTCGTCGCCGATCACGGCGAGGGGCTTGGCGATCATGGTGAGGCGGAGCACGGGTTGTTTCTGTACGACTCCGTTCTGCACGTGCCGCTGGTGATGCGTCTTCCCGATCGGAAGTCGGCGGGAGCTGTCGTCACGAGACAAGTGAGGGCGATCGACGTGGCCCCGACGATCGCGTCGCTGGCCGGCATCGCCATGCACGACGTGGATGGCGAGAACGTGCTGCCCCTGGCTGGGAATCCGACGGCGAAGGATCCGCCGCCGTCCTACGCGGAGACGTACTATCCGAAATGGCATTTTGGATGGAGCGAGCTGCGGTCGGTTCGTGTCGGCGACTGGAAGTACATCGACGCGCCGAAGCCTGAACTCTACGACGTGCGCGCCGACCGTACTGAGCGCCGCAATGTGATCGACACACGATCGGCGCTCGCCGGCGGTCTGTCGAAAGCGCTCAATCAGGTGGCTGCCGGCTTCGGATCGGCGGCCACGACGGAGGCACCGACGCCGGACCCGGAGACGCTCGCGCGTCTTCGAAGCCTCGGTTACGTCGGCATCGCCGCGCCGTCGCCGGGCGTGCGGGGACCAGACCCGAAGGACATGGTGCCGAAGCTGGAGATGTTCCGGACCGGCATCACCGACGCGATGAACGCCCTCGAACGGAATGCACCGGACCAGGCGATCACACAGCTCAAGAAGCTTGTCGCCATCAACGATCGGTCGTACGAATTGCACCTCTTCCTCGGCGACGCGTACGCTGCGAAGCACGAGTATCAAACGGCGCTCGGCGAGTACGACGCCGCTGCGTTGCTGAATCCTCACACAGGCGCCCCGGCCGTCTCGCAGGCGCGCGTCTTCCTCGCGATGGGAGAGACGTCGAGCGCGCAGCGGAAGATAGACGACGCGGTTCGCATCGAGCCCGGAAGCAGCGAAGCCGCCGTCGTTCGCGCTCAGATCCTCGAGAAGCAGGGCCGCGGCGACGATGCCTTGGCCCAATACGACGCGGCGATTCGCACGAACGGGTCGGATACCCAGGCGCGCGCCGGCCTCGCGAGCCTCGCCATGCGGATGCGGCGGTACGAGGCGGCGCAGCCGCAATTCGAGAAGCTGCTGGAAATGGGCTATCGGCCGTCGCGGATGCACTTCGGCCTCGGTCAGATCGCCGAGGCGCGAGGCGACACGCAGAAAGCGATCGCCGAATACAAGACGACGCTGTCGCTCGAGCCGGGTTTTACGCCCGCACGATCCGCGCTGTCAAAGCTTGGCGGCCACTGACCGCACGCGCTCGACCTCGTTCTGGTACGAAGGATTCCGACTCAGATCTCGCGAAACCGCAGCGCAAGACGGTTGCGTCGACGCTGCACCGGCGCAAAGCCGATTCCGGTGACCGGTCCTCGCTGCGATGGCGTCCCCGACCGGCCGTCGCGAGGTCCGTGACCTCGCGGGTCCCCCGAGCCTTCTCGCGAGGACTCGAATTACGTCGGTCACCTCCAAACGGCTTCGCGCCGCTGCAGCGTCAACACAACCATCGACGCTTCGTGCTTCCGCGTCTTCAACAACCCGACGCGCGATCGAGCGCGTTCGCCGCGAATGCCAGCCTATCGGTGTTCGCGCCAAGCGCGCGGGCGCGGTCGAGCGCGCGCGATGCCTCGGCGCGATCGCCGGCGTCGAGGGAGAGCAGGCAGAGGTCCAGCCACGCCTCGCCGTTCGACGGCTGCAGCTGCACGACGCGCCGCACCTCGTCGCGTGCCGCGGCGGTCTTCCCCGCCATCCGAGCCGGACAGCAATTTTTCGGCGCGCACCGGCCAGCCGGCCGGTGACCTCGACGTCCATTGGACTCAGCGCCAGCGCGCGCTCGTAGGCGGCGATCGCCGCATCGACGCGATCCTGACGCTCGGCGACCAGGCCGAGATGAAAATGTGCCCTCGCGTTGTCGGCATCGATGGTCAGCGCACGCTCCATCGCAGTCCGTGCCTCGTCCATTCGGCCGGCGTCGTACATCGCGAGACCGAGGCCGTCCCACGCGAGGCCTGATCGCGGATCCATGTCGAGCGCGTGTCGATACGCCCGCTCTGCAGCCGGAAGATCTCGCTCCGAGATGAGGGCGCTGCCGGTGAACGCCCACTCCTCCGCCAGGACGTGGTCAGCGGAATGGATGCTCAGTGTCCGCGACGCGATCCAGCTTCGGACGACTGCCGGTGCGACCACGATCGCGCAGGCGCTGCAGAACGCAGCCGCGAAAATGAACGAACGGCCCCTGGCGCTGCGACGATCGTCCGGATTGATCGCGACGAACGCGACCCACAGCGCACACGCAACGACCACGACGAGCGTCGTCGGACGGACGAGAACTGCGAGTCCAAACGCGGCGCCCGATGCCGCGGCGACGGTTGCGCTCATTCGTCGCGACGACAGAATCCAGAGGCCGAGCGTCAGCAGAAACAGCAGCAGTCCCTCGGACAGGACGGTCGTGTCCACGAGGACGACCGGTCCGTACACCGCATATGCGAGCCCGGCGAAGAGGCCGGCACGATCGCCGTACGCGCGGCGCGTGATGCCGCAGACCATCGCCGCAGCAAATGCGCCGAACAACGACTGCAGCGCCAGAGCCGTCGTGAGCGACCCGCCGCCGAGATCCAGCAGCCCCGCGAGCATGACGGGATAACCAGGCCCGTGCTGCGCGACGACCGGCCAGGTCCAGTCCCCCGACGCGATCCGCGACGCCCACGAGAAATACTCGGCCGAATCGAGCCTCGGTGTTTTGACGAGCGGCAGCGTCCAGAGCGACGCGCCGACTGCAAGGCGGACGATCGCGGCGACCGCGAACACGATCAGCGGAAGACGCCAGGCGGATGGGATGCGAGGTTGAGGTGCGCGCGCCGGCTTCGAGCTCTTGGAAGGCAATGGCGTCCTGCTACGATGCCACGAAGCGCGACATCAGTCGCGCCCGTGGCCGCGTAGCAGACTCTACGCCCGATCGAGTCGTTCGACCCGATTTAGAAGAAGAACCGCGCGCCGAGGCGGGCGATGCGCGGGTTCATGATCTCCAGCACGCTGTTGTACGTCGTCACGCGTGCGTCGTATTGCTTGCCGAGCACGGTCGCGTTGTTGAACAGGTTGAAGATGTCGAGGTCGACGGCGAAGCTGGTCTTGCCGAACTTGAACATCTTTTCCGCTCGGGCGTCGAGCGAGCTGACCGTATCCAGTCGGAACTCGTCGGCGCCGTCGGCGATCAGGACGCTCTTCGTCGGCACGAGCGCATCGTTCGTCGCGACGCGGCTGCGGTAGTACGGCTCTCCGTATCCCTGTCGAATCGTCAGATTCGCGCCGATGTCGATGCCCCAGCCTGCCTGGTAGAGGCCGTTCGCCGTGATCTGATATTTCGGCGGGATCAGATAGATGCCGCTCTTCCCGCTCCCTGCGGACTGAATGACGACGGGTCCGCCGTTGATCAACGGACCTGCGGCGACGTAGTTGACGAACGCACCTGAGGCCGTCGGTGAAACGGTCTTGTCGAGGATTGCGTTCGGACCATCGAAGTATTCGTTCCAGCTCGTCGTCGCGAACCCGAAGCGTCCCATCCACTTGTTCGCGAGGCGTTTGGTCGCGCTGACCTCGAAGCCCAGATATCGTTGGTGGTAGTCGGGACGATTCTGCGCTTCACGCCCGGGCCCGTTCGCACTTATCAATCCGTACAGGGGCACCGCCACGGTGCCGACGTTATCGAACGTACCCGTGAACGTGCCGGTCTGCACGTAGTCCGCCGGTGTCACGCCGATGCCTGGGTTCCAGATGATGTCGCTGATGTGGCGGTACGTGAACGTCGCGCTGATGCCGAAGTTCGGCAGCAATTCGCGATCGACGCCGAACATCATCTCGTTCGTCTTTGGCGCGGCGAGGCTGTTGCTGACGACGTTCGGCGACGTGGCCCTGCCTGGGTTGGAGAGATCGACGTTCTGCGACCCGTCCGGCGGCAGGCTCAGGTTGATCTCGTTCGGCGTGGCGTAGCCGTTACACCCGTTCGTACCGACCATCCCTGCGGTACACGGCTGCCCGTTGGTTTGTCGATCGACGACGTTGTAGTAGACGTACGTGTAGGGTTGTATCGGCGACAGGAACGCCGCCGCGTTGCCGGGTAACTGCGACGCGAACAACGCGTAACTCGCGCGTGCGACGGTCTTGCGGCTTTCGTCGAGCGCATATGTCGCCCCGACGCGTGGGCCTATCGTGTTGAACACATACGCGTCGGGGACGGCCGGCGCGGTCAGCTGCGGCATCAGCGGTATTCCCGGTATCCCCGGACTCACGGTTTGCTCGTACGACGACGTGGAATGATCGAAGCGGACACCGGCAACGACCGTCAGGCGATCGAGCGAGATCGTGTCGGTGACGAACCCGTTCAGGTACTGGCCCAGCGAATTGCCGTTGTTGGCGCGCTGCGCCTTCGCCACCATGTTGGGATAGCCTTCCCAGATCGAGAAAATCTGATCGCCCGTGACTTCCGACACCGACTGCACGGGCGTGTGTCGATAGGCGAACCCGAACTTCAACTCGTGCTTGCCCGCGAAGTAGCTGGCATCGCCGCCGGCGTAATACTGCGGCCGGTTCGTGTTGTAGTAGTAGTACGAGTTGTGCCACACGCCCGCGTCGTCCTGGTAGAAGTCGACGTCGCGGCCGCCGATCGGATCGAGCGTGAACCCGCCCGAGATGTACGCGAACCGCGCCGAGGCGAACAGTTTCTCGCCCAGCACGAAATTCCCCTCGCCCTTGTACATCGTCGTCGGCCCGCTCTGGTTCCAGGCGGTCTCGATCAGATGCGTCGGACCAACACCGCGGCCGTTCTTCAGCTTGTCGCCGCGGAAATACGCGAAGTTGGCGCGAATCGCGTCGTTGACGACGCCATCAGCCTTGAACGCCGCGTTCTTCAGCGTCGTTTCGTCGAGCTGGCTCGTCAGCGTAAGGTTGCGAACGTTGGTGTACCCGTACGAGCCCCACGCGAACAGGCGATCCTTGAAGATCGGGCCGCCCAGATCGAAGCTGCCGTCGAGATACTTGTCCGTCCGGTTGCCCTTGCCGCCCGTGCCGCCGAGCGTCGCCGCGAGGTCCGGCGGAATGTTCGTCGCCTGCAGGCTCTGATTCTCGAAGTAGGTGCTGGCGTTGGCGTGCGGGATGTTGCTGCCCTTCTTCAGCACGAGGTTCAGCTGCACGCCGGGCGTCGGATTCTGCGCGTCGGCGCCGCCGGTCGTAATCGACATTTCCTGAAACATGTCGAACGCGTAATAGGTCGGCGTCGAACCGGTCGCGCCCATGTCGGTGACGGGCACGCCGTCGATGTTCCAGGTGTTCTCGGTGGTCGGGCTCCCCTTGCCGAAATAATTCGACTGCTGGCCCGACTCCGATCCGCCGACGTTCACGCGGTCGACGTAAATCGTCGGGACCGTCTGCAGGATGACCCACGGGTCGCGCGCGGTTGGAATATTCTGAAGTTCCTCGAGCGTGACGTTCGTGGTCGTCGTTTCGCGCTTGATGTCGATGATCGGCGTCGCGGCGGTGACGGTGATCGTTTCCGCCGTGCCCGCGACGGTCATCTTCATGTTCAGCGATGTGGCCGCCCCGGTCGCCACCTGCACCTGATCGTTCGTGAAGGTGTTGAAGCCCGAGAGCGTCCCTTTGACGGAGTAGATGCCGACCGGAAGGTTGAGAAAGTGCGCTTCCCCCTGCGAGTCCGTGACCTGCGTCAGATTGACCGGGCCCGTGAGCTCGACGTTCACGCCAGGCAGCCGACCGCCCGTGGCGTCGGCGACGGTCGCGTCGATGCGACCGGTGAAGACCTGTGCGGATGCCGTCGACGCGGCGGCGACGATCAGCGCCGCACAGCACGTGGCGATTCCGAGCTTCCAGCTCATGTCCGCTCCTCTCGTCCAGGCTGTCCTGTCCCGACATCTCCGAACGCGGGACAAGTGTCCGAAACCGAACCGCCGGTCATCATAGCGTGAGCGGACTATGGCTGTTTCACGCCAGCAGCGCGACCGCGATACGATTTTCATTGGAGATCCAAATTCCGGAACGCGCAGGACTCGACTGTTTGCTTTTGACGCATGATCTGTTGAGCTGCTTCGTACGAAAATCGAACGTTCTCCTTATGGTTGGCGTCGCATGATTGCCGAGCCGGTTCGATGGCGTGTCGCGGGTAGGGCCGTCGGCGTCGCGGTGACCGCGACGCTCCTCGCGTCGTGTTCGGCACGACAGACGACGCCGCTGTCGCGCGGACAGTTCCGCGGATCGAACGTGCTGCTCGTGACCATCGACACGTTGCGGGCCGACCGCCTCGGCGCGTACGGGAATGCCAACCATCTGACGCCCACGCTCGACGCGCTCGCGGCGCACGGCATTCGGTACGCGAACGCGCGGTCGCACGTGCCGATGACGCTGCCGTCGCACGCGTCGATCCTGACTGGCCTCACACCGCGGCGAACGGGCGTCCGCAACAACACCGCGTTCAGGCTGCCGGACAGTGTTCCGACACTGGCCACATGGATGAAGCGCGCTGGCTATCGGACGGGCGCGTTCATCGGCGCGTTCGTCCTCGACGCTCGCTTCGGCCTCGCGCACGACTTCGACGAATACGACGATCGGCTACCGCACCAGGACCGCGCGTCGTTCCACTTCGCCGAACGCCGCGCGGCCGACGTCGTCGAACCCGCCGCCAACTGGATGTTGAGGGCTTCGCCTTCAACCCTTAACCCTCAGCCCTCCACTAACCCCTCGCCCCTAACCCCTAATCCCTCCACCGGGCCCTTTTTCTGCTGGCTTCACCTCTTCGATCCGCACGCGCCCTACGACGCGCCCGCGGAGTTTCGTCCCGGCCGCGCTCCGTACGACGCGGAGGTCGCGTACGCTGACGCGATGCTCGGTCAGCTCCTGAAGCGGCTGGATGCAGCCGGCCAACTGGCCAACACGCTCGTCATCGTCACCGCCGACCACGGCGAGTCGCTCGGCGAACACGGCGAAACGACGCACGGCTTGTTTGCGTACGATTCGACGATCCATGTCCCGCTCATCGTTTCCGCGCCAACGCTGCGGCCTGCGGTCGTGAACGATGCAGTCGCGCACGCGGACCTCGCGCCGACGATTCTGGATTTGATTGGCGCCGCGATTCCTGAGGGGCTCGACGGTCAGTCGCTCGCGCAAACGCTCCGGCCCGACAGGCCGCTCTACTTCGAAGCGATGGACGCGAACCTGACGCGCGGGTGGGCGCCGCTGCGCGGCGTCACGCGCGGCGGCTGGAAGTACATCGACTTGCCCGACGCAGAACTGTACGATCTCGCCACCGATCCTGCCGAGCAGCACAATCGGACGGCGGATCGCGACCGCGAACAGTCCATGCAGCGCGCGCTTGCGGACATCGAATCGAGCCGTGGAGGATCCGCACCGCAAGCGGCGCTGGATCCGGACGCCGCGGCGCGTCTCCGATCGCTCGGCTACACGGGCGGGACGGCCGCGCCGTCTCACGCACCGACGCTGGCCGACGATCCGAAACGACTCGCGCCCTTGAACGAAGCGTTCAACTCGGCGCTGACCGCGTTCGACGAACGGCGGACTGACGAGGCGCTGGCGTCGCTGACCGACATTCTCGAATCGCGTCCCGATTTTCTGTCGGCCCGGACGAGCGCCGCCACCGTCCTCCTGAGCGTCGGCCGTCCCGGCGACGCCGTGAAGCTGCTGCGCACCGCGCCAGCCACTCAACAAACGTCCGCGGAGCTCCTCGAAAAGCTGGGCGCCGCATTGAGAGATGCTGGCGACCTGCGCGGTTCCGCGGCGGTGCTCGAGCAGGCGCAGAAGGATGGCGACAAGAGTCCGACGCTGCGCCAGGATCTCGCCATCGCGTACGCCGGCCTCGGACGAATCGCCGAGGCACGACGCGTGTTTACCGATCTCATCGCGGAAGACCCGTCCAGCGCGACGCTCTGGTACAACCTCGGACTGCTGGAGCTCCAGAGCGGACGTCCCGCGGACGCATCCGCTGCGCTGCGGAAGGCCGTCGACCGCGAGCCTTCGTACGGCGACGCGTGGCAGGCGCTCGGTGCGGCGCTGGTGAAAAGTGACCCGCAGGCGGCTCTCGACGCCTGGCAGCGGGCGGAACGGCTGCTTCCTCGCGACTACGATCTGCTGTTCAATCTCGGCATGCTCGCATCCCGGGGCAGGCAGCCCGCCGCTGCGGTGCCTTATCTCGAGCGGTTCGTCCGCGAAGCGCCGCGGCCGCGATACGAACGCGACATCCAGACCGTGCAGCAGACGCTCGCGCGTCTCGAGCGCAGCGGCAAGTGAGTCGACGCTCAACGTTCATCGGTCTGCTGGCGGGCATCGTCGCGATCGCGATGACGCCAATCGCCTGCTCTCGAACGGCGCCGTCCACGCAGCCGCTCGGCGCAGGCGCGCTCCGCGGCGCCAACGTCATCCTCATTACTATCGACACGCTGCGCGCTGATCACGTCGGAGCCTACGGAAGCCCGCTCGGCCTGACGCCGACGCTTGATCGCCTCGCAAAAGAAGGCCTGCGCGCGCCGACCATGTACGCGCACGTGCCGCTGACGCTGCCGTCGCACGCCGACATCATGACCGGCGCGTATCCGTTCACGACAGGCGTACGCGACAACGGATCGTTCAGCCTCGACCCGGCCAGAGCGACGCTCGCGGCGGTGCTGAAAGGCGCCGGATATCGCACCGGTGCGTTCGTCGGCGCCTTCGTTCTGGATGCACGCTTCGGCCTGAATCACGGGTTCGATGTGTACGACGACCGCATGGTCGCCGCCGGCGGCGGACTGGAAGTCGTGCAGCGCACGGCGGAACAGGTGCTGTCGCCAGCCGCCGACTGGATTCTCAATTCTGCAGGTCTCTCGACCCTAAACCCTCAACCCTCCACTAATCCCTCATCCCTAACCCCTCAGCCCTTCTTCTGCTGGGTCCACCTCTACGACCCGCACGAACCTTACACGCCGCCCGAGCCGTACCGCTCGCGTTTCGCCGGCGACCCGTACTCGGGCGAGATCGCGTACGCGGACGCGGCGGTCGGCGCGTTCCTCGATCGCCTGAAGGCCGCGTCCCTTCTCGACCGCACGCTCGTCGTCGCGACGTCGGACCACGGCGAGTCGCTCGGCGAGCACGGCGAGCGAACGCATGGGCTGTTCGCGTACAACGCGACGCTTCGCGTGCCGTTCGTCATGTGGGCGCCATCGTCCATCCGCGCAGGCCTCGTACCGGTGACGGCGCGGCTGGTGGACGTGATGCCGACGATTCTCGACCTCGTCGGCGTGAAAGCGCCCGCGAATCTCGACGGCGCGAGCCTCCGGCCGTACGTGAGCGGCGAGCAGTCGCCGGTCAATCCTTCTTCGTACTTCGAAGCGCTCAACGCGAACCTGACCCGCAACTGGGCGCCGCTCAAAGGCGTCGTCGTCGATCACATGAAGCTGATCGACCTGCCGATTCCGGAGCTGTACGACCTGTCGACGGATCCGGGAGAGATGACGAGCATCTACGGCGCGCATCCGGAGCGCGCGCGCCCGCTGGAAAGCGTGCTCGATCGGCTGGCGAGCCGTGCCGCTCCGGCCGCACCTGCCGCTTCGCTCGATGCTGATGCTGAAGCCCGTCTCCGCTCGCTCGGCTACGTCGTCGGCCCCTCGAACCGGCCGGCGCGCACGTACACGGCCGCGGACGATCCCAAGCGCCTCGTTCACTTGAATACGGCGCTCGATGATGCGATGACGCTGTGGACGAGGGGAAACGCGGGGGCGGCCATCGAGACGCTGCGGCAGGTGGTCAAGGAACGCCCGGACCTGACCATCGCCTACGATCGACTCGCGTTCATGCTTGGCGCGACGGGACATCCCGACGAAGCGGTGAACGTCCTGGACGAGGCCGCCCGCGCGGGCCATGCCGACTCGGCGCTGCTGCGGTCACTTGGTTCGACGCTGCGCGACGCAGGCCAGCTCGAACGGTCGGCGTCGGTGCTCGAGGCGCTGGTCGCCCAGGACCCCAAGGATCTTCAGTCGGTCGATTCGCTGGGTCAGACGTACGCGCGGATGCGGCGTCCGCGCGATGCCGAGGCGGCGTTCAGGCGCGTGCTTGCGACGTCGCCGAATGCCGCCGCCACCTGGAACAATCTGGGCGTGCTCTACCTGACGGAAAATCGAAGCGCACAGGCCGTGGACGCGCTGCAGCACGCGCTCGCGATCAACCCTGCGCTCGCGGGCGCGCACAACGGCCTCGGCGTCGCGTACATGCGCCAGGGCGATGTGAAGAAGGCGGTCGATGAATGGCGGGAGGCGTTGAGGATTCGTCCGGACTACGAAGATCCCCGCGCCAACCTCGAACGCGTCGGCGCCGGACGCGGGGCAAAAAATTAGCCGTGCGCCGGTCCGAAGACCGGTCGCACGGCTTCTCGGAATTCCTGATTCCTATTCCTAATTCCTAATTCTCAATTCCTGATTCGTCAGAATTCAAACCTGAATCCCATCTGGAACACGCGCGGATCGAGCACCGCGATGACCGTCTGGGGCGAACCGGTGAACAGGCTGAAGTTCGTCACCGGATCGGCGTTCAGGAAGTTGTAGATGTCGAGCATGATCGACGCCTTGTACTTCTGCGCGATCGGGAACGACTTGTCGAAGCGGAGGTTGAGCAGGTTCACGGCCTCCGACCGATGTGAATCGAGATTCTGCGAGAAGAACGCGCAACCGAAGTTGCAGATGTTCAGGTTCGCAGCGCCGTCGGGAACGATCAGCGCGTACGGGAATCCGCTCTGGAACCGGTAGTTCACGCCGAAGCCGATGTCGTACGGGAACTGATACCGGCCGGCCAGCTGCGCGTGATACATCGTCGTCTGCTGCCGGTTCGGGGCCGCCGGGTTCGGCGAAATCTGCGGGAAGACGCCGATCGGATCGGTGCTGAGCGGGCTCGTGGACGACGCCGGGCTGTTCATGTCGGCCGTGCGGAGCTCGTCTCGCCACTGATAGTCCCAGCTGGCCTGGAGGAACACCTTCGCACCGAACCGCTTCTGGAACGCGAGCTCGATCGTGTCGTAGGTGAAGTGGCCGTCGGGGTAGTTGGTGTAGGCCGTCCCGGTGTCGTTCGCGAGTGAATCGGGCACGTCGAGGAGGTTATAGGTGACGCCGTTGATCGTCTGCGTCTTCGGCACGTTCACCTGTCCGAGCCACGCGGTCACGATCGGCGTGGAGTAGAACGGAATGAAGTCCTTCTGCATCTTCCGCACGTAGGTGGCGCGGAACGAGGACTCGCCCCAGAACTGCTGCTCGACGGTCACGCTGTACTCGTCGGTGTGCGGCGTCCTGGCATTCGGGTTGACCGGAGCGTCGGCGCCGCCGATGCGGGTGCGGAACGCGCCGAGCTCCTGAAGGCCGTCGTACTTGCCGTTGTTGTTCAGGTCGTTGAAGGCGTACTCGACGTAGTTGGTGCCGCCCGGATTCGCGGCCGAGAAGCCGTCGGCGAGGTTGTTGTAGTAGCGGCCGTAAAACGCCTTCAGGACGCTCTTGCCTTTGCCGTCCAGGTTGTAGCTGAAGCCGACGCGCGCCGCGAGGTTGGAATTCGTCAGCAGCGAATCGCTCGCGACGTTGCTCTGCGCCGGGAACGTGCGTCCGCCGTCACCGACCTGCACAGCGGTCGTCGCAAACGACGCGACCGGCACGCGCACGCCGTCGGTGTAGCTCAGATCCTGATAATCGAAGCGCAATCCACCGGTAATCGACAGCCGGTTGTTCGGCGCCCAGCGATCCTGTGCGTAGAACGCATAGTGCTGATCGATGTTCGCGGCGGTCTTCCATCCGTTGTCGAAATCCGAAAACGCGCCGACGTCCGCGAAGCGGATGCGGTCCGCGGCGCCCGGATTCGCGGGCGTGCCCGGATACGAAATGCGGTACGTGCCCGACTGGCCGTTGATGCCGAGTCGATACCAGTCGTGGATGTCTTCGAATCCGAACTTCAG
Source organism: Vicinamibacterales bacterium (assembly GCA_036557365.1). Taxonomy (GTDB): domain Bacteria; phylum Acidobacteriota; class Vicinamibacteria; order Vicinamibacterales; family CAVVIG01; genus DATKHR01. Next base: position 30,788 of record DATBHR010000086.1, read on the forward strand.
GTCGTGGCTGCCCGACTTGCTGGGCACGTAGTAGGTCATCTGCGCCTTGAGCTGCGGCTTCGAGCGGTTGCTGTTGAACGCGTTCCAGCCCGCGCCGCCGACGGCGCTGTTGCCGCGGAACTGCAGCGACGGCTGCGAGGCGGCGTCAACCGCCGTCGCCATCGGCCACGCCAGCGTGAAGCGGCCGACGTTCACCGAGAGGAACGCCCGTTCGCTCAGCACCGACTGCCATTCGCCCTTGTACATCTGCGACCAGCTGTCCTGCGCGAGAATCGACTCGGGCGGGTTCAGCGTCGAGAGACCGCGCTTCGGCTTCTGTTTGCGGCCGGCCTGGAAATAGCCGATCAGCGTGTTGTTCTGATTCAGCTTGCCCGTGCCCTTGGCCGTGTAGTTGTTGAAGAGACCGAGGTCGGTGGCGACGCTCTGCGCGACGCCGGCGACCTGCTTGTCGATGTGGAACTGGTTGTACGCCCCGTAGAACCAGACCTTGTCCTTCATGATCGGGCCGCCCAGATCGAAGTGGCCTTCCCAGAACAGCAGGTTCGGGTTGTTGCAGGACGGGTTGCCGTTGCTGTCGTTCGGACATTCGTAGCCGCGCGACTTGATGTCGGCCGGGTCGCCGTTGCTGCCGACGAACGAGCCGGGCTCGTAGGAGAAGTGCTCGAGACCCTTGAACGTGTTGCCGCCGCTCTTGATCGTCGTCACGACCGAGGCGCCGGGCGAATTCATCTCGACGTCGCTGCCGAGCGCGCTGACCGATACCTCTTCGTTTGCGAAATAATCTTCGTAGAAGCCCGTGCCGCCAACGCCTTCCGTGTGATCGACGCCGTCGGACACGACCTTCGCCTGGTTCTGGACGCCGAAGCTCTCGTAGCCCGACTGCTGGCTCTTGTGGCTGCCGCCGACGTCGAAGCCCTGCAGGCGGATGCCGGGCGCCTCGGACAGCGCGCCCCACACGTCAGTCGAGTTGGGGATGGCAATCAGCGTCTCGCCCTTGAGATCGGTTCCGACTTTGGTCGACGTGACGTCCACGACCGGAGACGCGCCGGTCACCGTCACGCTTTCGGCCAGCGTTGCGATCGGCAACTGTGCGTCGACCGAAATCGTCTGGCCGACCGCGAGCGAAATGTTCTCGCGCGTCAGCTTCTGGAATCCCGACAGTTCGAACACGATCTTGTACGAGCCGCTTGGCAGTGCTGGAAACAGATACTTACCGTCCGGCTGCGTGACCGTCGACTGCACGCCGATCAAAGCGGGCGATGTAGCCGTGACAGTGACTCCCGGAAGGATGGCTCCCTGCGAGTCGGTCACCAGACCGGTGAGACGTCCCGGCGTGATCTGCGCGAACGCAGAGACGCTTGAGACGCTCAACAGAGCGACAAGCAGAAGCACGGACCTCAGTCTCATGTGTGGCCTCCGCGATTCCCGATTGTGAACGCTGATCAGCTGCGCATACTACCGAACAAGAGAACCGTCAACAAGATCTAAAAGGCCGATTCGCGGGAGAACAAAACGGACGTCGGTGTCTTTGGATCAGCGACCGCAATCGGCCACCTGCGCGGTTTCTCGCGCTAAATACTTAGGCCTATGTCAGATGTCGCCGAAACGGCGCGCAAGGAATTCGTCAAAATGACGAACGGCGGGCCACAGCGCAGGAAGGGGAGGTGTTCGGAAGCGGGATTTCCGGAAGGGTCACGTCGAGGGGGGACACTGCCACGAGGCCGCGAAGATCACGAAGAAGATCATCAAATCTTCGTGCCTTCGAGACCTCGTGTTCAGTGAACTCGATTGCTCTCACATATCAGAACTCGAACCTGAAGCCAAGCATGAACACGCGCGGGTCGAGTACCGCGATGACAGTCCGCGGCGACGCGACGTTCAGATCGAAGTTGGTGACGGGATCGGCGTTCAGCAGGTTGTAGATGTCCAGCATCACCGACGCCTTGTAGTGCGATCCGAACGGCACCGCCTTGTCGACGCGAATGTTGAACAGGTTCACGCTCTCCGATCGATTCTGATCGAGGTTCTGCGTGAAGAACGAGCAGTTGAAGTTGCAGACGTTCAACGCGTCGCCTGGCACTTCGGGCACGATCAGCGCATAGGGGAAGCCGCTCTGGAAGCGGTAGTTCACGCCCAGCCCGATGTCGTACGCGAACGAGTACCGTCCCGACACCTGGGCGTGGTACATCGTCGTCTTCTGACGATTCGGTGCGGCAGGATTCACCGACAGCTGCGGGAAGACCGGCACAGGATCCGTCGTCAGCGGGCTCGTGCCTCCGCTGATGCCGCCGACGTCGGAGATGTCAGCCGAACGCAGTTCGTTCCGCCACTGATAGTCGGCGCTCGCCTGCACGAACATCTTCGCGCCGAATCGCTTCTGGAACGCGAACTCCATCGTGTCGTACGTGAAGTTGCTGTCCGGATAGTTCGTGTAGACCGTGTTGGTCTGGTTGGCCAGCGCATCCGGCACGTCGAGGAGGTTGTAGGTGACGCCATTGATCACCTGCGTCGACGGCACCGTCAGGTTGCCGACCCACGCCGAGACGATCGGCGAGAAGTAGAACGGAATGAAATCCTTCTGTATCTTCCGCACGTAAGTGCCGCGAATGGACGACTCGCCCCAGAACTGATGCTCGACGGTCACGCTGTACTCGTCGGTGTGCGGCGTGCGGGCGTTGGGATCGACGGGCGCGGCCGCGCCGCCGGTCCGCGACAGGAACGACCCAAGCTCCTGGACGCCGTCGTACTTGCCGTTGTTGTTCAGATCGTGGAACTGGTAGTCGACGTAGCTCTGGCCCGCCGGGTTCGCCGATGAAAACCCGTCGGCCATGTTGTTGTAGTAGCGGCCGTAGAACGCTTTCAGCACGCTCTGCGCCTTGCTGTCGAGCGTGTAGCTGACGCCGACGCGCGCCGCGACGTTCGTGTTGACGAGCAGCGATGCAGCGGGCACCGTCGTCTGCTGCGGGAAGATCCGGCCGCCATCCCCGGCCTGCAAGGCCGTCGTCACATCGGAGATCGCCGGCACACGATTGCCGTCGGTATAGCCGACGTTCTGATGATCGACGCGCACGCCGCCGGTGATCGACACGCGGTTGGTCGGCGACCAGCGATCCTGCGCGTAGAACGCGTAGTGCTGATCGACGTTGGCGCCCGCCGTCCACCCGTTGGCGAAGTCGGAGTAGGTGCCGGTGTCGATGAAGCGGATGCGATCGGCCGCGCCGGGGTTGTCCGGTGTGCCGGGATACGAGATGCGGTAGCTCCCCGACTGGCCGTTGATGCCGAGTCGATACCAGTCGTGGATGTCCTCGAACCCGAACTTCAGGTCGTGGCTCCCGGACTTGCTCGGTACGTAGTAGGTCATCTGCGCCTTGACCTGCGGCTTCGAGCGGTTGCTGTTGAACGCGTTCCAACCCGCGCCGCCGACTGCGCCGTTGCCGCGGAACTGCAGCGGTGGCTCGACGGACGAATCGACCGCGGTCACCATCGGCCACGCCTCGGTGAACTGTCCGACGTTCACGGACAGGAAGGCACGCTCGCTCAGTACCGACTGCCACTCACCTTTGTACATCTGCGAGACGCTGTCCTGCGCCAGGACGGAGTCGGGCGGCGTCAACGTCGAAAGGCCGCGTTCGGGCTTCTGCTTGCGGCCGCGCTGAAAATAGCCAATCAGCGTGTTGTTCTGATTCAGCTTGCCCGTGCCCTTCGCGGTCTCGTTCCTGAACAGACCGAGGTCGGTGGCGACGCTCTGCGCAACGCCGGCGACCTGCTTGTCGATGTGGAACTGGTTGTACGCGCCGTAGAACCACACCTTGTCCTTCATGATCGGGCCGCCCAGATCGAAGTGGCCTTCCCAGAACAGCAGGTTCGGGTTGTCGCACTGCTGGACGCCGAGACCGTTGTCAGGACAGACGTAGCCGCGGTTCGCGATGTCGGCCGGTTCGCCGTTGCTCCCGACGAACGAACCCGGTTCGTACGAAAAGTGCTCGAGGCCCTTGAACGTGTTGCCGCCGCTCTTGATCGTCGTCACGATCGACGCGCCGGGCGAGTTCATCTCGACGTCGCTGCCGAGCGCGCTCACTGACACTTCTTCGTTCGCGTAGTAGTCCTCGTAGAAGCCGGTGCCGCCAACGCCTTCGGTGTGATCGATGCCGTCGCTGACCACCTTCGCCTGGTTCTGCACGCCGAAGCTCTCATAACCAGACTGCTGGCTTTTGTGACTGCCGCCGACATCGAATCCCTGGAGCCGAATGCCCGGCGCCGACGACAGCGCGCCCCACGTGTCCGTCGAATTCGGAATCGCTGTCAGTTCCTCAGCCTTGAGATCCGTCCCGACCTTCGTGGACGTGACGTCCACGACCGGAGACGCGCCGGTCACCGTCACGCTTTCGGCCAGCGTCGCGATGGGCAACTGCACGTCGACCGAGATCGTCTGGCCGACGGTCAGTTGAACGTTCTCGCGCGTCAGCTTCTGAAATCCGGACAGATCGAACACGATCTTGTACGTGCCGCTCGGCAACGCCGGGAACAGATATTTTCCGTCCGGCTGCGTGACGGTCGTCTGCTCGCCGATGAGCGCCGGCGACGTCACGGTGACGGTCACGCCGGGCAGAATCGCGCCTTGTGTGTCGCTGACCAAACCAGTCAATCGTCCCGGCGTGATCTGAGCTTCAGCGCTCGCCGCAAGCAAGCTGCTCAGCATCAGCAGGGCCATTACCATTCCCGCTCTCGATTTCATGTGCTTCCTCCGGCACAAAATCCGTGCGGTGAAATCAAGCGAGAATCGTAGAACGCGAGTCGTGAAAGGTTCGTGGAGGTTTCGTGAACTTACTAACTTTTCACGCGCGAGGATCCGAGAGGTTGGAGCGCAGTACTCGAAATCGAGCACTCAGAAAACAATCGAAGGAGTTTGAAAACAATCCGTGACAGAAGGCTGATCCGACTATCGCCGCTTCGCAGCTTCGTCGATCAACCGGTCGATGTTCGGATACGAACTGTCGAGCGCCTTCGCCGCTTTGAATTGCTTCACCGCTTCGTCGAAGCGGCCGGCGCGCGCCGCAAGAACACCGAGATACACGTGCGGCTGTGCGTTATTGGGATCCAGACGAACCGCAGCCTCGAGCGCGGTCGTTGCTTCATCTGTTCGGCCGCGCGCCGCCGACAACCAGCCGAGCATCGCTTGATCGCCTGCGGCATCGTTGAACGTGCGCAGGCTCTGCGCCCATTCGTCCTGCGCGCGCTCGAGCGCCGCGCCGGCCTCGCCGTCGAGCTTTGTCACGCCGAGATTCATCAACGATTCGGCGGCGCTCACGCGCACGACACGCGACGAATCGATCAGGTGCGCAGTCATGACGGCGAGGATCCGAGGTTCGCGCACGAGGCCGAGCGCGCGCACCGCGGTGATACGTACCATCGGTTCGGGATCCGCCGCCGCACCGATGAGCGCATTCACCACAGCCGTATCGAATGTCGGCGTCGTTCCTGCAGATCCCGATGAGCTGATCTTCCCGATCAACTGTCCGGCAAATTCCGCGGCGCTCGCGCGAATCAGCGCGCCGTGCGATCGATCAACGGACAGCGTGGCAACCTGCGGAAGCGAAGTGGTGTCGCCGGAGCCTGCGCGATAGATGACGTCGGCCATCGCCGTCACGCCAGCGCGCGCGTCACGATTGCCGTACCACGCGTCCATCGTCTTCGCCGCCCACTCGGGTGATTTGTCCTCATGGCAGCTCGTACAAGCGTTCGGCACGCCATAACGCGCCGTCATCTCCGGCACCGGCGGCTGGAACGTGTGATCCAGCCGGCGCGTGATCAACCGCCAGTTGACATCGCTCATGTGGCAGTTGATGCAGCGGCTGCCCTGCGAGTCGGCCTTGTGATGTGTGTGTCCGGAGAGATCGGGAATTGACGTGGGCCAGAGCCACTCGGGCGAACCGTTCTCGTAAACCCGCGATCGATCTTTCCCATCCTTCCCATCTGTCCCGACTTTCCTGTCTTCCCCACCCGGCCCACCCGGCCCACCCGACCCACCGGCCCCACCCGCCCCAAGTGCCCCACCCGACTCAGACACCGCGTGGCACTGCGTGCACAGGCTGTCGCTCTGCCGCGAGTGGCCGCCGGCCGGATCGTCGATCGGCACCTTGAGCGCGTGGTTGTTCTGATTGCCGTGGATGCGATGACAGCTCGTGCAGGTCGCCTGTCCGCTCCGGAAACATCCCGTCAGCATCAGCGCCTGCGGGCGATTGAAGCGGCTCGGCCTGCCGTCTGGCCAGAACTCGCCCTGCGGATCGTTGGCGGGAATCGGCTGGCTGATGAGGAACGGCAGCGCGTAGTCCTCGTAGCGATCCCCAGGCTTGAAACCGAAGAACACGTTGTTCTTGTTGCCGTGACAGTACCCGCATGTGTCGAAGATCTGTCTCGGCGCGACCTTCTTCATCGTGAAGATCTGAAGATGCTCGGGATCGTCGATGTGCGCGCGCCCCGGCCCGTGGCACGCCTCACACCCGATGCCCATCTCCGTCCACGTCGTCGCAAACGTGTTCGACGCCACGTTGTAGTTACGAACCAGGTTCGTTGCGTGGCAGTTCACACAGGTGACGTTCCAGATCTGCCGGAGATCGTGCGACGGATCATCGGGAACCGGCGTGATCTCGGAATAGTCGATCCAGCGCTTCGTCTCGTTGTGCCAGAAGACCGGCAGGACATAGATGCGCCCGTCGGGTAACTTCGAGAGGTATCCCTGAAAGCGTCGCGCGCCGAGCGTATAGTCGACGTTGAACGTCTCTGTCGGACGGCCCGTCCGCGTGATCGAGATCGTGTATTTCCCGTCGCGCTTCTCCATCGCGTACGCGCGACCGGTTCCTGAATCGTCGAGCCGCGTGCCCGGACGGAAATCGCCGACGACCATCGCCTCCGCGATCGGCTTGGTCATCTGGACGTGCAGCGACTTCTTCCACGTGTCGTACTCCGGCTCGTGACAGCGCTCGCACGCCTCCGATCCGGAAAAGCCGCTGCTCACAGCGTCGCTGGAAGGCTGACGCGACACGGCCTCCGCAGCGCGCGGCGGACGCGCCTGGGCGACGGCGACGGCGGTCAGAAAGACTGCGATGGCGACTGCAAGCAGCGCGGACGGAAGGGTGCGTAGCCGAGCCTCCAGACGACGCCGGGCGGACATAACTCGCAGTCTATAATGCACTTCTGGGGTGATTCCAGCCTTTCGAGCCTTGCCGGCTCTTCTCGTTGCTGCGGCGGTCGCACACGGACAGACCACCGGCGCCAGCCGGTTCGCGCTCGCCCAGGTGAACGATCCGCGGGGCCGCGCGATCGTCGACGTGAGCGCCGACGATTTCGTGGTGCAGGAAGCGGGCGCCGATCGCGAGATTCTCGACGTGCGCGTCGCTGACTATCCGATCGCGCTCGTCATCGACAATGGCGTCAGTGCCAAAAGGGATTTTGGCGACTTGCGCTCCGCCGCTCTTCGATTGCTCGATCGCCTCGGTCCGCGGCCGATCGCACTCGTCGCATCCGCCCCGACGCCGACGATGCTCGCTTCGTTCGAGGATGAACGCGAGACCGTGCGCACGAAGCTGCAGGAGCTCGAAGCGATCGACCAGGCTGGACAGCCCCTTGCCGCCGCCGGACGCGGCGCCGAGGCCATCCGCTCGTCCGGCGCGCTCTTTTCCGCCATCGTCGTCCTCTCGGCGGCGTCGACGGACCCGGATACCGCGGCAGCCGAGCCGTCGATCTCGAGCGTCGTCGACAGCCGCGCCGTCTTGCACGTCGTCAATCTGAGCGGTCCGGGCGAGAGTCGATCGATGTTCCGCGGTCTCGCCGATCAAACCCACGGCGATTTCACCGCGATTTTCGCAGGACCCTCCTACCAGCCGGCAGTCGATCGGATAACCGCGCGACTCACGACGGAGCTGCTCATCGAGTACATCGTGCCGGTTGCATCGAGCGCCAGCGACGTGAAGATTGGCATCCGCATCCCCGGGGCGCGCGTGCGCGGCCTCGGCGTCGCACCACGCTGAGTTTCGCTGTTGGCCAGGCCCCGTCCACAATCGCGCTCGTCACGACTGCCAGTCGTCGGCGCCGTCCTGCTCGCGGTCGCCGTCGTCGGCATCGGCGTGTGGATGTTTCGCGCGCGCTCCGGCCCGACGCTGGCTAGCGGCGCGTGCCGATCGTGCAATGTGCTGCTGATCACCATCGACACGCTGCGATCGGATCGCGTCGGCGCGTTCGGCGGGCGCACTGGCGTCACACCGAACCTGGACCGGCTGGCGGCGTCCGGCGTGCGCCTCACTCGAGCCTATACCGCCGCGCCGCTCACGCTGCCGTCGCACGCGTCCATCCTCACTGGCGTCTCGCCGCCCGTACACGGCCTCCGCGCAAACGGCTTGTTCCGGCTCGGTCCAGATCTACCGACGCTCGCGACGGTCTTCAAGTCAGCGGGATACCGCACCGGCGCGTTCGTGGGAGCGTTCGTACTCGACGCCCGCTTCGGCCTCGGTCGTGGATTTGACGTGTACGACGATCGGTACGGCGAGAAAACAGCTGCGGATCCGACGGAAGGCGCCGAGCGTCGTGCGGAGGACGTGATTGCGCCGGCCCTCGCATGGATTCTCGGCGCGCCCGGAAACAGTCAGCCCTGGCTGTCGTGGGTCCATCTCTACGACCCGCACGATCCATATCGCGCACCGGAACCGTACGCGTCGCGCTTCGAACCGTACGACGCCGAGGTTGCGTACACCGACGCGATGGTCGGCCGGTTAATCGATCAGCTGCGGTCCGCCGGTCAGCTCGATCACACGCTCGTCGTCGTCACGGCGGATCACGGCGAGAGCCTCGGCGAGCATGGCGAGCGGACGCACGGCGTTTTCACCTATGACGTGACGATGCGGGTGCCGTGGTTTTTCTGGTGGTCGGGAATGAGCGGGACAGGACGGTCGCACGACGGTCTCGCGCGACTGATCGATCTGGCGCCCACCGTCGCCGACCTGACCGGCGTCGCCGCACCGTCATCGTTCGAGGGCCGCTCGCTTCTGCCGCAGTTGAACGGCGGCGATGCCGCCGCGTCCGCGTACTTCGAAGCCATGGACGCGAACCTGACGCGCAACTGGGCGCCGCTCACCGGCGTCGTGAGCGGCAGCTTCAAGCTGATCGATCTTCCAATCCCCGAGCTGTACGATCTCGCGCGAGATCCGGCGGAACACGACAACCTGTTCACGCGTGAAGGCGATCGCGCACGGACCCTGAACGCGCTGCTGACCGACGCGGCATCCAGGTTTGCCGCAAAAGGATCGAGCGCGCGGCAGGCCACACTGAGCGCCGAGTCGCGTCAGCGGTTGCAGGCGCTCGGCTATGTGGCGTCCAGCACCGAGCCAGCGCATCGGACCTATACGGACGCGGACGATCCGAAGCGTCTCATCAGCGTGTCGGACGACCTGAATCGCGCGGTCGCGCAGTTCAACGCCGGCGAGCGTCAGCAGGGCATGACGGCGGTCCGCGGCATCATGACCGCGCATCCCGGGTTTCCGACGGCGTTCGGGATGTACGCGTCGATGCAACGCGCCACGGGCGATCTGCCCGGCGCCATCGCGACGCTCGAGGACATCGTGAAGCGCAACATCGCCGACACGCGCGTCATCGTCACGCTGGCGGGCTATCTTGAGGAGGCTGGCGCGCAGCAGAAGGCGATTGGCGTGCTCGAAGCGGTCATCGCCTCGCATCCAGATTTTGCGGACGCGCACAACTCGCTCGGCGCGGCGTATTCAGCGATCGGCCAGCACGAGAAGGCGCGTGCGGCATTTCGAAAGGTCCTGGAGCTGGATCCAAGTTCGGCGACCGCCTACGAGAATCTCGGCGTCGACGAGCTGCGAGCCGGCGACCGTCAGGCGGCAATCGCCGATTTGACGCGTGCGCTCGAGATCGATCCGCGTCTCCCGGCCGCGCATAATGCGCTGGCGACGACGCTGATGCTGAGCGGTCGCAAGGACGAAGCGATTGCGCAGTGGCGGATGGCGATCGACCTGAACCCGCGCGCGTTCGACGCGCTCTTCAACCTCGCGACGGCGCTGCACGACGAAGGCCGCCGTGACGAGGCGCGGCCGTACATCGAATGGTTCGTGCGTGAAGCGCCACCGGCCAGGTACGCACGCGACATCGAACAGTTTCAGCGCTGGCTCCGCGAATAATCGGCGCGCGCTTGTTGATACGAACGCGACGGAAGGAACGTTCTCATGCTGTCCTCCCGTCGCGCCTCTTACCTCACTTGCCGATCGGTCCTATCTTTCCTATCTTTCCTATCTTTCCTACCTGCCCTATCTCTCCTACCTGCCCTATCTTTCCTACCTGCCCTATCTTTCCTACCCGCCCTACCTGCCCTACCTGCGCTATCCGCCCACTATCCCCAAATGAACCTGAACCCGATCCGACCCGTGCGCGGACCGAGGATCGCCGTCGGCTGCTGGAACGTCGAGCCGGCGGTGAACACGATCGTCTCGGCTGCGTAGTTGTTGAACAGGTTGTAGCCGTCGATGAACAGGCGAAGTTTCGTGTTGGCGGGCAGATTGATCGTCTTCTCGCCGCGCAGATCGAACACCGAAATGTTGTCCATTCGGTACGCGTTGTACGGCGTCAGATAGACGTTCGTCGCGGAAATGCTCGGCGCCGCCGCCAGCGACTGGCCTCCGGGCTGACCGCCGCCGCCAGCACTGAACGTGCAGGCGCACGAGGCGGGCGCGGACACCGGGTACTGCGCCGCGTAGTTCTGTCCCGACTGGAATCGATAGACCGCGCTCAGAAGAATGGTCCACGGCAGCTCCACCTGGGCATTCAACTTCGCCGCGTAGTTCGTGTAGCTGTACTGGCCCGGTGAGTTCGGCGTGTTCGGATAGCCGACCGGATAGTCATTGAGCCAGGTGTAGTTGTAGCCGCCGCCAATCGAGTAGTGCTTGCTCATGCGCTTGTTGACCGAGACTTCGAGCGTCTTGTAGTAGCCGTTGTCCGGCGCGTTGGCGACGACGTTGTTCGCAGGGAACTGACCGGCCGCGATCGCGGCGTTCGGGATGCCGTAATACGTGTCGGTATTGCCGAACGGATCGGTCACGTTGAACGGCACCGTGTACGCGGAAATCGGGCGGCTCGGCTGGAACGTTCCGAACTGGTTGACGACGCTCAGGTACGAGTAGCCGGCGCGCAGGCCAACGCCTTCCGTCAGCTGACGCTCGACAAACGCCGTGAACTGATTCGAGTGCGGATCCACGAGACTCGGATCGACCGTCGTCGTGCCCTGCAGAGCCGTCGACTGAACGGTGCCTTCCTGCCCCGGCTGATACACGCAGTAGTTGCAGTTCGCCGGTCTCCACTGATACTGGACGAACTTCGCCGCCTGGTTTTCATTCGCGTTCGACGCGAGGCCGGGCCCCGGGTTGAACCAGTACAACCCGTAGTTCGCCTTCAGGACCGTCTTGCCATCGCCCATGAGGTCGTAGGAGACGCCGATCCGCGGCGCGAAGTTGTTGAACGTCGCGTACGTCGTTTCCGGGTACGTCTGCGCCGGCACGTTGACCGGACCGTACGCGAACGCGATCGTGTTCTGGATCGGCGAGTACGACCGGTAGTGATCGAACCGCACGCCGGCGTTGATCGTCGCGCGTCCGATCGCGTACTGATCGGTGCCGAAGAAATCGGTCGTCTGCAACGCGTCGATGCTCGTCAGGCCGTCAATCGACGATGGCGAGATGGTGTTGACGCTGGTGGCCGTCGGCACACCGATGCGGACGTTCGACGGCGCGCCGTTCACGAACGTCTCTCGCACGTCTCCGGAATAGAGCTGCGTCGAGCCGTACCATCCCGTCTCGACGAGGTACTCGGCGCCGACCTTGAAGTTGTGCGTGCCGCCCCAGCCGTCCTTGAAATAGGTGAGCGCGCCCGTGTACTGCCGCCTGCGTCGATCCGTTTGTTCGAGCTGGTCGCCGCCGGATACGAACGCCGACGTCCCCGTGTCCCAGATTTCCGGGTTGGTGCCGGTGTCGGTGGGACCGAGATTCGACACGAGCGGGAAGTAGTAGCCGAACACGCCGTATCGCGCCTCGGCGTACATGTTGTTCGACAGCGTCCCGTTCCACTCGCCCTTGTACACCCAGCTGGCGGACGTCTGCGCGAGCGTCTGACTCAGATCGTTATAGAGGAGCGACGCGTTCGGCAGTCGATTGGGCTGCGCCTTCTGGCCCCACTGGTAGTAGCCGATCAACTTGTTGTTCTGGTTGATCTGCCACGTCACCTTGCCGGAGGGATTCCAGAGATCCGTGTGGAACGGCGTGCCGGCGATCTCCTGCACGAAGTTCGGCTGGCCGACGTCGGTCGCTTGATAGCGATACGAGAAGTATCCCCAGATCTTGTCCTTCTTGATCGGTCCACCGACGTTCAGGTTGAAGTCGTTGTACTTCTGGAGCTCGTTGCTGTGATCGCGAATGCCGGTCGGATTCGTCGCCGGGTTGTAGGCGAACTGCGGCGGCAGGTTCGACGCGATGTTGTCGGACTGCAGGCCGTTGGTCTCGAAATCCTTGTAGACCTCGCCCTGGAACCGGTTGCCGCCCGACTTGCCTAGGAAGTTGCTCTGCACGCCCGGCGTCGGCATCTCCGCGCCCTGCGCGATCGTTCCGACGTAGGCCTCTTCAAACGATCCGAAGTCGAAGTAGAAGCCGGCGCCGCTCGTGCCCTCGGTCGTGTTGATGTTCTCGATGAGGACGCGCGCCTGCCCGTTGTACCCGTACGCGGAATACGTCGTCTGCGTGCCCGCGCGATTGCCGCCGACGTCGATGCGCGCCATCGTGACCGACGGCGTGACGGCGAGGAGCGACCACATGTCGCGCGAGTTCGGAATTTCGCGGAGCGCTTCGAGCTTGAAGTTCTGCTGAACGCGCGTGTTCGACGTGTCGATCACGGGCGAGTCGCCGGTCACCGTCACCGTTTCCTGGAGCGCGGCGACCTGGAGCTCGGCGTTAATCGTCGCCTGGAAGCCCAGCGCGATCTGGATATTCTCGCGCTTCAGCGTGGTGAAGCCGGGCAGCTCGAACGTGACGGTGTAGGTGCCCGGTGGCAGCGCGGGGAACCGATAGTTGCCCGATGAATCGGTCACCGTACTCTGCACGCCCATGAGCGACGGGCTCGAGGTCGTCACGGTGACGCCGGGCAAGACGGCGTTGCTGGAATCTGCGACCCTGCCGTTGATGGATCCCGTGGTGCTCGCGCCGCCGCCCTGCGCGAACGCGCGAGTCGACATCATCAAAACTCCGCACGCGATGATGACGACTAACTTATAAAGCCGCCGACCTCTCATGGACGGACCCTCCTTCACGATTCGCTGGCATCGCCGTCTGAACTGAAGGAGGGTGGCAATCTCCGTGCTGTGCCACCGAAATGTCGCACTCGCGCTAAGCGCGCAGACGCGCGGAAGTTAGTCGTTTTATAAATGTCCGCCTTTATCACGCGCGCGCGCGAAAATCCAGAATGTGGTTGCGCCGATACGTGTCGTCGGATTGATAAGAGAATCGATCGTCCGCAGGAGGGAAAAACCGCACAGGAAGATCGATCGGCTTCATCGATCTTCCTGTGCGATTCCTTAGCGTTGATTTACTGATCGACGCGCTGAGCTTTTCCTCCCATCTCTCCCATCTTTCCTACACGACCCATCTGTCCTACCAGCGCCTACCAGATGAACCTGAATCCGATCCGGCCCGTTCGCGGACCGAGGATCGCAGTCGGCTGCTGAAACGCCGAGCCTGTGCTGAAGCTGATCGTTTCCGCTGAGTAGGAGTTGAGCAGGTTGAATCCATCGGCGAACAAACGAGCCTTCGCGACCGATCCGAGGTTGACGGTCTTCTCGACGCGGACGTCGAAGACCGAGATGTTGTCCTGACGGAAGGCGTTGTAGAGGCTCACGTAGGCGACGTTGTTGGTGAGCGCTGCGGCAGTCGGACCGCTCGCGTTGCCGCCGTCCGCCGCGCTGTAGGTGCACGCGCATGATGCAGGCGCCGACGGCGTCAGCTGGCGCGCGTAGTTCGCGCCCGCCTGGAAGCGATAGACCGGACTGATCAGAATGCCCCACGGAGCGGTGTACGTGCCGCTCGCCTTGAAGCTGTACGTCGTGAAGTCGTAATCGACCGGCGCGTTCGGCGTGTTCGGATAGCCGCGCGGGAAGTCGTGCTGCCACGTGTAGCCGAATCCGGCGGCCAACGAGTAGTTGTGGCTCTGACGCTTGCTCAACGAGAACTCGACGGTCTTGTAGCGGCCGTCGTTCGGCGAGTTCATCACCACCTGGTTCGTCGGATACTGACAGTTCGGCGTCACGGTCGTCGCTCCCGCGCAGCCGGAGATGAGCGCGTTCGGAATGCCGTAGAACGTCGCCGTCGCATCGTCCGCGGTGCCGGCGATCCCGTCGACGCCGACGTCGGCCACGTTGAACGGCACGGTGTAAGCCGAGGCCGGACGGAGCGGCTGGAACGTGCCCGTCTGATTGTTGACGGAGTAGTAGACGAACCCGGCCCTGGCCGCCAGTCCTTCCGTCAGCTGCTGTTCGAGGTACGCCGTCGCCTGATTCGAGTACGGCTGCTTGATGTTCGGGTCGACGCTGATCGCGCCGGCGAGCGCGCTCGACTGCACGGCGCCTTCCTCACCCGGCTGATACACCTTGTCGCCCGGCACGCAGGTCGGGCACACCTTGTTGTCGAGCCACTGGTACTGAATCGTCTTGCTCGCCTGATTCGGATTGGCGTTGTTGGCGACGACGACGCCCGGGTTGAAGCGATAGAGTCCGTAGTTCAGTTTGACGACCGACCGACCGTTGCCGCTCAAGTCGTACGTCATGCCGACGCGAGGAACGAACGAATTCCAGCTGACGTAGTGCTGTTCCGGAAATGTCTGCGCCGGAATGCTGAGGCCAGTCGGGAACGTGTAGGCGAGCTGTGACTGCTCGGGCGTCCACACGTTGTAGTGGTCGAAGCGGACACCCACGTTGAATGTCGCGCGGCCGACCGAATATTGATCCGTCAGGAACGCGTCGTAGGTGCTGACCTTATCGACGCTCAGCAGGTTGCCATTCGGTCCATCGCCAAGACTTCCGACGTGCGTTGCCGTCGGCGCGGACATGATGACGTTGGACGGCAGGCCGTTGCTGCCGATGTTCTCGCGGAGATTCCCGGAGTAGACCTGGGTGTAGCCGTACCAGCCGGTCTCGAGCAGCAGCTCGCCTCCCACCTTGAAGTTGTGCGTGCCGCCCCAGCCGTCCTTGAAGTACGTCAGCGCGCCGGTGGCCTGGCGCCGCTGTCGATCGGTCTGCTCCTTCTGATCGCCGTTGAAGTACTGCGCGAGCTGTGCGTTCACGATCTGCGGCGAGGTCGTGTCGGTGTTCGCCAGCAGCGGGAAGTAGTAGCCGAAGACGCCGTAGCGCGCTTCGACGTAGGTGTTCTTGTTGACGGTCCCGTTCCACTCGCCCTTGTAAATCCAGCTGCCGGAAATCTGGTTGAGCGTGCTGCCAAGATCGGTGTAGCTGTTGGTGGCCGACGGCAGCCGGTTCGGCTGCTCTTTCTGTCCCCACTGGTAGTAGCCAATCAGCTTGTTGTTCTGATTGAGCTGATACGTGACTTTCCCGGACGGATTCCACAGCAGCGTGTCGAACAGCTGTCCCGAGATCGGTCCGATGAAATTCGGCTGGCCTACCGACGTTTTCTGATTCCTGTACGAGAAGTACCACCACACCTTGTCGCGCTTGATCGGTCCGCCGACGTTGAGGTTGGTGTCGCGGTACTTCTGGGTTTCGTTGCTGTGCAGGCGGATGCCGTTTGGATTGGTGGCGCTGTAGGCGAACTTGTCGGGAAGATTGCCGCTGATGTTGTCGGCGATCATCCCGTTCGTTTCGAAGTCCTGGTAGAACTCGCCCTGGAACTTATTGCCGCCCGACTTGCCGAGCATCTGGCTCTGCACGCCCGGTGTCGGCATCTCGGCGCCCTGACCGATCGTACCGAGAAAGACTTCTTCGAACGATCCGTAGTCGACGTAGAAACCGGCGGCGTTCGTCCCCTCGGTCGTATTGATGCCCTCGACGAGGACGCGATTCTGCCCGTAGTAGCCGTACGACTGATAGTTCGTCTGCGTGCCGGCGCGGTTGCCGCCGACGTCGATCCTCGCCATCGTCACACCGGGCGTGACCGCGAGGAGTGACCAGAGATCGCGCGAGTTCGGAATCTCCTGCAGCTGTTCGAGCTTGAAATTCTGCTGCACGCGCGTCGATGAGGTGTCGATGACCGGAGAATCGCCGGTGACGGTGACCGTCTCGTTGAGCGACGCGACGCTCAGCTCCACGTTTACCGCCGCCGTGAAGCCCATCGCAATCTGAATGTTCTCGCGCTTGAGCGTGTTGAAGCCCGGGAGCTCGAACGTGACGGTGTAGGTTCCTGGCGGCAGCGCCGGGAACCGGTAGTTGCCGCCGCCGTCGGTGACGGACGTCTGCACGCCCATCAGCGAGGGGCTGCTCACGGTCACCGTCACGCCCGGAAGTACGGCGTTGCTGCTGTCGGCCACGCGGCCGTTGATCGAACCGGTCGTGCTCGCTCCACCGCCCTGCGCAAACGCCATCGTCGCCGACAGCATCGTGCAGATGACGAGCGCCAGCACGTGAAGTCTTTGCCCTAAGCTCTCAGCTCTGAGCCCTGCGCGATCTTTCATTCCGCGTCCTCCTCGGTTTTCGCGAACGTAGCATCGCGATCAGGGAGGAACAACGAACGATCGAGGGAATTCAGCGATTCATTTGCGCGCGATGGCCGGTCGATTCAACTTCCCGGCGCACAGTGTTCGCTTGTCGGAGTCGAACAGCGTTCGAAAACAAAAAGGGCCGGATGAGTGTCCTCACCCGGCCCAGTCTTACCAAACTACCCGACTTGCCAGACCTTCTAGACCTACCCGACTTACCTGGCCGTTTGCCTTACCAGATGTACCGCACGCCGATACGGCCCGTGCGCGGAGCCATGATCGCCGTCGGCTGCTGGAAGTTCGCGCCCGCGAGCGTGTTGATCGTCTCGGCCGCGTACTGGTTCGTCAGGTTGAAGCCGTCGATGAACGCGCGCAGCTTCGTCGGACCGATGTTGAACGTCTTCTCAGCGCGAAGATCGATCAACGAGATGTTGTCCTGACGGAACGCGTTGTACGGCGTCGCGAAGATGGCGGAGTTGTTGAGGCTGCCGTTCGTGTTGCTGCCGGTCGAACCGGAGGCCGCACTGAACACGCAGGCGCACGACGCCGGCGCCGACACCGAAATCCGGCGGGCATAGTTCTGTCCCGCCTGGAAGCGGTAGATGGCGCTGAGGAGGACGCCCCACTTCGCGCTGTAGGTGCCGCTCACCTTCGCGCTGTACGTCGTGAAGTCGTAGTCAGCCGGACCGTTCGGCGTGTTCGGGTAGCCGTACGGGAAGTCGTGCTGCCACGTGTAGCCGAAACCACCCGCGAGCGAGTAGTTGTGGCTCTGACGCTTGTTCACCGAGAACTCGATCGTCTTGTACGTGCCGTTGTCAGGCGAGTTCTGGACCACTTGATCCGTCTTGAAGCTGCTCGCCTGCGCCGACGGGATGCCGTACGCCGTGAGCACGTTGCTCGGATCGCTCGGATCGGTCACCGTGAACGGCACGGTGTACGCCGACGCCGGCCGATAGGGCTGGAACGTGCCGGTCTGGTTGCTGACGGAGTAGTACACGTATCCGACGCGCGCGCCGACGCCCTCGGTGAGCTGCTGTTCGAGGTACGCCGTTGCCTGATGCGAGTACGGCTGGGTCATGGTCGGATCGACGGTGATGCTGCCCGCCAGCGCCTGTGACGTCGGGGCACCATTCGTCGTGTAGCCGACGCCGTTCAGGGTGTAGTAGACCGGGTCGGCTGCGCCCGCGGCCTTCATGTTGTACGTGATGCTCTTGGTCGCCTGGTTCGGGTTCGCGCTCGCCGCGACGCCGACGCCCGGGTTGAACCGATACATCCCGTAATTCAGCTTGACTACGCTCTTGCCGGTCCCGAACAGGTCGTAGGTGCCGCCGACGCGCGGGACAATCGACTTCCAGTTCAGATAGTGCGTTTCGCAGAAGAGCGGGCTGGTCGAGCAGCTCGCCGCCGAGATGTTGATGCCAGTGGGGAACGTGTGCGCCAGCTGCGTCTGGTCCGGCGTGAACACGTCGTACTGGTCGTAGCGGAAACCGAGGTTCAACGTCGCGCGGCCGACCGTGTACTGATCGGTGACGAAGAAGTCCTTCGTGTTCACGCGGTCGATGCTCAACAGGTTGCCGCTCGGGCCGTCGCCGAGGCTGCCCACCTGCGTCGCGGTCGGTGCGTAGAACACGACCTGGCTCGGCACGCCGCTCGAGGCGATGGTGACGCGCTCGTTGCCCGACGCCACCTGCGTGTACCCGTACCAGCCGTACTCGAACAGCGCTTCGCCGCCGATCTTGAAATTGTGCGTGCCGCCCCAGCCGTCCTTGAAGTACGTCAGCGAACCGGTGGCCTGGAGACGACGGCGATCGGTCTGCTCTTTCTGGTCGGCGCCGAGCAGCAGCGTGTTCTTGTTGTCGAACACTTCGGGATCCGTCGTGTCGCTGTTGGCGAGGAGCGGGAAGTAGTAGCCGAAGCCGCCGTAGCGCGCTTCCGCGTACATGTTCTTGCCGAGCGTGCCGTTCCACTCACCCTTGTAGATCCAGCTGCCGGACACCTGCTTCAGGGTGCCGTCGAGCGAGGTGTAGTTCAACGCCGCCTGCGGCAACCGGTTCGCCTGCGTCTTCTGGCCCCACTGGTAATAGCCGACCAACTTGTTGTTCTGGTTGATCTGATAGGTGGCCTTGCCCGACGGGTTCCAGAGGCTCGTGTCGAACGACTTTCCGGCGATGGGTCCGATGAAGTTCGGCTGGCCGACCGAGTTCGTGAAGTAGCGATACGAGAAGTACCACCACAGCTTGTCCTTCTTGATCGGACCGCCGACGTTGATGTTGCTGTCGCGATACTTCAGCGTCTCGTTGCTGTGCGGACGGATGTTGCCGCCGGGATTCGAGACGGGGTCGTAGAGGAACTTCGGCGGCACGTTGTCGACGATGTTCTCGCCGATCATGCCGTTGGTCTCGTAGTCCTGGTACAGCTCGCCCTGGAACTTGTTGCCGCCGGACTTGCCGAGCATCTGGCTCTGCACGCCAGGGGTCGGCATCTCCGCGCCCTGCGCGATCGTGCCGAGGAACACTTCCTCGAATGAGCCGTAGTCGACGTAGAAGCCGGCGCCCGCCGTGCCTTCCGTCGTGTTGATGCCTTCGACGAGCACGCGGTTCTGGCCGCTGTAGCCGTAGGCGGTGTAGCCGGTCTGCGTGCCGGCGCGGTTGCCACCGACGTCGATACGGCCCATCGTCACGGCAGGCGTCACCGCGAGCAGCGACCACAGGTCGCGCGAGTTGGGAATTTCCTGCAGCGCCTCGAGCTTGAAGTTCTGCTGCACGCGCGTCGACGACGTGTCGATGACCGGCGACTCGCCGGTCACCGTCACCGTCTCCTGCAGCGAGGCGACCGACAGCTCGA
>DATBHR010000087.1:0-83141 GCA_036557365.1 Vicinamibacterales bacterium
GATGCCGGGCGACCTCTTCTACAGCCAGGACGTGGACACGAACTACCAGATGGGCCTCGTCTGGGAGCGCACCCCCTCGTTCCGCTTCATCGATCACACGACCGACACGATTACGCTGGGCGTCGCGCTCGAGGATCCCGAGCAGTACGTCGGCGGCGGCGTCGTGCTGCCGAAGGCGTTCCCGGCGGGTGAAGTCAACACGGGATCGGGAAGCAGCGCGGTCGGTTCGTCGAGCCCGACGCCGAATCCGTATCCGGACATCGTCGGCAAGATCGCGTTCGACCCGAAGACCGGCAGTCGCCATCAGCACATCGATGCGGCGTTCCTCATCAGAGGTTTCAAGACGTACAACCCGGCGACCGACACGTCACATAGTTCGACAGGGACGGGCGGGTCGGTCAACTTCGTCCTCGAAGCGACGAAGGACATCCGGCTCATCGCGAACAATTTCTATTCGACCGGCGGCGGTCGTCTCATTGCCAACACCGGCGCGCCCGACTTCATCGTCAACCCCGACTTCAGCATGAATCTTGTGAAGTCGTTCTCGGGGATTTACGGCGCGGAGGTCACGGTGAAGAAGTCGCTGTTGTACGGCTACTACAGCCTGCTGAATCTCGACCAGAACACCACGCTCGACGCGGATGGCAAGACTGAAATCGGCTACGGCGTCACCGGCTCGACGACGGCGAACCACAAGATCGGGGAGACGTCGGTCGGCGTGACGCAGACGTTCTTCCGCGATCCGAAGTTCGGCGGCATGCAGCTGATGTTTCAGTACTCGTATCTCAAGCGCACGCCGTTCTCCGTTCCGGTCGGCACACCCTCCAACGCGACGATGAACATGGTGTACGTGAACGTTCGGTACCTCCTCCCGTAACACGGGATTCTCTTTCCGATGGAGTCCACTATGAAGAAAACCCTCATCGCGGTGACCGCGGCGGCAACGCTCGGATGGTTGCCCGTCGCCGCGCAGAACGCGCAGATCAACGGCGCGGGCGCGACGTTCCCCTATCCGATCTATTCGAAGTGGTTCTCCGAGTACAACAAGCTGCACCCGACCGTGCAGATCAACTATCAGTCGATCGGGTCGGGCGGCGGCATCCAGCAGGTGACCAAGGAGACCGTGTTCTTCGGCGCCACGGACGGTCCGATGAACGACGAGCAGCTGAAAGCCGCGCCCGGCAGGATTCTGCATTTCCCGACGGTGCTCGGCGCCGTGGTCCCGGTCTACAACCTGCCGAACGTGTCAGGCGACCTCAAATTCAACGGCGCAGTGCTCGCCGACATCTACCTTGGAAAGATCACCAAGTGGAACGACGCGGCGATTGCGAAGCTGAACCCCGGCGTCACGCTGCCGGCGATCGATATCACGGTCGTCCATCGCGCGGACGGCTCGGGCACGACGTACATCTGGGTCGACTTCCTGTCGAAGACGTCGCCTGAATTCAAGACGAGGGTCGGCGTGAATACGTCGGTCAACTGGCCCGCCGGCGTCGGCGGCCGCGGCAACGAGGGCGT
Source organism: Vicinamibacterales bacterium (assembly GCA_036557365.1). Lineage (GTDB taxonomy): Bacteria > Acidobacteriota > Vicinamibacteria > Vicinamibacterales > CAVVIG01 > DATKHR01. The sequence goes on from DATBHR010000087.1 coordinate 1,519, forward strand.
CTCGGGTCTCGTCCGGCAGACGCCGGGCGCCATCGGATACGTCGAGCTGATCTACGCGCTGCAGAACAAGATCGCCTACGGCTCGGTTCAGAACGCCAACGGCGAGTTCGTCAAAGCGTCGGTCGAGGCCGTGACGCTCGCGGCGGCAGCCGCGGCCAACTCCATGCCCGCGGACTTCCGCGTGTCGATCACGAATGCGGCAGGGAAGGGCGTGTATCCGATTTCGTCGTTCACGTGGCTCCTGCTCTACGAACAGCCGAAGGACAAGGCGCAGGGCAAGGTGATGGTCGACTTCGTGAAGTGGGCGCTGACCGACGGGCAGAAATACTGCGCGGACCTCGGCTACGCGCCGCTGCCGCAGAACGTCGTCAAGCTCGAGATGGCGGCGCTCACGAAGATCCAGGTTTCCTGAGCGCCGGTCGCAGACGCGGACACGCGGAGGATGATGGGCGGCAAGCGCAGCACCGATCTCGGATTCAGGCTGTCGACCGGCGCCGTCGCGTCGCTGCTCATCGTCATCGTCTGTGCGATCGGCGCCATCCTGACAAAGGACGCCTGGCTGTCGATCCAGAAGTTCGGCCTGGGCTTCTGGCGAACGCAGATCTGGGATCCTGTTTCGGGCGAGTTCGGCGCGCTGCCGTTCATTTGGGGGACGCTGTACTCGTCCATCCTGGCGCTGCTCATCGCCACGCCGATCGCGATCGGCATCGCCGTGTTCATCTCCGAAATCTGTCCGTCGTGGCTGCGTCAGCCGCTCGTCTTCCTGACGGAGCTTCTCGCGGCGATTCCCTCGATCGTGTACGGACTGTGGGGCATCTTCGTCCTCGTGCCGGCGGTTCGCTGGGTCGAGTCGTCGATCCCGGCCGGCATCAAGCAGCTGCCGTTGTTCACGGGACCGCCGCTCGGCCTCGGCATGCTCGCCGCCGCGCTCGTGCTGGCCATCATGGTCATCCCGTTCTCCTCGTCCATTGCACGCGAAGTCCTCAAGTCGGTGCCCGCGGCGCAGCGTGAAGCGGCGTACGCGCTCGGCGCCACGCGGTTCGAAGCCATTCGCGCCGCGCTCTTCTACGCCCGGACCGGCATCGTCGGCGGCGTCATGCTCGGCTTCGGCCGGGCGCTCGGCGAGACGATGGCCGTGACGATGGTGATCGGGAACAACCCGAAGATTTCGCTGTCGTTGTTTGCGCCGCAGTACACGATGGCGGCGGTGATTGCCAACGAGTTCAGCGAGGCCGCGGACAATCTGTACCTGTCAGCCCTCGTCGAAATCGGACTGGTGCTGTTCATCATCACGCTGATCGTCAATTCGCTGTCGAGGCTCCTCATCTGGAGCATGGCGCGGACGTCCGGAGCGGGCGGCGGCGCCGCCGAGGCCGAGCCGGCGGCGGAGGCTGCGGCATGACCGGCTGGTTCCGCCGGCTCGTTTCCTCGCTGTTCGTCGCGTTCTGCGCCGCCTCGGTGCTTCTCGCGCTCGTTCCGCTCGCGTTCATCCTCTTCTTCGTCGTCAGCCAGGGCATCGAGGCGCTGAATCTCGATTTCTTCATCAAGATGCCGCTGCCCGTCGGTGAAACCGGCGGCGGGATGGCCAACGCGATCGTCGGCACCCTGATCCTGGTCGGACTCGCGGCGGCCTTTTCGATTCCGGTCGGCGTCATGAGCGGCGTCTACATGTCGGAGTACGCCGGATCGCGCTTCGCATCCGCGCTCCGCTTTGCCGCGGACACCCTCAATGGCGTGCCGTCGATCGTCATCGGCGTCTTCGCCTACGCGGTCGTCGTGCTGCCGTTCAAGCAGTTCAGCGCGATGGCCGGAGGGTTCGCCCTCGGCGTGATGATGATCCCGATCATCGCGCGCACGACCGAGGAATTGCTGCTGCTCGTGCCCGGCTCGCTCAGGGAAGGCGCGCTGGCGCTCGGGGCGACGCGGTCGCGCGCAGTGTTCAGCGTCGTCCTGCCCGCGGCGCTTCCCGGCATCGTCACCGGCATCATGCTCGCGCTCGCCCGCATCGCCGGCGAAACGGCGCCGCTCCTGTTCACGTCGTTCAACAATCGATTCTTCACGACCAGCCTCAGCCAGCCGATCTCATCGCTCACCGTCCAGGTCTTCACGTATGCGATCTCGCCCTACGAGGACTGGCATCGCCAGGCGTGGGCGGGCGCGCTCGTGCTCGTCACGATCGTGCTCCTGTGTTCGCTGGCGGCGCGCTTCGCGACGCGACGCCTGGAACGGATGCACGCCCGCAGCTGATTGCCGTTCAGCGCCGCGGAAATTGATCCGGGTTGTTCGTGAAGAGCGCGTCGATGCCGAACGTGTAGAGGAACTGCGACATCTCGTCGCGGACGCTGCCGTAGGACGTCTTTTCGTCCGCGCGGAAGGTCCACGACGTGACGGTCAGACCGGCCGCATGCGCCGCCTTGACCATCTCTGGATGCTTCGCGATGACGATCTTCTCGGGCGCGATGCCCGTCGCGAACTTCGCCAGCTCACGGAGGCGCGGCTCGGTCACATCGGCGGCGTTCGACGTCAGGAACACGCGCGGAATGGTGGGCAGCTCGATCGCCACTCGACGAATCGCTTCTTCGTCGAATGACTGGATGATGACGGGGGTTGTCTTCAGCGATTCCGGCTTCTCGAGCCCATTCTTCCTGACGAGATCCACGAACAGCCTGACCTGATCGATGTGCCGCGCTTTGTACAGCTGCGGCGATTTGAGCTCCGGATACAGACCCGCCTTGCCGCGCACGAGATCGATCATTTCCTGAAAGGTCGGCACGCGCGCGCCGGCGAATTCGGGCTTGAACCAGGTGCCGGCGTCGAGGCGCTTGATCTCGTCGACCGTGAAATCGTTCGCCAGCCAGTGCGGCCCCGGTTGGCGCGATTCGATCTTCGACGGTCGATCGGCGAAGACAGAGGCGACGTTCGTGGTCCGCTCGAGCGTGTCGTCGTGCAGGCAGATGAGCACGTTGTCCTTCGTCACGGCCAGGTCAGGCTCGACGAAGTCCGCCTTCTGCTGCATCGCCAGCGTGTACGACGCAATCGTGTGCTCCGGCGCGTATCCCGACGCGCCGCGATGCGCGATTGCCTGCTTCGGTACGGCTGGTTGAGCCGCCAGTGAAATGGTTCCGGCGATGAAGAGTGCGGTGGCGAGGCGCGTGAAGATCAGCACGCGCGGATTATAGGGTTGAGCTCGGGCGGTCGTTGAACGGCGATGTAAAATCAGCAGACCGCGAAAAAATTATTGTCGTGCGCCAGGCCGCTCGCGATGGCATCATAGGTGTAAGCGGCCTGACGGAGGGCACGGCCGCGGACGCAGGACGCACCAAGCTCCCCAGCTAGCGGCGTGCTCGTCGTTGTTTCCGTGCCCTCAGTGACGCCGCTACACCCACCGGCTCCAGTCAAACGCGCAACACTCCCCGATGCGCGATCGCCGTGCGCCCATCACTTGGCTAGTCCTAAGAAAAAGTAGAAGCGCCTGAACAGAGGCAAGACGTGCGCCACCGGCTCAATGAGCGATTTCTGGCGCGTTTAGCCACTCATTCGTTTCGGGTTGCGTCGGCCGTCGTTGCGCGAGACGGTCTGGTGTGGAAGTTTCTGCTCAGTCGGCTGCAAACGCCTGCAAATTCGTACGGTAACTGAATACGCTCGAGTTGGCTTCCAAGACAGATACGCGCGCGGTCGGGCCGCAATCCTTTTTGTCGTGATGGGATTGCGAACCCGACCGTAACGAAAGCTCAGAAATTCAGCCTGAATGCGAGCTGAACCTGTCGGCTCGTGCCGAGCCCGACCGTTCTGCCGACCGTGCTCGTGATCGATCCGAACGTTCCGGCTGCCGCGGGTGAGTACGGCTGACCGGGCTGCACCTTGTTGGCTTCGCTCAACGCCGCGCTCGGCAACGCGTTCGGCAGCGTCGCGATGGGATTCGAGAAGTTTGCGCGATCGAAGAGGTTGAAGACCTCGACGCGGAACTCCGCGCTGCGCTGGCCCCCGAACGGGAACTGCTTCGAGACCACGAGGTCCACCTGCGCGAAGCCGGGCCCATGCAGTGAGCCGCGCTCGAGATTGCCGAACGTTCCGGGCGCAGGCGTCGCGAACGCCGCCGGATTCAGGAAGAGCAGGCCACCGCTCGTGATGAACGGATCGACGCCCGGCACGAGGTCGGGCCGCCGAACGTTTCGCGTGTTGCCGCCGCCAGGCGTATTGATCACCGCGGACCGGCCCGCGGCGGGGTTGTTGAAGACGTTTCCTGCGCCGTCCATGTAGACGACGTCGGGCCGCGTAATGCGCACGTCAATCGGCAGGCCGCTGCGTGCGTTGAGGATCCCGCCTACGTTCCATCCGCCGAGGACCCAGTCGGCGACGCCGCTGGCCGTGTGCTGCCGTCCGCTGCCGTACGGGAGCGAGTAGAGCGCGCTCAGGTTGAACGTGTGGCGGACGTCGAACGAGTTGTAGCCGAGGTCGTAGTCGAATTGATCCAGCGCCCGCGCGTTGTTGGCGGCCGTCAGCGCTTCGTTCGATCCGCTCGTGTTGCCGTAGCTTTTCGACAACGTGTACTGCGCGTTCAGCGAGAGGCTGCTGGATGCCCGCCGTGAGAGGCCCAGTTGCATCGCGTTGTAGCTGTCGTAGCCGCCACTCGTCTTGTAGTCGATCTCCGCGTACGGGTTCTGCACGCCGGTGATCGCGCCGTTCGCGTCGCGCTGCACGATGGAGAACTCGCGGACGACGAACGCCGCGCTCGCCGGGTTCGGATTCGTCACGACTTGCGTAATCTGGTTCGCGACGCTGCGAAGGAACAGATTCCTGCCCTGCGCGCCGACATATGCCGCCGTGACCGCCGTGCGGCCGCCGAGATCGCGCTGCACGGATGCCGTGTACTGCCAGATCCGCTCGGGAATCGTGTAGTCGTTCGCGAACGCGCGTGGCTGGTAGGCACGGTTGTTCGGGTTGTTGACGAAGTTCGAGACGGCGATCGCCGGATCGAGCGGATAGACCAGCGCGGATCCGCTCGTGAGCGTCGTGCTCACGCGGTCGGAGTCGGCGGCCGGCTGAATCTGATCCTCGGTCTGTCCAGGCCCGACGAACAGTCCGAAGCCGCCGCGGAGCACGGTCTTTTCCGTCGCCGCGTAGGTGACGCCCACACGCGGCTGGATGTTCGTCTTCGTCGACTTGAAGAGCGTCGTCGATGGCGGATCGATCGTGCCGGTGTCGATGTTGAACTTGACGTTGAGGTCGTTCGCCTCGCGCATCGGCGCGTAGTAGTCGTAGCGCGCGCCGTAGTTGAGCGTCAGCCTCGGGTTGACGTGCCACTCGTCCTGCGCGTAGCCGATGTAGTACTCCTGCTGCAGATGTCGCGGGCCGGTCGCGCCGTTGTTGAAGACGCTCGGCGAGCTGACGTCGCCCAGGTACTGAATCGTCGACGGCTGGTTTGCGAGGAACGCCGTGAGGTTCGTGAACGAATACGTCGTCCCGCCGAGTCGATCCGTCGTCATGCGGATCGCGCGGAACTCGCCGCCGAACTTCAGGTAGTGATTGCCGCGCAGCGTGCTCAACGAATCGATGAAGGACAGCGTGTACGGATCGTAGGGCTGCGATCGTCCATTCTGCGCGCTGTTGGCGCGAATCAGGCCGCCCGGCACGGTGATGCCGGAGCTCGCGCCTTGTCCTGCGATGCCGGTGTTCGCCACCGATCCGCTCAGGTTGATGATCATGTTCGAGAACACCGGATCGGGCACCGATCCAACCAGCTGCGTTGGCGCCGCGTTGTAGCCGAACTTGAACTCGTTCGTCGTGCGGTCCGACAGCAGACCCTGAAGGTTGATGACCGCGTTGGCCGGGTTCGCTTCGGTGTGAATCACCTGACCGGAGACGCTGTTCGGCGCGTCGCTCGTGCCCTGGTCGTGGAAGACGCGGACGTATGACGTCCAGTTCGAGTTGAAGCGCCAGTCGAATCGGCCGCTGATCGCCGTCTCCGTGACCGTCTGCGGTGTCTGCAGCTGCGCGATGTCGAAATCAGGATTCGTCGACTTGCCCGGCAGGACGACGGCATTCGGTGACAGGAACCCGGAGCGGAGCGGCGCAATCGACGGAACGGCGCGCGCCCATGCAGACGCGCTCGGCACCGCTTCGACGATGTTCACGCCGGCGTCGAGCTGATAACGCTCGAAGCTGCCGAAGAAGAACGCGCGATTCTTCGCGATCGGTCCGCCGATGGATCCACCGTACTGGTCCTGTTTCAGGAGCGACTTCGGAAGGCCCGCAGCGGTGTCGAAGTAGTTCGGCGAATCCATCCCGTCGCGGCGCATGTATTCGAACAGTGAGCCGCGATAGTTGTTCCCGCCCGACTTGGTGATGACGCTCACCTGTCCGCCGCTGCCGGTGCCGTACTCGGCGGGGTACGCGCTCGACTCCACGCGGAATTCCTGGATGTTCTCGAGGCTCGCCTGCAGTTTGAACGGCGTTGCGATCTCGCCGTTCAGGTTGCCGGGCGCGGCGTCGATGATCGCGGATCCCTCGATGCCGTCGTAGCGGATCGCATTCTGTTCGACGGCGCGGCCGGAAAAGCGGATGTCCTGCCACGTGCCGGTGCCGGCGTTCTGCGAGCCGGGCGCCTGCAACAGCAGCTGCGACATCTGGCGTCCGTTCACCGGCAGGTTGTCGACTTCGCGCTGGCTGAGATTGACGCCGATGCGCGCGGAGCTCAGGTCCAGCACCGGCGCCGTGCCGGTCACGGTCACCGCTTCCTGGACGCCCGCGGGCTTCAGTTCGAAGTCGAGCGTCATCTCCTGACCGACGGCGAGCGGCATGCCCGTGTAATCCAGCAGGCCGAAGCCGTTCTTCTCGGCGCGAACGGTGTACGCGGAGGGTTTCAGGAACCCGATCAGGAAATAGCCCTGATCGTTCGACAGGGTGGTTCGCTCTTCACCGGTGCGCTCGTTCTTGACCGTGACTTTGGCGCCCGCGACGAACGCATTGGTCTGATCCCGGACCGTGCCGCTGATTTTGCCCTGGTCCGTCTGGGCAAGTGCCAGCGACGGCAGCGCCAGCAGGCAGAGTGCGGCCGCCAGCGACCTCAACATCGTCATCGTCCCTCCTCAAGAAGTTGATGTGTATTCGCAAGGAGGTTATGAGGTTTGCGTAATGGCGATGCGACGGGCTGGTTACGGCGGTGTTAACTCCGACATGGTTTGACAGGTCTTGCCCGATCAGCGAATCAGCGGGCCCAGTTCGGCGGCTCGCGTGCAGGAACTGACGTCCCGTTGCGCGACGTGGCAGGAAGGAATGTCAGACGACGGTGCCCGGCTTCACCACGCCGTCCTTGGGCACGACGATGATGCCGTCGCGGATGCAGTAGCCGTCGCCGTCCGCGTGATCGATGCCGGCTTCGTTGACGAGGCGCACGTCATCGCCGATTCGCGCGTTCTTGTCGACGATGACGCGATCGAGGCGCACATGGCGGCCGATGCCCAGCCGCGGCGCGCTCGTCTTTGCGGGCGCGTCGTCGTCCGCTTCGTAGAAGTCGGCGCCGTGGAGCACCGAGCGCGTGATCGTCGCGCCGTTCTGGATGTTCGTCCGGATGCCGACGATCGACTCGTCGATCGTCGCGCCTTCCATGAAGCAGCCTTCGGCGATGATCGCATCGCGGACGGTGCAGTTGCTGAACCGCGCGCCCGGCAGGAATCGCGGGTGCGTGTAGATGGGCCGGCGCGGATCGTAGAAGCGGAACGGCGCTCCCGGCTGCGTCAGCATGATGTTCGCGTTGTAGAACGACGACACGGTGCCGACGTCCGCCCAGTAGCCGCGGAAGATGAACGCGTTGACGCGGTAGCCGTCGAGCGCGCGCGGGATGATCTCGCGTCCGAAGTCGGTCGCGTTGTCGCGCTCGAGGACGTCGAGCAGCACGTCGCGCGAGAACACGTAGATGCCCATCGACGCGACGAACGGCTTGTCTGCCGAATGCCCGCCGAACGTCGATCGCTCGGGGATGCTCTGACCGATCGCGGCGAGCCGATCGGCCGCGGGCTTCTCGTCGAAGCCGATGATCTGTCCCGATCGATCGAATCGAAAAATGCCCATCGACGACGCGTCGGCCGTCGACACCGGCTGCGCGGCGATCGTGATGTCGGCGCGCCGATCGACGTGCGCGTCGACGAGCTCGGAATAGTCCATGCGATAGAGATGGTCGCCGGCGAGAATCAGGTAGTAGTCGGCGTCGTATCGCACGAAGTGCCGCGCCGCTTGCCGCACGGCGTCGGCGGTGCCCTGATACCAGTTCGGGTTGTCGGGCGTCTGCTCGGCCGCGAGAATCTCGACGAACCCCTGGCTGAAGAGGTCCATCCGGTACGTCTGCGACACGTGGCGATTGAGCGACGCCGAGTTGAACTGCGTCAGCACGAAGATGCGACGAATGTCGGCGTGCAGACAGTTGCTGACAGGAATGTCGATCAGCCGGTACTTGCCGCCGATCGGAACCGCCGGCTTCGACCGGTGCTGCGTGAGAGGAAAGAGCCGCGTGCCTTGACCGCCGCCGAGGACCAGCCCCAGCACTTCATTGTTCACCGCCATGCGCGTGTACGATCATACGTCGACGATTCGGACGCGTAACGTCGATGTAAACGGATCTGTTACAATCCACCGCTCCATGGCCTTCAGGCTCCGGCTCATCCCCCGCGAAGAACGTTTCTATACCGATTTTCAGGCGCTCGCCGACGAGCTGAAGCGCGGGGCACGGCTGCTCGAGGACATGATCGCGTCCGATCGCCCGGTGTGGGACAAGGCCGAGGAGATCAAGGAAGTCGAGCACAAGTGCGATTTCCTGACGCACGAAATCATCCAGCGCCTCAATCGCACGTTCGTCACGCCGCTCGATCGCGAGGACATCTACGGCCTCGCGCGGTCGCTCGACGATGTCATGGACGCGATTGATGCGTCCGCGACGCTCATCCGGCTGTATCGACTGGACCGCGTGCGCTTCGGCGCGCGCGAGCTCGCGCAGATCATCACGACGTGCACGGGCCAGGTGCGGCTGGCGCTCGAGGCGCTCGAGCACAACAAGCCTCTCATCACGCACGCTGTCGAAATCAACCGGCTCGAGAACGAAGCGGACCGCATCCACCAGCAGGCCGTCAGCCGGTTGTTCGAAGACGAGCACGACCCGCTCACCGTCATGAAGTGGAAGGAGACGCTCGACTTCCTGGAAGACGCGACGGACCGGTGCGAAGACGTCGCCAACGTTCTCGAAGGCGTCATGGTCAAGCACGGTTAGCGCGCCGATGTTTCCGGTCGTCGTCTGTCTCATCCTGGTCGCGCTGCTGTTCGACTACATCAACGGCTTTCACGACGCGGCCAACTCCATCGCGACGGTCGTTTCGACGCGCGTGCTCTCGCCGGGCAAGGCCGTCATCTGGGCGGCGTTCTTCAATTTCGTCGCCGCATTCACGTTCGGCACCGCCGTCGCCAAGACGGTCGGCTCCGGCATGATCGACATTCGCGTGGTCACGTTCACGGTCATCTTCTCGGGCCTCTCCGGCGCCATCGTCTGGGATCTGATCACGTGGTACTTCGGCCTGCCGACGAGCTCGTCGCATGCGCTGATCGGCGGATACGCGGGCGCGGCGGTCGCGCGCGCCGGCTGGGGCGCGATCGTTCCGTCCGGCTGGACCAAGACGATCCTCTTCATCTTTCTGTCGCCGCTCATCGGGCTCGTGCTCGGCTTCGGCCTGATGACCGCAATTCTCTGGATCTTCCGGTGGATGCCGCCGTCGCGCGTCGATCGGTGGTTCCGTCGGCTGCAGCTCGTGTCCGCCGGGTTCTTCAGCCTCAATCACGGCGCGAACGACGCGCAGAAGACGATGGGCATCATCGCGGGCGTGTTATTCGCGGCCGGCTACATCCAGACGTTCGACATTCCATTCTGGGTCGTGCTCGCGGCGCACACCGCGATCGGCCTCGGCACGCTGGCGGGCGGATGGCGCATCATCCACACGATGGGGTCGAAGATCACGAAGCTGCAGCCGGTCGGCGGGTTCGCTGCCGAAACGGGCGCCGCCATCTCCATCCTGATCGCGACGCAGACAGGCGTGCCGGTGTCCACCACGCACGCGATTACCGGCGCCATCGTCGGCGTCGGCGCGACGCGACGGCTGTCCGCGGTGCGATGGGGCGTTGCCGGACAAATCGTCTGGGCGTGGATGCTCACGATTCCTGCGGCGTTCACGATTGCCGCCGTGACGTATCTCGTCGTCCACTTCTTCGGCGCCGTCTGACCGATTCGCGCGCTGCGCGATCAGACCGTGGGAAGCGTGACGATGAAGCGCGCGCCGCCCGTCGGCCGGTTCTCGACCGACACGGTCCCTCCGTGCATCTCGACCAGGTGCTTCACGATGGCGAGTCCGAGACCGGTGCCGCCTGGATCGCGCGCGCGCGACTTGTCGACGCGATAGAAGCGCTCGAAGACGCGGCTCAACTCTTCTTCGGGAATTCCCGGTCCTTCGTCGGAGACGGAAACGGCGACGCGATCGGCCACGCGAACGGCTTCGATCGCGATGGTCGTGCGCTCAGGCGCGTACGTGATCGCGTTCGCGACGAGATTGCGCAGCGCATCATGGAGCTTGCCGGGATCGCCGCGAACGATCTCGGCACCAGGGCCGATCGCGACGGTGAGCCGCTGAGAACGCTGTTCGGCTGCGACGCCCGCTTCGGTGACGACGGACTCCGCGAGTCCTCGCGTGTCGCAGGCCACGAGATCGAGCGTCTCCTGACCAGCGTCGAGCCTCGCGAGCCGGAGGAGGTCCTTGACGAGGCGCTCCATGCGCTGCGTGTGGCGCGCGATGATGTCGAGGAAGCGCTGCCGCTCGTCGGTGCTGGCGTCGCCGTCCGTCAACGCTTCGACGTAGCCGCGAATCGCCGTCAGCGGCGTGCGCAGCTCGTGCGAGACGTTGGCGACGAAGTCACGCCGGATCTGATCCGCGCGCCGCAGATCGGTGATGTCGTGCAGGACGAGCACGGCGCCGACGAGTGTTGTGGATAACGCGGTCGCTGAACCCGCGGAGCTGCCGCCCGCCCCTGACGCCGATGCGCCGGCGGCGCGCGCGATGATCGTTCGCGCCTCGTCGCGTGGCGGTGAGAACTGCACCGGATCGGGGTGCCGGCCTGCGAGCGTCGCCGACAGCAGTTCGGCGATGGCAGGAAACCTGATCGTTTCCTGATACGGCAGGTCGATCGCCGGATTGGTCACGCGCAGCATGTGCCGCGCCGCATCGTTGACGAGCTGCAGACGGCCCTGCGCGTCCACGACGATGACGCCCTCGACCATGCCGGCCAGAATCGCTTCCATGCGCGAGCGATCGCGCGCCTGCTCGGCGAGACGTCGACCGACTTCCTGCACGGAGTCGTCCAGCGTCCGCGCCACCGTCCCGATCTCATCGTCGCCGTAGCTGAGGCCGGGCGGCGTCAGATCGCCGCGACGATAGCGTTCCGCAATGGCGGCGACCACGCGCACGCGCTTGCCGATCCGCGCCGCCAGCATCCAGGCGATGAGCGCGCCGCCCGCCAGCGCCAGTCCGAGCGCGGTCAGCGTCGCGATCAGGATGGCGCGCAGCTGTGCGCGGATGTTGCTCAGCGGCAGCGCGACGCGGACGATGCCGATGGATGGCCGATTCACCGGCACCGCGATGTACAGCATCTCGGTGCGCAGCGTCGCGCTGTAGCGCCGCGCGCGGCCGAGACCGTTCGCCCGCGCCTCGATCACCTCGGGCCGCTGTCCGTGATTGTCCATGCCGGCGATCCCTTCGAGCGTCTCGGAGGAATCGCCGACGACGCGGCCGTCGGGCGCGATGAAGGTGACGCGCGCGCCGACGAGCTCGCCGAGCCGATCGGCTTCGGCGTCGAGCTCAGAGACCGTGGACGGCGTGTCGGCGCGCTGAATCAGATCGGCGGCGAGGCGTGCTTCCGCCACGAGCGTGGCTTCGATTCGCGCGTCGGTGTCAGCCCGCATGTTCGTCGCGACGAGCAGTCCGGCGACGACGAGTGCGATGACCGCCGACGACAGCGCCGCGATGAAGAACTTGGTTTGAAACGTCGCGCGACCGGGCTTCATGCCTGCGCGGCCGGCGCCGGATCGGCGAGCTTGTACCCGAACTGCTTGACGGTCATCAGCGCGTTCGTCAGGAACGGCAGCTTCTCGCGGAGACGGCGGACGTGGACGTCCACGGTCCGCGTCCCGCCGGTGTAGCGGTAGCCCCAGACGTCGGTGAGCAGCACGTCGCGAGAGAGCACACGGCCTCGATGCCGCAGCAGGTACTCGAGGAGCAGAAACTCTTTGGCCGTCAACGTGACGGATCGTCCCTCGTCGGTGATGATGTGCGTGTCGGTATCAACCGTCAGCGGGCCGTATTTGATCGAGGTGACGTGCTGGTTGACCGCGGCGCGCTCGACGCGCCGCATGAGCGCACGCACGCGCGCCACGAGCTCGCCTGGACTGAACGGCTTCGCGAGGTAGTCGTCGGCGCCGAGCTCGAGGCCGACGATCCGCTCCGATTCCTCGGCGCGTGCGGTCAGCATGATGATCGGCGTCGCCGAGATGGCGGCGTTCGCGCGCACCATGCGGCAGATTTCGAGGCCGTCGATCTCCGGCAGCATCAGGTCGAGCACCAGCAGGTCCGGCGGCCTGGTGGTGATGGCCTGAAGCGCCTCACGTCCCGTTCCGACCAGTTCGACGACGAAGCCGGCCTTGCCGAGATAGCGCGCGACGAGCTGGGCGATGTCAGGATCGTCTTCTACAACCAGGATACGCGTGGCCATTTGGGGACCGGATCATTCTACCGACGATGACGGTGGTTGATCTCCTGGCACCTCCCTTGACTTATCAGAGGCAGGAGGTCCGGTCATGAACACCGACTTGAGATTGGCGAGGTATTTCGCAGCGGTCTTGAGCGTGATCGCGGTGGGCCTGCTCTTGATCGCGTACGGTCTGCTCAGTCCCCGCGTGCCAGTCGCCGATGCGGCGATGTTGACGCAGCCCGGCGCCACCGACGTGAACACGGCACCCGGCTTCGTCCAGGATCTGACGCCGCCGGCCGCGCAGCGTGCGGACATTGCGTATCGCGTCGCGAGTACCGCGACGTCCGCACCGGTCGTGACGCAGCCAGTCGCGTATCAACGCACGCCGGCACGCGTGGAGCGCTCGTCGGGCCGGAACTGGGCGAAGACAGCGCTCGTGATCGGTGGATCGACCGCGGCGGGCGCGGGCCTCGGCGGCATCTTCGGCGGCAAGAAGGGCGCGCTCATCGGGGCGGCGATTGGCGGGGGAGCGTCCACCTTGTTCGAGTCGCAGCGGAGGTAGGCGGGGCCGCTATAATCGACGGATGCGTTTCATCATCTTCGTCGCCGCCCTGTCGGCTTCCGTCGCCGCGCAGTCATCGCCGAACCTGTCGTTCAGGGGCCAGCAGCGGCCGTCACACGCGGCGGTCGCTGCGTCGCCCGCTGAGCTCGCCGTCAAGCCGGGCACGAAGGCGACGCTCTTCGTCGATGTCACGCCCAACGCCAACGTCCACGTCTACGCTCCCGGCACTCGCGACTTCATTCCGATCACCGTCAAGGTCGAACCGCAGGCCGACGTGAAGGCAGGAAAGCTCGCGTATCCCAAGTCGGACACGATGACGTTCGCCGACGAAAAGGTGCCGGTGTTTCAGAAGCCGTTCCGGCTGACGCAGGAAGTCACGGTAGCGGGTTCGGTCCAGCCGGGCACGTCCGTGCCGGTGAAGGCCAAGGTCGATTATCAGGCGTGCGACGACAAGGTGTGTTTCCCGCCGGAGTCGGCGAACGTCTCGTGGACGCTGGTCGTCCGCTGACGCGCGACTAGAATCCGAAGACGCGTCCGACGAGCGGGTATCCCCAGAAGAGGCCGAGGAGTGTCGACGCGCAGCCGACGCTCAATGAAACGGCGCGCGCCACGCGCCGGTTCGCGCCGATGCGTGCGAGCGGCCAGCCGAGCGCGCCCGACAGCGCCGCCATTCCGAGCGTCGAGCCGAGACCGAACAATCCCATGTAAACGAGACGCGACGTCGTCGACGGCAGCGTCGTGAGCACGAGCGCGGTCAATGCGCCGCTGCCGGCAAGGCCATGGACGGCGCCGACGATGAGCGGACGGCGCGCGAGCGTCCACGTTCCGATGTGCACGTGCGCGGCGCCCGTGTGATGCGCGTGAACGACGCCGCCATGCCTGTGCACGTGGACGGGACCCGTGCCACCCTGCCGCAGTGCCTGATAGATGGCGCGCACGCCGAGCCCCACCAGCATCAATGCGACGAGAAATTCAAATATATCGGCGATGCGATCCGGCATCTCGGCTCGCAACAACACGAGCGCGGCGCCGACGACGACGAGCGCGAAGGTATGTCCGAGTCCCCAGCACGCGCCGAGCAGCGCCGCCTTGTAGCCGCTGCGTTCGTCCGTGACGAGCGTCGACACCGCGGCCAGATGGTCCGGTTCGAGCGCGTGACGCATGCCGAGAAGCGACCCGAGGCTGGAACTCGTGATCAGATCGAGGAGAGGCATCAAGAAGCCGCGGCTGTATTGTATCCTGTAGATCTCGTCGGTGGTGGAGTCCACCAGTAACCGCCGCTCCGGCTGGACGGCCAATGACTCCTACGGGTTGCCGTAGGACGTCTGCTGTCCGCCGAACCCTCGCGCTTCCAGCCTCAACGATTGGATACGATCATGATCTGGCTTGCGGTAGCGGTTGGAGGAGCGCTGGGTTCTGTCGCGCGACATCTGGTCAATACGCTGTTCGCGCACGTCCTCGAGCGCGCGGTGCCGTATGCGACGGCGACCGTCAACATCGTCGGCTCGGTGGTCATCGGAGTACTGGCGGGACTGATTGCCGCCGGCCGCCTGCACCTGTCGACAGAGATGCGCACGTTCGTTTTCGTCGGCATCCTCGGCGGGTTCACCACGTTTTCGAGCTACATGCTCGACACCTTCACGCTGGCGCACGGCAACGAACATTCGCTGGCAACGTGGAACATCGGCGTGCAGACTGGCATCGGCTTTCTCGCCGTGTGGGCGGGCTACCGGATCGCGGTCCTGATGGCATAGGAGAGTTTTCATGCATCCCTGGCACGACACGCCGGTCGACCCTGCGACGATCGCGGCCGCGTTTCCGGTCATCATCGAGATTCCGAAAGGAAGCACGAACAAGTATGAGCTCGATAAGGACACCGGCCTGCTGCGTCTCGATCGAGTCCTTTACAGCGCTGTTTACTATCCCGCCGACTACGGCTTCATCCCGCAGACGTTCTGCGACGACGGCGATCCGCTCGACGCGCTGGTGCTTGGTCAGGAGCCGGTCCATCCGCTCACGATCGTCGAGGCGCGCGCCATCGGCGTGATGCGCATGCGCGACGAGAAAGGCGAGGACGACAAGATCGTCGCGGTCAGCGTGCGCGATCCGTGGTTCGCGCACTACACGGATCATCATCAGCTCCCGCCGCACGTCCTGCGCCAGGTGCGCCGCTTCTTCGAGGACTACAAGACGCTGGAGCACAAGAAGGTCGTCGTGGAGGACATGCTCGGGCCGGAAGACGCGATCCGGACGATCGGCGACGCGCTCGTCGCGTATCGGAAGCTTCCCGCGCCGCGCTGATCGTTCACGGAGCGAGCCGCCATGCAGACTCTGGCTTGCTGGCCGACATCGTTCGGGCCGGAAAAACGCGGTTCCGCTTGCTGCTCTGACGATCGCAGCGGTCCTATTCCCGGCGGGCGAACTGGAGGACCGCGCCGGTGCCATCGCCGCGAAGCGCAATCATCGACGCCCCATCATCGGCGCGGCTCGCCTAACCGAGCTTAGCTTCCACCGCCTTTGACGTAGCGCGCGATCTGCTCGTGCGTCGCGAACCACACGCCGGACTTCGACTTCATGTGCACGATCAGCTTCTCGAGCCCGGCGACGCGCGAGCGGTGTCCCGTGATGTGGGGATGCATCGTCAGGATGAAGAGCCCGCCTTCTTCGTACGCGACGTCGAACTCCGACTGGAACACCTGCTCCACGAAATCCGGATTCGGCATGCCGCCGTTGGTGGCGCCGCCGAAATACGGGAAGTCGTCGACGATCCGCTCGATCGGCAGTTCGACGACGCCCGACGGCTTCTTGTCGATCAGGATCTCGTACGCATCGTCGCTCGCCATGAGGCTGCTGTCGTAGAGAAAGCCGGCGTCCTTCACCTGCTGCATCGTCCACTGGCTGAACTGCCACGACGGCGCGCGGTAGCCGACCGGCCGTTTGCCGAGCGCCTTGGTCAGCGTATCGATGGCGCGCGTCAGCATGTCCTGCTCGAGCGCGGCGTCGTTGACCGAGGGCAGGTGCTCGTGAATCCAGCCGTGAACGCCGATTTCGTGGCGCCCGCTCTTCAGGATCTCGGGAATCATCTGCGGGTGGAGCAGATGGCTGACAGCGGGGATGAAGAACGACGCCGGAATCTGGTGCTTGTCGAGCAGCCGCAGAATCCGCGGCAGGCCGTCGACGGCGCCGTACTCGCCGCGCGAAATCGATTCGGAGATGAGGTTCCCGGTCGCGAGATCGGCGGTGGCGTTGTCGACGTCGAAGCTCAGGCCGACAGCGACGCGCGCGCCGTTCGGCCACGTCTTCGGCTTCAGGCGCTTGCCGGCGCTGACGTGGAACATCTCCGCGTCGAGCTGCGACATCGGCAGTCGAACGCCCGGCTGCGGACGCGGCGCCTGCGCGACGAGCGTTGCGGAGCCACACGCGACGACCACGATGGCGAACGCACGAAAGAGGGAGGTCTTCATGGCGATGACATTGCCATGAGCGCCGATGCCGCACAAGCGCTCTTTTTTGTGCTTTCGTGAATGTTTTCGTGGCGGGTTGTTCGTGCTTCGACGACGATCGCTACGTATCGAGGATCCCGTGGTTCCGCACGAGGAAGTACGTCGCGACCACGACGAGCAGCGCGCCGTTGATGCCGATGACCATCGGCGCGCCGATTGACGTCGCCAGCCAGCCGCTGATCAGGCTGCCGAGCGGCATGCCGCCGCGGAAAGCGAGCATATAGATGCTCATCACGCGGCCGCGCATCTCGTTGGGTGCGATCAGCTGCACGAGCGACGTCACCGTCGAGAAGACGATCATCAGCGTGGCGCCGGTCAGGAACAGGAGGATGTCGCTCAGCCACAGGATGCGCGACACGGCGAACGCGATGATGAGCACGCCGTACACCGCCTGGACGATCAGCGCCGTCGGCCCCATCCGCTTGTACTTGCCGAGCCACGCCACCAGCAGCGCGCCGCAGACCGATCCGATGCCCGAGAAGATCATCAGGTGGCTGTAGGTGTCGGCGCCCTCGTGGAAGATCTTCTGCGCGAAAATCGGCAGGAACGTCAGCACCGCGAAGCCGAGGAACGTCGTCGCGGCCGCGAGCACGATGAGCGCGCCGAGGCTCTGGTGCTTGCGCACGTACGAGATGCCGCCCTTCAACTCGTCGCGGACGCCCTTCGTGCTCGTCGGCGGGATGTGCTTCACGTGCAGCATCATCAGCGTGTTGATGACGACGACGAACGACAGCGAGTTGAGCAGGAAGCAGAGGTTCATCGCCTGCGGCTCGCTGTAGCCGTACTTGCCGAAGAGCGACAGGGTGATGCCGAAGAGCATCGGGCCGATGACGCGCGCCACGTTGAACTGAATCGAGTTGAGCGCGACGGCGTTCGGCAGATCCTTTTTGTCGACGAGCGACGGGATGAGCGCGTTGTACGCCGGGCCGCCGAACGACTGCGCGCAGCCCGTGACGAACGACAGCATGAGGATGTGCCAGATCTGGACGACGTGAAAGTACATGAGGACGGCGAGCACGGCCGACGTCGACATCTGGATGTACTGCGACGTCAGGAGCGTCTTCCGCCGGTCGTAGCGATCGGCGAACACGCCGCCGATGAGCGAGAAGAGGATGATCGGCAGCTGCTGCAGGAAGGCGTCGAGACCCAGGAAGAACGGCGACGAATTCGTCAGCGAGACGACCAGCCAGTTCTGCGCGACGATCTGCATCCACGTTCCGATGCTCGACGTGCAGGCGCCAATCCACTGGACGCGGAAGTCGCGGTAGGTGAACGCGACCAGGGTGCGGCGCATGGTGCGCGCGCCAATCGAGGGGGCGGGGGCCGCGACGGTGTCAGACGGGGATGCGGTCGCTCGAGCTTGAACGGATTCGGCCAAAGAATGTCTCTAAATGAATGCAGCCACGTATCTTACTCTGTATCGTCAGGATACCGGCCACGGGCCAGTCCCGACGCGTGATCGCTGACCTCTTTAATGCTATAGTTTCCGCCGAAGGCGAACAAAAGGCGAAAATATGGCACTCCCTCGCGCCGAACTCGAAACACTCCTTCGTGCCCGTCAACTCGATCGTACGCTGACCACCGCGCTCGCGCCGATCGATTCGTCCGACGATGCGGCGGTGGCGTCCACCGGTCTCTCCGCCTTGGACGCTCATCTGAGCGGCGGGTTCCCGCGCGGCCAGCTGTCCGAGCTGGTCGGATCCCGATCATCGGGACGGACCAGCATCCTCCTGCGAACGATCGCGGCTGCCACGACGCGCGGCGAGCTCGTGGCCGTGGTCGATGCGCTCGACATGTTCGACGTCGAGTCCGCTGCGGCGGCTGGCGTGGAGCTCGACCGCGTGTTGTGGATCCGCGGACAGGTCGTGATCAACCCCGGCCTTTGCCGCGATGTCAACCAGCGCGCGCTCGAACAGGCCATTCGCGCGCTTGCGCTCGTCCTGCAGGCGGGCAATTTCGGCATGGTCGTGCTCGATGTCGCCGAAGCGCCGCCCGACGCGCTGCGCCGGCTGCCGTTCACCACGTGGCTGCGGCTGCAGCGAATGGTCGAAGGCACTCAAACGGCATGCCTGCTCGTTGGCGGCGACGCGATGGCGCGCAGCTCCGCCGGGCTGACGTTGTGGACGGCGCGTCGGGAATCGGGATTCGAGCGCAAGACGGCGGGCCGCTTCGGCGCGCGGCTGTTCGAAGGCCTCGACCTCGACGCGCGGGCCGTGCGCGCGCGGACGCGTGCCGATGGAGGCGCAGCGATCGCATTGCGAACGCTGGCGGTCGATCATGCGTGATGGACGCGCGCCGGATCTGTTCGCGTGCCTCTATGCGCCACCGCCGCCAGCGGCCGATCCGCGCGCATCGTCCAGCGCCGCGGAGGCGCTGTGCGACATCGCGCGTGAATTCTCGCCGCGCTACGAACTGTGCCGGGCCGTGAACGACGGCGATCGTTCCAGCGAGGCTGCTGACGGCATGGTCGTGATCGACGTTGCGGGACTCGAGCGGCTGCTCGGGACGCCGCAGACCATCGGCGAAGAGCTGCGGCGCACGGCGTCGGCGCGCGGTGTTCGCATGCACGTGTCGGTGGCCGGCACGCGCACGGCGGCGCTGATGCTCGCTCGATCGCGGCCCGGGCTGACCGTCGTCCAGCCGCGTCTCGAATCACCGGTGCTCGCGTCGATCGCGATTGGCATCCTCCCGCTGCTCGAGCCGTGGTGCATGCCGTTTACGGAGCGTCCGTCCGCATCCGCCCGTCACCGTACCGGACGATCGACGATGAGCGTGGGGACGTTCGAGCGATGGGGACTGAAAACGCTCGGCGATCTCGCGGCGCTTCCGGCCGCCGATCTCGTCTCGCGGATGGGGCGCGCCGCGCTCGTCTGGCAGGCGATGGCGCGTGGCGAGGACGTGCGTCCGCTCGTGCCGACGATCGAGGACGAACGGTTCGAATCGACGCTGGAACTCGAATGGCCGATCGAGGGACTCGAGCCGTTGTCATTCGTGCTGACGCGGCTGCTCGAACCGCTGTCGACGCGGCTCGAGCGGCGCGATCGCGGCGCGGCGGTGCTGCACGTGCTGCTCGGACTCGTCACGCGCGACGTGTGGACGCGCCGGCTCGAGCTGCCGACGCCGATGCGCGACGTCCGGTCGCTGCGGGCGCTCGCGCTCCTCGATCTGGAATCGCATCCGCCGGCCGCGGCCATCGATCGCGTCACCATCGTCATCGATCCGACGCCCGGGCGTGTCGTGCAGCATCGGCTGTTCGCGCGCCCGCATCCCACACCCGAGCAACTCTCGACGCTCCTGGCGCGGCTCGGTGCGGTCATGGGGCAGGACCGCATCGGCGCGCCGGCCGTCGTCGACACGCATCGGCCGGGAGCGTTCGCGATGACGCCGTTTCGAACCGAGCACACCGGCCTTCCGCGCGACGCTCGTGACGGATCGGTCGACGATCGGAGCGCGACGGCGTCGGCCGAGCGAGGAAACGTCCCCGCAGCGCTGCGCCGCTGCCGACAGCCCGTCCCTGCGCGCGTCTCCGTTGCTGACGGCCAGCCCGTGCGAGTCACGACCGATCGACGCGGCTTTGCGGGCGGAACCGTCGTGCGCTGCGCAGGTCCGTGGCGGTCGTCGGGCAACTGGTGGACGACGCATCCGAGCACCGATCCCCATCCGTCCCATCTTTCCCATCTTTCCCATCCTTCCCACCCGCCCTCCCAGCCCCACCCGACCCACCAGCCCCACCTGACCGACCTGCCCCACCCGACCCACCAGCCCCCTCCCGCCTCGTGGGACTGCGACGAGTGGGACGTGGCCTTGAGCGACGGCGCGGTGTACCGCGTGTTTCGCGATCGTCGCCGCGATGCCTGGTTCATCGACGCGATAGCGGATTGATCGCCGAAGGGATCTACGCGTGTACGTCGAGCTGCACACCGCTTCTGCGTTCAGTTTTCTGCAGGGCGCGTCTCTCCCCGAAGTGCTGGTGGACGCAGCCGTCGAAGCCGGTTACACGTCGATTGCGCTTCTCGATCGCGACGGCGTCTACGGCATTCCGCGTTTTCACAAAGCGGCGGTCGCAGCCTGCATCAAACCGATCGTGGGTGCCGAACTGACGATTGGGTCGGGTAGGACAGGTGGGGCTGGTGGGTCGGGTGGGGAGAGCGCAGCGTGGATTCTTCCCGTGCTCTGCGAGACGCGCGAGGGCTACCAGAATCTCTGCCGCCTGATCACGCGCATGAAGCTGCGCTCCCCGAAGGGTGAGGGCGCACTGACGCTCGAGGAGCTCGACGGATCCACCGCCGGTCTGGTCGCCCTCGTCGGCCGCGCGGCGCTCGATGGACAACGGCATGGCGTCGGCGCGCTGCTCGACCGCGTCGTCGGCGTGTTCGGCCGGCGCAATGTCTACGTCGAGCTGCAGCGGCACCTGCGCCGCGACGAAGAAGCCGACGTCGACGCGCTCGTTGCGCTCGCGGCCGCGTATCGCGTCCCCACCATCGTCACCAACGGCGTCCGGTTCGCCACGCCGGCGGCGCGTCCGCTCTTCGACGTGCTGACCTGCATGCATCACCACACGACGCTCGCCGAAGCCGGACGGCGGCTGTCGGTCAACGCGGAGCGGCATCTCAAAACGCCGAAAGACATGGCGGCGTTATTTCGCGATCAGGCGGACGCGGTCGCGCGGACGGGGGAGCTGGCCGATCGGCTGGCATACACGATGGCCGATCTGGGCTATCGGTTTCCCGATTATCCCGTGCCGCCCGGCGAGACGCAGGCGTCGTTTCTCCGCAAGATCGTCGACGTCGGCGCGCGCGAGCGCTATCGCCCGTACCACGATCGCGCGCGCGCGCAGATTGCCCGCGAGCTCGATCTCATCGAGAAGCTCGATCTCGCCGGCTACTTCCTCATCGTGTGGGACGTCGTGAATTTCTGCCGGCAGCACGACGTGCTCGTGCAGGGCCGCGGCAGTGCCGCCAACAGCGCCGTCTGCTACAGCCTGGGCATCACGGCGGTCGATCCGGTCGAGATGAAGCTGCTCTTCGAGCGCTTTCTGTCGGAAGAGCGGGGCGAGTGGCCCGACATCGACCTCGATCTGCCGAGCGGCGACCGTCGCGAATCGGTCATTCAGCACGTGTACAACAAATACGGCCAGCACGGCGCCGCGATGACCGCCAACGTCATCACGTATCGCGGCCGCAGTGCGGCGCGCGACGTGGGGAAGGCGCTCGGTTTCGAGATCTCGCAGATCGATCGGCTGGCGAAGGTGATGAACAACTTCGAGTTCATCGACTCGACCGACACGCTGTCGCGCCAGCTGGCGTCGGTCGGCCTCGACGCGCACACCGAGCCGGTCCAGCATTTCGCGCGGCTGTGGGGCGAGATTCAGGATCTCCCGCGGCATCTCGGCCAGCATTCGGGCGGCATGGTCATCTGCCAGGGACGCCTCGACGCGGTCGTGCCGCTCGAGAACGCCAGCATGCCCGGCCGCGTCGTCGTCCAGTGGGACAAAGACGATTGCGCTGACATGCACATCGTCAAGGTGGACCTGCTCGGGCTGGGGATGATGGCGGTGCTGCAGGATGCGCTGGCGCTGGTCAACACTGGGAGAAGTCCGGGCAGCCTCGATCTTGCGAGCCTGCCTCAGGACGATCCGGACGTCTATCAGCTGCTGCAGGCGGCCGACACGATCGGCGTCTTCCAGGTCGAATCGCGTGCGCAGATGGCGACGCTGCCGCGCTTGAAGCCGAAAGAGTTCTACGATCTCGTCGTCGAAGTCGCCATCATCCGCCCCGGACCAATCGTCGGGCAAATGGTGCATCCCTACTTGAACCGGCGCGCCGGCCGCGAGCCGGTGCGCTATCCGCATCCGTCGCTCGAGCCGGTCCTGTCGCGCACGCTCGGCGTGCCGCTCTTCCAGGAGCAGCTGCTGCAGATGGCGATGATCGCCGCCGGATTCACCGGCGGACAGGCCGAAGATTTGCGGCGTGCGATGGGATTCAAGCGATCCGAACGCCGGATGAAGCAGATCGAAGTGCAGCTGCGTGAGGGGATGGCGCGCAAGGGCATCACGGGCGACGCCGCCGAAACCATCATCACGTCGATTGCGTCGTTCGCGCTGTACGGATTTCCCGAATCGCACGCGGCGAGCTTCGCGCTGATCGCGTACGCGAGCGCGTATCTCAAGGTCCACTATCCGGCGGCGTTCTACGCCGCGCTGCTCAACAATCAGCCGATGGGGTTTTATCACCCGTCGACGCTGGTGAAGGATGCGCAGCGCCGCGGCGTCCGCTTCCATCCGATCGACGTGCAGGTCTCGGACTGGAACTGCACGGTCGAAGCCGACGGCGGCATCCGGCTCGGCCTGCGCTATGTCAGCGGTCTCAGACAAGAGGCAGGCAAAACCATTGCGTCGTCAATCCTCAATCCTCAATCCGCAATCCCCAATCAATCCGCAATCCGCAATCCGCAATCCGCAATGACGATGCTTTGCCCGAAATGCGGCTGCGACGATCGGTCGATGCTCGAACCGGTGACGGGCAGCCGGTGGTTCTGCAACAACTGCTCGCACGACTGGGACGACACGCACGTCCGCCGGTTCGCATCGATTGACGATCTGGTCGCCCGCACCGGCGTACGACGCGACGAGGTGGTGTCGCTGGCTGATATCGGCGCCTTGAATTCATTCGGTCACAACCGCCGCTCCGCGTTGTGGCAGGCCGAGCGCGCCGCACGGCCGAATGGCGAGCTGTTCGAAGCGGTCGATGGCGTGGACGACGACTCTGCGCGTTCCCCACGAACGCTGAAAGAATCCGGGCGGGACGATGGTATGAGCGACTCCCCGCTGAAACCGATGACCGAAGCCGAGCGGCTCGTCGCCGACTACGCTGGCACCGGCCTGACGATTGGCCGGCATCCGATGGCGTTCAAGCGCGAAGAGCTCGCGATGCGCGGCATCGTGCGCGCGAAGGATCTGTACGTGGCGCGCACCGGCCGCCGCATCCGCGTCGCCGGAATGGTCATCACGCGCCAGCGTCCGGGAACCGCCAAGGGGTTCGTGTTTCTGACGCTCGAGGACGAAACCGGCATCGCGAACATCATCGTGCGGCCTGATCTCTTCGCCCAGGATCGCCTCACCATCATCGAGGAGCCGTTTCTCATCGTCGAGGGCATTCTCCAGACCCAGGACGATGTCACCTCGGTGCGCGCCGAGCAGCTCTACGGCCTCCGCGGCCTCACGATCGATTTCAACGCGCATGATTTTTACTGAGATACAAGGTGCACCGGTGCATTCGCGAGGTGCACGGGTGCTCGGTTCACAGGTGCACCAGTGCATTCGCGAGGTGCCCAGGTGCTCCAGTACGCGGTGCGACTGTCACGCTCGCCATGCGTCTTCCGCACGTCGCGACGGTACCTTTGCGCCCGATCATTAGCTGAGCATTCCCGAGCACCTCGCAAACGCACGTGTGTACCCGTGTACGGTGCACCGGTGCACCTCGCGAATGCATTAGTGCCTCGCGAACATACAATCCCCGTAGGAGGGTCCCCGTGCCTAGTCCTCTGATTTCTACCGTGATCGCGATGACGGTCGGCGGCGCGGCGGTGGCGGCTCTGGGTCAGACCGTCAGGCCCGGCGAGATCGGGCGCGCCGAGGTGTGGATCAAGAACGACGACAGCGAAACGATCCCCGTCCGAATCCACGAAGCCGACGCGCGGACGCCGCTGCGCGTCACGGTGGTCAGCAGCGCCGCGTCGGCGCCTGTGCCGGTGAGCGTGACCCGTCCACAGTGGGAGTATCAGACCGTCCGCGTCACGCTCGAGAACGCGGCGGGCGTGCTTCAGAACCTCGGGGGCCAGGGATGGGAGACGACCGGCGTCGCGTGGCCGGCGGCGGACGCCACCACGCTCCTGATGAAGCGCGTACGATAGCGCCTATGCGCGTGTCATCGGCGTCACTCCGACCCATCGGCGCGACTCACCTCGACGCTCGGTTCGCCGTCGTCGATGCTGACGCGAACCCGCCACGGATTGCAGCAGACCTCGCAGTCCTGCACGAACGTGCCGCGCACGTCGGACTCGACGTAGATTTCCACCTCTTCGCCGCAGTACGGACACGTGATCAGGAACGTCTCATCCATCCGATCGACAATTCTAGAACCAATGGATCGCTGGACGGTTGATCCCGACGCAGCGGGCACGCGGCTCGACCGCTTTCTGGCCGCGCAGCACCGGCTCGCGTCGCGGTCGCGCGCGGCGACGGCGCTCGAGCGCGGAAAGGTCTTCGTCAACGACCGCGAGGTTTCGCTGCGCGAGGCCGGCAGCCGACTCGTCGAGGGCGACGTCGTGCGCGTCTGGATGGATCGGCCCGGCAGCGCGAAGCGGCCCGTCGCTCTGGGCGAGAAGCGCGATCTGCCGATCGTGTTCGAGGACGACGCGATCGTCGTCCTGAACAAGCCGGCGGGCGTCCTGGCCGTGCCGCTCGAGCGGCGAGCGGACGCGCGGTCAGTCTATGACGATCTCCGCGAGCACTACCGTCTCCGCCGTCAGCCGCCGCCGTTCGTCGTCCACCGCATCGATCGCGATACGTCCGGCCTGGTCCTGTTTGCGCGAAGCTCCGCTGCGCAGCAGCGCCTGCGCGGTCAGTTCAGGCGCCGCGAGCCGGAGCGTGTGTACCTCGCCGTCGTGTACGGCCACGTGACGCCGGAAGCGGGCACGTGGCGCGATCGAATGGTGTGGGACCAGCGGGCGCTCATACAAAAGGAAACGCATCCCCGCGATCCCGAAGGCAAGGACGCCATCTGCCAGTACCGCGTCGTCGAGCGGTTCGAGCGGGCGTCGCTCGTCGAGATCAGCCTCGTCACCGGCCGCCGCAACCAGATCCGCCTGCAGGCGCGGCTGCATGGACACATGCTGGTCGGTGAGCAGCGCTATACGTTCGGTCCGGAGTCGCTCAGGCCGATCGCGTTCGCGCGCCAGGCGCTGCATGCGCATCGCCTGCGGTTCCGCCACCCGTTCGACGATCGTCCGCTCGGTTTCGAAGCGCCGATGCCCGACGATCTCGTCGAGCTCGTCGAGCGCCTGCGTCACTGAGGATTCGGCCGCCAGATGGCGCCGGTCATCGGCTCGGGCGGCCGCGCCGGATCGCCGGCGCGCGCGCGTCCGGTCCCGAGCGTCACGACCGACAGCGGCGAGTACGCGAGCTGCTGAACTTCGGTGTCGGCCAGATGGCGCGCGCCGCTGGCAGTCGGCAGATCCAGGTTGGCCACGGCGAAGGGAATTTTCAACTCGAGCTCCGCGCGGCCGTTCGCAAACGCGTAAATGGTGAAGCCGCTCGCGGCGTACCGCCGGACGACGTTCACGTCGGCCGGGATGATTTCGATCCGCCGACCGTGCGCCGCATTCTCGCCGAGGAGCTTGTAGAGCACCATGTGATCGACCGTGTAGCTCTCGGCGACGATCGCGCTGCGGTCCGGCAGCGCCTTGAACAGCGCGTCGAAGTACTGCGCCTCGAACGTGTGCTGATGGTGGTTGTTGAAACGGAAGTTCGCGCGGTACTGCGAGAACGTCAGCACGACCGCGGCGGCGGCGATCGTCGCCGGAAGCATTCCGCGGCCGCCGGCCTGCCGACGCAGTGCCTCGATGCCGACGCCGGCCATCAGCCCGAGCGCGATCATCGGGATGATGAGGAATACCTGGATGTCGTACACGCCGTAGTTCAGCGCGAACGCGCCGACCATCGCGGCGCTGCCGCCGAGGAGCACCAGGTTGCGGTACCGGCGCAGCAGCAGCCAGACCGCGCCAATCGCGGCGAGCGCGAGGCCAATCCAGCGCAGCTCACCGAGCAGCCAGGTGCCGATCATCGGCGTCCGCATGTCGGCGAGCTCCTCCGGTGAAAAGCGGAACAGCGCCGTACTGAATTGGCGGCCGGTCATGATGCCGATGAGCTCCGAGAGATTGTTCGCGCGGACTTCGAGGAACGGCGCCTGCTGATACGTCCGCAGCCAGACGAAGAAGTAGCAGCTCAGGCCCGTCAGACAGATGACGAATGCCCACTTGACCGTCCTTGCCGTGAGCACGTGCCGGTCGACGAGCAGCGCGAAGGCGAACAGCGCAGGCGCCGTCATCGCAAGCGTCAGATGGTGGGCGAGGCCTGCCGCGAAGAAAACGAGCGACCACATCAGATCCGCGTAGCGCCTGGTTCGCGCCCATCGAAGCAGGAACAGCAGCACGCCGGCAAAGAGCAGCGCGTTCAGCGCGTAGACCTCCGCGAGCAGCATCTGCGACCAGAACAGGCGGCCGAATCCAACGCCCAGCGCTCCGGCGAACGCGATGATGCGGCTGCATCCGAGCTCGCGGAGGACGAGGACCATCAGGCCGACGGCGCTCGCCCCACAGACCACCGACATCAGGTTGATGCGGAACGCGAGCGTCCCGAACGGCAGCTTCGAGAACAGCCACGACAACCAGATGTAGAGCGGATAGCCGGGACTGTGCGGGGTGCCGAGAACGGCGCCGACGAACTGCAGCTTCGGCGTGTCGCCGATGCCCACGAGTCCCGGGTACATCGTGACGAGGTACACGCCGAGCGCGGTCAGTGCGGCAAACGCCGCCCACAGACCGTCATATCGGCCTGGCGGTACTGGATCGATCGGTGGCTCTGTTAGAACTGACAGATAGCTCAGCGCTGTGTCGCAAGAAGCGACGGTCGGTCGTCATCAGACGCTGCACTTCGGACGCGCTACCCCCACGCGTCCTTCGAAAAATCAGCGGGATGCCGACGGTTTGGACCTAGCTCAGGCAAGAGAGATGCCGGGCTTGGAACGGCGGCGCCGCGGCCGCGCGTCGCAGCATCTCAGTTGACATGCTTATAAATATTCCCGCCTTTCATTACGAATGCGACGTGCGTGACGGCCGTGACGTCGGTGAGCGGGTCGCCGTCAACGGCGATCAGGTCCGCTTCGTATCCGGGCGCCAGCGTGCCGATGGTCTTGCCGAGTCCCAGCGATTCCGCCGAGAGCGACGTCGCCGAGATCACCGCGTCCATCGGTTTCTGGTTGCCCTGCCGTACTCGCTCGACAATTTCATCCGCATTGTGTCCGTGCGCGCCTGCGACGGCGTCGGTGCCGAGCACGAGCTTCAGGTTCGGCGTCGCCACGGCCAGCTTGATCATGGCGTTGTTGATCTTCAGCCCCTTCTCCATGTAGGCGAAGCCTTCTTCGTTGTAGTTCCCGATGCCGAGGTACTTCGCCTTGTTGCGCAGGTAGTTCTGCAGCACGACGCCGACGTTCGGGTCGAAGTACACGCCCTTGGACGCCATGAGCGTCATGACTTCCTGCGTCGCGAAGACGCCGTGCTCGATCTGCTTGCAGCCCGCGTTCACTGACGCCTTGATCGACTCCGGGCTGTGCGCGTGCACCATCGTCCGCATCCCGAGCGTGTTGGCCTCGCCGCAGACCGCCTCCAGTTGCTCGGTGGTCATCGTCTGCTTGCCGCCGTCGCGAATGCTCGCCGACGCAAAGATCTTGATGACGTCGGCGCCCTCCTGTTTCAGCTGGCGCACTTTCTCGCGGATTTCAGCCGGCGTGCCGCTGCGCTCGTTGAACTGCCGGATCGACGTGAGGATGCGCGGTCCAGGGAGGACGCCCCGTGCAATCGCCTCGCGAAGGTCGACGTCGTTCGGTTGACCCGGGCTCTGGATGGTCGTGAAACCGGCCATCAGCGTGACGTAAGCGTTCTCCGCCGAATAGAGGATCTCCTGCGCCGGCGAGCCGGGACGGGCCGCGTAACGCCCGTCTTTATCGAAATGCCACCCGACGTGCGCGTGCACGTCGATGAGGCCGGGCATGACGGTCCGGTGCCCGAGGTCGTACGTCGCGTTGGCGCCGCCGTTCTCGATCGCCGTAATTTTGGATCCGGTGACGACAATCGTCGCATTCCGAATCGTTTTGCCGCTGCCGTCCAGGATGCTGTCGGCGTGAATCCGAATTGTCCGAGTTTGTGAAGACAGTGTCATGGACCACACACACACGACGCCGATCGTCGTCAGAACGGATGCCTTGCTTCGCATGGCGCGAATTATAATCGTCAACGCCCGTCCCATGCTGAGATTGGCTCTGATCGCCCTCCTTGCGGTGGGCGCGGTGGCACCGGCCTTTGACGCCGGAGGTTCGCTCGACGGCGGAGGCCAAAAGGCCGAGCCGCGTGCGCCCGTCGCGGCGGACCGGGGCGAACGCGACTGGCCCTTCTACGGCGGCGACCAGGGCGGCACCAAGTACTCGCCGCTCGCCGACGTCAACCGTTCCAACGTGACCGCGCTCACGGTCGCCTGGGAATGGTTTCCGAAGGAGCGCGCGCTCGAACGCTACGGCACGCGCTCGGGCAATTTCCAGACGACGCCGCTGATGATCGACAACGTGCTGTACTTCAGCACGCCGTACAACCGTGTGATCGCGCTCGACGCGGAAACCGGTGCGGAGCGGTGGTCCTACGATCCCAAGGCCTACGAAGACGGTCAGCCGCCGAACGGGACCGGGTTCGTGCATCGCGGCGTGGCCGCGTGGCGCGACTCCGCGCACGACAACGCGCTGCGCATCTTCATCAACAGCCGCTATCACCTGATTTGCCTCGACGCGGCGACGGGGCAAGTCGTCTCCTCCTTCGGCGACAACGGCGTCGTCGATCTGAGTCGCGGCCTGCTGTGGCCGATCAACAAGACGCACTACACGAACACGTCGCCGCCCGTCGTGTACCGCGACCTCGTCATCCTCGGGAACGGCGTCGGCGATCGTCTCGCGTACCGTAACGATCCGCCAGGCGACGTGCGCGCGTTCGACGCACGCACCGGCAAGATGGTGTGGACGTTCCACACGATTCCGCAGCCGGGCGAGTTCGGCAACGACACGTGGCAGAACGACTCGTGGAGCTTCACGGGCCACACGAACGTCTGGGCGCCGATGACGCTCGACGACGCCCGCGGCCTGCTGTATCTGCCGGTGACCACGCCGAGCAACGATTTCTACGGCGGCCGCCGTCCCGGCGCGAATCTGTTCGCCGAGTCGCTCGTCTGTCTCGACGCTGCGACGGGACAGCGGCGCTGGCACTATCAGCTGATCCACCACGGTCTCTGGGACTACGACAATCCGTCGCCGCCCAACCTCGTCACAATTCGATCGCCGGACGGCGGCGGAACGATTGACGCGGTTGTTCAGCTCACGAAGCAGGGATTCGCGTTTGTGTTCGATCGCGTGACCGGCAAGCCGGTCTGGTCGATCGAGGAACGACCGGTGCCTGCGAGCGACGTGCGCGGCGAGCATGCGTGGCCGACGCAGCCGTTTCCCACGCGTCCGCCCGCGATCACCGAACAGGGCGTCACGCTCGACGACGCGTTCGACCTGACGCCGGAGCTGAAGGCCGCCGCGCGCAAGGAACTGGAGAAGTACCGTCTCGGTCCGGTCTTTACACCTCCGACGCACGGCGGCACGGTTCAGCGTCCAGGGATCATCGGCGGCGCGAACTGGGGCGGCGGTGCGTTCGAGCAGCAGTCGGGCCTGCTGTTCGTGAAGACGACGAACTCCGCGAACATCATCCGTGTGGGCGCGCCGGATCGGTCCCCCTCCAACCCGCGTGCGTCGGAAGTCGACGGCGAGTACGTCCGCGTCGGCGATACGAATGCGGAATTCATGAACGGCATTCCGCTCCTCAAGCCGCCGTACGGGCATCTGATCGCGGTCGATCTCAATCGCGGCACGATCGCGTGGCGCGTGCCCTTCGGGGATACGCCGTCGCTCCGATCGCATCCGGCGCTCAAGGGTGTCAAAATGCCCGACACGCTCGGCGTCGCCGGTGCGCCCGGCGTGCTCGCTACGGCCGGCGGACTGGTGTTCGCGGGCGGCGGCGACGTCGCGGTGCACGCGCTCGAAACATCCACGGGCCGCGAGGTCTGGCGGTTTCCGCTGCCGCGCCGTGCGAACGCGACGCCCATGACGTATCGCGCAAAGAACGGACGGCAGTTCGTCGTCATCGCAACGGGCGGCGGAGAAGACGCGGCGTTGACCGCGTTCGCGCTGCCGGTCAGTCCAGGAGGACACGAGTGATCGCGGCAATTCTTCTGACCCTTTCACTGGCGGCGGCGCCGGCCGCATCCACGATGTCGGGCACGGTGCACGATTCCGCGGGCGGCGTCGTGCAGGGCGCGCTGGTCATCGTCCGTTCGCCGGGCGGCGCTGAACGCCAGGTGGTCACAGGACCCGACGGCCGCTTCACGATCGACGCGCCCGAGGGCGCGGAGTTGACGGTCATCGTGCGCGCGGGAGGATTCGCGGAAACGACGAAGCAGGTGACCGCGTCGGAACGCAACGGCGATCTCGACGTCGTGGTCGCGCCCGCTGGCGTGCTTGAAACGGTCACCGTGACGCCTGCGCGCGGCGAGCAGCGTGTCGGCGACGTGCCCGCGAGCGTCAACGTCCTGACCGAAGAAGACATCAAGAGCTCGCCGGCCGTCGTCGCCGACGACGTGCTGCGCCAGGTGCCGACGTTCAGCCTGTTTCGCCGCAGCAACAGTCTTTCCACGCATCCTACGTCGCAGGGCGTGTCCCTCCGCGGTATCGGTCCGAGCGGCGTGAGCCGCACGCTCGTCCTGCTGGACGATGTGCCGTTCAACGATCCGTTCGGCGGCTGGGTGTACTGGACGCGCGTGCCGCTCGAAGCATCGGAGCGCATCGAGGTCGTGGACGGTCCGACGGCCAGCCTGTACGGCAACTACGCAATGGGCGGCGTCATCAACATCGTCACGCAGCATCCCGAGCGGCGGACGCTCGACATCAAGCCGCAATACGGCAGCAAGAACAGTCCGAAGCTCGATTTCGTGGCGAGCGACACGTGGAACAAACTGGGCGCGGTCGTCGAGGGCAGCTACTTCGACACCGACGGCTTCCCGATCGTCGCCGCCTCCGAACGCGGACCGATCGACATCAACGCGACGGTCAAGTACGCCAACACGACTGGCAAGGTCGAGTACACGCCGAGCGATCAGATGCAGCTCTTCGCGCGCGGCGGGTACTTCTCGGAAGATCGCGTCAACGGCAAGGTCGGCGAAGTGAACGACACGCGCTGGACGTCGTTGAGCGGCGGCGGCCGGTTCCGCCTGCCTGACGACAGCACGTTGTCGGCGCGCGTGTTCATGGACTATCAGCGCTTCCACAGCACCTTCATGGCGGTCAGCAACGCCACGACGCTCCGCAACTTCGTGCGGTTGTCGGTCGACCAGCACGTCCCGACGGACGGCGTGGGGTCGATGGCGCAGTGGACGAAGATTGTCGGCACGAAGAACGTCCTCAGCGCCGGAGCCGACTGGCGCTGGGTCCAGGGCGACAGCCACGAGGACTCGTACAACCAGGCGACGCCGGTCACGGTCATTCCTCCGGTGACCCTCGCGTCCGTCCTGGCGCTCCAGCGCATCTCCGGCGGCACGCAGCAGATCGGCGGGGCGTTCGTGCAGGACGTCTACACGCCGCTTCCGCAGATGACGATCACGCTGAGCGGACGCGTCGATCACTGGCACAACTACGACGGCCACAACCTCGAAACCGCGGTCATCCCCGGCACGCCGACGAACAATCAGCCGAATCTTCCCGATCGCTCGGACAACGCGTTCAGTCCGCGTGCAGCGCTCCTCTATCACTTCTCGGATCGCGTGAGCGCATGGGGCGCGTGGAGCTCGGGCTTCCGCGCGCCGACGCTGAACGAGTTGTATCGCCAGTTCCGAGTCGGCACGGTCCTGACGCTGCCGAACAACCAGCTCGGTCCCGAGCGCCTCTACGGCGGCGAGGCCGGCG
This sequence comes from Vicinamibacterales bacterium, assembly GCA_036557365.1. Taxonomy (GTDB): domain Bacteria; phylum Acidobacteriota; class Vicinamibacteria; order Vicinamibacterales; family CAVVIG01; genus DATKHR01. Next base: position 34,173 of record DATBHR010000087.1, read on the forward strand.
TCAACGTCGCCGTTGCGCGAAACCTGACGTGGCGCACGACGTGGTTCGACAACGTCGTCAACAATCCGGTCGCGAACGTCACGCTGTCGACCACGCCGTCGACGACGACGCAGCAGCGGCAGAACCTGGGCAGCACCGAGATCTGGGGCGTTCAGACCGATGTTGAATACCGGCTCGGGACCGACTGGCGCGTCTCAGCTGCGTATCTCTTCGATCACGCGATTGTCACCGACGGCGGTGTGGCCAACGCGGCGCTGGTCGGGAACTATCTGCCCCAGGTGCCGAAGAATCGCGGCTCGGTGCAGGTTGGCTACGCGAATCCGAAATATCTGAGCGCCGCGATCGGCATCCAGGTCTACGGTCTTCAGTTCGACGACGATCAGAATATCCGGGCGGTTCAGCCGGCGGCGCTCGTCGAGGCGGGATACTCGGCGACTCACGGTCCCGGACTCCCCGGATACACGACGGTCGACATCACCGCGTCGCGGACCATCGTCCGCAACTTCGACCTCTACTTCGGCATCCAGAACCTGTTCAACCAGGAATATTTCGTCGGCACGCTGCCCGATACGATCGGCACGCCGCGGCTCGTTAATTTCGGAGCACGGGTCAGGTTTGCTGGTAAATGACCTGTATTGCGGATTGCCGATTGCGGATCGCGGATTCGATTGAGGATTGAGCGCGACGCGCGTTACGAGTTGTGCGTGACGAACTCGTTCCGCGTGGCGTCCTGCGGCGACCGCCAGAAGTCCATCGTCGAGACGCGATGGACGCATCCAACAGTGCAGTACGGCGCGCATGACTTCGGCGTCGCAAACTCCCGCCTGATGTCGTCGATCGTGTAGCGCTCGAGCGGTGTTCCCGGATAGCCGCGCTGCTGCGAGCAGTAGTGGACGAGGCCGTCCTCGCAGATGTAGAGATAACGCGCGCCCGCGCGGCAGCGCCAGCCGTTCGGCTTCCCGTCCGCCAGGTTGTCCTGGAAGCTTCGAATCCCCGAATAGAGATTCTTGAACACCTGCAGCGGACCGTTGATCGCCGCCGACACTTCGTCGTAGACCTTGCGCTCGGCGGGTCCGAGCGGCTTCAAGCGTCCCGATCCGTCGTGGATGATGCCGATCGAGGTCGAGAAACCCAGCTCGCGCGCGCGCTTGTTGATCGTGCGTGCGTCTTCGGCGTTCTTGATGCCGCCGCCGAGGACCGAGTTGATGTTGACGTCGAACGTGGCGTAATCGCGAAGGTTCTGCAGCTTCTTGTCGAGCACGCGCAGGCTCTTCTTCGACACTTCGTCGGGCTCGACGTTGTCCACGCTGATCTGTAAAAAATCCAGGCCGGCGTCGTTCAGCGCTTCGATGCGCTTCGGCACGAGAAAGTAGCCGTTCGTGATCAGGCCCGCCATCATGCCGTGGCTGCGGATGTGGCGGATCAGCGCGTCGAGATCGGGGTGCAGCATCGGCTCGCCGCCGCTGAAGGCGACGACCGACGTACCCAGCTCGGCGAGCTTGTCGATGCGCCGCTTCATGACGTCCGTCGGGACGGGCGGCGACACCTTGTCGTACTCGTTGCAGTACCCGCAATCGATGTTGCAGCGGCGGATCGGGATGATCTGGACGAGCAGCGGGTGAGCCGTGTCGGTCAGCCCGCGGACGAACTCTCGAAGGGATCGGGCCTTCCGGCCTGCTGAGGTCAGCGTGCTCAAGGGATCAGAAAAGTATACCTCAGGCGGCCGATTCAGCCGGGCGCAGCTTGCGGACCGTCTCGCCGACCTTCAGCGACCCGCTGAAGATGGAGCCGACAGGCACGAATCCGAACAGCTGATGACGCGCCACCGCGGCGAGGCCCGCAGACGCGATGCAGCCGCAGCTGCTGCAGTCCGGCGAACCGCCGAACTGGCACGGCGTGATCTTCGTCGTCAGGTCCGCGGAGATGGTCGTCGTCGTGCGCGCGAAGACGCATTCGTCTGGAGAATCAGGCGGCTTGGCGTAGACGTCGATCAGCCCCTTGGGCAGCGCCAGTTTCGGATACCGGAGCCGCAGCGCGAGCAGATCGGCGACGACCGATTCGCGATCCGCCGGACGCAGGCGCTCGTCAGAGACCTCACCAATCTGCGGGGTGTAGAGGCTGACCCAGATCTTCCGCACTTCCTGCTTCGCGGACCAGATCTTCAGGAACTCCTCGATGTAGCCCGGCCGGTTGACCTGCTGCCGCGTCACCGTGCAGTGCACCGTGATGTTGTGGCCGACGATGTGCTTCTGTATGCGCTCGTAAGTTGCCGGCGTACGCCGAACGTCGTGTTCCGGCTGCAGGCCGTCGACCGACACGACGATCGACATCCGGAAAATCTTGTTCCACTCGGGTGGGATCTCGCGCACCGCGCTCGTGACCAGCTGCGTGTGGATGCGCCGCTCCGCCAGGAGCGGCAGGATCGTGTTCAGTTCCCGATAGCGAACGAGCGGTTCTCCGCCGACGATCGAAACGTGCAGCGGCCGATGCTTGTCGACGACCGCCATGAAGTTGTCGATGAGTTCCTGTCCCTTGAAGTCGCGGACTGTTCGAAGTGTCAGGTCGCCGCCGCCGAGGTGGTCGTCGCCGTACGCGTAGCAGCCTGGGCAATGAAGAGGACACTCACGGGTGATTTCGATTGACAAGGCCGGGGTATAGCCGCTGAGGATTCGGCCCCAAGCTGCAAAAATACCTTCCATGCCGACACTATAGCGTAGAATCCGCCGCAGTTATGCATCGACGTGCATTGTTACGCTGGTTCGGCGCAGTCGCCGCGGTCGTTCCGCTCGAACGTGTCCGGATATGGGCGCAGCCGCGCGACCTCAGTCCGGACGCCATCGTCATGCTTCACGAACTCGCGCCGACGGTGCTGCCATCGTCGCTCGGAGACGCGAAGCTGCGCGCGACGGTCGATGGATTCGTCAACTGGACGAAGGGATACCAGGAAGGGATCGCGCTCTCGCACGGCTACGGGCATCCGCGTCTGAAGAAAACAGGGGCGTCGCCCGTGCCGTCCTACAACCTGCAGCTCGCGTCGCTCGCCGATGACGCGCGTACGCGCGGACAGCGTTTCAGCGCGCTTCCGCTCGAGACCCGGCGAACGATCCTCGATGCGGCGATCACGAAAGCCGGAGTCCGCGGCCTGCCCGCACGCCCACAGGGACAGCACGTCGTTGTCGATCTGATGGCGTTCTATTTCCGGAGCAGCGAAGCGAACGACGCCTGTTACCACGCGCTGATTCAGCGCGAGGTGTGCCGGCCGATTCAGATCACGACGAAGCGTCCCAACGCGATCGGATAGTCGCAGACAAAACCATGCCCGTTCACGAAACCGACATCTGCATCATCGGCGGCGGCATCACCTCTGCCATGCTCGCCCAGAAGCTGACGACCACGCGGCCGGATCTGCACGTGACGGTCGTCGAAGCGGGCCGATCGATCTTCGACGCGCAGAATCGGGGCCGCTATCGCGAGCGCGCGATTGCATACGGTGAGCATCCGTGGCACGACGACTATCTCGAGGATCAGCAGGCGGACGGCATCATTTCGATGACGATGGCCGTCGGCGGCCTCGCGCTGCACTGGGGCGGCGCGTGCAACCGGTTCTCCGAGGAAGACCTCCGGCTGAAGTCGATGTACGGCCTTGCCACAGACTGGGCGCTCGGCTTCGACGATCTCGAGCCGTACTACGTGGAGGCTGAGCGGCGGCTGAACGTCAGCGGCGAGCCGAGCCCGCATCCGGAAGATCGACGCAGCGCGCCGTATCCGCAAGGTCCGATTCCACTGTCCTACAACCTCCAGGTGTTGAAGGCGTGGGCGGAGAAGAGCGGCCTTCGATTTTCGCCGCTCCCAATGGCACGCAACCTCTCGCCATTCGACGGCCGCGGCAGTTGCTGCGTGTACGACACGTGCGGCGAAGTGTGCCCGTCGGGTGCGCGCTATTCGCCCGATTTCACCTTCCGCCAGATGATCGAGCCGAAGAAGATCGCGCTGCACGACCGCACGCTCGTCCGACGGCTCATTCTCGACGATCAGCGGAACACCATCGTTGCAGCCGAAGCCAGGCACCAGGATCGACCGAACGAGCGCGTCGACTACCGCGCAAAGATCTTCGTCGTCGCCTCCGGCTACTGCTGGAGCTCACACCTGCTGCTGCTGTCGGCCAACCCGCGGTTTCCGAACGGCATCGCGAACCGATCGGGGCTCGTGGGTCGCTACATGAATGGACACGCGTTCATCCAGGCGACAGCGTCGATCGACGATCAGACGTTTCCCGGTCAGAACATGACGCACAGCCTGATCTCGCGCGAGTACTTCCGCTGCCGGACGGACCGGCCGTTCGTTCGTCACGACACGCGCGTGTGGGAAAGCTCGGCGGGACGCGATCCGCGGCTGCGATCGGAGAAGGGAGCGCTGCTGCTCGGCGACGAGCTGATGGACGACTGGCGATCGCGGACGAAGGGCAGTTCGGTGCGCCTGAGAGCCTACGTGGACATGCATCCTTCCGCCGACAGCAGGCTCACGCTCGACACATCGAAAAAGAATCGCTACGGCGATCCGATGCCGAAGATCGAGCATCATTTCGACGAGGCGACGCTGTCGCGTCAGGCGGCGACGAAGGCGCATGTGCTGGACGTCTTCCAGACGCTGGCGAAGGCGAGCAACGGCCGCATCGTGAACACCAGCGAGGGCGACTACCTGGATCATCCCGGCGGCGGATGCCGCATGGGCGCCGACGCCGCGACCAGCGTCTGCGACAGCTTCGGCCGCACGCACGATCACGAAAACCTGTTCGTCGTGGGCGCGCCGACGACGCCGACGGGTGGCTGCACGAACGGGACGTTGACGTTTGTGGCGCTGACGCTGCGGTCGGTTGATGAGATTGTCCGGACACTGCGTGCGTGAAGAGACGGCGGAGAAGGCAAAGCGAACGGACAGTCGCAACGGAGCAACAGAGGAACAAAGGGGAACGGAACGCCGTCGAATCGCTCGCCCGGCTAAACTCCTTCCTGGCTAAATAGCCTCCGTTTCCCTCCGTTGCTCTGTTCCTCTGTTGGGATTGCCGTTTCCTCTGTTCCCTCCGTTCCCTCCGTTCGCTCCAAAGAAACGGTACAGCATCCACACATCGACGCTCGCGACCACGACGAGCACGACGAATGCGGACGGCCCCGGAACGATCTTCAACTCGTTCAGCAGCGTCGAGATGCCGAATGCGACCACCCACGCATCGAAGCTCATGCAGATTCGCCGGAACGCTTCCGCCCGCACGCGGCGGATGATCCATGCGCCTACCGGTACGCCGAACACGACGCTCGGCACGATCCACGGCAGCAGCGCGAGACTCTCGCGCGAGAAGAGCCCGGCGAATGCGTAGGCGGTGGCGGTCAGCGACGATTCCGCGAGTCGGATGCTCCCAAGCGCCGCCCGAAATTCCTGCAGGACGAATCCCTGGTTGCTCAGCATCACGGCCAGCGGCGGACCGGAAATCGTCGTGACGGCGTAGAGGCCGCCGACCGTGCTGCCGACCAGCAAGCCGGCCTTCCGTTCGGAGCGAATCGGCCGGCGGTAGCCTGCCGCCTGCGCCAGGATCAGCGGGAGCAGCACCACGAACGTCCACAGCCGCAGCCAGCTTGGATGAACGCGCGCGAGGATGAGCGTGCCGAACGCGATGCCCGGCACGAGCCCGATCACGATCGGCTGGATGCGCCGCTGGACGCGTCCGATGGCGCTGCGATTGACCCAGAGGACGTACGCGTTCAGCGTCACTTCGACCAGAACGAGCGCCGGGTTGAGAATCCGATTCGAGAGGAAGAGGAGCGCGACCGGAACGGTGATGGAGGAGAAGCCGTAGCCCAGCGCCCCGTTGACGACGGCGGCGACGAAGGCTACGGCAGCGAGTCCGAGTCCGACGGTCAAATCACGCGGCTACTTGACGGCCGTGAACATGATCTCGACGCCGGCGTCGGCGCCCATCAAGCCCGTACCAACCGTGGCCCTTGCCGGAAAATCCTTCCCGAAGGCCGAGCGATACGCCGCGTTCATGTCCTGGTATTTCGACATGTCAGGCAGATACACCACGCCGTCGACGACGTTCGACCAGTCGAAGCCCGCGGCCTTGAGCGTGCGCTCGACGCGCGCGAGGACTTCGGTCGTCTGCGCCTTCACATCGCCTTTGTTCGCGGCGGTGTTGCCGGTGATCCCCGCGACGTAGAGGCGATTGCCGACGTGGATGGCCGAACTGAGATTGGGATTGGGCGTACCGGCAGAGCCGTCTGCGTTCGGTGTCGCGATCGCCTTTCGACCCGGGTCCTTTACGGCGATCATCGAGATCTCGATCGCGTAGTCCGGACCGGTCAGGCCGGCCTTCACCGTCGCGCGCGCCGGCGGCGCGCCGCCCGCGAAGTACGTGCGATAGGCGGCGTTCATCGCCTGAAACGTCGAGTCGTCCGGCAGGTAGACGCGCGCGGCCACGACGTCGCCGTAGCCCATGCCCGCTTCCTTCAGAATCGCGGTTCCATTGTCGAGCACCACCTTGGTCTGGGCGGTGACGTCGCCCTTCACCGTCGTGTTGTCCTTGCCGTTGCGGCTGATCAGGCCCGACATGAACAACGTGTTGCCGCTTTTGATGCCGTAGCTGTACGGGTTCGGCGACTTGATCCAGTCCGCCGGGTGCACGACGCTGCGCGGTCCGCCGTCGGGGATTGCGATCATCGCAATCTCAACGAGGCCGTCGGCGTTCGCCAGCGGCTGCGGCACGACGACCGTCGTCCGCGCCGGCGGATCTTTCGGGAAGAACGTCGAGTACACCTCGTTCATCCCGGCGAAGTCGGACGCGCTCCGCAAGTACACGGTCACGCTGGCCGCATTCGGCAGGCTCGAGCCGGCAGACTTCAGCGTCGCCGAAATGTTTTCGAGCGCCTGCTTCGTCTGCGCCTTGACGTCGCCCTTCGCGAGGGCGCCGCCCGCGCCGGTGCCGAGCGTGCCGGCGACGTAGACGAGGCCTCCGGCCTTGACGGCCGGACTGAATGGGAGATTCGGGTTGGCGCCGCCGCCGATGATTTGCTTGGACATGGTTTGCGCGAATGCCGCAGCGGCTGCTGCGACGACGATCACACTGCACGTGAACGCTGATGACAGGCGCATGGCTCGCTCCTGAAAGTGGCGTCATTGTATTCTGTATGGGGATGATCCAGAAGCGGCGGTCGCATATTCAGGGGTGGGGCGTCTTTGCGACCAGGGCCATTCCAAAGAACACCCGCATCATCGACTACGCGGGCGAGAAAATCTCCAATCAGGAAAGCCTGAAGCGCGAGCGCCGCTACATCAAGAGCGGCCACATCTGGTGCTTCAAGCTGACGAACCGCACCGTCATCGACGCGGGCGTCGGCGGCAACGTGGCCCGATTCATCAACCACTCCTGCCGTCCCAACGCCTACGTCCACATCGTGGACGGCGTCATCTGGATTCGAGCCGCGCGGAAAATCCGTCGCGGGGAAGAGATTACGTATCACTACCACACCGACGGCGAGGGGCTCATCAAGTGCCGCTGCCATCCGGGCTGCCAGACGCTGCTGTGACGGGCCTTCCTCGGACCGCGCGCTGCTTGTACCTGCACGGCTTCGCCTCGTCCGCGCAGTCCACGAAGGCGGGTTATTTGGGGGAACGACTGCGCGAGTCCGGCGTCATGCTGGAGTGTCCCGACTTCAACGAGCCTGATTTCTCGACGTTGACGATGAGCCGGATGCTCGCCCAACTGGAGCGAACGCTGCGGGAGCGAAACGATCGAGCGACGGTCATCGGATCCAGTCTCGGCGGGACGCTCGCGGTGCTGGCTGCCGAACGGCTCCCGGATCGAATCGATCGACTGGTGTTGATGGCGCCGGCGGTGATGTTTGCGAAGGCCGGGCATCATCTCCTGCCGCCCGAGCGCATCGCGTCGTGGCGCGAGCGCGGCTCGCTGCCGTTCTTCCACTACGGGTTCAACGAGGAGCGCGCGCTCAACTTCTCGTTCTACGAAGACAGCCTCGGCTTCGACGCCTTCAACGCCAGCTTTGCGCAACCGACGCTGATCTTCCAGGGGATGCGCGACGCCTCGGTGGACTATCGAACGGTGGAAGCGTTCGCCGCGTCGCGCCCCAACGTGACGCTCTCGCTCCTGGACGACGACCATCAGCTCATCGCGAGCCTGCCGCGCATGTGGAACGACCTGCAGGTGTTCCTGGGACTGGTCGATTGAGAGTCGCGTTCGCCGCCGCGTTCCTGATTCTGGCGCCCGCGACGACCATCGGCGTCATTCACGGTTCGTCGGCGGCCGCGCGAGGATCGAGCGCGAGTAAGGTCGCCTTCGACGTCGCGCCGAAGACGATCCGCGTCGGCATCACGCGTTCGGGCGGCGGCTACGACGTCCGGACGATGAACCTCGAGGAGTACGTTGCCGGCGTCCTCGTCGGCGAGGCGGCCCGAGACAGCAGTCCCGCGGCGCTGCAGGCGCTCGCGATCACGATCCGCACGTTCGCGCTCGCGAATATCAATCGCCACCGCGCCGACGGATTCGACATGTGCGACCAGACGCACTGTCAGGTGCTGCGTCGCGCCAGCCAGGCGAGTGCCGCGGCTGCCGAGGCCACGGCCGGTCGCGTCCTTTTGTACAAGGGCGCGCCGGCGTCCGTGTTCTACACCGCGTCGTGCGGGGGACACACCGAGCGGCCGTCCGCCGTCTGGCCCGGTGCGGACGACTCGCCGTTCCTGCCGTCGCGCGAGGACGACGCGTGCGAAGGGCAGCCGGCGTGGTCGACGGAGCTGGCGTCCGAGGATCTGCTGCGCGCGCTCAAAGCCGGCGGGTATCGCGGACGCGATCTGCGCGACCTGCGCGTTGCAGGGCGCAACGATTCCGGGCGCGTGACTCGACTGCGGCTCGACGGCCTCGAACCCGATCAAATCTCTGGTCAGGATCTCCGGACGGTCGTCGGCCGTACGCTCGGGTGGCAGTTCATCAAGAGCACGTCGTTCGATCTGCAGCGGACGTCGTCGGGCTTCAGGTTCTCGGGCCGCGGCTCCGGCCACGGCGTCGGCCTGTGCGTCATCGGTTCCGCGCGCCTCGGCGCGAAGGGACGCACGCCGGCGGAGATCCTCGCGCGCTACTTTCCCGGCCTGGAGATTTCGTCGGGGCCCGTGATGTCTGCTCCCGTTCGGACGGTCGATACCGGCATCGTGATTTCGCTGCCTGCCGGCGACGAAGGCGAACGCGACGTGATCCGCAGTCTGGCGGCGCGGTCGTCTGCGAAGCTCGCGGAGCAGACCGGCGTCACGGCGCCGGCGAGAATGGTGCTTCGCTTCCATCCGACGGTGGACAGCTACCAGCGCGCGACATCGCAGCCATGGTTCACGGCCTCCGCGACCGTTCGCGACGAGATGCACTTCGCGCCGCTGACGGTGCTGCGCGATCGCGGCGTGCTCGAAGAGACGGTGCGCCACGAGATGGCGCACCTGATGATCGATCCGATTCTTGCGAACCGGCCGCTGTGGGTCCGGGAAGGAGCCGCCGCCTACTTCGCGGGCGAGAAGAGCGCGGAGCTGCGCGGGTCGTGCCCGACCGACGACGAGCTCCGAAATCCTGTCTCGCCGGGCGCACTCCGGACCGCGTACGCGCGCGCGACGGCGTGCTTCGCGCGTCAGCTGGCCGCGGGCCGGAAGTGGACCGAGATCAAATAGCTATTTCGGATCCGGAACCACCGGCACGCCGTACACCTTCTTCAGTGCTTCCTGGTACTCCGCGAACAATGCCTTGATCCCGTCGAACTCTTTCTTGACCGCCGCGCGGTACTCGGGGTGCGTGGCGTAGTCGAAGAGCAGCGCGGTCATCGTCTGGGCATCGACCATGAAGCCGCGATGGCCGACGTCGGTGAGGTTGTCTGCGTCCATTTCGTACGTGTGATTGCTCGAGTTCGACGAGTGCGCCGTGATGCTGGCGCCGGGGATGTCGCGTGACACGCTGCCGGTTTCTTCGAAGCCCTGCGGCTTGCCCGGTTCGGGCAGGACGTTCGTCGCGCCGAACTTCTTCATGTAGGCGAAGCCCAACTCGCCGATGAGCGCCGTGCTGATGCCGTCGACGTCCTTGCCGTAGTGATCGATCTTCACCTTGGTGCCGGTCGCCAGCGCGGCGGCCTTCGCCGCGTTGTCCACGAACTCGACGACTTGCTGCAGGTACACCTCGTCGGGATAACGGATGTAGAAGTCAGCCACGGTCCGATCGGGTACGACGTTCGGCGCCGTGCCGCCTTCGAGGATGACGCCCTGGATGCGCGCCTCGGGACGGATGCTGATCCGCATGCTGTCGATGTTGCGGAACATATCCATCACGGCCTGCAGCGCGTTCCGTCCGTTCCACGGCGTCATCTGATGCGTCGGCGCTCCGCTGAACGTGTACTTCGCGCCGACGATGTTCAGGCAGCAGGTGCCGAAGCCGTAGGCCGGCCGCGACGTCGCGTTCACGGCGTGACTCCGCACGATGATGTCCGCCTCGTCGAAGACGTGCGCCTGGTGCATCACCGTCTTCGCGTTCGGCGGCATCATCTCTTCGCCCGGCGTCCCGTAGACGATGACGCTGCCCGGGGTGTGCGTCAGCGAGAGGTACTCGGCGATGGCAATTGCCGCGGCCATGCCGACGGGGCCCTGCGCGCTGTGCTGATCGCCGTGAAACGGACCTTTCGTTCCGCGGAGCGCGTCGTACTCGAGGATGACGCCGAGGACCGGCTTGCCCGCGTTCCGCTTGTAGGTGGCGACGAACGCGGTCGGCAGGCCGGCGACGCCAACCTTCACGTCGAAGTTGTGCTGCGACAGGTAGTCAGTGAGTTTCTGGACCGATCGCTTTTCGTCGAAACCGATCTCGGGATGCGTCGCGATGTCGTCGGCCATCGTGAGCAGTTCCTTGGACATCAGTTCCTGCGACCGGGCGACGACGCGTTCGCGGGCGTCGTTGCTCGCCGTCAGCTTGGCAATCATGCCCGGTACGTCGAGAGACTGCTCGAGCGCGCTCATTTTCTTGAGCACGTCGCGTGCGGCTTCTTTTTCGGTCGGCGTGTCCTGGGCGAGCGCGGTGAGAGGAAAGAGGAGGAGTACAGCGAGAACCGGGAAGGATGTGCGCATGCGGAACTTATAGCACACGAGCGAGAACGGAGAAGACGGAGGGAACGGAGGAAGACCAATCAACGGAGAAACGGAGTAACGGAGGGGAACGGTTGAAGATTCGACGGACGGCCTGCCTGGCAGGCCGTCCGTCGGTGATCGGATGGATCGCCGGGCGAGCGACGGCCAGTGCTTCGATGCGTCGTTCGCCCGGCGATCCATCCGATCACCGCACGTCGCTACGCGACGCGTCGAATCTCGCGTCCGTTGCCCTCTGTTGCTCTGTTCCTCTGTTGCGAGGTTGCCGCTTGCTCCGGCTCTCGTTGCCGCTGCGCCTATGCGCGCCGGCTGATTCCGCACTCCTTGATCTTGTTCAGCAGCGTCTTGTAGCTGACGCCCAGCTGCTTCGCGGCCCGCCGCCGGTTCCACTGCACGTGCTGCAGCGTGTCCTCGATGATCGCGCGCTCGGCCTTCATCGCGGCAGCCTTGGCGACATCTGCCAGCCGCGATCCTGCCGGCGCCATCGCGACCGGGACATCCTGCTCCGCCACATCGTCATCGCTGCTTTCAGCGGCGTCGTTCTCGTCCCCGTCTTCGGTGGGAGAACCGCTCGGCCCGCTGGGTGCGGCAGGCGCCGGCGAGGCGGCCGCCGCGACGCCGACGGCGGCGTATGCCGGGACCGGACGCACCGCCCGCGTCATTTCGCGGATGACGAGCTGCTCATCCTGCAGGATGACGATCCGCTTGATCATGTTCTCGAGCTCCCGGATGTTTCCCGGCCATTCGTAGGTCTGGAACAGCTGCTGGAGGTCCGGCGACAGCTGGCGCGACTGGCGGTTGTACCGCCGCGCGTAGCGGTCCATGAAAAATCCGGTGAGGTGCGGAATCTCCGAGCGCCGCTCTCGAAGTGGCGGCACCGTGACCTCGATGACCTTGAGCCGGTAGTACAAGTCTTCGCGGAACTCGCCGCGTATCATCATCGCTTCGAGGTCGCGGTTCGTGGCGGCAACGACGCGCACGTCGACGTTGATCGACTTATTGCTGCCCAGTTTCGTGAACTGCGCGTCCTGCAGCACATGCAGCAGCTTGGCCTGAAGTGCGGCCTTCATCTCGCCGATCTCGTCGAGGAAAATCGTCCCGGTGTCGGCCTGTTCGAATTTGCCGATGCGTGTGGCCGCGGCGCCGGTGAACGCACCCTTCTCGTGTCCGAACAGTTCGCTTTCGAGCAGCTCGGCGGGAAGCGCGGCGCAATTCACCTTCACGAACGGCCGATCTTTGCGTGGGGACCGCTGGTGGATGGCGCGTGCGACGAGTTCCTTGCCGACGCCGCTCTCGCCGCGAATCAGCACCGTCACGTCGCTGTCGGAGACCTGTTCGATGACCTGCGCGATCGTGGCCATCTCCGGGTTGTCGCCCCAGAAGAGGAACGCGCGGTCCTGGTCATCGCTCAGCTGACGCCGAAGCTCGGTGATCTCGGAAACGAGACGCGTTTTTTCGATGGCGCTCTTGATTGCCGAGTCCAATGCGATTTCGCCGAGCCCTTCCGGGTCGTCCGGCTTGACCACGTAGTCGGCCGCGCCCAACTGGACGGCTTCGACGATCGTCGATGCCTGCTCGCGGCCCGAGAGCATGATGGCCTGAAGCTCAGGCTTCGCTGCCTTGAGGGCGCGCAGGGTTTCGAGCCCGTTCATGCCGGGCATCATCACGTCGAGCAGCGCGACGTCGGGCGCTTCGCCCTGCTTGACCGCTGCCAGCAGCTCGTCGCCGCGCGAATAGGACCGCGTGTCGTAACCGCGCAGCGACAGAAATGTGCGGAGATAATTCGAAAACGCGGAATCGTCGTCGACGATCGCGACGTAGGGCTTCTTCAAGGGATCGCTACTCCGTCAGTGGAAGAGACACGATGGCCGCGGTGCGCGCGAGGACATCGTCTGCCTCGGAATCCGCGGTCGCCGCCTGCGGCGACCAGATCTGTCCGCCATGACCTTCGAAGACTCGACGTGCGAGGGGGAGCGCAAGGCCGACCCCTCCGTGCCGCTCGTTGAATGGGCCGCGCGCACGAGCGTATGCCTCCTGTACGCTGGCCGACTCCGCTACGACTATCGTCATGCATGCACGTCCATCAAGCGAATCGCGTCGTCGATGGGCCACGACCGTCGCTGGCCCCGCCTTTTCACGGAGAACGGTTCGAAAAACGGCGTCGAATGCGTGGCGGAGTCGTGAACGATCGCCGATCATCGGTGCGGCAGCCGAGTCGCCGTCCAGCACCAATCGGACGTCCCGATCCTCGCCCTCATGCACATGAATGGCCACATCACCGACCAATGCATTCAGATCGATTTGCTGCTGGGCTAACGGCAGGAGGCCGGCGTCGAGTTTGCCGATGTCACTCATTTCGGCGATGAGCGCGACGAGCCGCGCGCAGGATTTTTCGGCCTCGTCGATCAGCTTCCGCTGGTGGTCCGTCAGCGGCTCTTCCGTATTTCGCTGGAGCATCCGCAGGTAGCCGCCGACGACGCTCGCCGGGGTCCGCAGTTCGTGAACAGCCAGCGAAAGGAGCTGAGGATAGTTCTCGGAAGTGACCGTGGCCATGCCCGCTACGGTCGAGCGTAGCACAGGAATTTGTCCGAATTGGCGCGAACTGACCTCGTCTGACACAATCCAGCCGCTGTCCCGCGTCGTATCTATAATGGTGAGTGAGGGTCGGTTATGGGCGCTGCCGGCCGGTCTTTCAATGGCTGAGATATATGCTGATTAAGAAGGCGTCGGACATCCGCAGTTCCGAAATCACCGACCGTAAGCTCTACCTTAATCGCCGGCAATTCATTCGAGCGGCGGCAGGAACAGCAGCCGCGGCGGCGGTCGGAACCGTCGGCGCCGAAAGCCTGGAGTCGGCCACCCCCGCCGCCGCGCACGGCCGCAAACTGGACGATGTGAAGAAGAGTCCGCTCAGCGTCGACGAGCGGATGAATACGTGGGAACAGATCACCACCTACAACAACTTCTACGAGTTCGGCATCGATAAGGACGACCCGGCGCAGAACGCCCGAAATTTCAAGACCGACAATTGGACGGTCACGGTCGATGGCGAGTGCGCGAAGAAGGCGAGCTATCACATCGACGACATCCTGAAAGGCGAGACGCTCGAGGAGCGCGTCTATCGCCATCGCTGCGTCGAAGCATGGTCGATGATCATCCCGTGGGTCGGCATCCCGCTCGCCAACTTCATCAAGCGCTGCGAGCCGACGTCAAAAGCGAAGTACGTGCAGTTCACGTCCGCCTACGATCCGAAGCAGATGGTCGGCGTCCGCCAGCCGATCCTGAGATGGCCCTACATCGAGGGCCTGCGGATGGACGAGGCGATGCACCCGCTGTCGCTGCTCGTGGTCGGCCTGTACGGAGAGGTGCTCCCCAATCAGGACGGCGCGCCGCTTCGTCTCGCGGTGCCGTGGAAGTACGGCTTCAAGCACGGCAAGTCGATCGTCAAGATCACGTTCACCGAGAAGCAGCCGTACAACACGTGGCAGGAGCAGGCGCCGTCGGAGTACGGGTTCTACGCGAACGTCAATCCGCAGGTGGATCATCCGCGCTGGAGCCAGGCAACCGAGCGACGCATCGGCGAATTTCTGCGGCGCAAGACGCTCATGTTCAACGGCTACGGCGATCAGGTCGCGTCGCTGTACAACGGCATGGACCTGCGGAAGAATTTCTGATTGTGGACGATCCGTCTGCTGAAGCCCGTGGTCTTCGTGGCCGCGCTGGGCCCCGCGGCCTGGCTGGTCTGGGCTGCGCTCACCAATAACCTCAGCGCGAACCCGCTCAGCGACATCACCAACGAAACGGGCGTCTGGACGCTCCGGTTCGTCTGCATCACGCTCGCGATCACACCGCTTCGCCGGCTGACCGGCTGGAACCTCCTCATCCGGTTCCGCCGCATGACGGGGCTGTACGCGTTCTTCTACGGAACGCTTCACTTTCTCACCTACGTCATCGTCGACCGCTTCGCAGGCCTCGACTTTCCCGACGGCTTCGTCGCCTGGTCAACGGTGACGAACCTCGCGCATTCGGTCGGCGAGGACATCTACAAGCGCCCCTTCATCACGATCGGTTTCACCGCGTGGCTGACGATGGTGCCTCTGGCGTTGACGTCGACGGCCGGAATGATCCGCCGACTTGGCGGACGGCGGTGGAACGTGCTGCACCGCCTCATCTATGCGACGGCGATCGCCGGCGTCATTCACTATTGGTGGCTGGTGAAGGCCGATGTCAGCCGTCCGCGGACCTACGCGGTGGTGGTGGCAATTCTGCTCGGCGCTCGTCTCTATTGGACGATTCGGAAAGGACGTCGCGGCGCCCCCGCGGTCCAGCGCGCACCACAGCCTACTACCGAACGAGCGTGATTCGTCCTTCGACCTTCGGCTCGATCGGCGTGTGGCCGCTCACGTATTCCTCGAGCGCGGAGACGATGAGGTCGCCGGCCTCCGGGCTGACGAGCACGGGCAGGCCCGCGAACATCGAGTAGCCGTCGCCGCCTTTCAGCACGAAATCGGGAATCGCAATCGAGTAGCTCTTTGCGGGATCGAGCGGTTCGCCGTTCACCTTGACGTCGCGCACGCGATTGCCGGGCCTTGCGTTCACGTCCACCGTCAGCGTCAAACCTGAGACCTGCGGGAACTGCCCTGCCGCCGCCGGCAGTCGTGACACGCCGGCGTTGAGTACCTGGAGCAGGCGCGCGCCCGTCAACTCGACTTTGCAGACGACGTTTCCAAACGGGTGCATCGCAAGCAGCGTGCGGCGCTTGAGCGGTCCGGCGGGATAGACACGATCGCCGCGGATTGATCCCGAGTTCACCATCGCGATATCGGCGTCGACGTTCGCGCGCAGCATGTCCGCGAACAGGTTGCCGATGGGCTGTTCTGCGGTGCGAAGATGAATGGACTGCGCGTCCAGCGGCACGCGCGATTCGCCGACGACGGCGTCGAGTTCGACGGCGAGCTTGGCTTCGTACTCGGCGATGACGTTGGCGGTGTTCGGTTCGTCCGGGAGCTCCTCGGTAATTGGAAGGAGTTCGTAGAACCGGTCCGGCGGTCGTCCAGGACGCTTGGTGACGTCGAGGCGGGCGACCCAGCGCGCATCCGATCCTGCCTTGCTGATCAGCGCGTGGCCGACGGTGGCCGTAATCGGAAAGTGCTCGTGGCCGCCGATGACGAGATCGATCTCCGGAAAACGCTCGACGAGGCGCCGGTCGTCGCTGAAGGGAAGATGCGTGACCGCGACAATCAGCTGCGCCCCGGCCGACCGCAGCATCGGCAGGTAACGGGCGGCAGCCGCGAACGGATCGATCAGATCGGTGTGCGTCAGCTTGTCGCGGCTGATTTCGCCGGTGACGAGACAGAGGCCGATGAAGCCGACGTTGAGATTCCCGAACTTCTTGATGACGTACGGCGCGGCGCCGCCGATCGGCTTGTGCGTCCGCCGATCCACGACGTTCGAGACCACCCACTGCCAGTTCGCTTCCTTCATCCGCTCGATGAGCTCGTCGTCGCCGAAGTCGAGCTCGTGATTGCCCAGCGTCGCGAGGTCGAGGCCTGCGGCGTTGAGCGCCGCAACCATCTGCGCGCCCTTGAAGACGCTCGACGCGATAGACGGGGACAAGAAGTCGCCGGCGAGGACCATGAACGGCGTCCGTCCCTGGTCTTTGAGCCGCTTCTTGAGCGTGGCGACACGGGCAAGACCGCCAGCGCCGTCGATCGGAACGGTCGAGTAGACGTCGTTGATTTGAAGAAATGTGACCGCTGCGCCGGCGCGCGGCGCACCGGACTCTTCCTTCTGCGCGTGCAGCACCGGATGCAGCGCCGCGATCGACACGAGGATCGCGGGCAGAAGGGCCGCGGCGACGCGCGAAGGGGTCACGCGGGTCAGACGACGCCGAGCCATCGACCGATTTGGGCGATCTCGACGTTCCCGCCGCTCAGGATGATGCCGACGCGCTTGCCGCGCAGCGGGATCGATCCGCTGAGCGCGGCGGCGGCGCCGAGCGCGCCCGTCGGCTCGACGACCAGCTTGAGCCGCTCCCAGAGGTGAAACATCGTACGGAGCAGGGACGGGTCTTCAACGGTCGTCATGTCGCTGACGTTCTGCATGACGAGCGGAAAGGTGAGCGTGCCGAGCGACGATGTCCGGGCCCCATCGGCGACGGTCTTCGGATTCGCCACCGTCTGCAGCGTCTTCGTCCGGAACGAGCGCGTCGCATCGTCGCCTGCGGCGGGCTCGACGCCGATGACGTGCGTTGCCGGCGACATCGCGGCCGAGGCGAGCGCACTGCCCGAGAGCAGACCGCCGCCGCCGCACGGTACGAAGAGCAGATCGAGCGGGCCGACGTCTTCGAAGAGCTCGCGGGCCGCGGTGCCCTGGCCAGCGATGATGTGCGGATGATCGTACGGCGGCACGAGCGTCAGGCCACGATCGCGGGCGAGCGTGCGTCCGATGGCTTCGCGGTCCTCCCGATCCCGATCGTAGAGGACGATTTCGCCGCCGTACGCCTCCGTCGCAGCGCGCTTGACCGCGGGCGCATCGGAAGGCATCACGATGACGCGCGGCACCTCGAGAATCTGTCCGGCGAGCGCGATGGCCTGCGCGTGATTCCCCGACGAGAACGTCACGACGCCGCGCCGACGTTCATCGTCGGACAGCCGTGACAGCGCGTTGTAGGCGCCGCGGAACTTGAATGCGCCCGCGCGCTGCAAGTTTTCGCACTTGAAGAAAATCGATCCGCCGGCTTCCTCGTCGATGAGCCGCGAGGTGGCGACAGGCGTTCGGTGCGCGACGCCCGCAATCTGCGCGGCGGCGCGTTCGATATCGGCAAACGTCGGAAGGGCAGTCTGCGTGGTCATGAACGTGTGGGTCGATCCTGCTATTTGAGCCGGCCGTCGAGCTCTTCGTAGACTTTTCTGATCGCGATAGGCGCCTGTGACGATGCGAGCGTCCACGATGCGTAGTCGCCGAAATGCGCCTGCTTGATGGCGTCGTCGACGGGAACGCCCGCGTCGTGAAGGCGCTTCGCTTCCGCGATGACCGCTTCCATCGCTTTGTGGTACGCGACCAGTTCTTCGCGCGACACCGGTCCGGTTTCGGTGAAACCGTGTCCCGGGATGTAGATGTCGGCGTTCATCGCTTCGGCGCGATCGAGCGCTTTCAGCCACTCGCTGGGATAAGCCGAGCGCATCGCGGGGAACACGCGGTTCAGAAAGATTTCGCTCAGGAACAGGATCTTCGGCTGCGGCAGCCACACCGCGAGGTCGCCGCCCGTGTGCGAGCGGCCAAGGAACATGACGTCGAATGTCAGTCCGCCGAGCGTGAACGATTTCCCGTCCGACACGAGCACCGCATCGGTCGGCGGCTTCCAGCCGTTGGCGCTCTTGTCCAGGATGGCCTTCGACGTCGGATGGATGATGTAAGTCACGCCGCTCGGAAACGACGCGTTGCCGGCCGTGTGATCGCCATGGTCCGAGCAGATGACGACGTATTTGATTGGCTGGCTGGTGACGCGCTTGATCGCGGCGACGAGTCCTGCGGTAGCTGCCGGATTCCCCTGTCCATCGGCGACGAGCACGCCGGCGTCGGTCACGACGAACATGTTCGTCGTCGTGAACTTTTCGTCGCCCGCGTGAAAATCTTCATACGTGTAAACGTTGTTCGTGATTTTGACGGTGCGCGGAAAATCGGTTTCCTTCAGGCCGCGCTTGATCGGATCGGCTGTCCGCACGACCGGCTGACCCGCGGCGGGAGCGGCGACGACGATCGCGAGCAGAAGAGATGTGGCGCGCAGCGTGTTAAGAAGTTGTGACGACACGAATCGCGAGCTCCTCGATCCGATGGGCGTTCGACTCAGCTGAGACGGTTGCATCATACGTCAACCGGCCGCGCGGGCGAGCGACTTGCAGGGGCAAGCCACCACATGGTGCAGAACATCGCTTCCGTGGGTGCGTCCATGCTGAGTGCGCTCGCACGATTGAAGATCTGCGAGCTGCCGGACGAGGCACCCGTGTACAACGGCCGCAGCAAGCTCGAGGTCCTGATGGGGACCGGCATTTGGGAGGAGCTGGCTGGCCGCACCGTTCTTGATTTCGGCTGTGGTCCGGGAGTGGAAGCCGTCGAGATCGCCGAACACGGCGCCGCGCACGTCGTCGGGCTCGACATCCGCGATGAGTGGCTCGACCTCGCGCGAGCGCGAGCGGAGGCCGTTGGCGTGTCGTCCCGCTGTACATTCACGCGTGACTGGTTCCAGCCCGTCGACACGATCGTGTGCGTCGATTCGTTCGAGCACTTCAAGGATCCCGTCGGCGTGCTCAGCACGATGTACCGGTTGTTACAGAAAGGTGGACAGGTCATCGTTTCGTTCGGGCCGCCGTGGAAGCATCCGCTTGGCGGGCACGTTTACTCAATTTTTCCGTACTCTCATCTGGTATTTCCGGATGTTGCGCTGGTGCGCTGGCGCCAGACGTTCAAGAGCGACGGCGCGCAGACCGTGCTGCAGAGCGGGCTCAACAAGATGACCGTCGCGCGGTTCGAGAAGATCGTATCCGACAGTCCGTTCCGGTTCGATCGGTTGGAGGTCGTGCCGATTCGGCCGCTGCGCCGCTTTGCGAATCGGCTCACGCGGGAGTTCACGACGTCGATCGTGCGGTGCCGTCTCGTTGCGCGCGAAGCTTGAGCGGCTCTTTCGCGGTGTGTTAGGATGATGGGTCTAGCCGGTGACGCGGGGTGGAGCAGTCCGGTAGCTCGTTGGGCTCATAACCCAAAGGTCGCGGGTTCAAATCCCGCCCCCGCAACCAACCCTTTTTCCCGATAAACATTGATCGAAACACACGGCCGAAAAGCCGCGTGTCTATTACGTGCCTGTCCCTCGAAGCGCACAACGGCGGAGGCGCGCGTGATCCGCGAAACAGTGCCGCTAGAGGAGTCTTGTGGGGAACACGTGCGCGGGAAGCTTGGCGGTACGGCCGCACGGACTAGAATGGCCGTCAAACCATGGTCACTGCCGTGGACTTTCCTCCTCGAATCGGGGAGATAGTCCGAGTCCGCTCGCGTCGCTATCTCGTCGAAGAGGTGAGCCCGCCGCCAACCCCGGGCGACGACACGCTCGTGCGCCTCTCGTGTCTCGAAGACGACGCGGAGGGCGAAGAACTCCAGGTCCTGTGGGAACGCGAAGTCGACGCGGAGAGGATGGACGAAGCCGACTGGTCGAAGCTGACGAAAGGCGAATTCGATCCGGTCAAACTGTTTGCCGCGTATTACCGGACACTTCGCTGGAACACGGTCACGTCAACGGACCCGACGCTTTTTCAGGCGCCGTATCGGGCAGGCATTCGCTTGGATGCGTATCAGCTGGAGCCGCTGCGCAAAGCACTGCTATTGCCGCGGGTGAACCTGTTCATTGCTGACGACGTCGGCCTTGGCAAAACGATCGAAGCGGGCTTGATCATTCGCGAACTGCTGATGCGTCAGCGCATCAGGCGCATTGTGGTTGCCGCGCCCCCATCCGTGGTCCTGCAGTGGAAAGATGAGCTGGATCAGCGGTTTGGTCTCACATTCGTGGCGTTCGACCGAGACTACGTACGTCGCATGAAGGTCGAGCGTGGTTATGCAGTGAATCCGTGGGCCACGCATTCACGGTTTGTGGTTTCACATCACTTGCTGCGCGACGAGGATTACGCCGCGACCCTGCGCGATTGGCTCGATGGTGACCACGGGGACGCGTTGCTGGTGCTCGATGAAGCGCACAACGCTGCGCCTGCCAGCGGCGCGAAGTACGCGATCGATTCGCAGTTCACGAAGTCGGTCCGAGAGCTCGCTCCGCTGTTCGAACATCGTCTGCTTCTTTCGGCGACGCCGCACAACGGCCACTCGAACAGCTTCTCGTCGCTGTTGGAGATTCTCGATCCACAGCGGTTTTGTCGCGGAGTCGCAATCGAGTCGGTCAAGCAACTCGAGCCGGTAATGGTCCGTCGTCTGAAAGACGACCTGCGGAAACTGGAAGGCGGCTTTCCGGTCCGGGAAGTCGTCGAAGTGCCGGTCGACGGGCTCGCCACGGATAATCCTGAGCTGGTGCTGCCGCAGTTGCTCGATGAATACCGTCAGGCACGCGAGGAGCGACTCAAGGCCGCAGCCAAATCGACGCAGGTTGCGTCGGCCCTCGTCCTCTGCAGCCTGCAGAAGCGTCTTCTGTCCTCCATCGAGGCATTCGCGTGCACGCTGAGCGTCCACCGCGATGCGTTCGAAACGCAAGCGAAGAAGGCCGAGGAAGGTGCGCGTTCAATCAGCGTCGATGCCCGCGCGATTGCCCAGTTGCAGTTCCTTACAAGCACGCCGGACGCGGACGACGATCGGGCCGAGGCAAGTGAGGATGATCTCAAGAAAGAGGATGACGCGGCGATTGCAACTGCGACAGCGAAAGTCGCGACTGCCGACATAGGGACGTCTCTGGATCGCGAACGAGGATTACTCGCCCGGATGACGGAATTGGCGAACTCATCGCGAAGCCTGCCCGACGCGCGCGTCAAGCACCTAATCAAGTGGGCGCGCGCGCACAAGAATCAACGCGTCCTCATCTTTACTGAATACGCCGACACGAAGCGGTACCTCGAGAAACAACTCCGCGCCGCCCTGACGCCTGGTCGCGACAGCGACCCGTCAATTGCGACGTTCCACGGAGGGATGCCCGAGGACGCGCGGGAAGAGGTCAAGCGAGCGTTCAACGCGGAGTTGTCCGACCACCCGCTGCGAATTCTGATCGCAACCGACGCCGCGCGCGAAGGCGTCAACCTCCAGAACAACTGCGCGGATCTCTTCCACTTCGATGTGCCATGGAATCCGAGCCGCCTCGAACAGCGGAATGGCCGCATCGACCGCAAACTTCAGCGATCACCGGAAGTGCGGTGTCACTACTTTGTTTACGAGCAGCGGCCGGAAGACCGTGTGCTGAAGGCCCTCGTCCAGAAGACGAAGACGATTCGGCGAGAGCTCGGAAGCCTGGCACCGGTCGTCGAGCGCAGGCTCGAAGACCGATTGACGACAGGATTTGCCCGAAGAGACGTCAAACGCTTAACCGAGGCCATTGACAGCGAGCGTGTCGACCCGGACCGCGAGAAGGCGGTCCAGATCGAGCTTGAGGCCGGTCGAAAGCGTGATCGCGCGCTCAAGGAACAAATAGAGGCGTTGCAGGATCTACTCAAGAAATCGCGCGACTGGCTGCACATCGACAAGGACGATCTGCGGCAAGCCATTTCATGCGGTCTCGAGTTGCTCGGCGCGAAGCCGCTTCAGCGCGAGCCAGGTTCAGATGAATTTCGGCTTCCTGAAGTCGTTAGCCGATTGCAGAACGATCCGTCCTGGCTCAACACGTTGGACACACTGCGACCGCCACGAATGCGGACGATGTGATGAAGGCGCTGGCGAAGAAGGTGTCGCCATATACGCCCCGCATCGTTCCTATTGGGGCCCTCTATCTGCAGCCCACGGAAGAGCGACGACGCTCTGGCTCGCATTACACGCCACGTTCGCTCACAGAACCGATCGTGGCGACGACCTTCCGGCCGATTCTCGAACGTCTAGGTGATCAGGCGACGCCGCAGCAAATCTTGGATCTGAAGGTCTGCGACCCTGCGATGGGGTCCGGCGCATTTCTAGTGGAGTCATGCCGCTTGCTCGCCGATCGCTTGGTGAAAGCGTGGGCGATTCATGGGCGGAGCGAGCCTCTGCCACTTGACGAGGATGAACTGACGCTAGCGAAACGGTTGGTTGCGGAACGATGTCTGTACGGCGTGGATAAGAACATCTTCGCCGTGGATCTAGCGAAACTGTCACTCTGGCTCGCCACGCTCGCCCGAGAGCATCCCTTCACGTTCCTGGACCACGCGCTTCGACATGGAGACTCGCTCGTTGGGCTTTCGCGCGAACAGATCGCCTGTCTTAGTTGGGAAGACGAGGAGCAGCTTCCGCTTATTCGTGGGCTGGTTGAGAAGCGTGTGGCCGAAGCGCAGCGACTGCGCGAGCAGATTCAGGGACTCGCTACGTCCGACGATGTTCCGCGGAAGACTGAACTTCTTCGAGATGCCGAGGAGGCGCTCGAAGATGTGCGCGTCATCGGCGATCTCACAGTGGCGGCATTCTTCGAGCGCGACAAGCCGAGGGATCGCAGGACGCTTCGTTCCGCGTATGACGGACAAGTGCAGGATTGGTTGAACGCGGATCCGAATACAGCTCCGTCACGGCGAGAGCCCCTAGCCGCAATTGCCAATGCGTTGCGGCAGCATGAGCATCCAATCCCGCCGTTTCACTGGCAGGTCGAGTTTCCGGAAGTCTTCACGCGGGCGAATGGTGGCTTCGACGTGATCGTTGGCAATCCACCGTTCGCCGGCAAGAACACATTAGCTGCTGCCTCGCATCCTTCCTACCTTTCCTGGCTGCTGATCCTCCATCCAGGAACTCTTGGGAATGCGGATCTAGTGGCGCACTTCTTTCGACGAGCTTTGAGTTGCTTCGTGTTCGTGGAACGTTTGGGTTGATTGCGACGAATTCTATCGGACAGGGCGACACACGTGAGAGCGGGCTGACGTGGATCTGCACACACAATGGGACGATCTTTGCTGCGAGAAAGCGACTTCGATGGTCGGGTCGAGCGGCGGTAATCGTCTCGGTGGTTCACGTCGTGCGCGGAGACTTGCCGGGGCTCCGCTACCTGGACGGTCGGGCCGTTGCACGAATCTCCGCATACCTGTTCCATCGGGGAGGAGACTCAACGCCTGCGGCGCTCCGAGCAAACGCCGAGTTGAGCTTTCAAGGAACGATCGTGCTCGGTATGGAATTTACGTTTGATGACAATGACAAGAAGAACATCGCTAATCCGATCTCTCTGATGCGCCAGTTGCTTGATGCGAGCCCGACGAATCGTGAGTGTATTCGCCCGTATTGGGGCGGTGCTGAACTGAACGAAACATGGACGTTTCAGCCAACCCGATTCGTCATTGACTTCGACTCTTTGCCTGAAGATGAGGCCAGAAGTAAGTGGCCAGATGTGATGACTCTTGTCGAGCGGAGGGTCAAGCCTGCTCGATTACTGAACGAAGATGAGAGAGCCAGAAAGTATTGGTGGCAGTTCCTTCGGCCTCGAGCCGAACTCTATGATCGCCTCCGCAATTGCAAACGCACTCTTGTAATCGCGAGGAACAGCAACACAGGTGCATTCCTGTGGATGCCGGCGACGCATATTTTCAGCGAGAAAACTGTTGTGTTCCCGGTGGAGTCCGATGCATTTGCCGCGATACTTCAGAGCCGCGTTCATGACATGTGGTCGCGAGTCCTTAATACGACTTTCAAGGACGACCTTCAATACACACCGTCGGAATGTTTCGACAATTTTCCGCTCCCTGAGCGATGGGAGCAAGACAGTACCCTTGCTGAGGCGGGAAGGCGATACTTCGAATATCGAAGTGCGCTAGTCAACGACACGAAGACTGGACTGACTGATCTCTTTACGAGTTTTCATGATCCATTGAATCATTCGGCGCCGATCGAGACACTCAGGGAGCTGCATGAGATCATGGATCGCGCTGTCCTCGACGCCTATGGTTGGAGGGACATCCAGGCGAACCTGGACTTCATTCTCGACTATGAGGAAAGACGACGAGGAGGAGGCCGGAAAAGCGGGCAAAAAGAGAAAGCCGTGGCGGTACCGCTGGCCAGACGAGATCCGCGATGAATTGCTTGGCCGACTGTTGGGGCTAAACGCCGAGCGAGCCGAGGCGGAACGGCTGGCAGGACCCGCGTTATCCAAACCAGTCCCGAAGCGGAAAAGGGCGAAAGCCATCAATCCGTCGCTGCTTGACGAGGGCGTTTGAGTTCAAGTTTTGCTTTGTGCGCGCTCTTCCTTGATCGCATCGATCCACAGCTCGAACGTCAAATCGTGTTTCGCTTCGGGACCGGTCACAAAGGGCCGCAATTCCTTTCGATACCGATCAGCGAATAAATCGAGGTCGAAGTTGGCGGCTCGGGCGAGGTGCTTGACGTCTTCAACATCGATCTCCGCGTTGCGCTCCAATTTGCTCAACGCGAGATCGTACGGGTCCAGCACGAGAATTCGCAACTTTTCGAATTCGCCAGGAAAGACTTCGACGAGGCGACTTTCGTAGTCCTCAGGCACCGTCGCGACCGCGCTGACCTGCACGTACACGCGATGTTTGCGGTGGAGCTCCGAGCCCTTGCCGGCGATCTTCGCAAGCCAGGGCGCTGCATCAGTCGGAATCACGTGCCAGACGTCGATGTCGCCCGTTGGCCGCATAAAGCCGTAATGAAGTGTGACGGCAAATCCACCGATGCAGTGCATCTCGATCGGCTGGTCACATTGGGCATCGATGTCTGCGAGGAGCGAACGCCACGGCTCCGGAACTTTGTCAGACGGCATACCGGAGATCATCCGCGCGAAGACTCGTCAGCAGATTCCAGTGCGCCGCCGTAGGCGGACGATGCTCACGGAGGTACCGCCGCTCCG
Source organism: Vicinamibacterales bacterium (assembly GCA_036557365.1). Classification (GTDB taxonomy): domain Bacteria; phylum Acidobacteriota; class Vicinamibacteria; order Vicinamibacterales; family CAVVIG01; genus DATKHR01. The sequence continues at coordinate 59,845 of DATBHR010000087.1, forward strand.
ATTCGGTGAGCGTTCGGCCGAGCGAATCTTCTTTGGCTAGCCGCGCGTCTTCCAACTGCCGCTCGACACCTTCGAGCCGTGACACCGCTGCGGAATCGTCTTGTCGCCGCGCCAAAACCAAGGCAAGGGACACAAGATAGCCAAGGCGGTTCTGAACGTTCCACCGCTTCGCTTCGTCGACAAGCCAGCCCCAATCAAGATCAGCGAACCGCGTCAGGATCCAAGGGAGTGCCTCAGTGACGCGCGCGGGAACGTTCGAATGCCGCAACGCGCTGAGCAGAAGACTCGCCGGGTTCATGACGTCATGTGGGTTTCCGAGGTAGGCAAAACCCGGGTACCCGAGGCTACCGAGGAAGGGCGGTAGATCCGCATTCATCGATACATCGAGCGGCAGCGCTGTCGCAGCACTAGGCTCGTCGCGTGCGAGCAGACGCGCTAGACGCTCGGGAACGCGCCGTTTGTTGTTCTCGACCAGCGACAGGTATGCCTGCGACATGCGCCATCGACGCGCAGCCTGCTGCTGAGTCATCCCTAACCCTTCGCGAGTTGCCCTCAACTGGTTCCCAGACATCTCGGTTCTCTCCCGTTACGCTCCTGAGTATTACAGATACTGTAATAATTTGCAAGGCTGGTAAACAAACGCAATGTTTACAATGCATTAGAATCTGCCGCTTGAGGTGGGCTTGACCACAAGTGCCGACGTTCGACGTTTCCTGACGCACGCCCTCCGCCTTGACGTCATCGGACCCGAAGCTGATGAGCCGCAGGCCTCGGAGGTGCTCCCGATTGCGCCGTCGCGTTGGTACCTCACGGGGTTTCTCGTACCGTGGACTGCCTCGCCGCAGCAGAAGCGCGACGACGATGACACCCAAGGCGAGCTCGAATATGGCGACGCGTCTGCCGGGGCGGATGAGGACGATGCACCACCGGAACCACGCGCTGCCCGCCGGAGCCATTTCCCTTCGTCGATGGGCCTGAGCGTCTTGGTCCCACCGGATGCGGCGACGCTGAACGTGACCGCGCGCTGGGGCGACTACAAGCCGGTTGCGAAAGACGGTGCGCTAACAGGCGAATGGCGCCGAACAGAACGATCGGGTGACGTGATCGTTCAGATTGTGAAAGACCGAGCACAGCCCGCGATCGCGGACATCCCAGACAGTGACGGTCTCCAAATCGTTTCGTCGATCCGCCGCGTTCGTGGCCTCGAGGAGATGCCGGGTCTGCCCAAAGGCACACGAGCCGTATCCGTCTTTCTCGTTAAGCCGATCGGTGACCTCATCTCGCATTGCTTTTACAGTGATTCACTCGAGAGCAGTCGAACCTTAGCGGACCCCACGCTCAGGCCGGTCTTAGCTCGTCCCGTCACATGGCTGAGCACGTCGGGGCTTCAAAGTCGTCGTGAAGAGAGTAGCGGGGTGAGTTTCGCCAACCAGACGGAGATCAGAGCAATTGGCCAGCTCCTCGCAAATTTGGACAAGATCGCTCAGCGCGCTGGTAAGAGCTACTCGGTCGCGATTTTGAGCGGTTACGCAGGCCAGGTCATCGCGCTCCAACGTCAGATCGGAGCGAAAGAAATTGCCTGGCCCTCGCTCCAAATCGAAGTCAACACCGTTGACGCTTTTCAGGGGCGCGAGGCAGACATCGCAATTTACTCGATCACCCGCTCCAATCCAGAGCTGCGGGCCGGTTTTCTATCTGAACAAAAGCGTCTCAATGTTGCGCTCTCGCGCGCTCGCGATCATCTCGTCATCGTCGGCGATCATCAATTCAGTACGGCATCCAGGCCCCGAGTCCGCAGGCGTCACGGTGCTCATGCGGTACACGCTTCGACTTCTGACGCTCGATCAGCTCAGTCGTGCCGCGACGCTGATTTGCGCGCTCGAAACGATGCGGCGAGATGACTTGGGGAAGAAACTCGGCGAGTGGCCGTTTGAGATCGGACTGTGGGTTGGACGCGCGGCAACGCCGAACCGCATGGGCAGGAAGGGCGATAACGATCGCCGTTCTGCGCGCGCAAAAACGATGTACTTCCAGGGCGATACGAAGAATCGTCCGGCGCCGATCCCACTGGAGAACTGTCCGTGGTGCGGGACCAAGTTCACGGGACTGTCATTCCAATTGCTGCCCACCGCCGACGAGCCTCGGGAACTCAGAATCGGCTGCGCCAATCCGTCGTGTCCATTTCGCTCGGGGAAAGGAGATCGCCTTGATCTTGAGATTCTTGCGTCGTTAATTCAGCCGCTGTCTAGTGGTCGGCCCGCCACGGCCGATGACGACGAGGACTTCGACGAGTCCGATTTGGGGGAAGAGGCGGAGCGGCGACAAATCGACGCGCAGAAAGGAAAGGCAACTGGCGGGGAACGGGACGAGTTATCAAGAGCAACGACCGAAAAGCTTGAAAAAGCCGCGGCTCGGCTCGGCCGGCGTCTGCGGCGCGCCGCTGATTCGATCGAACGCTCGCTTGAGTTTCTCGACAAGATTGCGACGATCCCAACCCAGGCAGTGGCGCGTCAGATTTGGATGTCTCAGATCGGCGCATTTCTGAGCGGTCGCATGGTCACATCGGATGACGGCGATGAAGTCGAGTGTTTGGATCCTACGACGTTCGCCGAGTACGTCATTCGCGTTGCCCGGGCACTGGTTGGCAGCCATCGCGGTGGATTCCTGGATCACGTTCCGAAGGGACTGTGGGACACCCCTGACGGTGAAATGCTAAAGCGCGGCCTGGGCTTTCTTCGGACATGCGTGTTGTGGGCGACGGCGTACCTCATTCAGGAGTACTCGACCGCGGATCCAGAAGAAGGGTGGCCAGATCACCTGGCGTGCGCGATTCCTGAGCTGGTCGCCGCGCGATTCGTCGAGAAAATGTCCACACAGGGAATCGTCGGCGAAGAAGAGGACTTGGCGCGACGGTTCCCTTCGTGGGCGGCGATAGTCGAGACGACGCTCAACAGACATTGTTGGATGTCCTCGCAGACGGGTTGCCATCCGAATGTCTCTCGAGACTGACCATTCAGCACAGGATGGTCAACCGTCGCGTGCCCCTCGAAGGACTCAACGACCTCAAGGACGAGCGCTTTATCTTTCAAGCCTCACTGAGCATCAAAGCGGATCGCCCATTCGTCCCCCGACCGAATCCTCGTGGCCACGAACATCACGATCCGGACGAGCGCATTGCCGACCTCCAATACCGCGACGCAATGGAATTTGCTGTCGGCCACGGTACGTCTGTTCACGCCGTCATGACCGGACAGGAATGCGCTGCGGTCCAAACAACGTGGATGCCGCAGTGCGAGGTCGAGCGTGTCGAGCCCGCTGCATTGAAGAACGTCGAGCTCGGCATGGAGGTACTCGCCGCCGCGTCGGATCCGGCCACACTTCGTGCGTCGTTATCGTCGCTAGTTACGGAGTACGGCAAATGGATCGAGCAGCAGGCAGCCGCAGCGCCAAAGGAGAAGCATCGTGCGGAAGTCGCGGCCGATCTCCTCGATGCGGCTCGGCGCGCCGCGAAGCGCATTAACGATGGATTGTCGCTGTTCGACGATCCCCTGGTCCTCGAGGCATTTCGGCTCGCGAATCTCGCTATGGCGCTTGCGGCGCGGCAGCGACGAAGCCAGGAGACCGGTAAGCCGCCGGCCTCTTGTGACGCGCCGGCATGGCGGCCATTTCAGCTCGCATTCGTGCTGATGAATTTGCGTGCCTTCGTGACCCCGACCAACTCGGACCGCGAGCTCGTTGATCTCCTGTTCTTTCCGACGGGCGGCGGCAAAACCGAAGCTTATCTGGGCCTCGCGGCGTTCGTCATTCTGCTGCGCCGGTTAGGGGCTTGCCGGAACATCAACCTCTCCAGCGCGTCGCGCGTTATATCGAGTCCCATCCGGCTGACTGCCTTGTCTACGAGGTGTCTCAGTGACCGTCGAGGACATCGCAAAACGGTACGAGTTTGCGAGGCCGGAGTTGCGGCTGGTCGGCTACGAAGAAGTGGGCCTGCCGTTCTATCGGGTCAAGATTCGTGCGTTCACGCTGGAACACAAACCGATTGCCGCTATCGAGGAGTTCGTTCTTAAATGCCTAAACGCCGGTGTCGTCGTGCCACACGAGATTGGAGAATTTCTCGGTCTGCCGCCAAAGGTCGTTGAGGGAGCACTTTCGAGCTTGGTTCGGTCCGAAGACGTTCAGTTGGGCACGCTCCCGGACGACCGTAGACATATCTGGAAGCTGACGTCAAAAGGGCGGACGACTTTGGAACAGGCGGAGCAAATTACGCCACAACAGGGCACCTTTGAAATCGACTATGACGGTCTTCTACGGAAGGTGGTGAACTACAAAAAGGAAGCATCCTACGCTCCCAGGGAACTGAAAGACGTTGGCCTTCTAGAAATTCCCGCGCACCCCGTACGTGCGCCTGAAATGACGGATTTGCCACACGAGGACGTCGCGCGAGAAGTCGCGGCCGACACTGGACGTTTCAAGCGGCAGCTAGTGTCGATCGTCACTATTGAGAAGCGATTTCGGTTCTTTAGGCCCGCTGTAGCGTTGGTGTACCGAAACGAATCGGACGGGCGAGTGGAAGTTGGCTTCGCGCTGAACGGCCGGCTGTCAGAAGCACACGAGACTGCGTTTGCGAAGGCTGATGGGCCAAGACGCGTTGGCATGGACGTTGTGCCGCCAGTCGTAACCCCAGCCATTCTCGGGGTCAACGACGAGAGAGCAGCTGAGGAAATTGTGTCGGCCTTGCCGTCTCCAGCAGTCAATCAGGAGCTGCGAAAGGCGGTTGCCGCCGCCGAGGCAGACGTAGCGTCTGCGCGTGAGGCTGTGAACGCAGCCCCAGCGAATCAGCAGCAGCAGGCGCGCGCTCAGATGACGGAATCAGAATCCAAGCTTGAGCGGGCTCGTGAAGCGATCGAGGCCTTGAGCGCCACCTACTTGCAGGTCTTCGATCATCCACCGCGCCTTGAGGAAGCCCTGGCGGAAGCTCGTGAGCGCTTGCTGATTGTTTCGCCTTGGATCGGCTCCTGCGTTGTCAACGACGAGTTCTTACGAAAGCTGGCGAAGGCCGCGAGCAGGGGCGTTAAGGTGTATATCGGTTACGGCATTCCGGACGACCCTCGACGACCTGCACCCCCACCACGCGAGGTCGAGGCGGAGAGAAAGCTGAAGGACTTGGGGAGGGTCACCAAGAACGTGACTGTGACGCGACTCGGAGATACGCATGCCAAAGTGCTTGCGTACGATCGCACCTGGGTGATTCTAACCAGCTTCAATTGGTTGTCTTTTAAGGGTTCAAGAGAAAAGGGCTACCGGGACGAGCAGGGAGTGCTTTTGAGGACGCCAGCAATGATCGATCGAAAGTTCAACGAGCTACTCGCAAGATTTGATGCCGCGGCCGGTAGATGAAATGGTTCCGGCTGTTCGTCCGTTGACGTCGACGCGTGCGTTCACCGTGTGCGCGAAAGCCAAAGATGCGTTTATCGCAGTGCATTCGCTGTCTGGGGATGAAGCACGCATAAAATGTTCAACACCCTTTAATGGCTGCCACGTCTAAACCGTCGAAGGGCGCCGGTAAGATTCCGAAACCGTCGACCAAGAATGCGCACAGTCCGCGTACTCGTGTAACTATCATCTGTTCTCGCGCACGTCGCGGCGAGGCCCTGTTGGACTGGACGCTCGGATTTGAGGGCGAGCTATCAGCGGAAGAGAGAAGACTGCGAATCGGGGCGTTGGTGCGGAAGTTCGCGCGTGTGAGAGTATTCGTCGCGAAGAAATTGGTAGAGCAATTCCCCGCAATCGAGGTCGCGCACCGCCGGAAGGCGCCGATCACACCTCTTCGCAGGCTCGCAGAGGAATCCTTGCCGGCAGCGCAGTCGCTTGATGCCGCCATTCAAACATCCGTGTCCGCTGGTTCTGGGCGCGCGTCGGCCATTCCGAGGCTTGTCAAGCGCGTCCCCTTGAGGACCGAGGAACAACCGGCACGGCCACTGGTGACGGTCGAGGGGCGACATTCGACTCGTAGCGCCGGTCCTTATCAGGAAGAGCCAGAGTCGTAACCTACTTCAAATCTCCGTTACATCGATGGCTTGTGCTGTCTGCTCCAAGGAGAGCTAGGCGTGTCTGAGAATTCAGAACTGCCAACAATCCAACCTGACGACTTCGCAAGGCGCTGTTCATTGCGCGCGTCGAAGCTTATGTGGTTTCTCGGCGCTGGCGCGTCAGCCGCAGCTGGCATTCCTACAGCCGGCGACATGGTCTGGGAGTTCAAGCAGCGCCTTTACATCACGCAGCGCGGCGCCCTACCGTCATCCGTAGCGGACCTCTCAAACCCGCTCGTGCGCAGCCTCCTTCAAGGGCACATCGACGCGTCGGGTATCAGCCGATCCGGCGGATGATCGCCGACGCGGTGCAGGTTGTGATCCACATCGAACGGTACGGTGGCCGCCGGATCGTCTCAGAGATTGTTCGGATTCAAGGGTACGACGCAGAACATGACCGTTACACGGCCGAACCAGCGGCCTAGCGTGATCGAAGGGGAGAAGGGATGGCGATTCAGGCGAAGGCGAGCATCGACGAGCGATTCTTAACAGTCCTCGAGGTGGCCGAACGGTTGAAGGTGAACGACGAGACCGTTCGGCGTTTGTTCTTGAACGAGCCCGGCGTGGTGGTGATCTGTTTTCCGCGTCGGGGCCGACGCGTGTATCGGACACTCCGTATTCCAGAGAGCGTGTTTGAACGCGTGCTCACGCGGCTCACCAAAGTCGCATAGTGGTTTTTGGTTCTACGAGGGGTTGCAGAACCGACAAAGCCGGATCGGCAGTCCGGTGCTCTCCGCGTACCGACGCGCTTCGGCGAGGGTGGCGTGGGCTTTGTACTCACCCTGTCCATGTCGGTGGACGCCCCCTCGCTTCCGCAACTGCGAGCAACCCGCTTTGTGAATCGTGACGTGCGGATTGGCGCGGTTCTCGTACGTCTCGTACTCACCGACACCGACGTTGACGGGTACCTCTTGCGTCTCGTGAACTGGCGCGAGCCCATGTTGGGTCTCATAGAAAGCGATCAAGCGCTCCACCACGTCGGCTGGACTGTCTACTAAAGGCGTCGCCACACGCTGAAGTCGTCGAAACACGTCGTCCGGAATGCGAATAACAGGCGTCATTGATCCTCCAGACGCACATTATAGATGATGTAACATCATAAATCAATGACCGTGCATTCGTTTTTAGTTCGCTTCAGCGTTAGACTGCCGGTTTGTGGCGGCGCGGGCCTGTATCGTTAGCTTTCGGGGACCAACCGGCGTCGTTCACGGTGTAGAAGTCGAAGCGGAATCGCTTTACGAAGCGGCAGCGCTCGGGATTGCGCGCCTGCGCGCGGAGGGTTGGTGCGACGAAATCGCGCAAGGAACGTCGATCGACGTACGCGTCACATCCCCGGTGACGATGCATACGATCACGCTTGGGCAGCTACTCCGATGGACCGACGGGATCGCCGTCAGTCCGGACGAGACGCTGCGCAAACGAAGGTTGCGGGCATTGCTTGTTTAGTGCGCTGTCGAATTGACCTGCTGAGCTAGATTAAGTGCGGACGTCTCGTTGACGACCTACACGCAGTCGAGATCGGTCTTCGGGCAACTTCTTGGAACGAGAGCGGGTCGCGAAGGCAGCGTCTCGAATGCCTTCGCTGCATGCTTTCTGGAGTCATCAGCTTTTCGAGAGGCAGTCCTCCAACTGCTTTGGGACGTGTGCGGCATCCGTTCTGCGCGTCCGAACTGTGGATGGAACTGTCACAGAGAAGTCGTAATCGACCCTCATAGCCGGCCAGATTTCCACATCCAGCCCGCCGACACCTTCCCCGGCCCTTTGTTCCGCATTGAAAGCAAGGTTGGCGCACGTCTCACCAAAGGCCAACTCCGACGCTATCGCCTGAATGAAAAAGGCGAATACCTCGTCGTGGTCACGAAGCGCGCTCCCGAAGTGGAGTCCGCTTGGCTTCGTCGCAACGGCATATTCGCCATGCGGTGGCAGGATGTGCATCGCGCGCTCGATGGCGTCTCGGCGCGCGGAACCGATCGGTATCTGTGCCTTTCGTTCAATACCTACCTGGAGGAATTGCGCATGGCGCATCGAGAAGATATTCGCGCGGACGACCTGAAGCGAGTCTCGAAGCTCTTTGAGCGCACAACCGCAACCCACAACACGGGGCTTGGTGCCGAGGATGCGTTCCGGCTTGCCGCCGATTGCTTAGCGGAACTCGATGAATTGATGACCGCCGCGTTGGACGCGGAACCAAAGTTGCGAAAGTTTTCGAAGTGGGGACCAAACTACTATAAGTGGTTCGGGCCCAATGGAGACCGCGACCCGGAACATCTTCTCTTCTTCCACTTCCATACCGGCCAGAAGAAATGGCACACAAGCTGCGGCGCCGGATTCGTTTTCCAAGCCAACGGCAAGGCTCCCCAATGGCAGCTAGAAGGCAAAGTCCGCGGCAAACCCGAAAAGACTTTCCGCAAACGAATTGAATCCGTTTGCCGCGATGGTCTTCTCGACAAGGAGAAGATGTTGCGCTCGTTCGTCCGCGCGGCAACGAAGATCGGTGTAATCGACTAGGCACCATTTGGCCGAAGCCAACTTGAGGCGTCTTCTAGCGGCGAGATTGAGTCTCGTGGATGATTTGGATCCGCAACTCCAGCGTTATCTTACCGTTTGGGTACATCGTTGTGCGCGCGCATTCGCCGTCGTGCGGCTCTCCTAAGCTCTCCAATTGAGGAAGAATGAGATGGCCAAGAAGCGGCGGCGCAAATCGACAAGAGAAGAAACGCTCAGCCGGAATGTCGTGATCTCATCGATTCGGCCGCGCATCAGTCTCTCCATGCGCGATGCGAGCGGGCCAGACCCCGAGCCGAACTTTCATTCCGGTCTTGAGCTTCGAGGCACGATGAACGAACCCATCCGAGATGTTCACGACGTGACATTCAGCCTTTGGCTGGATCGGGACCACCAGATCGGCCCGAATCGCCCCGCCTATGTGGGTTTCATCACGCAGGTCCGGCCGGCGGTTGGAGTGATTGCCGGTTGCAGACCCGCAGACTTTGACTATCTGTGGTCGCTCGCGTTGTCGGGACAACTCACACACGCCTACGTGCATTTCACCAAACCCCGCTACAGCTCTGCCTCCGTTGTCTCAATGGCCTTCTCGAACGAGCCAGAGGAATAGCGCTGTCGCAGACGCAGGGTTGGGCTTGAACCCTTAGCCATTTCTGACGCGAAGCGTGCGTAGGCCTGTGAGGCGCTCGAATTGATCTAAAGCCCCGACGAACTGGACCCTCGCCTCATCAACCGAACCGAGCGAGTATTCGTTTTGCGTTGCTCCTATGTAGGCCCTAAAGATTTCCTCGTCGTAGTCGACATATGCGTGGCGGTATTGAAACCCTCGCAGCCGAAGGGCAGCCCGCATGGTCTTGACGGCTATCGACGTCTCCTGCTGATCGGCTGCATCAAAGAGCGGATTGGCCTTCAACGCAAGTGCATCAACGACGACGTCATTTAGGCGGTGCTCAAGTTGTCGGGCGACTTCCGCGAACGCTGGACTGAGAGGATCGACGGCTCCAGCCGCGGACAACTGGTCGAAGTGTTCTGTAGCGTCCGACAAAAGAGCGGTCAAACGACCACTCGTCGCGATCAAATCGCGAGCGCCTCGCGCATTCATCGCCTCTAGTTCCTGCCGTGTCATTTCTTCGGAAGTCGCCTTCCAACTCCGAAGAACATCGACTGTGAATCGCGCCGTGTCGTTGTCAATCAATTTTGAGTCGGTCTGACAGAGCCAGATGCCATTCTCTACGGACTTCCGCTGGTCGGAGGTGAGGCCCGCATCGTAACGAGGACCACCTTCGGACGCCGCGGTGATGTGGCAGGCCACGCCAACATTCACGACGCGCTCTGGATCCGAGTGAGGGCCCGAGGTCGTTGCGCGGCAATCAGGTCGGCTGCAACGAAAGCCGACACGCTTTGCGAGAGTGTCTTTCGTTGCTTGGAGAAAATAGTCTGGCATCTGACGTTCTTAGTCCATCGTACACGACACGACGAAGCGATTCGCGAAGGCGTGGCTGAATCAGAGCCGGACATACACGCAGAGAGGGGGCTGCGCTGCAAACGGCACTGCCGCTGTCCACCTTGAACAGCTCGTGATACTCTGAGGTTGCTCGATGACTGGTGTCGGCTGACTCCCGACACTGGCGGGCAACTGACAACGTCCCTGACCGGACAAGGAGGGCCTGATGGCCAAAGACCGTCCCGCGACGCGTGTCGAATCCGTCGGATTCGACGACCTCATTCCCGTAGCTCGCCGCCTCAACACAGCCTCCGACGATCTCAACGCTGCGCTTAAGCGCATCGAAGAGCGACTCAATGAGCTTGGGATCGGCATTGCTCGCTACGTGTCTATTCCTGAAACACGAGATGTCATCAACAACGGCGAGGACAAGGATCCTGAGGAGTGGATCGAGTACCAAGTGGGATACGACCGCCTCGGTGACAGTTGGGCGCTGATGACTCGGAGAGCGCACTTTCAGGACGATCCAATGATGACCGGCGTTCCGGCGGACTGCTGGCGATTCGACGAAGAGAAGCCGCTCTTGCGCGCTTCACGCGACTTGCGCATCAAAGCGGTGGCCGCGATTCCGGAACTGCTCAAAGATCTCAAATCCGAAGCGCAGACCGTGCTCGGTGTTGTTGATGCTGCTCGTAGGCTTGCGGGTGAGAACGCAGGAAAAACAATCGAATTTGAATTTGGCGAGTCGGTCGCGGCGAACGAATTCTGGGATCGTAATCCCGAGTTCTTCCCTTCATTTCAGCGCCTCGTGAGCGTTACGAACAAAGCCTTCGGCAGAGAATGGCGGGCGTCGAACCGCATGGAGGACGTCGCATTCAATCTTGGCGAGACGTGTCGCCAGGACTTCCTGGAAATAGCGTTCCTTTCAGTCAATGGTCACGGTGTCGCAGCGATGAAGCTTCTCCGTGGCCTTTACGAGCGGGCGGTGACTCTTGAGTACATCCGGCGGAACCCTGACAAGGCAGAACGATTTGTTCGCTATGGCGTGATCCAGGAGTTCAAGGCCTTGAAGGCGGCCGTCGAAGCGGTTGGCGAGGACGCTGTGAAGGAGCGCATGGGCGCCATGTTGGCCGAGTACCAACGAATGTACGACGACGTGCGCCCCGAGTTCCAGGTGGCCGACTGTAAGAAGTGCAAGACTCGCCGCCTGGCGTTCAGCTGGGATGACCTGGATTTCGCTTCCATGGTGCGTACGCTGGGAGAGCCGTACCAGAACCTCTACATGGCTTCGTACGCAATTCCGAATCTTCACATCCACGCCACTGCCACCTCCGCGTTCTCGCGTGAGCCTAACTTTGGCACTCCTGAAGAAAAGAACGTCCACGAGGCCGAGGTCTCGCTGATACACGCGACGCTCATCTTTGTTCTCGTGCTGAATTCCGAGAGCGAGGTGTTCTCTCTAGGTTTAGACGCTGAAACGAAGGCCTGCTGGGACGAAGTCACGACAGTCTGGAGAGACCGACCGCACGGACCTGCTGCACGGCGAGAGAGAGCCTGATGCCACCGCCCAACGATGTGGAGCTCGGACCCCTGTCGCGTGCGCTCGTCGCGCGTGCGACGTGGCGGGAGAGGACCGAATATCCTGCTCACCAGTGCTGGGCGGATGAGCTCGAGCAGCTCTTGTGTTTTCTCGAAGCGGAAGGTGTGCTTGATCAGTTCATGCCGCGGCTGTCGAACAACGAGTGGGAGGGCGCCCTCGCCGAAGTGAGGACTGCCTTCTACTTCAAACGCAACGGCTTCAAGATCACGGACTGGCAGCCTCGGGCGAAACCAGAAATTCCCGGTGACCTCGAGATCCAATGGCGAGATACGGAGAGAATCTTCGTCGAGGTGAAGGGGCCAGGGTGGGAAAGCGAGCTGTCGAAGGAAGAGTTCAAGGCGAAGCGGCAGTTTCAGCCGAAGTACATCAATGCGGAAGCGCGCGCAATCGACGCGTACCGAGGCGTCGAATACGCAATCAAGAAGGCACTCCCAAAGTTCGTTGATTCGCGTCCGAACCTCGTCGTGGTCGTTGATGATTTCTTTTTCTCGCCACTCGAAGGACCAAAGGTGTTTCTTGAATCACGAATCCCGAAGATTCTTGCCGACGCGAATTACGCGATCGTCTCGGCTGTCTTCCTGCTCAAGTCAATCAAGTACTCGGCGAAGCAAGATGCGGAGTACCTTCAGTACTTTTGTCCGAATCCGCGCGCCACGCATCCGTTGCCGGAAGCGGTTTCCGTCGGGTTGGCCGCAGGCAACAAGACCTCGGAATGATTCACGGCGCTCACACTCGGTATCGCGCCATGATGGACTTTGCGATCGACCGGTGTTCCTCGGTGGACTCGTGAAAGTGAATCTCGGTCTGATGCCGCGGCCATTGTCCTGCGCTACGGATTAGGAAAACTACTTCTGCTTCGATCGTTTCGATGTCGAGGCAGTCATCCCGTGTCGGCGGATCTTCATGGGACCAGATGTCGAGAGAGACACTCTTTTGATGTGCCGCCAGGCGTAACCGTAATAGCCGGTCTTGCCAGTGGCGTTCCAGCCCAACCGAAGCCGATTTCGAATCGGTTGTTTCGTGATGCCGACATAGATCGGTTTGTGTTCGGCGCTGACCACGTAGAGCTTTGGCTTCCGCGATACCGCAAGGCCCGAAAACTTCTGTGTCCCTCGTTCGCAGAGTACGGTGAACGACGAAGGCGAGAGTGTCAGCGAGTAGCAATCGGGGCCAGTGATGTTCATGCCGGTCCTACCACGCCTTCTTGACCGCGACTTCGAGTCGTTGCTGCCGCGCCTGGACCCATGGCGCATACGCCCGCTCGGTGATCTTGACGGACGAATGTCCGAGCAGGATCGAGACGTCTTCAATCGGTACGCCTGCGAGGAGGAGTTCAACGGAAAACGTGTCCCGGAAACGATGGGGATGCGCGTCCTTCACATTGGCAAGCGTGAAGAGTTTTTGAAAACGCCGTTGCCAGTTGCCGGTGATGCTGCGGGTGTCCGACTTGCCGGTCCAGAAGTAGTAGGGATCCGCCACGGGGATGACATCGTCGAGCGCGTCGATGACGATCTTCGGTAACGGGCAGTGGACGGGCACCTGGGTTTTTTGCGTATAGAGAAACAGCTTGCCATCGACGATGCGATCGGCGCGCAACGTGACTGCGTCGCCGATGCGCAGCCCCGAGTACCGCATCAGGAGGACGAGCGCCTTCAGCCGCGCGGGAGTGCCCTTTCGGAAGCGCCCGTTGTCGGGATACAGATCGCAGGCCCAGAGGATCTTCTCGACCTCGTCCTTCGAGAAGGGCAGCGTCGGCGGATGCGTCGTTTTCGGCGGACGCATCGACACCACAGGATTCTGCTTGATCCAGTTGCTCTGCACGGCGAAACGAAAGATGGAGCGGAGCCGTTCGAGTTTCTTCTTGCTGGAGATGGCGCCGTCGGTCCACGCGTTTCGGAAGTCCCGCAGGGCCGGCAGATCCAGTTGCTTCAGATACCGGAAGCCACGCTTTGTCGCGAAGGCCTCGAGCTGCTTCCAGAGTCCACGATATTTCTTGAGACTCTCCCGGCTCAACTTTCGTGCTTCGGCGTCGTCGAGGAATTGCTGCTTCGCCGCGGCGATCGTGACGTTCTCTTCTTCGACGACACCCAGCTCCCAATCGCGAATGCGGTCTTGACCGGCCTCCCATGAGACGACATCGAGCGCACGTCGAATCTTCTGGCCATGGAGCACACCGTACGCGTGCAGCGGACACTTGCAGTGCCGATGACTGCGGCCTTTATGCCGATGGGGACAGCTCGCCAGGTGGCGTCGGAAGAGCGTAAGCACGAAGAAAAGCGTACCACGCCTGAAAGTACCGCGTGTCTATTACGTGCTTCGTACACGGGTTTTTGGAGGTTTGAGCGTTTTGACGGCTTTTTAGAATCAATAATTTAGCGACGGTCGAGGTAGATGCGAGGGTTCAAATCCCGCCCCCGCAAATCCCACTGTCTAAACCAGTAGAAACAAATCGCTTGTCGTCGGTCGCTGACCGGGACACGATTTGAACCCGCGCCCTAAGCCGTCAAAGTACTCTGGGACCCGCCGCGCTCCTCACCTTCACTCTCGATCGGCAGGTGATTGAAGGAGCACGCTTGGAAATCGAAGCTTGCCAGCCGCAGTGAGCCACTCGAAAGCGCGCCAACGCACACGCGATCAGCGACTTAATCCTCCAAAGCGATCACGCGGTGTGCGTCCGTAAATCTCGATGTTCGTCGAGGTTTTGGGCCCGACCTATCACGGTCCTATCACAATCAACTCTCACACTTGGAGACGTGTCGCTTGGTACTCCTGGATGTTCTTCAGGATGCTTGATGCGGATCATCAATCGCTTGCCTGACGGTGCTCGCTAAAATGCCTCGAGTACGCCAACGTAGAGCGCGCGGCTGCTCTGGCCCCAGGCGTAGTCGACTCGCAGATTGACATGATTGCGTTCGGCGAGGACAAATCGCACGCCGGCGCCGCCCCCTGGCAGCACGTTGTTCCAGGTGAGCGAGCCGAAACTGTCGGCGACTTCGCCGGCGCCGACGAACGCGACCGCACCGAACCGCCACCAGATGTTGGAGCGCCACTCACCCTGGCCCGCGACCATCGCACGATCACGATATTGGCCGACCGTGTAGCCGCGCAGGTCCTGGCTCTTGCCAAGCAGACACAGATCATAAAAGGGCACCGAACCAGCTGCGCCGCAGGCGCCGACGTGCCACGCAAAGACGTGTCGCGTCCCAACCGCCTGATAGTGATTCGTCCATACCTGGTACACCTGATAGTCGCGTTGACCGCCGATCGTCTTCCCGTAGAAGCTACCGATCCCTTGGAGTTGCCACCCCGACGTCGGGTAGAACGTGCTGTCGCGCGAGTCAAATTCCACGCGGGGACCAAGGGCCGCCGTCCTGAGTCTGCCGTCGAGACTTGGTAAAGTGGGCCCGTTGGGTAGCGGAATGGCGTCTGTCGAGACGCTCATGCGGAGGATCTGATAACGCGCGCCCACGTACCAGCGTGGGTGCATGCGAACGAGTCCTTCGATCAGACCCGCCGGTCCGACTTGATTGAGCTCGAGTGACACGCCCGCATCGCCCGCTGCATGGCCAATCCCGTAGAAGGGATAGTTGATGTCGCCGTACCCGCCAATCGCCAGGACCCGAAACCTGTCGTGGGCGAGATGCAGGCTCTGAAGGACGGCACCCGCCCAGCTTCCGTTGCTGGTCTTGAATCCGGCCAACGCCGTCGCCGATGGCGCCGTCGTCAGATCGGTGCGGTCCACCCGATAGAGATACCCGACGACGCCGGCGAGTCCGTTGTCGAGGGTCGGATTGACGACCGGTAGCGGTGCAAAAACAAACTCGCCGCGCTTGGCGGACGGCTGCGGATTGACGGCCGCCGGCGCGGCTTGTTCCGCCGAGGCGGCGCCCGAGACCTGCGTCGGATCAACCGTTACGAGGCCGTATGGTGACAGCTGCGAGGTTGGCGTTGCGGTGGCAGATTGCGCTGACACGCGATCGGACAGCGAGACAGCCAGGCCGATCGTCACGACGGCCACCATGACTCGCTGAAAGCGACGCCGATCGACGGTACACGACTGAGCCGTCATTGCGGGGTTCAGTTCATCGACTTGCGCACGTCCACCAAGAGCGAATCGGCGCTATCGATGCGGATGAAACCCAGTCGCGGAAATTCGAAGTCGATGATGACGAACAAGGCAATCGCGAGCACCGCAGCGAAACCGACCATGTGGACACGACTTCGCGGCGAGGTGGCCATACCATAGCCTGCGAACAGTGACCCCAGCAACGCGACAACGCCGAGCATGATGAACACTGTCACCGGTGGGTGGAACCGCCGCGCCTCGGCGCGCGTCGTCGTGATGTCGATCATGTCGTTGATCGCGGGCAGCAACACGGTGTACGGAGGGATGTCGCCGGCCTTCCTGGCTGCGGCGACAGCTGTCGTCCAGATGTTCTGCTGGAGTTCGACCGCTCGTTCTGCCGCGCGTGTGTCACCGGTTGGGACGCTATAACTTTCGAGTCGAGCGTCGACATACTGACGGAACAGCTCCCTTAGCGGTTGTTGTTCCGTGTTCGGCAGGAGATCCAGACGCAGCCAGGCGGTTCCGATGGCATTGGCTTCGTCAACGACCAGATGATGCCGGGTCTCATAGCGACTGGCGGCGCCGGAAAACGTGAACGCGATCAGCAATCCCAGCAGTCCGTAGACGGCGCCCTCGGTCGCGCTCGAGCCTGGTTTCTCACCCCTCGATGCGGCTGCGTCGCGGAGGCCGAGCCGCCGACCCACTCCTTCCAGGGCAAGCATCGCCGCGAAGAGGCCGCCGGCAATCAGGAGATCGAGGAGCGTAAACATGTGGATTTCCGTTCGCGAGTCAGAGCACTCGTGGCCGCACTGTGATGGCCGTTCGAGCGCATCGACTCAGGCCGCTACGCCTGGCGCTCGACCTTGGGTGGCTTCCAGGAGGCGTCGATGACTTCTTGCTTCGGCCAGTAGCATCGGAGATAGAGGGAGAACGACGATGGCGGGGCTGGCAACCAGTTCGTTTCCTTCTCTTTGCCGGGTGACTTGGCGCCAACGTGCAGTGTGAGCGAACCATCGGCGTTCTTCTGAAGGTTCTGATTCTTGGTCCCCAGCGAGAAACGCTTCAGCGGGTTGGCGTTGAAGAAGTGTTGCTCGTTGTACATCGTCAGCGACCAGAAGCCATTGACGGGCGGGAGTTGGCCGGCAGCGAATGTCACGGCATAGCTGGCGCCGCCATTCAACTGTTTGCGATCGGCGTCCGTATCCGTGAAGATGTACTTCGTCTCGTTGAATCGATTCTCGTACATGTTCGACTTCGCGATCGCCGTGCGCACGACATAGTCCGCGCCGAAGTCGGCGTTGTTGACGGGCGAATACCAGCCGTTGCCGGCTTCCGGGCCGTTGTGCTGCCACTGAAAGAGAGGCGGGATCAGCTCCTTGTCCGCCGCAATTGCAGCGTCTTTGAGGGCCTGTTTCAGTGCCGGGTCTTTGTCGGCTGCGGCGAGCACCGAACGCACCATGCTGTAGGTCGTATCCTCGCCTGGTAGTGGCGGCACTTTGTCGAGGACTCCGGGGAGCTCGTCGAAGAAGGCTTCCGGGACGACCCACTTGATTTCGCCCGACGCCGCCCCGGGCGGCGTCGGGAAGGTCGGCACCTTCGTCCAGTCCTTCGTTTTCATCTTGCCGTCGAACTGGCTCAACGGGTACGCCATCACTTGGCTCAGGATCGGCAGCACCGCCTGCTTGTCCTCGGCGGTGTCGTTCAGGAACACGCGCGGGCAGAGCGCTGCCAACTCGGTGGACGATCGGAACGTCTTGATGATGCCGTCTGGCGCCTTGCCCTTCCAGTTGGGTCCCACGAGCAGATAGAACCCTGGCTTGGTGCCGTACTGCTGGCCGATCTCCGCGAACGAATCGGTTCTCGCGTCCCATGCCGCATACACATAGAACCGCTTCCCGAAATCGGGAACCTGATAGACGACCGGATCCTCATCCACCGACCCGAAGCCGAAGCCGTAGGCGACATCCTGGTTCGGGCAGGCCACGAACCGCTGATCCGGAGAGATGTAGTCGGTGAGCATGCACACCTGGCCCTGCGGCGCATTTGGCAGCACGCCGCCGCGGAGCCCGGGCTCCGGCACCGACGTCAATGCCTTCCGCCGATTGAAGCTGTTCACCATCGGCCAGGCCCAGAAGTAGGCAAAGCGCCCCACCATCTGGACGTATTCCTTGGACAGCATCGTGTTGGCGGTTCCCGCGAGTGGCTTGGCAGTCCCGCCGGCTGCTGGCGGCGCCGCTTCGGGCGACGGCTTCGCCGTCGCCGCTGGCGCGGGCTCGGACGAGCATCCGATCCCGGCCGCCAGTGCGGAAACGGATCCGATCTCCAGGAAATGCCGGCGGGAGAGACGCCCACGAGACGCTGATTTCATGTGACCTCCAGATCGGAACGATTGCGGGATGATGATGATAGAGATCGCGCGAAGCGGCGACTA
This sequence comes from Vicinamibacterales bacterium, assembly GCA_036557365.1. GTDB lineage: Bacteria > Acidobacteriota > Vicinamibacteria > Vicinamibacterales > CAVVIG01 > DATKHR01. The sequence continues at coordinate 77,980 of DATBHR010000087.1, forward strand.
TCCGAATTACGACAGGTCGGCCCGGCCGCCGTTCGACGATCGCGAGAGGGAGAACTCGAACGTTCGCGTCGAGTGCGTCGCAGCGCGTCGAGCGCTTGTCGCGCTCGGCCGCTCGCCGAAGAGCTGGCGGTAGTACTGGGAGAAGCGTCCGAGATGGAAGAATCCCCATCGAGTCGCTGTTTGGGTGACGGAGCGCTCCTGTCCCGGATCGAGCAGATCGGCCCGCACGCGGTTGAGCCGCTCGACGCGAAGCCATCCCTGGGGAGACAACCCGTACTCCGCCTGAAACGTGCGTTGCAGGGTTCGTGGACTCAAACCGGTCGCCTTGGACATCGAGTGCAGGTCGAGCATCTCGGTAGGATTCCGCTCCACCAATGCGATGGTGTCGCGCAGAATTTGACCGCACAACCGAACCCGGCGCCGATCGCCACTCGCCTGTACGTGCGGTCTCCTGCCCAGAAATCCCGCGATTCGCGCGAGCAGATCGTGTTCGATCGATTCTCCGACTCGTGCGGCATTCGGTAGCCGGCTCAACGATCGCAATGAGCCATCGAGATCGCGTAGCGCGGCGAGTAGTCGGTCACCGCTGCGTCGATCCTGGGGGTTGATCGACACGACGCCGGACGTGGGAACGCTGGGCACGTAGTCCAGGTGTTGGGCGCAATAGTCATGAAGCTGTTCGCGGGAGATGACGAAGGCCAACCACGTCGCATTCGGCCATGCGCGGTAGCACATTTCCGAGCCCTCGGTGTAGATCTGAACCGTCCCCATTTGCACAGTTGAACCGTTGAGGATCGTCGAATCCTGCTGCTGCAGCATCGTGCCGATCGTGATCGCCTCTTTCGCGAACGTACCGGTTACGAGGACGGCCGGAGCGTAGACGCCCCGATTGAGTACCGAGTGCGGGAGGCAGCACTGCAGGAGATCGATCCGGGAGCCGCCTCCCGACAAGCGCCGGTGCTCGAATTCGGCGCCGCTCACGACATGGGAAAGGGCTTGGGGATCGAACTCGCTCATCGCCAGCAGTTCGGCCGAGACCTCAGGCTCGGGGCCTTCTGACGCGTTTAGCTCAGCCATTCGCGACGCACCTCGTCAAACAGGCCGATTCTAGACCGAGCTCTGCAAGTTGGCGCAAATCGGATAGTCAGCCGTGGCCGTTCGATGATTTCATCCACAGGGCGTTTGTTCTTCGAAATTATGGCGGTAACGACATCGGCCAGATCACCCTGGCGGCGAATCAGAAAGGCGGCCGTTGCGACCGTCGTTTGGATGACGCTCGCGCTCGGCGCCGACGTGGCAACGGCACAGACCGCGGACGACGTCGCGAAGGCGAACAATCCACTGGCGCCGATCACAGCTATCAATTTTCAGAACTACGCTATCCCGTCGATCTACGGGGTCGATGGTGGTCCTGCCAACTCATTGTTATTACGCCCGGTTATCGCGACGGACCGGTTCATCTTTCGCGGCACACTGCCTGTCAGCACCGTCCCCACCGACGCGCCCGATCCGGTGTCTGGTCTCGGCGACTTCAACGCGTTCCTGGCCATTCTTCTTCCGTCTGTGCATGGCTGGGAACTCGGAGTCGGGCCATTGATCTCGATGCCCACGGCGACCGATCCCGCACTCGGCACCGGCAAATGGCAGTTGGGGTTCTCCGCGGTCGCCGTGAAGAACATCACGCCGACCTTCCTCGGAGGTGCGCTGGTGACCTGGCAGGATGCGGTGGGGGGCGACGACAGTCGTCCCGACGCCGGATTGTTTACCGCGCAGCCGCTCGCCGTGCTGCAGATTGGCGGCGGTTATTACATTCGCAGTACGGGCGTCATCCAGGTCAATACAAAGACCGGCGATTACAGCGTTCCTTTTGGGTTGGGCGTTGGCAAGGTGTTTAGGTCCGGTCGCGCCGTACTGAACGCGTTCCTTGAACCGCAGTGGACGGTGCTCCACGACGGCATCGGCCAACCGGCGTTCCAGTTGTTTGCCGGCCTGAATGTGCAGTTCCCCAAGTAGCCGAGACCCGATACCGTTGCCAACTTCACTAGTGTGATCGGAGAGAACGAGCATGAATCGTCGAATGCGAGATCTGTTGGTCGGACCGTTTGCGGCACTGATGTTGGGTACTGTCGGCTGCGCTCGAGACAGTGGCAAGCCGGCTGAGCCCGCCGGCGCCGCGAGCGCGAGCCAGACGGATCGATACAGCGCGCTCGCTGCTTCTTCGTTCGAACAGAATCGACCCACCGAGACGACCGCACGAACACTGCAGGAAGAATTGATCTTCCAGCGAGCGAGCCAGACGTATCTGTGGGCGATGCCGTTGCTCAACACCATGGGCATGCGCGACGGGTTTGCGCAGTCGTACAGCCCGACCTACAACACGATGGCGATCTGGACCAAGCGTCTGGATGCGAGGACGAAGATTACGACGCCGAATTCCGATCTCATCTACGGGATGGTGTTCGTGAATCTCGCCGACAGCGGCCCGCTGGTGTTCGAAGCGCCGCCGAAGCTGCAGGGCATCCTGCTGGACATGTGGCAGCGTCCGATCCCGCACGACGGTGGCCAGTTCTTCGGCGACGTGGGCCTGCCAGGGCCTGACGGCGGCAAGGGCGGCAAGTTCCTGATCCTGCCTCCTGGGTACAAGGGCGCCGTGCCGATGGGCTACTACGTCTATCGATCCGGCACGAACAACGTGTTCATCTTCCTGCGCTCGTTCTACCAGAGCCTGGACAACATCAGTCCGGCCGTCGATGTGCTCAAGCAGTCGGCGCTCTACCCGCTCGGCAAGAAAGACTCGGCCGCGCCGATGAAGTTCGAGGATGCGTCCACGACGGGACACGAGATGCTGCCGCGCACCGATGTCGCGGCGTTCAAGGAGCTCAAGTACCTCGTCGACACAGAAGGCGAGAACCTCGCCGATCCCGACTGGCTGGGCATGCTCGCTGGCCTTGGCATCGTGAAGGGCAAGCCGTTCGCGCCGGACGCGCGCACGACACAGCTGCTGTCCGATGCCGCCATGACCGCGTACAAAACGAGCCGCGTGCTCGGACTGCAGAACGGCAACAGTGGCGCCGACTTTCGCGTCTATAACGACCGTCAGTGGGTGAACCCGATCAACAACATGGGCTCACGTTGGCCGAACTCGCTTGTTGATCTGGGCTTCACGTCGAAGGCCGGTAACTTTCGTGCAATCGATGCGCGGGCGTGGTTCTTCACCGACTACTACTCGATCAGCCCCGGCATGGTGTCGATGACACCGGGCAAAGGCGCCTTCTACATGATCGCCTTCAACGACGGCAGCGGAAAGCCGCTCGTGGGCGCGAACAGCTACAAGGTGACGCTGCCACCGAATATTCCGGCAGAGCTCTTCTGGTCGGTGACGCTGTACGAAGCAGAGAACGCGTCCGGACTGGCGAACGGCCAGCCGTTCCCCTCGCTCGGCAAGTTGAATAATCCGAAGCAGGACGCCGACGGCAGCACAACGGTCTACATCTCCCCGAAGGCGCCCGCGGGTGGCGAAGGCAACTGGCTCGCGACAGTTCCGGGCCGCGGATTCTTCGCGATCCTGCGCCTCTATGCGCCGTCGCAGCCTGCGCTCGATGGAAGCTGGAAACCGGGCGACATCGAAGCGGTTAAGTAGATCTTCTCGAAGAAGAATCTCGTTGAGCCGACGATGAGTAATCGGTGGGACGTTCTCACCGTACATCCGCTGCCATGGGCCGAAGAAGAAGTGATCAATGGTTTATGAATGCCGCGGAAGGTCATCAAGTGTGATCGCAGGTGCTGAATGCCCAGACGCGATCGATCAGCCGCCTCGACAAGATCGCCGTAAGTGATCGCGGGAGATTAGGAGACGTATCACAATCCTGCGATAATGCTCTTTCGACGGCTCGTAACTTGTTGATTCTAAAGCGGAGAGATGGCGGAGTGGTCGATCGCGCACGCTTGGAAATCGAAGCCCGCCAGCCGCACTGAGCCACTCGAAAGCGCGCCAACGCACACGCGATCAGCAACTTAATCCTCCAAAGCGATCACGCGGTGTGCGTCCGCAAATCTCGATGTTCATCGAGGTTTTGAGGCCCACGTATCACAGTCCTATCACAATCGGCTTGAGCAGTTACAGAACGAACGTGGACGCGTAGCTACGCGTACCGAAGCGCCTCTCGTGCAGTCTGCGAAGGCTATTTCCGCCAGCCGCGAGCGTCGAGCAGCGCCGACACACGGTCTCGAATATCGTCTCGAATTAGTCGCACCTCGCCGAGCGGTTGTCCTTTCGGATCGGGCAGTGGCCAGTCGTCGCGCTCCAGACCAGGCACGTACGGGCAGGCATCACCGCAGCCCATCGTGATGAGCAGCGATGCGCTGCGCGCAAGGTCATCAGTTAATCGCTGCGGACGTTTCGTGCTCAGGTCGACGCCGACTTCGCGCATCACGTCCACGACCTCCGGATGCACGCGCTCGCCGGGCTGCGTTCCCGCGGAGACGGCTTCCGCGCGCTGAGGGTCGGCCATCTGCGAAAAGAACGCCGCGGCCATCTGCGACCGACCCGCGTTGTGCACGCACGCAAAGATCACACGCTCCATCACGACCTCGCGTCCGGATGCGGCACGACAACGTGATCCGCGGTGGCGGGAAGGGCGGGCACCAGCCACCGAAACAACGCGGTCGCCGCTGCGCCCCCGATGATCTGCGCGGCAATAAAGGCCGGAACATCGGCGGGCCGGATACCGGCAAACGTATCCGTCATCGCACGAGCCACGGTCACAGCAGGATTGGCGAATGAAGTAGATGCCGTGAACCAGTAGGCGCCGGTGATATACGCGCCGACGGCAAACGGCACTGCGGCCGAGCGCCGACGGGAACACCCCCAGATCACTGCGAGCAACCCAAATGTTGCAATGCCTTCGCTGAACGCCTGTGGAGCGCCGGTACGGACGTGCCGCGACCAGGCATACATCGGTTCCTGAAACATGTAGTCGGCGGCGCCAACGCCAGCCACCGCCCCAAGGAGCTGCGCGATTGCATAGTTGAAGGCGTGGGTCCAGGTCAGGCCTCCCTGCGAGGCATCCGCGAACGACACGACCGGATTGAAATGCGCGCCGGAGATCGGACCGAACGTGAGGATCAGCGCGACGAGTGCCGCGCCGGTCGCGAGGGTATTG
>DATBHR010000088.1:0-22849 GCA_036557365.1 Vicinamibacterales bacterium
CCGACGACAATCAGGAGCGAGGTGCCGCCGAAGAAGAACTGCACGTTCATGCCTTCGGTGATTACCCGCGGCAGGTTCGCGTCGAGCCAGTCGCCGATGAACGGAATCGGCGCCACCTTGAACCCGTTCAGCAGCCACTGCGGCAGCAGTGCGATGAGCGCCAGGTAAATCGCCCCTGCCAGCGTGATCCGCGTCAGGATCGTGTCGATGTACTCCGCCGTGCGCTTGCCCGGCCGGATGCCCGGCACGAAGCCGCCGTACTTCCGCATGTTCTCCGCCACATCGTCCGGGTTGAAGACGATGGCGGTGTAGAAGTACGTGAAAAAGATGATGCCCGCCACATAGAGCAGGTTGTAGAGCGGCATCCCGAAGTTCAGCTGCGTCGTCAGCGCCTCGGCCCACTTGCCCGGGAACGCCTGCGCAATCGTGGCGGGGAACGCCAGAATCGACGATGCGAAAATCACCGGGATGACGCCGGCCGTGTTGACCTTCAGCGGAATGTGCGTGCTCGAACCGCCGTACATCCGGCGACCGACCACGCGCTTCGCGTACTGCACCGTGACCCGTCGATGACCGCGCTCCACGAAGATGATCGCCGCGACCACCACCACCATCAAGACGAGCAGGATGAGGATGCGGATGAGGCCGATCTGCCCCGTCCGCATCTGGTCCACCATCTGGATTACCGCTCGCGGGAAGTTGACAACGATGCCCGCGAAGATGATGAGCGACATGCCGTTGCCGATGCCGCGCTCGGTGATCTGTTCGCCCAGCCACATGACGAAGCACGTGCCCGTCGTCAGCGTGAGCACCGTCATGAAGCGGAAGGCCCATCCCGGATTGATCACCAGGTGATAGCCGCCGGGCGCCGTGTTCTTCTCGAGGAAGATCGCGATGCCGACCGCCTGCACGACGCTCAGGAGAATCGTCCCGTAGCGCGTGTACTGCGTGATCTTGCGCCGGCCCAGTTCGCCTTCCTTCGAAAGCTTCTCGAGGTACGGCCAGACGACCGTCAACAACTGCAGAATGATCGACGCGCTGATGTAGGGCATGATGCCCAGCGCGAAGATCGTCATCTTCGACAAGCTCCCGCCGGAGAACATGTCGTACAGGCCGAACATCGTGTTCTTGAGCGATTCGGCGAACTGCAACACCGCGTTGTTGTCCACGCCGGGGATCGTGATGTGATGCCCGACGCGATACACGGCCAGCAGCCCGAGCGTATAGAACACGCGGTTGCGCAGGTCCGAGACGGTGAAGATGTTCTTCAGGCTTTCGTTCACGCGAGTTGCTCCGTGGCGCCGCCCGCTGCGGCGATTTTCTCGGCCGCCTTCCCACTGAACTTGTGCGCGTGCACGGTCAGCGCCTTGCCGACCTCGCCGCGCGCGAGCACCTTGATCTTCTGCGCGCGCGCCGGCACCAGTCCGTGCTCGCGCATCAGATCGGGCGTGATCACCGTGCCCGCGTCAAAGCGCAGGCCCAGCGTATCGAGGTTCACGACCTCGTATTCGACGCGGAACGGGTTGTGGAAGCCGCGCTTCGGCACGCGCCGGTGCAGCGGCATCTGACCGCCTTCGAACCCGCGCTTGAACTTGAAGCCGGAACGCGATTTCGCGCCTTTGTGTCCGCGGCCCGCGGTCTTGCCGTTGCCGGAGCCGTGGCCGCGGCCGATCCGCTTCTTCGCGTGCTTGGCGCCCTTGGGCGGGCGCAAATTATTCAGTGACATGTCAAACTCTCAAGTCTGAACGCTCAACTCTGAAGAAGATCTACGCGACCCACCGGACCTCCGGTGGCCTACTCCACCTCTACGAGGTGCCGCACCTTGTGGATCATCCCACGCGTGGCCGGCGTGTCCTTCAACTCGACCGTATGGCGGATGCGCCGCAGACCCAGGCCTTTCACGACCGCGGCCTGATTGTTGTGAAAACCAATCGGGCTCTTCAGCAGCGTGACCTTGACGGTCTGCCCCTTCGTATCCGTTCGCTCGTTCGCCATCGTTTTATGACGCTCGGCTGACGCCGGGCGCTCCTTCTCAATGTCCCTAGGCGTTGGCCGTTCCCAGATCCTCGACATCCTTGCCGCGGAGCCGCGCAATCGCCATCGGATCCTTCAGCGAATCCAAACCCGCGACCGTGGCGCGCACGACGTTGTGCGGATTCGCCGAGCCGAGCGACTTCGTCAGGATGTTCGTGACGCCGGCGGCCTCGACGACCGCGCGGACCGCGCCGCCCGCGATGATGCCGGTCCCGTCCGGTGCCGGCTTCAGGAGCACGCTGCCCGCGCCGAAGTTGCCGACCACCGCGTGCGGGATGGTCGTGCCCTGCAGCGGCACGCGAATCAGGTTCTTCTTCGCTGCCTCGATGCCCTTCTTGATGGCCGAGGGTACTTCCTTCGCCTTCCCGATCCCGAACCCGACCACGCCGTGGCCGTCGCCGACGACGACGAGCGCGCTGAAGCTCAGGTTCTTGCCGCCCTTGACGACCTTCGTCACGCGGTTGATGGAGACGACGTTGTCCTTGATGTCGAGCTGCGACGGGTCAATCCGTTCACGTGTGCGCATGTGTTGACTCCCGGGTTCCCCCGGCTAGAACTCCAGACCTGCTTTGCGGGCCGCGTCCGCCACCGCCCGGATTCGCCCGTGATACAAGAACCCGCTGCGATCGAAGACGACGCGCTTGATCCCCTTCTCGATCGAGCGCTCCGCGATCGCCTTGCCGATGGCTTCGGCGCCCTTCAGATTTCCGCCGCTGATGCCCTTCGCGAATGCACCCTTGAGCGACGCGTCGACGCTCGACGCCGACACCAGCGTCTTGCCGGTCAGATCGTCGATCACCTGGGCGTAAATGTGCGCGACGCTTCGGAACACGCTCAGCCGCGGCCGGTCGGTCGTACCCGAGATCCGCTTGCGCTGCCGCAGCTGGATGCGTCGGCGGCGGTCGTCTTTTGTGTGAATCTTCATAGCAGTCAAATCCGCAATTGGTGAATTCGAGAATCGGCGGATTGGTGAATCACCAACTCTCCAACTCACCCAATCGCCAAATTATTTGGCTCCCGTCTTTCCGGCCTTCTTCTTCAGCACTTCGCCCGTATACCGCACGCCCTTCTGCTTGTACGGATCCGGCTTGCGCAGCCGGCGGATGTTCGCCGCCACCTGGCCGACCAGCTGACGATCGACGCCCGTCACGGTGATGTGCGTCTGCTTGTCGATCACGACATCGATCCCCTGCGGAACGTCGAAGACCACCGCGTGCGAGTAGCCCAGGGCAAAGATCACCTGCTTGCCCTTCAGCTCCGCGCGGTAGCCGACGCCGACGATGTCGAGCTCTTTCTTGAAGCCTTCGGTCACGCCGAGCACCGCGTTGGCGACGAGGCTCCGCGCCAGCCCGTGGAACTTGCCGAGCTCGGGATCCGTGGTCGCGCGCTTGGCGTGCAGGTGGCCGTCGGCCAGCTCGAAGTTGATGCCGGCAGGATGGGCCTGACGCAGCTTCCCCTTCGGTCCCTGCACTTCGACGGCGCCGTCGCTCACCTTGACGGTGACGCCCTTCGGAATCGTGATCGGTTTCTTGCCGATTCGAGACATATCTGACTCTCGTTAACTTTCAACGCTCAATGCTCAACTCTCAAGAATCGTGTCCAACCGAACTCTTGAGAATTCAAAGTTGAGACCTGAGAGTTGACGGGTTACCACACGTTACAGAGCACTTCGCCGCCGACGCCCGCTTTCGCCGCGGCGCGGCCGGTCATGACGCCGCGCGAGGTCGTCAGGATGCTCGTCCCGAGACCGCCGAGGACTTCGGGCACGTCCTCCTTGCCGAAATAGACGCGGCGGCCGGGGCGGCTGATCCGCTCGACGCCGGTGATGATGCGCTCGCCGTGCGGCCCGTACTTGAGAAACAGCCGCAGCGTCTTCGTCTTCGACGGCACCTCGGCGTCCTCGAGCTGCTTGAAGCCCTGAATGTATCCCTCGTCCTGAAGGATGCGGGCGATTTCGGCCTTGAGGCGCGATGACGGCATGTCCACGCGCGTGTGCTTCGCGCCCACGGCGTTTCGAATGCGAGTCAGCATGTCTGCAATCGGGTCAGTCATTTCTCAACCTTGAATCAAAAAATCCGAATCGATCGATCTGCACGTCACCAGCTGCTCTTGGTCACGCCGGTCACGTCGCCTTCGAGCGCGAGCTTGCGGAAGCACAGGCGGCACAGCGCGAACTTCCGCATGTACGCGCGGGGCCGGCCGCACAGGTGGCAGCGGTTGCGCAGACGGATCTTGTATTTCGGTTTCTTGTGCTCTTTCGCAATCTTCGCCGTAGTTGCCATAAGCTCTTCGTCCTTATCAGCTCTGACGGAACGGCATCCCGATGAACTGCAAAAGCTTCCGTGCCTCTGCGTCCGTCTTCGCCGTCGTCACGACCGACACGTTCATGCCGCGCGCCTTGTCGACCTTCATGTAGTCGATCTCGGGAAACAGCAGCTGATCGCGCAGGCCGAGCGTGTAGTTGCCGCGGCCGTCGAAGCCCTTGGGTGACACGCCCTTGAAGTCGCGCACGCGCGGCAGGGCGATGTTCATCAGCCGGTCGAGGAACTCCCACATGCGCTCGCCGCGGAGCGTGACCATCGTGCCGATCGGCATCCCTTTGCGGACCTTGAAGGCCGCGATCGACTTCTTCGACCGGCGCGTAACGGGTTTCTGTCCCGTGATGCGCGCAAGCTCGTCGGCGCCGGTGTCCACGATCTTCGCGTTCGCCGTCGCCTCGCCGAGGCCCATGTTGACGACGACTTTCTGAATCCGCGGCACGGCCATGACGTTCTTGTAGCCGAACTCCTTCGTCAGAGCCGGCACCACGTCCTTGGCGTATTTGTCTTTCAGCCTGGCGTTCATTTGTCGACCACTCCCTGACACTTGCGGCAGATGCGCACCTTCCGGCCGTCGCCGAGAATCTTGTGGCCGATGCGCGTCTGGATGCCGCACTCCGGGCACACGAGCTGCACGTTGCTGGCGTGCAGCGACGCCTCGCGCTCCACGATGCCGCCCTGAATCTGCTTGCCGGGATTCGGCTTCGTGTGGCGCTTGATCATGTTCACGCCTTCGATGACCAGACGGTTCCGGCCATCGACGCCCGGCAGCACCTTGAGGACGCGTCCGCGCTTCCCGCGGTCCTTGCCCGTGATGACGAGCACGTTGTCGTTCTTGCGAATCGGTGTGGCTAGACGGGACATAAATTCACAGCACTTCCGGTGCGAGCGAGATGATCTTCATGAACCGGCGCTCGCGCAGTTCGCGCGCCACCGGACCGAACACGCGCGTGCCGATCGGTTCGCCCTGATCGTTGATGAGCACGGCCGCATTGCGATCGAAGCGGATGTAGCTGCCGTCGCGGCGGCGCTGCTCTTTCACGGTCCGCACGATGACCGCCTTCACGACCTGGCCCTTCTTGACGTTGCTCTCCGGCGTCGCTTCCTTCACCGACGCGGTGACGATGTCGCCGAGCCGGGCATAGCGCCCCGTCGATCCGCCAATCGGGTTGATGATGGCGATCTTGCGCGCGCCGGAGTTATCGGCGACGTCCAGGATCGAGCGCATCTGAATCATGGGTGCATCTCCACAGCCGGGTGGGACGGATGGGTCGGGGAAGTCGCGTGGGTCAACCCCACCCGACCTGCCTGCCCCACTCGAGCCACCAGACCCAACTAGACTTCCACGGCCTTGCGAACGATGGACTTCAGCATCCACCGCTTCCGCCGGCTGAGCGGCCGCGTCTCGACGATCTCGACGACGTCGCCGGGCTTCGCCTCGTTCTTCTCGTCGTGGACCATGAACTGCGACGTGCGGCGCGTGGTCTTTCCGTAGAGCCCGTCGCGCACCTGCCACTCGACGGCAACCGTGATGCTCTTCTGCATCTTGTTGCTGATGACGACGCCCGTCTTCTCTGATTTAGCTGCCATAAAGTGAATCTCGGATTCTCTAACCCTGCTTCTGCCGGAGCACCGTCTTCACGCGCGCGAGATCGCGGCGGACGCTGCGGATCTTGTCGGGCACCTCGAGCTGTCCCATCGACTTCTGGATGCGCATCCGGAACAGCTGATCGGTCAGCTCGCGCTCTTTCGCGCCGAGCTCGTCGACGGCCAGGTCGCGCAGTTCGGCGGCCTTCATAGCATCTTCTCCTGCGCAAAGCGCGTCGCGAACTTCGTGAGGATCGGGAGCTTCGCGGCCGCGAGCTTCATCGCCTCGCGCGCTTCCTTCTCGCTCACGCCTTCCATCTCGAAGAGGACGCGGCCGGGCCGGATGACGGCGACCCACTGTTCGGGTGCGCCCTTGCCCTTGCCCATACGCGTTTCCTGCGGCTTCTTGGTGATCGGCTTGTCGGGAAACACGCGGACCCAGACCTTGCCGCCGCGCGCGACGAACCGCGTCATCGCGACGCGCGCCGCCTCGATCTGACGGTCGGTCAGCCAGCAGGGCTCGAGCGCCTTCAGGCCGTAGTCGCCGAACGACACGTCGCCCCCGCGCCACGCCTTGCCGCGCATGCGGCCGCGCTGCTGTTTCCTGAACTTCACTTTCTTCGGCATCAACATGATGACGTCTTTTTTTCAATGGCGCCGGGGCCCCACCCCCGGCGCGTTCTAACGCTGATACCTCACTCAGGCCAAAAACCGTCGCCTTCGTTCGGCATGGCCGCGGGCGCTCTGTGCCCTCAGCCCTAGCCTTCATTCAGCCCTGACCCCTAATCTCTCACCCCTGTCGTCAGGCCCGCGCCTGCGGGCGCCGCGGCGCGCGCTCGCGGTATTCCTCTTCGCGACCGCGCTGCGGCACGAGGCGCTCGCCCTTGTAGAGCCACACCTTGATGCCGATCTGGCCGTAGGTCGTATTCGCTTCGGCGAAGCCGTAGTCGATGTCCGCGCGCAGCGTCTGCAGCGGAAGCTGTCCGTGCAGGTACCACTCGGAGCGCGCGATTTCGGCGCCGTTCAGGCGTCCGGAAACGCGGACCTTGATGCCGCGCGCGCCGAAGCGGAGCGCGGACTCGACCGCCTTGCGCATCGCGCGGCGGAACGCCACGCGCTTTTCGAGCTGCATCGCCACCGATTCGGAAATCAGCTGCGCGTCGAGCTCGGGCTTCTGAATTTCCTGGATGTTGATGAAGACTTCGCGGCTGGTGCGCTTCTGGATTTCCTGCTTCAGCTTGTCGACTTCCGTGCCCTTGCGCCCGATGATGATGCCGGGCCGCGAGGTGTAGATGTCGATCTTCAACCGGTTGACCGCGCGCTCGGTCTCGATCTTCGAGACACCGGCGTGCGCGAACCGCTTCTTCAGGCTCTGGCGCAGCGCCAGATCCTCGTGCAGCAGCTTCGCGTAGTCCTTGTTCGAGTACCAACGCGACCGCCACGTCTTGTTGAAGCCCAGACGGAATCCAAACGGGTGAACCTTCTGGCCCACGGTTACTCCTTCGCCTTTGCCGACTTCTGACCTCGCACTTCCGCGCGCGGCTGTCCCTTCTTCCGCTGCGGGCGCTTCGGTCGGTTTTCCTCGCTCGTCTCCGCCTTGCTGACGGCCACGACGTGCTCGGGCCGCTCGGACACGTGCACGGTCAGGTGCGTCGTCCGCTTGAGGACACGAAATGCGCGTCCCATCGGCGCCGGTCGCACGCGCTTGGCCGACGGCCCCTGGTTCGCAAAGCACGCGGACACGAACAGCCGGTCGACGTCGCCGCTGAAGCCGTCCTTGTTCTGCGCGTTCGCGATCGCCGATCGCAGGACCTTCGCCACATCGTCGGCGATGCCCTTGCGCGTGTACTTGAGCGTGGCGAGCGCGCGGTTCACGTCCTTGCCGCGAATCAGGTCGAGGACGAGACCCGCTTTCTGCGCGGACGTCCGCACGTAGCGGGCGGTCGCGCGCGCTTCGAGCTGTGGTGCCGCCATGACTAGCTCCCTCCGCCGGCGGGCTTGGCGCCGGCCGCCGGTGCGCCGGACGCAGCGCCGGCTCCGGGTGCGCCAGGCGCGCCCGCGACGGTCGCCGCCTTCTCGGCGACCTTCGTCGTATGGCCCTTGAAGATCTTCGTCGGCGCGAATTCACCGACCTTGTGGCCGACCATGTTCTCCGTGATGTACACAGGGATGAATTTCTTCCCGTTGTGCACCGCGAGCGTGTGGCCAACCATTTCGGGGATGACCGTCGATCGCCGCGACCACGTCTTGATGACCTTCTTGTCGAGACCCGCGCGATTCATCGCTTCGACTTTCTCGAGCAGCGGGGTGTCGACGAACGGTCCCTTCTTCAGTGAACGTCCCATATGCTGTCACTCGCAGTTGGTGAAGGGGTGAGTTGCCCACCAATTCGCCAATTATTTCTTTCTCCGCTGTACGATGAACTTGTCCGTCGACTTGCGATTGCGTGTCTTGTAGCCCTTCGTCGGCAGACCCCACGGCGACACCGGATGACGGCCGCCCGAGGTCTTGCCCTCACCGCCGCCGAGCGGGTGATCGACCGGGTTCATCGCGACGCCGCGCACGTGCGGACGGATGCCGAGCCAGCGGCTGCGGCCCGCCTTGCCAATCGACACGTTCTCGTGATCGAGATTGCCGACCTGGCCGACCGTCGCGTAGCACTCCATGTTGATCTTGCGGAGTTCGCCCGACGGCATCTTGACCGACGCGTACTCGCCCTCTTTCGCGACGAGCTGAACGAACGAGCCCGCGCTGCGCGCAATCTGTCCGCCCTTGCCCGGCTTGAGCTCGACGTTGTGCAGCAGCGTGCCCAGCGGAATATTCCGGAGCGGCAGCGCGTTGCCCGGCAGGATGTCGGCGTTCTGGCCGGCGACGATGGTGTCGCCCACCTTCATGCCGATCGGCTGCAGCACGTAGCGCTTCTCGCCATCCGCATACGTGACCAGCGCGATGCGCGCCGAGCGGTTCGGGTCGTACTCGATCGTCGACACCTTCGCCGGAATCTCGCGCTTGTCGCGCTTGAAGTCGATGATGCGGTACATCCGCTTGTGGCCGCCGCCGCGCCACCACGACGTCAGCTCGCCGCGGTTGTTGCGGCCGCCCGACTGATGCAGCTTCTCGACGAGCGGCTTGTGCGGCTCGCTCGTCGTGATCTCGTCGAAGACCTGAACGGTCTGGAACCGCTGCCCGGGAGTCGTCGGATTGAATTTACGTATCGGCATGTCTACCTTCACGTCACTCTCAACTCGCAACGGTCAACGCTCAGGCTCCCGAGCGTTCAGCGTTGAGACTTGAGCGTTGTGCTACGCGCCCTCCAGGAATTCGGGCATCTTCGCGCCTTCGGCGAGCCGGACGTACGCCTTCTTCCAGTCCGAGCGCTGCCCGGCGTACCGACCCTGACGCTTGACCTTCCCGTGCGAGATGCTGGTCCGCACGCTGTCCACCTTCGCGCCCAGCAGCTTCTCGATCGCGCGCTTGATTTCCGTCTTGTTCGCGTCGGGCGCCACGTGGAACACGATCGTCCGCCCATCCTCACGCTGGATGGACGTCTTCTCCGTCACGAGCGGCCGGCGAATCACGTCTGTGAGTTTCATGCTTCTCGCGACGCCCTCAGGCGAGCGCCTCCTGGAGTTTCTCGAGGGCGCCTTTCGTGGCCACCACCCGCTGCGCGCCGATCACGTCCCGCGCCGTCAGCCGCGAACTCGCCACGGCCGACACGCCCGGAATGTTGCGAACCGATCGCGTCAGCATGTCGCCGACGGTGACGTCGACGAGGACCGCCTTGCCGCCGCAGCCGAGGCGCTTCAGCCATTCAGCAGCGGCTTTCGTCTTGCCCTCGTTCTCGCCGAGCGCTTCGACAACCACGACCGCGCCGTCCTTCATCTTCTGCGCGAGTGCCGCCCGCAGCGCGCCGCGCTCGACCTTCTTCGGCAGCCGGTAGTCGTAGCTGCGCGGGCTGGGACCGAAGACGGTGCCGCCCTTGCGCCACAGCGGATTGCGGATTTCACCGACGCGCGCGCGGCCCGTGCCCTTCTGGCGCCACGGCTTCTTGCCGCTGCCGCTCACGAGCGCGCGATTCTTCGTCATGTGCGTGCCGCGCCGCTCGGCCGCGTTCGCGTGGACGACCGACTCCCACATCAGGTCGCCGTTCACCCGTCCGCCGAACACGTCGTCGCTGACGTCGACCGTTCCGACCTTCTTGTTCTCGCCGTTCACTACGTCAAGCTGCATGGCTGCCAACTTTTTCTACTGGCGGCGGGCACCCCGCCGCGTGCTTCGCTGATGCCTCACTCAGGCAGAAGACCGGAGCCTTCGCTCGGCATGGCCGCGGACCAACCAGACCTATTTCTTCGCCTTCTTCGGCTTCTCGACCTGCGCCACCTTGATCTTCTTCGCCGCGACCGCCTTGCGGACGACGACGTAGCTCGTGGGCGCGCCGGGGATGCCGCCTTCGACCACGATCAGGTGGTTCTCCGGATCCACGCGCAGCACTTTCAGGTTGCGAATCGTGACGCGGCCGCCGCCCATGCGTCCGGCGGCGCGCATACCCTTCACCACGCGCGACGGGAACGACGATGCGCCGATCGAGCCGGGCGCGCGGTGGAACATCGATCCGTGCGTCGCCGCGCCGCCGCCGAAGTGATGGCGCTTGACGACGCCCTGGAAGCCCTTGCCGCGACCGGTGCCGATGATGTCCACGCGCTCGCCGTTGGCGAAGATGGACGCCAGCACCTGGTCGCCGACCTTCGGCACGTTGTCGCCCGCGGCCAGCTTGACCTCACGCCGCACGCGCGTCGCCGGAACGTTGGCCTTCTTGAAGTGACCGGCCGTCGGTTTGTTGGACTTCGCCGGCGTCTCCTCAACGAGCCCGAGCTGCACGGCCTCATAACCGTCGGTCTGCGCGCTCTTCGACTGGACGACGACGCAGGGCCCGGCCTTGATCACCGTCGCCGGATGGACCGTGCCATCCGCGTCGAAGACCTGGGTCATGCCGACTTTGCGTCCGATGATCCCGGTGACCATCACTTGTGCTCCTTGCCGAACGCCTTGATCTCCACGTCGACGCCCGCCGGCAGATCCAGCTTCATCAGCGCGTCGACCGTCTGCGGCGTCGGCTCGAAGATGTCGATCAGCCGCTTGTGCGTGCGAATCTCGAACTGCTCGCGCGATTTCTTGTCGACGTGCGGCGAACGCAGCACCGTCCACTTGTTCTTCGCGGTCGGCAGCGGAATCGGCCCCGCGAGACGCGCGCCCGTGCGCTTCGCCGTATCCACGATCTCCGTCGTCGACTGATCGAGGACGCGGTAGTCGTACGCTTTCAGGCGGATTCGAATCTTGTCGCTGAACGATGCTGTCGCCATTTGCTGAATCCTTGTTAGGGATTAGGGGTTAGAGCTGAGGGATAAGGTCTGGTGGCGCCGATTCGCGGCGCGCCTTTTCCTTTACTCGGCCTTCAGCCCTATTCCCTCTCTAACCCCTAACCCCTAATCCCTAACCCCTAATCCCTAACCCCTAACCCCGTCGCTTACTTGCCCTGCATCCGCGCGACGACTTCCTCGCTCACGTTCGCGGGCGCCTGCTCGTACCGATCGAAGTGCATCGAGTACGTCGCGCGGCCCTGCGTGCGCGAGCGGAGGTCGGTCGCGTAGCCGAACATCTCCGACAACGGCACGCGCGCCGCGATAATCTGCGTGCCGCCGCGATCTTCCTGCGACTGAATCTGGCCGCGCCGGCTCGAGAGATTACCCATCACATCCCCCATGTATTCCTTGGGGACGACGACTTCGACGCGCATCACGGGCTCGAGCAGCACCGGCTTTGCCTTCTTCGCGGCGTCCTGAAACGCCATCGAACCGGCGATCTTGAACGCCATTTCCGACGAGTCGACGTCGTGATACGAGCCGTCGTACAGCTCGACGCGCACATCGTCGATCGGGTAGCCGGCGAGCACGCCGCGGGTGAGTGCCTCGCGGATGCCTTCGTTGATCGGCTTGATGAATTCCTTCGGGATGGCGCCGCCGACGATTTCGTCCTCGAAGATGTAGCCGGTCCCCGGTTCGCCGGGATAGACGTGAATCTTCGCGTGGCCGTACTGGCCGCGGCCGCCCGTCTGCTTGGCGTACTTCATCTCGCCGTCCGCCGGACGGGTCAGCGTTTCCTTGTAGGCCACCTGCGGCTTGCCGACGGTCGCCTCGACATTGAACTCGCGCTTCAGGCGGTCGACGATGATCTCGAGATGGAGCTCGCCCATCCCGCGGATGATCGTCTGGTTCGTCTGCGTGTCGGTGTTCACGCGGAAGGTCGGGTCCTCCGCCATCAGCTTCTGCAGACCGGTGCCGAGCTTTTCCTGGTCGGCCTTGGTCTTCGGCTCGATCGCCAGAGAGATGACCGGTTCGGGGAAATCCATCGACTCGAGCACGATCGGGTGCTTCTCGTCGCACAGCGTGTCGCCGGTCGACACGCTCTTGAGGCCGACCGCCGCGGCGATGTCGCCGGCGTAGACCTCTTTGATCTCCTCGCGCTTGTTGGCGTGCATCTTCAGCAGGCGGCCGATGCGCTCGGTGCGCTGCTTGGTCGCGTTGTACACGCTCGAGCCCGACGTCAGCACGCCGGAGTAGACGCGGAAGAACGTCAGCTGACCGACGAACGGGTCGGTCATGATCTTGAACGCCAGCGCGCTGAACGGCGCATCGTCTGCCGCGGGCCGCTCGATGATGGCTTCGTCTTTCTTGTTCGGATCGAGCCCGGCGATCGACGGCACGTCGAGCGGCGACGGCAGGAAGTCGACGACCGCGTCGAGCAGTGGCTGTACGCCCTTGTTCTTGAACGCCGACCCGCAGATGACCGGCACGAAGGCGCCTTCGTCCTTGTTGCGCACCGACGCGTTGACGCGCTTGCGCAGCGCCGCCTTGATTTCTTCTTCGGTGATGTCTTCGCCGTGGAGGTACTTCTCGAGGATCTTGTCGTCGGCTTCGCTGACCTTCTCGATCAGCTGCTCGCGATAGTGCTTCGCTTCCTCGAGCATGTCGGCCGGAATCTCGCCGACGATGTAGTCGGCGCCCATGGTTTCGTCCTTGTAGGTGATCGACTTCATCTTGATCAGGTCGACCACGCCGACGAATCGATCTTCCGAACCGATGGGAAGCTGAATCGCAACCGGGTTGGCTTCGAGCTTCGAGATGATCTGGCTGAACGTCCGCTTGAAGTCCGCGCCGATGCGGTCCATCTTGTTGACGAAGCAGATGCGCGGGACGCGGTACTTGTCGGCCTGGCGCCAGACGGTCTCCGACTGCGGCTCGACGCCGGCGACCGAGTCGAACACGGCGACCGCGCCGTCGAGGACGCGCAGCGAGCGCTCGACTTCCGCCGTGAAGTCCACGTGGCCGGGTGTGTCGATGATGTTGATGCGGTGATCGCGCCAGAAACAGGTCGTCGCGGCGGACGTGATGGTGATGCCGCGCTCCTGCTCCTGCTCCATCCAGTCCATGACGGCGGTCCCTTCGTGGACTTCACCAATCTTGTAGGTGATGCCCGTGTAGAAGAGGATGCGCTCGGTCGTGGTGGTCTTGCCGGCATCGATGTGCGCCATGATGCCGATGTTGCGCGTCTTCGCTAATGGTGACTGTCTAGGCATTGCGGATTTCGGATTTCGGATTTCGGATTACAACTACCAACGATAGTGCGCGAAGGCCTTGTTGGCCTCGGCCATCCGGTGCGTGTCCTCGCGCTTCTTCACCGCGCCGCCGCGCAGGTTCGACGCGTCCATGAACTCGTTCGCCAGTTTCTCCTGCATCGTCTTGCCGTCGCCGCGCTCGCGCGCGTAGCCGACCAGCCAGCGGATGCTCAACGAGAGCCGGCGATTCGGATTCACTTCGACCGGCACCTGGTAGTTCGATCCGCCGACGCGGCGTGACTTCACTTCCAGGCTCGGCTTGACGTTCTCGATCGCCTTCTTGAAGACTTTCAGCGGATCGTCGCCCGTCTTTTCCTTGATGATGTCGAAGCTCTTGTAGATGATCCGCTCCGCGGTGCTCCGCTTCCCGTCGCTCATCACGCAGTTGATGAACTTGCTGAGGAGCGGACTCTGGTAAATCGGATCCGCCGGAATGTCTCGCTTCGGAATCTCTCGTCTACGCGGCATATCTCTTTATCCCCGTATTTCGGATTGTCACGCTTTCTTCGGCCGCTTGGCGCCGTACTTCGATCGACCCTGCATCCGTCCCTGCACGCCGACCGCGTCGAGCGTGCCGCGCACGACGTGATAACGCACGCCGGGCAGATCCTTCACGCGGCCGCCGCGAATCAGCACGAGCGAGTGCTCCTGCAGGTTGTGGCCGACGCCGGGGATGTAGGTCGTCACCTCGATGCCGTTCGTCAAACGCACGCGCGCGACCTTGCGCAGCGCGGAGTTCGGCTTCTTCGGCGTCTGCGTGAAGACGCGGACACAGACGCCGCGCTTCTGCGGACTGTCCTGCAGCGCAGGGCTCTTCGTCTTGCTGACGATCTTCTTCCGGCCGGCGCGAACGAGCTGACTGATAGTCGGCATATTCCAATTCGGATTGCGGATCGCGGATTGCGGATTGATGCGGATCGAAAGAAGAATCCGCGGTCCGCAATGCGAAATCCGCATTGTTTAGTTGTTTCAGGCCTGGAAGCCGGAGCTTGGCGCCTGAAAACCCTACGTTAATCGCGACGGATTGATCGTGCCCGGTGCTGTTCGTGCAGAGCCGGGACGGGTATTCCTTGCGGTGAAGCTAGATAGGGTGTCCTAGCTCCAACAGAACCTGACGAATATAGCACGCGACTCTTCAGGCGTGCAACTTCCGTGTGGGCGTACGAGATGCGGCCGATCAGGCGACCGGCGCGCCGGCGGGACGGGCGGTCGGCGCCATGCCGACCCGCTTCAGCGACGCTTCGAAACCGGCCTTGTCCACGGCTTTGAGGAGCGCTTCCTCGGGCGGCACCAGCTTCTTGGTCACCAGGTCCAGGAGCGCCTCGTTGAGCGTGACCATACCGTTCGCCTTCCCGACCTGCATCATCGACGGGATCTGGAAGGTTTTGGCGTCACGGATGAGGTTGGCGATGGCCGACGTCACAATGAGGACTTCCAGCGCCGCCGCCCGGCCGCCTCCCACCTTCTTACAGAGGGTCTGCGAGATGACCCCTCGAAGCGACTCCGACAGCATCACCCGGATCTGCGCCTGCCGGTCCGACGGGAACTGGTCGATGATCCGGTCCACCGTCGACGCGGCCGTCGTCGTGTGCAGCGTGCCGAAGACGAGATGGCCGGTTTCGGCCGTTTCGATGGCGATCGCGACGGTTTCGAGGTCGCGCATCTCTCCGACGAGGATGATGTCCGGGTCCTCGCGAAGCGCCGCCCGCAGGGCCTGCTTGAAGCCACCAGTGTGCGTGTGCACTTCCCGCTGGTTGATCAGGCACGCCTTGTTGTCGTGGACGAACTCGATCGGGTCCTCGATGGTGATGATGTGGTCCTGCCGGTTCCGGTTCATGTAGTCGACCATCGCGCAGAGCGTCGTCGACTTGCCCGAGCCGGTGGGGCCGGTGACGAGCACCAGACCTTTATTCAGGCGACAGAGCTGCAGGATGTGGGGCGATAGACCAAGCTGCTCCGCCGTCAGGATGTTCGTGGGGATGACGCGGAAAACCGCGCCGCACCCCTTCCGATCCATGAACACGTTGGCGCGGAAACGCGCCAGTCCGGGGATTTCGTACGCGAAGTCGGTGTCGTGGTGATCGCGGAACTCGCTGCGGTTCTTCTCCGGCATGATCGGGTGGATCAGGCCTTCGATCGCGTCGGCGTCGAGCGGCGCGGCGGCCACGCCCGCGCCCTGCAGCGGCTGGATGACCCCATCCTTCCGGACGAGCGGCGCCATGCCGGCCGAGAGGTGCAGGTCGGACGCGCGCACCTCACACATCGCGCGGAACAGCGCATCGATGGGCGTCACGAGCGAACCCCGGGAAGGTCGGACAATTCCACGATATGAGCAGTATTCACGACGAAAATCGCCTCCGGCGTTTCCACGTAGCGGAACAGTTCCGGAGCGCGGGCGTAGTCGCTGAGGCGATCGCGTCCCTCCGGCAGATAAATGCGGACCAGCCCCCGCAATTCCATGCGATTCGACAGCTTCAAGAACGCGGGGCGCACCGTCGCCACGTCGTAGCCCGGGTCGAGCCGGACCTCCTCTGTGCCGCCCAGCAGGCGCGCCACGACGAGATGGTTCCGGTTCACGAGCACCGTGTCCGCTGAACCGGCCGACTCGAACGGAAAAAAGCCGTGTTCGTCGTTCAACAGCTCGGCAACCCGCTCGGGACCAGTGTGGGTGGCGTTCGAGGTCGCCAGGAAGAAGCATCCAGCCAGGCGGTCGCCGTTCGACAGGGTGAGCTCCGCCTCCAGGCGCCGCTTCTCAACGCGAAACTGAGACATTCGTGAACGTATCGGCCCGAAAGCCCAGCGACTTGATATATTGATGCGTCTATGGGCTTTACAAAGACCGAGAAAATCTGGTTCAACGGGAAGCTCGTCAACTGGGACGATGCACAGGTGCACGTCCTGGCGCACTGCCTTCACTACGGCACCGGCGTCTTCGAGGGCATGCGCTGCTACCCGACGACGGACGGACCGGCGATCTTCCGGTTGGACGATCACCTGGAACGGATGTATCAGTCCGCGGCGCTGTACGAGCTGCCGATTTCCTACACCAAAGACGCGCTCGCCGAAGCGTCGTGCGAGGTCATCCGCGCGAATCGACTCGAATCGGCGTACCTCCGGCCGATTGCGTTCTTCGACGCCGCAACGTTGAGCGTCTGGACGAAGGAATGTCCGGTCACCGTCGCGATTGCGGCCTTCCCGACCGGCAGCTACCTCGCCGGCGCCGACAAGGGCGTGCGCGTGACGGTCTCGTCGATCAAGAAGTTCGACAACGCCGCGATTCCCGCGTGGGGCAAGGCGTGCGGGCAGTACATCAACTCCGTCCGCGCCGTGCAGGAAGCGCAGCGCAAGGGCTTCGACGAAGCGCTGCTGCTCAACGCGCACGGAGAGATCGCGGAAGGATCGGGCGAGAACCTCTTCCTCGTGCGCGACGGCGGCATCGTGACGAACAACCGCGACGCCAGCATCCTCATGGGCGTGACGCGCGCGTCGATCCTCGAGATTGCCAACGACCTCGGCATCCCGTCGACGGTGGCGACCATGTCGGTCGAGGACGTCTACCACGCGGACGAACTGTTCTTCACCGGAACGGCCGTCGAAGTGACCGCCATCCGTGAAGTGGACGGCCACATCCTGAGCGGCGGTAAACCTGGTCCGGTGACCCGTCGTATTCAGGAGACGTTCAACGCGGCCGTTCGCGGTGAGCGGCCGGAATATCGACGCTGGCTCGCCTTCACCAAGCACGCCGTCGTCGGCGGGTGAGACTGCGCCGGAGGGTGACGGATGATTCGACTACGTGACGCACTGCGAGGCCTCGGCGTCGTCCTGTTGTTGACCGCGACGGCCGGCGCACAGACACCCGCGGCACCTGCCCAGGGACGCGGCGCGCCGCCGCCGGCCCCAAGCAATCTGCAAGTGCTGCCGAAGGACATGCCGCGCGAGCAGCTGCTCCAGACGATGCAGGCGTTCACGCAGGCGCTCGGCGTGCAGTGCGTCTACTGTCACGTGCAGGCGAACGGACGCTTCGACATGGCGTCCGACGAGAAGACGACGAAGAAGACCGCGCGTCAGATGCTCGTCCTCGCGCGCGAAATCAACGAAAAGCTTCCGTCGGTGACCGGTAAACCCGCCGACGCCATGACGCACGTGGGCTGCGTCACCTGCCACCGCGGCGTCGCCATCCCCAAACCGCTCGTCCAGCTTCTCAACGAAACGGTCTCGACGAAGGGACTCGACGCCGCCGTCACCGAATACCACGACCTTCGTACGCGGTACTACGGATCGATGGCGTACGACTTCACGGAGAACGGCCTGATCGCGATGGCGCAGGCCGCGCTCGGCGCCAATCACGCCGACAACGCGCTCGCGTGGCTGAAGGTCAACCTCGAGTTCTTCCCGAAGTCGTCGCGGACGTATCAGACCATGTCGCAGGCGCACCAGCGCTTGAACGACAAGGACGCGGCGGTCAAGGATCTGGAAAAGGCCGTCGAGCTCGATCCGAACAACGGGCAGGCGAAGCAGCAGCTGCAACAGCTCAAAGGAGTCTGATATGCGTGGTGTGATGTCGACGTTCTCCGCCGTGGCGCTGCTCTCTGCCGCGACCGCGTTCGCGCAGGCGCCGGCGGCGAAACCGGCGGCGGCAAAACAGTCCGCAGCTGCCGCTGCCAAGAAAGAGCCGCTGGTCGACTTCGAGATGATGACGTGGCCCGAGGTGAAGAAAGCCATCGCCGACGGGAAGACGACGGCGCTCTTCTACACCGGCGGCACCGAACAGCGCGGACCGCAGAACGTGAACGGCGGTCACACGCTGATGGGCAAGGCCATCGTGCACGCGATCGCGCTGCGCCTCGGCAACGCCATCGCGATGCCCGTGCTGCCCTACACGCCGAACAACGCGAGCGCCGACCTGCCCGGCACGATCGGCCTCACGCCGGAACTGCTCGGCGCGATCCTCGAGCGCATCTCCGAGCAGGCCATCGCCAGCGGCTTCAAGAACGTCGTCATCATGGGCGACCACGGCGGCGGTCAGCCGCAGACCTACGCTGACGTCGCGAAGAAGCTCGAAGCGAAGTACGCGCCGCAGGGCAAGCACGTGTACTTCTGCGACGAGGTCTATGCAAAGGCGCAGGGCGACTTCGACAAGTGGCTGCAGGAGCACGGATATCCGACCAGCTCGCACGCCGGCATTCCCGACACGTCGACGATGCTCTATCTCGGCGGCGACAAGGGCTGGGTCCGCAAGGATCTGATTGCGACGGCGGAAGGCGATCCCGTTCCGCCGCCCGGACAGCGCGGCCGCGGCCGCGCCGACGATCCGAACGCACCGCCTCGCAAGAACAACGGCATCAGCGGCGATGCGCGCCGCTCGACCGCGGCGCTCGGCAAGATGGCGTACGACATCAAGGTGGATTACGCGGTGAAGCAGATCCAGGGCTTCCTCGCGAATCAGGGCAAGACGACGGCACAGCCGTAAGAGACCGAGTCGCCGGCCGCGCCGCGACGGAGCCGACGGACACGTCGCTCCACCGCGGCCTGCCGGCGCGCCCGGCCAGGGAGCCGGATGGACATACAGCAACTCGTTCGCGACCGAAGCCTGCGCCTCTCCGTCGGACTCGCGGTTGGTGTGGCGATTCCGGTGGCTATCCTCTTCTACTTCCAGTTCCGATCGCTGTCGGATCTCGGCAAGGCGTCGACGGTCGTCCTGCGTCAGCTCAGTCAGGAAACCGCCGACGGGTTGACCAAGACGCTGCAGGACACCCTGCGCGCGCCCCGCACGGACGTACTCCTCAAGATCGGACAGCGCCAGACCGAGCCGCTCGACATGGCGTTCATCGAAGCGACGTTCGAGCAGGGGTTGACCAACGACCCGTTCGTCGACGGCTTCTACGTCTGGTCCGACGTCACGAACGAGCACCGCGGTGACGTCCTCTCCTACGATCGCGAAACGCGGACCTTCGTCGTCAACCCGCCGGAAGGCGCGTTCATGGTCAAGCAGTTTCGTGCGCTGGCGCCGCAGAAGCGCGCGATCTCGGTCTACGAAGCGTCGCTGAACGGCCGCCGCACGTACTACCTGGCGCAGCTGCGGTTCACGTTCCCGTCGCGCGATCGCATGACGAGCTTCGTCGCGCTGCGCGTGGACGCGGAACGGCTCCGCACCGAATACATTCCGCGGCTGGTCGCCAGCAAGTTCGCAAACGTCGAGGGACCGATCGGGTTCCCGCCGCTGTCGGTCACCGTGCTCGACGGCGATGGGCGCGTGGTGTTTCCCCCTGGCGGTCCGGCGCCTGCGGGATATGTGGACGAGCGCACGTTCCCGATGGTCTTCTACGATTCCGACCTGACGCAGTTTGCCGCGCCCGAGAACGGGCGGATCGAAATCTGGCGCGTGCGCACCGGCTTCGGCGATCAGTCCATCCCGGCGATCGTCGCTGCGCGCGAACGGCCGCAGCGCGCGATGATGGCGATTCTCGCGGTCGTCATGGCGCTCGGCGTGTTCTTCGTCGCGCGCGCGCTGGCGCGCGAAGTCCGGCTGGCCGAACTGAAATCGAGTTTCGTGTCGAGCGTGTCGCACGACCTCAAGACGCCGCTGGCGCTCATCCAACTGTTCGCGGAGACGCTCGAACTCGGACGGCTCAAGAACACCGAGCGGGCCAGCGAGTATTACCGCATCATCAACAGCGAGGCGCGGAAGCTCACGAAGCTGATCAACAACATGCTCGACTTCTCGAAGATCGAAGCGGGCCTGCGGCGCTATCGCCGCGAACCGCAGGATCTGACCGAGGTCACGCGCCGGGTGCTCGACTCGCTCGAGAGCCAGTTCCGGCACAACCAGTTCACGGTCACGTCGCGGCTGACGGACGTCGTGCCCGTGCTCATCGATCCCGAGGCCTCCGAGCAGGCGATTGAAAACCTCCTGTCCAACGCGATGAAGTATTCTCCAGAGAACCGGAACATCAGCGTCGAGGTCACGACGGAGGGGCCGCACGGCGTGGTGAGGGTCACGGACCACGGCGTCGGCATCCCACAGCGATTCCAGCGGCGGATTTTCCGGAAGTTCTACCGAATCCAGACCGACGCCGGATCCGGTCCGCAAGGCACCGGACTCGGGTTGGCGATCGTCGACCACGTGATGCGCGGGCACGGCGGATTCGTGCGCGTGGAAAGCGAAACTGGACGCGGCAGTCGTTTCAGCTTGTACTTCCCGCTGTTTGCAGGAGACATTGGACGTGACGAAGCGAATACTGGTGATCGAGGACGAGCCCCAGATGTTGCTCGGTCTGCGTGACAACCTCGAGCTCGAAGGATACGAAGTCGTAACGGCGGCGGACGGCGAAGACGGTCTGGCGAAGGCGATTTCAACCGCGCCGGATCTGGTGGTGCTCGACATCACGCTGCCACGCAAGAACGGGTTCGAGGTCTGCCGCGAACTTCGCGCGCGCGCGAACCCGACGCCGGTCGTGATGCTGACCGCGCGCTCGCAGGAAACGGAAAAAGTGCTCGGCCTCGAGCTCGGCGCCGACGACTACGTCACGAAGCCGTTCAGCATCACCGAGCTGCTGGCGCGCGTCCGGGCGGTGCTGCGCCGCGCGGGCGGACGGCCGTCTGGGCTCGAAACGTGCCGCATCGGCGACATCGAGATCGACTTCCGCACGCACCAGGCGCACCGCGCCGGGCAGCGCATCGATTTCACCGCGCGCGAATTCGATCTGCTGCGCTATCTCGTCGCCCACACGGGTCAAGTCGTCACGCGGGAACAGATTCTCAACCAGGTCTGGGGATACGAGGAATCGCCCACCACGCGGACCATCGACAACTTCGTCGCCAAGCTTCGCCAGAAGATCGAGCGCGCGCCGCACGAGCCCGAGCACATCCTCACCGTCCACGGCGCAGGCTACAAGTTCGTCGGATAAAACAACGAACGACACTCAACGAACAACTTTCAACTTTCAACTTTCAACTTTCAACGAACAACTCTCGACGGAGAATCTCGGCCGCGGGGACGGCGAAGGTTGTTCGTCGTCCGTTGAGCGCTGTTAGTTGTTCGTTGCGAGTTGTCAGTTGCGAGTTGTCAGTTGCGAGTTGGCGTCGTCAGCAATATTCAGCCACGACGACCGTGCAGTTGTCGCGCGAGCCGCGGGCGAGCGCCGCGGCGACGATGCGCTGTCCGATGGACTCGACCCCGCTGCCGCTCGTCATCAGACTCTCGAGCGAACGATCGTCGAGCACGTCGTGGACGCCGTCGGTCGTCAGCAGCACGCGCTCACCCACGCCGAGACGCTGCTCGGCGACGTGAACCTGCGTCGGCGTGCGGCCGCCGACGACGTTCGTCAACGCGTGCCGCATCGGATGATGCTGGTATTGCCGCAGATCGATCGTCGGGTCGCTGGCGGCGACGGTCGCCATCCACGAATCGTCCGTCGTCAACCGCCGGAGCCTGCCGCCCGACAGGACATAGAGGCGGCTGTCGCCGACGTGGCCGACCGTCAGCGTGTCGTCCACGGCCAGCGCGGCCACGACGGTGGTTCCCATGCCCCCGTACCCGTCTGTGCTGACGGCTGTTTCGAAGATGTGCAGGCTCGCCAGGAGAATCGACGTGCGGATGAGGTTGGCCTCGTGCGACGCGCCATCGTCGAATCCGAACGGCCACGCGGAGTGTTGCTCGCAGGGCTGTTTCTCGTCCTGCGGACGCACGTGTGCATCCCGGAGGTAGTCGCCGACGCCGTCCACCACCATGCGCGCGGCTATCTCGCCGGCGTTGTGCCCGCCCATGCCGTCGGCGACGAGGAGCAGGCCGAGGTCCGCGTGAACCGCGAAGCAGTCTTCGTTGGCCGCTCTGACCCGGCCCTTGTCAGACACCCCGAACGCGCGCAGCACCACCCCGGATATCGGCCGGGACAATCGCACGCGTTAGAGCCGATCGCGGCTTGTCAGAGTCGGTGATCGTGGAAACGCGAGGAAGGACGACGCGACCCGGTGCCCGCCATCGCAGGCACCGGGTCTGAATCGGTTTAGAGCGGATGATCCGGGAAGATCATCGTCCGCCACATGTGGGCGGTCGGGCTGCCGTCGAAGCCCAGTCCTTCCTTCGGCTGCTTGAAGTGACGTCCGATGATGTCGACGAACGGATCGAGCGACACCTTCATGTCCGGCTGGAAGGCGTAGAGATCGTGCACGGTGATCATGCGCGCTTCCATGTACCACTTGTGGTTGCGCGCGTATTCGTACGTCTTCTTGATGTACG
>DATBHR010000089.1:0-68199 GCA_036557365.1 Vicinamibacterales bacterium
GCTGGGGGCGGGCGGCGGCCGCATGATCCGCCAGCTGCTGACCGAGTCCCTGCTGCTGTCGCTCATCGGCGGTGCCGCGGGAGTCGCGACCGCAGTGGGTGCTTTGGGTTTCATCCTGCGCTTCGTGCCATCGAATGTTCCCCGGCTCAACGAAGTCCGAATCGACTGGGGGGTGCTGGCGTTCGCTCTCCTGATTTCCATTCTCACCGGCATCGTGTTTGGGCTGGCTCCAGCGCTTCATTCGACGAAAGTCGCGCTCTCCTCAGCCATGCGCGAAGGCGCCCGAGGGTCCGGCTGCAGCACCAAGACCGGCCGATTGCGGGATGTGCTCATCGTCTCTGAACTGGCATTTGCCGTCATCCTGATGGTCGGCGCCGGCTTGCTGCTGCGTACGCTGCGGGATCTGTTGCAGGAAAATCCCGGCTTCAATCCAACTCAAATTGTCACGGCCAACATACAGCTTCCAAATCCCAACGAACATGCGGCGGACCCGTATCTCGATGTGCCTCGCAGAGCGGCCTTTGATCGTGAGTTGTTGCGGCGCGTGAAAACGATTCCGGGAGTGGAACTCGCCGCCATCACCTCGGCTCTACCGAGCACCAATACCAATCCCAATGCGGTCGGTGGCACAACGTATGAGGGTTTTGCCATTGAAGATGGACCGGTCGAGTCCTTGCAGGATCTGCGTGCGGAGAGAATCCGGATAAGCCCCGATTACTTCAAGGTGTTACAGGCCTCGCTCTTCCGCGGCCGCTCATTTACCGAGGACGATCAAGACGGCAAACCGCTGGTGGCCATCATCGACGAAAGCACCGCTCGGAAGTACTGGCCGACCGGCGATCCGCTGGGCCGTCGAGTGCGGTTCAGACGAGACCCTACGAAGCCATGGACGACCATCGTGGGTATTGTCAACGATATCAAGAGTGACGGTCTCGACATCGACGGCGCTCCCCATATCTACGTGTCGACCTATCAAGACTCCACCAAGCGGCTGAGCGTGGTGTTGCGGACGTCTCTGTCCGCGAGCCTGCTCGAACCACAGATTCGGCATGAAATCCAGAGCATCGATCCCGGCTTGCCGGTATTTGGTGTTTCTTCTATGGATGACGTCCTTGATCGGTCACTGGCTTCACGTCGTTTCTCTGCCGATCTGGTGGGCGCATTTGCTGGATTGGCGGTGTTGCTGGCCGCCATCGGCATTTACGGCTTGTTGGCTTATATGGCCGGCCAACGATCGCGCGAAATCGGTATCCGCATGGCCCTGGGCGCGCGCCGGGAGGACATTCTGAGAATGTTCCTGCGCAAGGGGATCGCGCTTGCTGGCGTGGGCGTCGTTGCCGGCTTGGTTTTTTCTGCGTCCGCTGCGTCCGTGATGGCAAGTTTGCTCTACGGGGTGCGCCCCCATGATCCGGCGGTGTTTCTGATCGCACCTCTCCTTCTGTTTGGCATCGCCGTTCTAGCCAGCTACCTTCCAGCCCGGCGCGCGACCGAAGTGGACGCGATCGCCGCTATGCGGTAGTTCGCACTGACCCTCCGACGGCCTGCCCGGGCGCGGCGCTCGACGGCGTGACGATACTGAAAATGTTGCCGTCGGGATCCTTGAACCATGCCGTCTTCATTGCGCCGGAGACGTGAACGTCGCCCTGCCGCGTCATCTGCGGGATGTCGTAGTGCTCGAATGTCACTCCTCGCCCTTTCAGCGTCCGGACGATGTCCTCGACGTCGTGGGCGATCCAGGTGACCGCTGTCGCGCGATTGGTGCCCGCATATTGCGATCGGTACACGAACAGCATCGATCGACCGCTTTTGAATGTCAGAACCTCTTCGTTCTCCATGAGCACCGTCAACCCGAGTGTGTGCTCGTAGAACGTTCTCGACGCCTTCAGGTTTTTCACCGCAACCGTCGCGACGACATCGTTATCGCTGAGCATCTTCAACCTCCTCAGTGAAGCCGATATTCGATGACTCGAAGCAAGCGACGATCCGTGTGACCTCAACCGGAGGGGGAAGCGGACCACGCCGCGCTTGAACATCCGAACGTTCCGATCGACGAGTGCGATCGTCCCGGCGCGCTGAACGCGTCAGACCGATTGATCAGGCAACCCTGAGACGTTGGAGGCGACGCGTCATCCGCGCGATCTCTTCGGGACTGGCTGCGAGCGCGGAAGGTGCGTCATCGGTCGCCCAGCTTGAACACGTTCGGCGCGACGGTCTCGGAGAGATGTCGGAGTGGTCGATCGGGGCCTTCTGAGCCCGACAGCACTTGTATACATTTCGCGGCCGGTCTAGGCTTCGTGGCGAGAAGTTCGCGCATGTCCCGGCTGATCGCGCCCGCGCATCCGGCCGCGGCCGACCCGGACGCGGCCGCCAGCCTTCGGCCCGTCGAATGGCTGATCTGCGGAATTGCGGCACTGGGCTTCGCGTTCGACCCTTATGAAGTGGTGGTGCTCCCTCTCATCCTACGCCCGGCGTTGGCGTCGCTCGGCGCACTGGCTCCCGGAGACGCCGCATTCGACCGCTGGGTAAGTCTCCTCTTCTATATTCCCGCCTTGATCGGCGGCATCTTCGGTCTGCTTGGGGGCTATCTTACCGACCGCCTGGGGCGTCGGCGCGTGCTCGTGTGGAGCATCGGCGTGTATACAGTCTCCGCCTTCGCGGCGAGCCACGCGACGACGCTGCGCCAGTTGCTCCTCTTCCGCTGCACGACGGTGGTCGGGGTGGCGGTCGAATACGTTGCCGCCGTGACCTGGCTGGCGGAGCTGTTTCGCAATCCGCGGCAGCGACAGTCCGTGCTCGGCTACACGCAAGCAGCGGTCGCGCTGGGAGGCCTGATGGCCACCGCTGCGTACTACACGGCGGTCTCGTTCGGCGAGCGGCTGCCCACCATTCATGGGGCACACGAAGCGTGGCGCTACACGCTGCTGTTCGGTCTGGCGCCGGCGATCCCGCTCGTCGTAATCCGTCCGTTCTTGCCGGAGTCGCCGATCTGGGCAGAGAAGTGCGCGCTCGGCGAATTGAGACGACCGAGTCTCGCGGAGCTGTTCGAGCCCGCGTTGAGAAGGACGACAGTGGTGACGACGCTGCTGTACGCGTGCGCGTACGCGATCGCGTTCGGCGTGCTGCAGCAGACACCGCGGATCGCGTCGGCCCGACGGGCCGCGTGCTGGTCACCGACATCGATCCGCGCTTCCTTCGCACGCTGGATCTTCCCAATGTCGAGGTCCGCCGCCACGACGTCGTCACCGATCCACTTCCCGAATCCGCGTTCGATCTGATTCACGTGCGGCTCGTGCTCAATGCGTTGCCGGGCGCGCTGCGGGTGCTGGCCGGGCTGCGTCTGGCACTGAAACCGGGAGGCTGGCTGGTCTGCGAGGAATTCGATTCCGAGTCGATGCCGCCGGATCCGGCGGTCGGTGATGGTGCGCTGCTGCTGCGAACACATGTCGCGATGGGAAGACAGCTGGCGAAACACCTCTTCGACCGCCGCTTCGGGAGGCGGCTGTTCGGTTACCTGCGGACGCTCCGGCTCGGCGACGTTGGAGCCGAAGCGCGTGCGTTCATGGTTCAGGGCGGCTCACCCCGGCGCCGACATCGTTCGCTCGAATTGCGAGCAGCTCCGCGCGGCAATGATCGAAGCCGGCGACGTCACCGCCAGCGAGATTGAGGAAGACCTCGCCCGATTGAACGACTCCCAATTCATCATGCCCTCCTCGATCATGTGGGCGGCGTGGGGCCGTCGTGTCTAGCTCTGATCAATTGCCGAATGCGGATTCTCCGACGTGTGCGATAATCAAGACGGATCGCTCGCAACTCGTTGATTCTAAAGCGGAGAGATGTCGGAGTGGTCGATCGAGCACGCTTGGAAATCGAAGCTGGCCACTCGCGCTAACTCACTCCAAAGCGTCGCAACGCACATCCGATCAGCGACTTAACCTTCGAAAACGATCAGTCGGCGTGCGTCCGTAAACCTCGATGTTTCTCGAGGTTTTGAACCTGACGTATCACATTCCTATCACAATCGATTTGCTCACTTGCGGCGTGACAAACCGTGCGCCTCGGTACTACTCCAAGTGCGTTCCGGTGTCGCTGGAGACATCGATCGTTTCACGCACCGGCTTCGCGTCCGGAGACCTCCAGGTGCCGTTCAGGATCTGAGGCCGCGGGCGGCGCGCTAGACCGCGTCGGCCTTCGCCCTGGATTGTCACGCTGGCGTACCTGTTCTCGTTTCTCAATGGCCGGGTTGCATCCCGATCAGAGAGGCGGTCCAAAGGAGAATGTGGAATGCCCGGAAACGTTCTGGTGTCAGGAGCCGGGGTAGCAGGCTCTTGTCTGGCCTGGTGGCTCGATCGATACGGATATGCGGTGACCCTGGTGGAACAGGCGCCCGAACCGCGCACCGGTGGCTACGTCATCGACTTTTGGGGCCTCGGCTACGACGTGGCTGAAAAGATGGGCGTGCTGGACGAACTCCGCCGGCATGACCTCAACGTTCAGGAATTCCGGATCGTCAATCGCTCGGGCCGGCGAATCAGCGGCTTCGACCAAGGCGCGGTGCAAAAGCTCATCAAGGGCCGGGGTATGAGCCTTCCACGTTCGGCGCTCGCTTCTACGCTCTACGAAGCCATCAAGGACCGAGTCGACGTGTGGTTCGGGAACAGCGTGACCCGCCTCGAAGACAGCCCGCGCGGCGTGGAGGTGACATTTCGCGAAGGTGAAGCTCAGACGTTCGATCTGGTCATCGGTGCCGACGGCCTGCACTCCGCCGTGCGACGACTCTGCTTTGGTGAAGAAACGCGATTCGAGCGATTTCTCGGATACTACGTCGCCGCGTTCACTGCCCGAGGCTACCCGTTCCATGATGCGCACGCATACGTGACTTACGGCGAACCTGGCCGGCAGATTTGGCGAATCACTGTCGACGAGGACACGACGGTCTTCATGCTGGTGTTCGCCGAATCCGATTCCCGTGCAGCTCCCGTCCACGATGCCTCGCGTCAGAAAGAGGTCCTGACCCGCCTTTACGCTGGCGGCGGCTGGGAAACCGACGCGATGCTCCACGCGCTTCAGGCCAGCACCGATCTCTATTTCGACCGGGTCAGTCAGATCGTCATGCCGAGTTGGACCAAGGGGCGCGTCGCTCTGATCGGCGACGCGTGCGCGTGTCCGAGCCTGCTTGCCGGCGAAGGGTCAGCGATGGCGATGGCCGAAGCCTACGCGCTCGCTGGGGAATTGCGTGTCGCCGCGGCAGGCCACGCGTCCGCATTCGAAATCTATGAACAGCGCCTGCGGCCCTATGTGGAGCGCAAGCAGAAGGGGGCGCGCGATTTCGCTGCGAGCTTCGTCCCCAGGAGTGCGTTCGGGCTGTGGCTGCGAAACGCGACCATCAACGTCGCGAACCGCCTCGGGCTCATTCAGCTGCTGTTCAGAGCCCAAATGCGCACTGGCGTCGAACTGCAGGACTATCGGTAAGACTTCCCCGGGACCACCCATTCCCGGCCTTTGCGCCATGCGTTACGTACTCGCTCCCGCGCGTGTCTCGGACCGCGTTTCCTACCGCAAGGACAGAATCAGCATCATCGCAAGGATCGCCCACGACGAGGAGTTCGAGGGCCGGCGTCCCGCCGGGCCGCCAATTTGATCCTCCGGCGGGAGGCGTGGCCGGATTCCCACGCACGTTAGACTGGCGCTCCCGGCAATCACGGGTCGACGCGCGATCGTCGCTGCCAGGCCGCCGGCGTACAACCAGTGACGAGTCGGAAGACGCGGGTGAAGTGACTCTGGTTAGCAAACCCGCAAGTGAGCGCGATCTGCGAGAGCGGCAGGTCATCGTCCTTGAGCAGGCGTTTGGCGACATCCACCCGGCGCTCGATCAACCACTGGTGCGGCGTCACTCCTGTGCTTCGCTTGAACGCCGATACGAAGTGACCGACCGAAAGCCCGCAGTGGCGGGCAATATCGGCGACCGTCAGATTGCCCTCCAGATGAGCGCTGATGAACTCCAGCGCGCGGCGCCGTTGCCACGGTGCAAGGCCGCCCGGGCGTGGAAGCACGGCAGGCGTGTGCGCATAGGTGGCCGCCACATGGTGGGCGATCGCCCGGACGACGTGATCCACAAACAACCGGCTGGTGCGCTCAGGACACGCGAGGGCGGGCTGAAGGGAAAGAATCAGCCGCTGGATGACCGGATCCCAGATGCCTTCGCCAGGCTTGTACTGCACATCGGTGATCCGCCGGGCGCCTGACTCGTCAGCGATGCCATCCATCAGCGCGCGCGGCAGGGCGACATGAATGGAATGGAACGGGTTGTTCATCCGGAATCGCGGGTCGCGCTTCAGATCGTAGAGGGTGATCTGTCCTCTGCCGAGTGGCACCACGGGCGCCGGTCGCCCGTCCTCCCACCACTCGTGTCTCGGAAAATCTCGTAGCTGGACACCCACGCAGAACACGTCTCCGCCCGGCAGCGGATCGGATTGCTCGAGCGTCGGATGGTCGGAACGCACCTCAGTGACCGTCGCATCGGTGTTTCGCAGCGTGCGGACAGCCAGTACGACGTGATGTTCCGCGTGGAGACGATCGCCGAAAATCTCGCCGAACGTGCTGGACGGCATTGCGCTGGAGTCGACGCTACCACGGTTGCCGATGGCCCGACGCAAATTGATCGGAAATTCCTGCCAAAACCGTTACTTCAGGCAAGCGCCGTCCACCCGTCCGGAGGCACCATCACGCCAACCGCGCCAGGTCGCGGAGAAAAGAGGGAGCGATGACGACGACGGCTTCGGACATGACCTACGAGGAAATCTCAACCAGAAACGGAGACGTAAATCTCTTCCTTCGTTCCTGGCGACCGACTCGACCAGCCGGCGTGGTCGTGATCGTTCCGGGTTTCAACGCCCACAGCGAGTACTACGGCTGGGCCGCCGAACACTTCGTCAAGGCCGGCCTCGCCGCGTACGCGGTCGACCTGCGCGGGCGCGGCAAATCAGCGGGCGAGCGGTTCTATGTCGATACGTTCGATGCGTACGTCGGCGATGCGGCCGCTTGTCTCGCGGTCGCCGGAGAGCGCCATCCCGGTATGCCGGTATTTCTGCTCGGGCACAGCGCCGGCGGTGTGGTCGCGTGTCTCTACGCGCTCGAACACCAGGACCAGCTCGCGGGATTGATCTGCGAGAGCTTCGCGTTTCAAACGCCGGCGCCGGACCTCGCGCTCGCCGCGCTGAAAGGTGTCGCGCACATTGCCCCCCATCTCCACGTGCTGCATCTGAAGAACGAAGACTTCTCGCGCGATCCGGGAACCGTCGAACGTATGAATGCCGACCCATTGATCGCGCACGAGACGCAACCGGCCGAGACGATCGCGGCGCTGGTGCGCGCCGACGAGCACCTCAAACAGAATTTTGGTCGCATCGCATTGCCCGTTCTGATTCTGCACGGCACAGCTGACAAGGCGGCCAAGGCTGACGGGAGTCAATTCTTCTACGACCACGCGAGCGCCTCGGACAAGACGCTCAAGCTGTACGACGGGTATTTTCACGACTTGCTGAACGACGTCGGCAAGGACGTCGTCATCGAGGACATCACCTCCTGGATCACGAAACGCGTCGACCCGAGGTAGAGGAATCAGCGATGCGTCTTCGAATACTCATCCCAGTTGCGCTGCTCATCGCCGCCGCGGTGCAGGGCTCATTCGTCGGCACGGTGGCGTCGCAAGCACCTGACGCATCGACTATGGTGCGAAGGGCCACCGTCGACGGACTGAGCCTGCAGTATCTCGAGGCCGGACGGGGCCCCACCGTCGTCTTGCTGCATGGCTATACCGAGACCTCACGAATGTGGCGGCCGCTGATCCCGCGTCTCGCCGACCGATTCCACGTGATCGCGCCCGATCTGCCGGGCATCGGTGGATCCGACATCCCGACGGACGACGTCACCCTGTCCATGGCCGCGCGGCGGATTCACGGCTTGGTGAAGAGTCTCCGCGTCGACAAAGCGACTGTCGTGGGCCACGACATCGGCCTGATGGTCGCCTACGCGTACGCCGCGCAGTTCCACGACGAGACGGACGGTCTGGTGCTGATGGACGCCTTCTTGCCTGGTGTTGACGGCTGGAAGGACATCTACGACAACCCCCAGCTGTGGCACTTCCGCTTTCACGGTGCAACCCCGGAGCGGCTGGTTTCCGGCCGCGAACGGGAATACTTCGACTACTACTGGAACGAGTTCGCCGCTGAGCGGCACCACTCGATCCCGGACGCGGACCGGCGAGCGTATACGGACGCCTACGCGCGGCCCGGCCGCATGCGAGCGGCGTGGGCGTACTTCGCCTCGTTTCCGCAGGCGGCCGACGAGTTCGCGCGGTTTGCGAAGACGCCGCTGAGGATACCGGTGTTGTCGATCGGCGGAGCGAAGGCAAACGGCGAGGCGCTCGGGCGGCAGGCGAAGCTGATCGCGTCGACGGCGACGTCACTGGTGCTGCCAGAGACCGGGCACTGGCTGATGGAGGAGCGACCGACCGAGACCGTCGACGCGCTGATGCACTTCCTGTCGAATCTCGGCGGCGCGTCGACGACGCCGCAACTGCGCCTGACGCCGGACGAAATCCGCGCGACAGACACTCGGTCGGACGCGATCGGGAGTTCAGGCCTGCAGGGCGTCACGACGCGCGTTCTCGCCGGGGATCCCTCACGCGGTGGGCTGTACACTATCGCCCTGTTCG
This sequence comes from Vicinamibacterales bacterium, assembly GCA_036557365.1. Taxonomy (GTDB): domain Bacteria; phylum Acidobacteriota; class Vicinamibacteria; order Vicinamibacterales; family CAVVIG01; genus DATKHR01. The sequence continues at coordinate 8,714 of DATBHR010000089.1, forward strand.
TCCCGGCGCACACGACGATACCCGCGCATTCGCATCGCGACGACCGCACGGCGACCGTAATCTCTGGGCAGTGGCAATTCGGCTATGGCGATCGCTTCGGAACCGACGCGCTGAAGACGCTTCCCCCGGGCAGCGTGTACTCCGAACCGGCCGGCGCGAATCACTTCGCACGGACGCTCGACGAGCCCGCGCTTGTCGAGATCACCGGCGTCGGTCCAACCGACACGAAATACGTGGAGGCGACGAACGTGCCGAAGACTGGTGGAGAGCGACGTCCGTGAAGGCGATACGAGTGCACGCGTTCGGCGGTATCGACGCGCTCGTGTATGAGGAGGTGCAGCAGCCGGTATCAGCCGACGGGCAGGTGCTGGTTCGCGTCAAGGCTGCCGGCGTCGGTCCGTGGGACGCGTGGGTCCGGAGCGGCACGAGCTCGATCCCGCACCAGCTGCCTTTAACACCAGGCGCGGATGTCGCCGGCATCGTGGAGCAGGTCCGCGGCAACGTCCCGTTCCAGCCGGGCGAAGACGTCTACGGCGTCACTAATGGTGTGTTCGAGGGTGCGTACGCCGAGTACGCCCTTGCGACCGCGACGATGTTGGCGCGTAAGCCGAAGCGGATCGGATTCGTGGAAGCCGCCTCAATACCCGTGGTGGCGACCACCGCGTGGCAGATGCTGTTCGACTACGGAGCGGTCGATTCCACCAAACGTGTCCTGGTGCATGGTGCCGCCGGCAACGTCGGCGCCTACGCCGTGCAAATGGCCAAAGGCGTCGCCCGCGAGGTTCTTGCGACGGCGTTCCCGGATGATGTCGAGTACGTCCGCAGCCTGGGCGCAGACGCCGTCATCAATGTGCGGACCACGCGATTCGAAACAGCAGCGTCGGACGTGGACCTCGTGATCGACACGGTTGGGGGTGAGACGCAAGCCCGATCGTTTGCCGTCCTCAAGCGTGGTGGCGTCCTTGTCTCGTCAGCCTCGGCTCCGGATCAGGGCATCGCGGCGCGTCATGGGGTTCGCGCCATGTTCTTCCTGGTAAACGTGACCTCTGAACGCCTCGAACGTATCGGCCGGATGATTGACAGCGGGCAGCTCACGACGTCCGTTGGCGAGGTGTTGCCGCTGAGCGAGGCCAGAATCGCACACGAGATGCTCGCCGGCCGTCCCCACAAGCGCGGCAAGATCGTGTTGAGCGTAGACACCGATCAGCGCGCTGAGAAGCCGGAGAGATCGTGAACCAAGCACAGCGAAATCCCCGTAAGTGATCGGACGACATTGGAAGGTCTATCACAATTGCCATTCGCGTTGCCGCGCGTCTGCTCGCAAGCGATTGGAACGATGGAACATCTGAGATCGAATATGCGCGAAGGGAGGTTTTGCGCTACACTGTTCCAGACCGCTCGCAAGTTGTTGATTCTAAACGGAGAGATGTCGGAGTGGTCGATCGAGCACGCTTGGAAATCGAAGCTGGCCAGCCGCACTGACATGCTCCAAAGCGTTCCAACGCACACGCGATCAGCGACTTAACCCTCCAAACCGATCACTCGGTGTGCGGCCGTAAACCTCGATGTTCTTCGAGGTTTTGAGCCTGACGTATCACAGTCCTATCGCAATCGAGTCGCTCACTTACCGGAGTGTTGTTCGGTATTTGTCCGTGTTCGTCAGGACGCATTCAACGGGATTTCTGTGCGCGGGTCGCGCCGCTCCAATGAATCGCTCGGGTCCTCAACGGACTGAGAGGTCTGCGCGGCGATGATTCTCGATGGCCACAACGCGCGCACTTATTCCGTCGCGTACGGCCATGTCCAACCGCGCAACTCGTAGTATTTGCGAGCCGGAGTTGCTCGGAGCGGGTCGATACCATGACGCCGGCACCAGATGAAGTGGAACGTCGTTCCTGCCAGGCCCATCCCGATGGGAACGAGCAACGCCCAGTGGCCGACGAAGCGATACACGATCAGCGTCAGGCCCACCATCGTGAACCACTTGATGATCTTGCGAGCTGCCGGCGTCTCGATCTCGAATCGGGCGAACGTGCTCTGACCGATGACGGCAAACGCCAGCAGCACTGCGAGTTCCAGCTCAATTCCCATCGCGCTCCTCCCGGCAACCGTCGTGAAAGGTTACGGCTGAGGCCACTCGGGTCATCCGTGGTATACCATTGATCGAATGCGTCGGGCGTTTCTCATCGTGCTCTTGGCCCTGTTGTTCGCGGACGCGAGCGGTGTCACCGCGCTTGTGGTCCCGGAGAATTGCGGCGTCGGCACAAGCGAGTCCGGCCCAGACAGCGGCTGCCCGGCGTTCTGCGTGCGATGCACGTGTGGGTGCTGCGCATCGCCAGTCGTGCCTATGATGCCCGTCGGTGTCGCCGGCGGGTTGCTGCCCCCCGTCAACCTCTCATCGCCAGGGCACAACGCGCTGCCCTCAGGCGTACCGCTCGACATTCTCCACATTCCGAAACCGCTCCAGGCGTAGACCACACGCAGGTCGGCGTACGACCTGTTTCTACGTTGAAGGAGAGGTATGTCTCGTCGCAGTTCGGTTCCGTACGGAGCCGCGTGTCTGCTTGTGTTGGCCGCGTCGGCCGCACAGGCCCAGAGTCCACTTACGTTTCAGCAAGCGCTGACGATGGCGCGGGAGCGTGCACCGCGCGTGGCGGTCGCTCGAGCGCGCATCGACGAAGCACGCGGGCGCCTCGCCGGCGCTCAGGTTCGGTTTCGCGATAACCCGGTCATCGACGCGTCGGCCGGTCCGCGGTGGCTCGACACCGGCACCGTTACTGACTACGAGTTCGGAGTCAGTCAGACCTTCGAGCTCGGCAATCGACGCGGCGCCCGGATCGCCGGCGCCGAAGCCGGAGTGGCTCGAGAAACCGCGGTGTCGGACGCCACCGTCCGGCAGCTCGTTCGCGACGTCGCGCTGGCCTACGTCCGCACGCTGCTGGCGCAGACGCGCATCGACATCCTGCGAGCGGCTGAAGGCGTGGCGAATGAGGCGCGTGACGTCGCCGACCGTCGGTTCCGCGCGGGAGACATCGCCCTGCTCGACGTCAACGTGGCACGCGGTGCGGCTGCACGGGCAGCATCGCAGACACGGGCTGCTGCGGCCGAACGAACGGCCGCCGTCGGTGAGCTCAAGGCGCTGCTCGCTTGGAGTGATCCATCCGACCCGCAACCAGTCGGCAATCTGACCGATCTCGTTCGCGCTGGTCTGGACGCGCAAGTCGTCCCGTCGGCGGAACGCCCCGAGGTACAAGCTCTTGTCGCCGAGGCCGCCGAGGCTCGTGCTGACATCAGACTGGGTCAGGCCTTCAAGAAACCCGATCTTGGTTTTGGAGTGCGAGTGAAGCGAGATGAAGGCAATCAAGGTGCCGCGGGTGTCTTCTCGATCGCACTTCCATTCTTCAATAGCGGCCAGGAGCAGGTGGCTACCGGCACCGCGCGTGAGCGGCGAGCCGATGTGGAACGTACAGCCGTGACATCGGAACTCGATCTACGCGCCCGTGCGGCGAAAGATACGTTCACGCTTCGACTGTCGGCAACGGAGCCGCTCGAGCGCGACGTGTTGCCAGGACTCGAAGAAAACGAGCGTCTTGCTCGACGGAGCTTCGAGGTCGGTGAGCTGAGCCTGCCCGACCTGCTGGTCATTCGTCGGGAGTTTGTCGATACGCGCCTCCAATACGTCGAAGCGCTCGCGGCAGCCGCGATCGCCTCGATTGATTGGCAGATGGCGGCGGGAGTACTGCGATGAATGCTTCGATTGTGCGATGGGCGGTCGTCAACGTGGGGATCGCGCTGACGTTGACGGGCTGTCGGTCCGAGTCATCGTCCACCCCAGCCCCGCGTCCGGACGCGCAAACGGAAAAGGCTGACGCTCCTGGGATCAGCGGATCGACGCTCCGCATCGACCGCGAGATGCTCCGCGATCTGCGGATTACGACGTCGAAGGTCGAGGAACACCGTGGAGGCGAGTCCGCGAGCCTGCTCGGCGAGCTCGGCGTGAATCAGAACGCGTACGCCGAAGTCAGCGCGCCGCTCCAGGCCCGGGTCATATCCCTTCGCGCCGTCGAGGGGCAGCGCGTCGGGACTGGCGACGTGCTGGCGACACTCGAGAGTGGCGAGCTGGCCAAGGCGCGCGGGGAGCTGGCGACCGCCCAGGCGCGGCGCGACCTGGCGCAACGCGCGGCGGATCGCAAACGCAGTCTGAACAACGAGCAAATCGTTCCGACTCGGGAAGTCCAGGAGGCCGAAAACGAGGTGATCGCGGCCGACGCTCAAGTCCGCGCGGCGCAGGCATCGCTCAGATCCTTGGGCGCCCCTGACCAGGCCGGCGATGGTGCCAGTGCGTCGACACTGATGCTTCGGTCTCCGATCTCCGGCGTCATTCTCGAGCGCACGATCGCGCTCGGTCAGACGGCCGATCCGTCAAAACCGCTCTTCCGAATCGGCGATGTCTCGACGCTCTGGTTGACCGTGCACGCCTTCGAGCGCGACGCCGTGCGACTTGCGAAGGGTGCACCGGCGCGTATCACCTTCGCCGCAATTCCCGGTCGAACGTTCCAAGGTTCCGTTGCCCTGATTGGGCAGAGCGTCGATCCGGACTCGCGGACGGTGGCTGTCCGCATCGATCTCTCAAACCGCGACGGAATGCTGCGGCCGGGCATGTCCGCAACGGCCTGGCTGCCTGTGGGGGAACAAGGCACGCTGCTCGCGGTGCCGGCGGCGGCCGTTCAACGTGTGCGCGATCGCTGGTGTGTGTTCATTCCCAAAGACGACCGTACGTTTGAGATTCGTCCAATTGGCCGCGGAAGGGATATCGCCGGCGAAGTCGAAATCCTCTCTGGTGTGCGCGCCGGTGAGCCGATTGTCGTCGATGGGGCGTTTCTGCTGAAGGCGGAGACCGAGCGGTCTGCCGCCGAAGGCGAGCATGGGGAGAAACGCGAATGATCGAGCACTTTATCCGCGCGTCGACATCTCGACCGGCACTCGCGGTCATCCTCGCGATTGCTGGCACCGTCTTCGGTGTCATGTCTCTGCAGAACTTGCGCCGAGATGTATTTCCCGATCTATCTGCGCCCGTGTTCAACGTGATCGTTCAGAACGCTGCGATGGGCGCCGAGGAACTCGAAACAGGCATTTCCATCCCGCTCGAAGCGGCGTTGGCCGGATTGCCCGACATTCGACGTGTACGTTCGGTCTCTCAGCTCGGTGTGTGCCAGGTAACCGTTGAATTTGAGCCGGATGCCGACTACTACCGCGCACGGCAGTTTGTGGCCGAACGCGTCAACCAGATCGCCACACAGCTACCGCCTGGAACGGAACCGCCGCTCTTGTCGGGTGTCACGGGACGGCTGAACGAAATCTTCGAGTTCACGCTCGAGGCGGAGCCAGGCGCCGCCGATTTGATGGCCTTGCGTGATCTCGCGGAGTTCGAGGTGAAGAATCGGTTGCTTGCCGTGCCAGGTGTCGCGACCGTCGAGCGCCTCGGCGGGTATCTCCGGCAATTCCAGGTGCAGATCGATCCGGAACGGATGGCCGCGCGGCGTGTGAGTCTCGACGAGGTGATCCATGCCGTGGGGACTTCGAACGTCAATGCCTCGGGTGGCTTCGTCCGCCAGGGGCCGATGGAGTGGTCCGTCCGAGCCCTGGGTCGAGCCGGCGGCGTAGACGAATTGCGGCAGACCGTTGTCGTCGTCCGCGGCACAACACCCGTGCTCATCGGAGATATCGCAGACGTGCGCGAGGCTCCAGCGACGCGACGCGGCATGGCCCACCGACTGAAGGGTGAAGTGGTCAGCGCCCGCATCATCAAACAATTCGGCGCCGACACGGTGCGCGTGGCGGAGGGGATTCGGCAAGCGGTCGTTGAAATCCAAAGGGGCCTTCCCAAAGGCGTCGTTCTTCGCACGGTCTACGACCAGTCCGCACTCGTGCAGTCTGCGCTGGGAGGCGTCGGCCGAGCGGTCTTGCTGGGCGCGCTCTTCGTCGTGATCGTGCTGTTCGCGCTCCTCGGGGACATGCGGGCGGCGATGATCGTCACGCTGACGATTCCGGCGTCGATCGCGTTGGCCGGCATCCTCCTCAACCGCTTGAACGTCGGCCTGAACACCATGACGCTCGGCGGCCTGGCCATCGCCGTTGGCCTGCTCGTCGATGCGGCCATCATCGTGACCGAGAACATCCTGCACCGCCTGGCCGGGACTTCTCGCGAACAACATCGGGACATCGCCGTTCGTGCGGCGACAGAGGTTGGTCGGCCGATCGCGTTCGCCACCGTGATCGTGATCGCCGTCTTCCTTCCGTTGTTCGGCATGTCGGGTATCGAGGGACGCATGTATCAGCCGCTCGCAGCCGCCGTGATGGCTGCGGTGGCCGCGGCATTGGTCCTCGCGCTGAGCGTCGTCCCTGTTGTCGGCGAGCTCGTCTTGCGGCCGAAGAAGGCCGGCGCGCACGACGATGTCTGGCTGATTCGCCAGGTCAAGAGGATGTACGCGCCGGCTCTCGATTGGTGTCTCAGCCATCGGAAGGCCGTCCTGGCGCTGGCCGCCGCGGTCACGATCCCCGCGCTCATCGTCGCGACCCGGATCGGATCCGATTTCATGCCGAAGCTCGACGAAGGCGCCCTGCTTCTGCAGACAGTGCTGCCGCCGGAAGCGTCGCTCGAAGAAGTCGATCGCCTGAATCACCGAATCGAAGATTTGCTGCGCGAGGTACCCGAAGTCGATGACGTGGTCCGGCGGACGGGGCGAGCGGAAGCGACAGAAGACCCGATGCCGCACACGATGTCCGACGTGCTCGTCGTTCTGAAAGACAAGCGGAGTCGGAACATCGAAGAGCTAGAAGACGTGATGCGGGAGCGGCTTCGACCCGTTCCGGGTGTCACGACGCTCTTCACGACGCCGCTCGGCATGCGCATTGATGAAGGGTTAGGGGGAACGCCGGCAGACATCTCCGTCCGGATCTTTGGTCCAGACCTCGATGAGTTGGCGAGGCTTGCAGGTCGTGCTCAACAGCTCATGAACGGAATCCCCGGTGTCTCAGACCTTCGGACTGAGCAGCTCACAGGCTTGCCACAGCTTCGAATTGCCGTCGATCGCGCAGCAACGGCCCGTGTGGGCTTGTCTCCTGGTGACGTCATCCGAGCGGTTCGGATCGCGTTGGTCGGCGAGGAAGAGTCGGAAATCTGGCTCGGCCAACGGCGATTCGACTTGATCGTTCGATTGCCGGACGAGCGCAAGAACGACGTCAATGCCATCGGCTCGCTGTTTATCGACAGCCACGAGGGCACGCGAATTCCGCTCAGTCAACTCGCGTCGATCGAACCGGCCTTTGGGCCTGGCGCCATCCGCCGGGAAGCCGGCAGCCGGCGCGTGGCCGTCGAGGCCTCGGCCACTGGTCGCGATCTCGGGAGCGTGGCGGGCGACATCCAGCAGGCGCTGCAGCGCGACTTGCAGTTGCCGCAAGGATATTTCTTTAACATCGGCGGGCGTGTTGAGAGCCAGGCGCGGGCCTCGCAAGCGTTGAGGACCGCGATTGCGCTGGCTCTCTTCGCCGTCTTCCTGTTGCTGTATTTCGCGCTCGATTCGTTCACCGAGGCAACCGTCATCTTGGTGACGATTCCGGTCGCGTTTGTTGGCGGGATCGCTGGTCTCCTGCTCGCCGGCGAAACGTGGAACGTGTCGTCGCTGGTTGGATTGATCGGGCTGTTCGGCATTGCCGTTCAGAACAGCCTGGTGCTGGTCACTCAGACCCGTGGTCTGGAGTCCGAAGGTCGCAATCTGTTCGAGGCCGTGCGCGAGGCGAGCATCGGGCGCGTGCGGCCCAAGCTGATGACGGCGGCTACGGCCATCCTGGGCCTGTTGCCGCTGCTTGTCCTACAACTCCACGGGACCGAGATCGAGCGACCGCTGGCGATCGTGATGATCGGCGGCCTGGTCACGTCCACGCTGTTCACGCTGCTCGTGCTCCCGGCGCTGTATTTGACGGTAACGCGCAGGTCCAGAAAGCCCGAGGCCGCATGAGCCACACCCACATTCAGAGCGGCGCTGGAAAGAATCGATCGCGCCTACGCGCCGCGCTCGTCCTCACGGGCGCGTACTTCGTGACGGAGCTCGTCGCCGGGTGGCTGACAGGAAGTCTTGCACTGCTTGCGGACGCCGGTCACATGCTCACCGACGTCGCCGGGCTCGGACTGGCGCTCTTCGCCATCCACATGGCCGAGCGTCCAGCAACATCAGAGCGTACGTATGGGTACTACCGCACCGAAATCCTCGCAGCCCTGGCGAACGCCGTCGTCTTGATCGGAATCTCCGTCTGGGTGCTCATCGAGGCGTACGAACGATTTCGACACCCCGAGCCGATCGCCAGTGGCCCGATGTTGCTCGTTGCGCTCGTGGGGCTGGGCGTCAATGCCGGCAGTATCTGGCTGTTGCGTTCCGCGTCTGACGAGAGCCTGAACCTCAAAGGCGCCTACTTCGAAGTGCTATCCGACGCGATTTCGTCGGTGGGCGTGATGATCGCCGCCGCGGTGATCTGGTCGACCGGCTGGCTGTACGCCGACCCGCTCGTATCGGCCGGTATCGGACTCTTCATCCTGCCGCGGACCGCGAAGCTGATGGCCGATGCGGTCGGCGTGTTGCTCGAAGGCACGCCGGCCGACGTGAACATTGGCGAAGTTCGGGCCGCAATCGCCGCGATTGGAGGCGTCGCCGACGTTCATGACCTGCACGTCTGGTCGCTCACGTCAGGCGTCAACGCCCTGAGCGTTCACGTTGTCGCAGCTGACGGCAACGACTTCGGAGGACTTCTCAGCCGTGTCGGCGAGTGCGCCTCTCATCGTTTCCGAATCGCGCACGTCACCGTCCAGGTCGAGCCTCCGGGTTGGAGATGCGGAGGGATGCACGCGTGATCGCCAAACCAAAACCCCGCTGGTGGCGGCGGATCCAATGGATCGACGTGGTGATGGTCGTCGTTGCCGTGGTCGTCCTCCTGTTCCTCACCGCGGAGCTGTGGATGCCGCACCTCGGACCCGAGTAGGACAAGGTGACCGGCATGGGATTTCCGAATCGCTCGCTGACACATCGAGGCTCGAAGCGAAGAGTCCGTGCGATCAAGGCCCGCGACCATTGGTCCTGGAGCATGACCGCGCTCGTCGTGATCGTGCTCGGTGCGTTGATCCTTCTCCTGTACATGATCGTGACGCATCCACCGCAGCATTCGAGGTGACGCATGAAGGTCGGCTTCTTCGCAGTACTGGCGTTCGGCGCGCTCATCGGTTCATCGTGCGCCAAACGCATTCCAGAGCCAACGGGAGTCGCCCCTGGCACGCCGCATATCACCTGGGTGCTCATGTACGGCGACCGGAACAACGCTGATGATGAATTCGCCTGCCAATCAGAGCCGAAGACGGAGTGCGTGATTCCGGCGAGCCGGCCGGACGCACAATCCTTCGCCGACGTGCACTTCTATTTCCACGGGGCAGGCAACGAGACAAAGTACGAGGGCACAACGTCGATCGGGTTCTTGCAGGGGAGGCCGGAGGCTCATACGAGTCGCACCAACATCACGGTGAAGAAGAACGAATCGATCACGAACTCCAGCACCACCGGCATCGTCACCTCGGCCCCCGGTATGTATACGGTCGCGCTCGACTTCAACGCGACTGTCACGGACACAGGCAAGCGACAGCCGGTTCGCGAATCGTTTCAGGTTCGAGTGCAATGACGCAAAATCTACGCACTCGCGGAGAGACGCAGCCGTCGAGAATCGCTATACTGGCATCTGCGACGACCGTCACTTTTCGAGGACTTATCACAAACGGTTCAACAGCGTTTTTGAGGTCTTCGTAAGTGGCTGATTCTAAAGCGGAGAGATGCTGGAGCGGTCGATCAGGCACGCTTGGAAAACGAACCAGGCGACCCTCACCGCGTGATACGAAAACACCTCTTTGCACAATCGATTCAACAACTTCCCGCCACAGAATCTCTCTCGATGTGAACTCGTAAACGCACGTATTTCTCGCGGGTTCAGAGGCGGTCTTACACAGTTTCTACACAGTTCTCGCGACGGCTTCTTCCCTTACGCCGCAATGTCGTTCCGTCCGTGTTGATGCGACGGGACTATTACGACGGCCAAGTGTACGCATACCCTAGGTTCGCTCGCCTGTCGGTTTGTCGATGCTCGCATCATCGTCAATATCATCGAAGATACTTCTATCGCTCCGACTCTTCTCTGGTTTGTCCAGGTTTCCGAGCCTCCTAGGCTTCCGCTTCGGCTCGTCCGGCGTGTGGTCGCCGATCCACTCGTTTGCATATCGTCGCTGCCGGTCAATGACCCCAGCAGCCTCCGAGTCTGCGCCAAAGTGAAGCGTCAGAGTGTCGAGGGTCTCCATGAGGGACGACATGTGCTCTTCCGGCGATTCGTCGGGTCGGTGGTTGGACTGGGCATTCGCTCGAACCTCTTCCAGCCGCGGTAGCAGTTCTGAGCGCACTCGCTCCTTAAGTTCTTCGAATTCGTCGTCTTTGAAGACAGCGCGAATCGACTTGTTGTTCATGGCGGTCAGGTCATCACCCTCAATGGCGTACTTGCTGACGGTCTCGATGAACTGACGTCGGTGCTCCTCTGGGAGGATGCCCAGTCTCTGAAGCGTGACCACGAGCCCCACCTCCGCCATCGCGCTAAGCATCAATCCGGGTCTCACCATCTGATCAAGAACCCCCAGGTTCGCCTTGAGGTACATCTCGAGAAACTCTTTCGAGCATCGGCGGGCCAGAAAGGAATGAAGCGCCCATTTGCCGCCCCATGTCGACAGAAACGGCGATTTGTAGTTCTTGCTGTTCGGAAACTCGCTCAGCCGGTCGAGCATCAGCGGGAACAGAACGCGTGGCACGACGACGGCCTTCTCGATGCCGACAGCGCCGCACGTGACCTGCGTGACAAGTTTCTCCGGAGCGCCTCCCTGAATGTAGATGCCGAGAAGTTCCGGGCTGTGAACGAGAATCGATGCGAAGGCGTCGCCGATAGTCGGATGCTTGAAGCGCCAGACGGCGTCGCCGCCGGTTTCGGTGAGCAGAACGAGGCTGCCTGTCAGCGCCTCGAGCGCGGCAACACACCCGCCGAGCGTGCTCCCGAGACGCTGAAGGGCCTCAGTCTCCGACGGCTGCAGCTCGATGGGACTTTCGAGCCTATCGTTGCGCATGTAGATAAGCGCCAACGCAGCCTTGCTGTCGCGGTCGAGGCCATTGAGGACCTCTTGAAGGAACTCCTCGCGTTTCTCCACGAACTGTCCCAGGTAATAGGGGTCCAAGAAAAGATCCTTCGTGAAGAGGGGGTCCGAAAGCCGCCTGGCCGTTTCCGGGATGAACCGGGCGTGTCCCGCGATCATTTCGAGGTGCGGCTTGATCTCCGACCTAAAGCTGCGCGGCTGCTTCCCGAGCCTGAGGTGGTTGTAGAGGATTTGCTGTTTCTCCCGCGTCGTCAGCTTATGAACGTCGATGACGACTTTGGCTTCCTTGAGCAGCGGAAAGGCGCTCTCCTTGAGGTCCTTCCTCGCCCGGTTGTAGATGTAGTCACGCGACGTCATGACGATCTTCGCGCCTTTGTGCAGCATCGACTTGATGTGTGGGAAAACGTGGTTCCAGCCACGAACGAGGAAGTCCTCGTACTGTGTCACGCCGAACGCGTCATCAATCCAGAAGAACTGTGACGCCTCATCGGGGTTCCAACGGTCGACGACCTTGGCGGGATCCTCAAGCTTCAGAGTCGAAGCGCCCCATTGGTCGATTGCGGCCATGGCGAGCATTGACGCGATGGTTGTTTTTCCCGCGGCGGGCTCGCCGACGAGAAGCACAAAACTATGTTTGTCAAGAGCGTCGGCCGCGCGCCTGTAAGCATCCGTCACGACGACCTTCGCGAGATCCTCATTCATGGTTTCGAGGATGGCGCGAGCCTGGCCGTAGGCACGCTCGTCGAGAATCTGACCCAAGTCACCCAGGCCGTAGACGCGGGGCACGCTCATGCGCAGCCGCTTGTTGTCGCGTATCTGCTGCGAGAGCCAGTCGGCGCCAAGCGTCAGAACGTGTTTGGCGCCGGCATTCTTGAATAACGTCTCAATCTCTTCCTCGCCGGTCCCGGACAAGCCGGCATTCGTGACGATTACGTAGGTGTCACAACGCTTCTTCTGGACAAGCCGCTGGACCTTCTCGACTTCATCGGTGAGGTCGGCGGCCCTGATCACGTAGTCGCGCTTACCTGTGAACTTGCACTGAATGACGAACCTGCCGTTCAGGTCCTCGTGGCCTTGACGCTTCCACGTGCCCGTGAATGCGCCGTCGCGCCCACCGTCACGAGACGGGAGAAACGATTGCACGGTCTGTCCGAGAGGCCCCATGAACTTCCGATCGATGATGGTGAGCACGCGTTGAAAGACATCGCGGCGCGCAGACTCGGTGAGGGGCGTGATCGTCGCCATGTGCGGGCTCCTCTACCTCCTGGGACGCGCGGCGATGTGGACGACGGCTGCGCCATCACCGTACGCCAGGACGCCACTCCAGAGATTCGGTAGGGCCTGCGGCCCGAATCGATCGAGCATCGCGAGCTTGGCGCCGCGTAGCGCGTCGGCGACGTCCGTACCTGTCGCCAAGCGCGTGTAGAACTCGCGCATCAGCGCCAGACTGAACGTATCGTCGGCCGACCAGAGGTTCGCGACGACCGCGTGCGCGCCCGCAGCGAGGAATGGTCGGACGAGACTGGCCACGCCCTCCTGACCGTGGACGGCGCCGGCGCCCGTGTCGCACGCGGACAACGTCACGAGCGCCGCGCGCAGACGCAGTTCGAGAATCTCGCCTGCCTGCAGCAGGCCGTCCTCGTCGCCAGCCGGACGGAGCAGTAGCGCGGATCGAGACGGTACCTTCGTGCTCAGGACGCCGTGCGCAGCAAAGTGCAGGACCTCGAAGTCCTCCAGCGGCGTCCGCTTCACCGCTTGTTCCGTCGCCGCCGGACCCACGAGGACTGTTGAACGCGACGGGTCGAGCAGCATGCCGACGGCGCGCGCCTCATCGGCGGCGGACGGCAGTGCGGCGAGGTTCGTGACGTCGAGGTCGTAGATGCCGCGCGGGATGGCGGCGCTCGTGGGCGTCGAGGCGGTCTTCTCAACCGGCGCGCTCGCCACCGGCGAGGCACCCAGGGCGAGCGCCATGTGAGTGGGCATCACGCCCTGCGGTCTCCGCAGAATCGCGAGTACCGATCCCGAGGGCACGTACGACACGATGTGCGATCGCAACAGCGGCGTACCCGATGCGTCGACGAGCAACTCAAACGGCAACTGGTGCAAGTCGCCGTCCGGGCTGATGATGAGCCGTCGGTGCGTCGTCAGTTCCGGCATCCGCGCCAGCAGGAGATCGGCCAACCGGCGGTTGTCGGCGCGCGTGTCAGCCCCCGTGCGCACGGCGTGGAGCACGGTCACGACCACGGGCTCGATCACGGCGCGGCTCGACAGCCGTTGCAGGCGGGCGGTGTTGTGCGTGATCACGAGGCTGCACGATTGCGGATTCGCGAGCGCGAACTCCACGAAGACTTCGTCCGGCCGAAGCGCTCGCTGTACAGCCGCTAACGCCAGTGGCTGCCGCGGACCAGTCCGGGTGCGACTGAACAGCTCCGTCGAGATCGGCGCAAGTTGCGCCTCGGCCAGAAAGATTTGATCGAGCAACTGTTGTCGATCGGATCGCGCCGTGGCGCGGAGCAGCTTGACCTGCAACGCTGACAACGCGCGCTCGCGCATTCGTATGTCCGGCGATTTGGCGGCAGCGCTCGCAACGGGCGTCGATAGCAGCAGTTCGAGCAGCGATCGGCCGCGCGCGTCTTCGACGATCTGGAACGCGCGCCGGGGATTCTGCTCGGAGGCAGCCTCGAGCCGGATACGGGCGCTGTACACATCGTCCATGCCGCCAATCACGCGGCTCCGTACCCACGGACTACTGACGTGCGTCATCAGGCCTTCCAGGAGATCGTTCGCTTCGTCGAGAAGGCTCCGAGCGTCGGCATACCGGCGTTCGCTCATGCGCAGATCGGCTCGTTCCGCCAGCAGGCGCGGGAGCAGGAGGGGCTCCGCCATCTCGCGCGCGGCGACGATGCCCTGTTCGAGCGAGCGATCGGCGTCGGCTGGATGATGCGCCTGCTGTTGCAGGCGGGCGATGTCCAGGTCAATCTCCGCGATCAGGCGCGTGCCGCCGGACCGCCTGGCGAAATCCGCGGCGCGGAGCAGGCGCGACAAGGCCTGGTCCGGATGCTGCTGCGCCATCGCCAGGTCGGCCAAGGCCATGTCGAGCGTGGCCTCGTAGCCGAGCGCGCCTTGTCGTTCAGCCGCCGTCTGGGCCGTCGTGAGCAGTTGCTCCGCCTCCGAGAATCGACCGAGCTTCCCGAGCGCGGCGCCCTTGCCGACGTAGGTCATCTCCGGAAACTGGAGTCCTGGGATCGCCGTTGCGGCTTTGAGTGCCTGGTCGTAGAAATCGAGGGCCTGCTGCGGACGGCCCAACTGGACGTAGCCGTCGCCGAAAAGCGTCAGCCAGCGCACGAGGGACGGCGCGTCGCCGGTCGACCGCGCGACGGCCAGCGCGCGCGTGAGCTGCACGATGCTCGCGTTGATGTCGCCCAATTGAAAGGCAACGACGCCCAGTTCGCCGCGGATGCGATTGCTCCAGCCGGCGTCGCCCAACCGCTCGCTGATCGTCAGGGCCTCCTTCCACGATTCCTCGGCCAGGTTCGGATCGAGGTCCTCGTCGGTCTCGCCCTTGATGACGAGGCAGCGCAGCCGCAACGCGTCGTCGGCCTGCGCGATCGGATCGTCAAGGTATTCTGAGAGGCGCATCGAGGCATCGGCCACGGAGAGACGTGGCAGTTCGCCGCGCAGCTCGTTGATTTCCGCGTAGAGCGCGTTGCGGCGATCGCCCCGCGCCTCAAACAGATGTTGTGCTCGCACGTAGAGCGGTTCGGCGCGCGTCCACGCCTTCATCCACGCCAACTGCTCGGCCTGCGCGAGCAGACGCAGCGGATCGTCCGTGTCTTGTGCGCGAACAGCAGGCGGCAGGCAGACCGTGGCCAGGAGGATCGCCGCCGCGATATGGCCGGCGCACGGCGTGCGCCGACGTGGAACGAGACGATTACGAGGAAGCCACCGTCTTCGCGGGTCGCATTCCGACCGAGACGGCTCCGTCGCGGGCATAACGTCCCCCTTCCCGGATTGAGCTCGCTGGGGAGCGGGCGACTCGACGCGCGTACTCGTTGAACGCTGGTTGTACTCGAAATCTTACAGGCC
This sequence comes from Vicinamibacterales bacterium, assembly GCA_036557365.1. Classification (GTDB taxonomy): domain Bacteria; phylum Acidobacteriota; class Vicinamibacteria; order Vicinamibacterales; family CAVVIG01; genus DATKHR01. The sequence continues at coordinate 24,021 of DATBHR010000089.1, forward strand.
GGCGCGAGAGAAAGCGCAGGACCGCGCGAGAGATCGCACAAATACAATTCCGTAAGGCCGACGTCCCTACGGACGAGCTTCTGTGATCGCGATCGCACGACGACGTCGATGTGCGCTGCCCGCCTACGGAGCGGAGTCGAGAGCGCTGAGGATCGTCGACGCGGCACTCCGGATGCGATCGAGCGACGACAACAGGCCGTCGCGATCGCCGCGATACAGGTGGATGTAATCGCGCGCGGCGTCGCCAACGTTTAGGCCAACGGCTTCGCCGACGACGAACGCGACGGCCTCGGCCTCAAGCTCACGCGTGTCGCGCGACGCCGGACGATCGGCAGCACGGTGCAGCAACTCGTGCGCGAACTCATGGACGAGGACGACGAACTCTTCGGCCGGCGCGAGTCCTTTCACGATCTGAATGCGGCCACCACACGACATGCCGAGCGCGCCGTCGAGAGCATCCGCGTCTTCGATCACGATCCCACGCTCGTCGATCGCGCGCCGGAGTGCTGGCGTTCGCGCACCCGGATCGCCGGACGCTGTTGCGACCTCGGGCAGCGGCTCGCCATCGGTCTGAGCGACGTCGAACACGTACGCGGCGCGAAAGCGGATGACGCGCTTCGAGTCGTCTTCGTCGGCATCGGAGCGTCGGCCGACGATGGGCGCAAGAATTACGATGCCCTTCTCACCCTTGCGGACGAACCGGCCGAGCGATCGCCACGTGTGGAAACCAGCCACGCGCGTCGCGTCCGGCCGCTGCGACGCGATGAGACAGACGTTGTGAAAGCTGTAGCGATGGAATCGCGCCATCGTCTTCAGCAACGCGGTGAACTGATCGCTCTGGCCGCCGTCGAGCAGGGCGCCCAGGCGGTCGATGGCGTCGGTCGTGAGTTGCTTGAGCGCGTCGGAATTCATGATGTGTCCTCCATGCGGACGGGCTGTCCGTGGTTCCTTCACGACAGGAGGAACCCGGCAGCCCGTCTGGAGGGCACATCAACGACGAGACGTAGGGCGCGGCGACGTCATCGCCGGGCGTGCCAGCCAGCTCTTCGCTGGCGCGAAGCGAAGCGGCCGGCGAAGCGTGTACGTGCGTTACGGCGCCGAGCGCGATTGAGGCCGACGACATGCCCACGTGTCGGACCAGCCTGCGCACCCGGCCAGGCCCGTTAGGCAAGCTCGCCGACCACAGTTTCGACACCGGTCGGCCGACGACGACAGGGCGTGACCAGATCGGTCACACATTCCGATATCCTGTAATGTCGGGCTGGCGAACACGAAAATCACTTCTCGCCGATTCCGACTCGCTTCTGCGGTCAAATCGGCGGGTTTGGCACGCCAGGACCGCGGCGAGTGTACGTGAGCGCGACATGAGCCGACTCGAAGAGCTCCAGCCCAACGCCGCCGTCAAAGGCATCCTTCCGGACGCGCTGGTCACCGTTGTGACCACGCAGTGGTTCGGGTCCGAAGCCCTCGAACTCACGTACAAGACGGTGGCCGGCAAGGTCGCCAACGAGTTGCTGTACCGCCACGACGAACCGCGAATCGAGGTCGTCGAGGAAGGCCGCCCCTGGAGTTTTGACGGCGATGGCGCATTGTTCCGTTTGGTTTCCGAGGCACATCGCATCCGGCTGGCGCACTTGTTCGATCCGCTCCTTGCAGTCCACACGTCGCTCGTCGATCCGCTTCCACATCAGATCACGGCGGTGTACGGCTCGATGCTGCCACGGCAGCCGCTCCGGTTCCTGCTCGCGGACGATCCTGGCGCTGGCAAGACGATCATGGCAGGGCTCCTGATCAAAGAGCTGATTGCCCGCGGTGATCTCCAGCGATGCCTCGTCGTCTGCCCAGGCGCCCTCGCCGAGCAGTGGCAGGACGAGCTGTATCGCCGCTTCAGCCTGCCGTTCGAGATTCTCACGAACGACAAGCTGGAAGCCGCGCGCACCGGCAACTGGTTCTTCGAGACGAACCTCGTGATCGCCCGTCTCGACAAGCTTGCGCGTAATGAGGACGTGCAGGCAAAGCTCGCCGCGCCGGAGATTCAGTGGGATTTGGTGGTCTGCGACGAAGCCCACAAAATGTCGGCCACGTTCTTCAGCGGCGAGATCAAATACACGAAGCGCTACAAGCTCGGGCAGCTCCTTGGGTCAATCACCAGGCATTTGCTGCTCATGACAGCGACGCCGCACAACGGGAAAGAGGAAGACTTCCAGTTGTTCATGGCGCTCCTCGACGCAGACCGCTTCGAGGGCCGGTTCCGCGACGGTGTCCATGTCACGGACGTCTCGGACCTGATGCGGCGGATGGTCAAGGAGAATCTGCTCAAGTTCGACGCGACCCCACTGTTTCCTGAGCGTCTCGCGCACACCATTCCGTATCAGCTTTCGGATGCTGAGGCGCGGCTCTACGCGGCAGTCACGGAGTACGTGCGTGGCGAATTCAACCGCGCCGACGCCTTGCAGAACGACAAGCGGGCGGGCACGGTCGGCTTTGCGCTCACGATCCTGCAGCGCCGGCTTGCTTCGTCGCCGGAAGCGATCTATCAGTCATTGCGCCGGCGCCGCGAACGACTTGAAAAGCGTCTGCGGGAAGAAGAGCTGCTCCAGCGCGGCGCGCTCGCGAGCTTCGACGCCGTCGCGAGCCTCCCGACGATGACGGAGGAGGACATCGAAGACATCGAAGATTCGCCCGACGATGAGCAGGAAGCGGCCGTTGAAGAGGTCGTGGATCAGGCGACGGCGGCGCGGACGATCGTCGAACTCAAGGCCGAGATCCACACGCTGACTGGTCTTGAATCGCTGGCGCTATCTGTACGTCGCGCTGGCGAAGACCGTAAATGGCGTGAGCTGTCAGGATTGCTGACGGAGATCTTCTCCGACACGCGTACGACGCCACCGACTGAGACCGCGACGGGCCCCGTGCCGGAAGGTGTGGCGACTTCCTCGGCACAGAAGCTGGTGATCTTCACCGAGCAACGCGACACGCTGAACTACCTCGAACAGCGCATCTCGACGCTCCTCGGCCGCAAAGAGGCGGTGGTCGTCATCCACGGCGGGATGGGCCGCGAAGACCGAATGAAGGCTCAGGAAGCCTTCAGGCACGATCCGACAGTACAGGTGCTCGTCGCGACGGACGCGGCCGGTGAAGGCATCAACCTTCAGCGGGCGCACCTGATGGTCAACTACGATCTGCCGTGGAATCCAAACCGCTTGGAGCAGCGCTTCGGCCGCATTCACCGCATCGGCCAGACGGAGGTGTGTCATCTCTGGAATCTCATCGCGGAGGACACGCGAGAAGGTGAGGTCTATCGCACGCTGCTGGAGAAGCTGGACGAGGCGCGGAAGGCGCTCGGCGGTCAAGTCTTCGATGTGCTCGGCAAACTGCAGTTCGAGGGGCGTCCACTGCGAGAGCTGCTCATTGAAGCGATTCGTTACGGGGAACAGCCAGAAGTTCGAGGCCGTCTCACGAAGGTCGTCGAGAACGCGTTCAATCGGTCACAGATTCAGGACCTCCTGGAGGAGCGCGCCCTGGCGCACGACTCGATGGACGCCAGCCGCGTGCATCGCATTCGAGAGGATTTGGAGCGCGCCGATGCGCGGCGCCTCCAGCCGCACTACATCGAGTCCTTCTTCCTCGAAGCGTTTCAGCGTCTCGGTGGTTCCGCGAAGCAGCGCGAGTCACGGCGTTACGAGATCACGCATGTGCCACCGCCGGTGAGAAATCGTGATCGGCTGATCGGCGTCGGCGAGCCGGTGATGCCGCGCTACGAACGCATCGCCTTCGAGAAGGCGTTAGTCGCGCCACAGGGACAGCCGTTGGCCGCCTACGTGTTTCCCGGCCACCCGCTGCTCGACGCGACGATCGACCTGACGCTGGAGCGGCATCGCGATCTACTCAGACGCGGAACAGTTCTCGTGGACGACCGCGATCCGGGCACATCGCCGCGCGTGATCTTCTATCTGGAGCACTCGATTCAGGATGCCGTGTCGACGCGCGCTGGCGATCGCCGGATCGTGTCGAAACAAATGCTGTACGTCGAAGTCAACGCCGCCGGTGAGTCTCGGCACTTACAGTACGCACCGTATCTTGACTTCCGGCCGCTCGCCGCATCCGAGTCAGATGTGGTGACGATTCTGGCCAGGCCGGAGGCTGCGTGGATCACGCGAGACTTGGAGTCCAAGGCACAAGCCCATGCCATCGCAACCGTCGTCCCCGCGCATCTCGCGGAAGTGCGTGGCCGGACCGTGGAGCGCATCGACAAGACCGAGGCGGCGGTCAAGGATCGCCTCACGAAGGAGATCAACTATTGGGATCATCGCGCTGAGGAGCTGCGTCTCCAGGAACGAGCTGGTCGCGCGCCGGCGCGCTTGAACTCCGTCGAGGCGAGAAAGCGTGCGGATGCGCTCCAGAGCCGTCTCGAAAAACGGATCGAGGAATTGCGTCTCGAACGTCAGTTGTCGGCGCTGCCCCCGGTCGTGCTCGGTGGCTTGGTCATTGTTCCGGCTGGACTCTTGGCAGCCGTCGCCGGCAATCCCACGACAGCCGAAGCGCCCGACACGCAGGCGTCCGCGGCGCGCGCGCGAGCGGCGATCATGGATGTCGAGCGCGCGCTCGGGTTCGACCCGATTGATCGCGAAACCGACAAGCTCGGATACGACATCGAGAGCCGCGTCCCCGGCACCGGGAAGTTGCGCTTCATCGAGGTCAAAGGTCGCGTCGCGGGAGCGGACACCATCACAGTGACGCGCAACGAAATTCTGTATTCGCTCAACAAGCCCGATGATTTTATCCTCGGCATCGTGCAATTCCACGATGACGACCGCCATACGGTGCACTACGTCCGGCAGCCGTTCCAGCGCGAGCCCGATTTCGGCGTCACCAGCGTGAATTACGACTTTGCCGAATTGCTGGCCAGAGCGGAGGCGCCACGATGACGGTGGATGAGGCCCAGATCGACGCGTGGCTCCAAGGCAAGGAGGACGAGCATCTCGAATTCAAGGAGGCGAAGCAGAACTTCCATTTCGAGAAGCTCGTGAAGTACTGCGCGGCTCTGGCCAACGAGGGCGGCGGGTCCATCGTACTTGGCGTCACCGACAAGCGTCCACGGCGCGTCGTCGGCACCCACACCTTTCAGGACCTCGAACGCACGAAGGCCGGTCTGATCGACAGGTTGCGGTTGCGCATTGAGGCACATGAGTTCGAGCACCGAGACGGACGGGTTCTCGTGTTCACCGCCCCGTCGCGGCCGATCGGAATGCCAATTCCTGTCGAGGGTGCGTACTGGATGCGCGCTGGCGAAGATCTCGTGCCGATGACCCCAGACCTCCTCCAGCGGATCTTCGCAGAGGCCGGGCCGGACTTCTCCGCGCAGATCTGCGAGGGCGCCACGCTAGCGGACATCGATCCGGACGCCATCGAGCTGTTCCGCCGGCTCTGGCAGCGCAAGACGCCGGCACAGGATTTCTCCACTCGATCGCACGATCGGCTGCTCACCGATGCGGAGCTGCTCGTCAGTGGTGGCGTCACTTACGCAGCGTTGATTCTGCTCGGCACGCGCGAGGCGTTGGGTCGTCATCTTGCGCAAGCTGAAATCGTCTTCGAGTACCGCGCCAACGAAATGCCCGGGCCGGCCTCAGAGCGCCATGAGTTCCGCACGGGGTTCTTGCCGGTACTCGACGAAATCTGGCGGCTGGTCAATCTCCGCAATGACCTGCAGCACTTTCAGCAGGGCCTGTTCGTCTGGGACGTTCCGACCTTCCAGGAGCGAGCCGTTCGCGAAGCGGTGCTGAACGCCGTCAGCCATCGCGACTATCGCCACGGCGGCTCGGTCTTCGTGCGGCAGTATCCCAGACGGATCGAAATCGTGAGTCCCGGCGGCTTCCCGCTAGGTATCAACGAGACCAATCTGCTGTGGGAGCAGAACCCGCGCAACCGGCGCATTGCTGAAGTTCTGAGCCGATGCGGCCTCGTCGAACGATCCGGGCAGGGTTTCGACTGGATCTATCGGGAGTGCATTCGCGGCGGCAAGCGGCTTCCCGACTTCTCTCGTACCAGCGAGCATTCGGTGTGGGTCACGCTGCACGGAGAGATTCAGGATCCTGAGTTCCTCAGATTCTTGGAGGAACTCGGCAACGAGCGCCTCGCGGCATTCGACCTTGAGGACCTGCTCGTTGTCGACCTGATTCATCGTGAACAGAAGATCCCGGCCGATCTGGCGGGACGTGTGGCCGCGCTGCTGGATCACGGCGTGATCGAGCGTGTGGGCCAGGGGCGCGGTACGCGCTACCTGCTGTCGCGTCGCTTCTATCGCTCCCTCGGGCACCCTGGAACGTACACCCGCCGCAAGGGGCTCGACCGGGAAACGAACAAGTCTCTGTTGCTGAAGCACATTCAGGAGTCGGCTCAGGCCGGCGCCACCTTGGCGGAGTTGCAGGACGTGCTTCCCGCGCTCAGCCGGGATCAGGTCCGGACGCTTCTCCGGGAGCTCCGGCGGCAGGGCCGTGTGGAGCTGCGCGGAGCGACCAAGGCCGGGCGTTGGTTTCCAAGCCCAAAACCCAATTCGACCCAATCCTGACCCAATCGAGAGACAGAAACGCTTATGGTTCAATGGGTTGCACAGTCGTGATTGGGACGAATTCCCAGGCAACTGGCGGAATGCAGGCCCAATTGGAAGCTGGACGACGGGCGCGTCGATAGACTCGCATGACACCGAAAAAGAAGCTCATCGAAGTCGCCCTCCCGCTGGACGCCATCAACGCGGCATCGGCGCGCGAGAAGTCCATCCGTCACGGCCATCCGAGCACGCTGCATCTCTGGTGGGCGCGGCGCCCGCTGGCCGCGGCACGGGCCGTGATCTTCGCCCAAATGGTGGACGACCCGTCCGCTCACCCGGATCTGTTCCCGACCGAGAAGAAGCAGGAGAAGGAGCGTCAGCGCCTCTTCAAGATCATCGAGGATCTCGTGCAGTGGGAGAACACCACGAACGAGGAAGTGCTCGAACGCGCACGCGCCGAGATCTGGCAAAGCTGGCGGCGCACGTGTGCGGAGAACGCGGATCACCCGCGCGCCAAGGAACTGTTCGACCGGCATAAGCTACCAGCGTTCCACGATCCGTTCGCCGGCGGCGGTGCGTTGCCGCTGGAAGCGCAGCGCCTAGGGCTGGAGAGTTACGCCAGCGACCTCAATCCCGTGGCGGTCTTGATCAACAAAGCGATGATCGAGATCCCGCCGAAGTTCGCTGGACGACCGCCGGTCAATCCGGAGTCCCGCAACGATCCGTCCCTCCTGACCGAGAAGTGGCGCGGCGCTCAGGGCCTCGCCGCAGACGTCCGTTACTACGGCAAGTGGATGCGCGACGAGGCCGAAAAACGCATAGGCCACCTGTATCCGAAGGTCGAGATCACCCCAGGAATGGCGAAAGAGCGGCCGGACCTGAAGCCGTATGTCGGCCAAAAGCTCACCGTCATCGCCTGGCTGTGGGCGCGGACCGTGAAGAGCCCGAATCCGGCGTTCGCCAGCGTAGATGTGCCACTTGTATCGACGTTCATGCTCTCGACCAAGCCAGGGAAAGAGGCGCACGTCGAACCGGAGATTGATGGAACGAGTTATCGCTTTGCCGTGAAGATCGGCAAGGCGAAAAATGTGGATGCGGCGAAGAACGGAACAAAAGCAGCCGGCCGCGGTGCCAACTTCATGTGCCTGATGTCAGGAGCGCCCATCGCCGGCGATTACATCAAAGCGGAAGCCAAAGCCGGACGAATGGGAGCGCGGCTGATGGCGATCGTTGTTGAGGGAGACACGGGGCGTGTTTACCTCGCTCCGACACTCGAACAGGAGACGGCTGCGGAACGCGCGCAGCCTGAGTGGACGCCTGACGTCGAGTTCTTCCAGCAGGCGCTTGGGTTTCGTGTCGGCAACTACGGCATGACGAAGTGGAGCCAACTCTTTACCCGCCGCCAGCTCGTGGCACTCGCAACGTTCTCTGACCTCGTGAGCGAGGCGATGCACAACATCAGACGCGACGCGCTTGCCGCGGGGATGTCCATCGACAACGCACCTCTGCGCGACGGTGGTCGCAGCGCAGCGGCTTATGCGGAAGCGGTGGGAGTGTACGTGGCGTTTGCAGTTGATAAATGCAGTGACTATTGGTCGACGATCTGCAGCTGGCACAATTCTGGGGAGAAGATGCGCAACACGTTCGGACGGCAGGCAATCCCGATGGTGTGGGACTACGCCGAGGCCAATCCAATGTGCGATTCATCAGGCAACTGGATGGCGATGGTCGATTGGGCGTGGAAGGCGCTTGAGACAACGCCAGCCACACCCGCAGGTATCGCGCTGCAGGCCGACGCGCAAACGCAATCAATCAGCGCTAACAAGGTTGTCTCGACAGATCCGCCCTACTACGACAACATCGGCTACGCGGACCTGTCAGATTTCTTCTATGTCTGGCTGCGCCGCTCGCTTCGCCCTGTGTTTCCCGACATCTTTTCGACCGTCACGGTCCCCAAGGCTGAAGAGTTGGTGGCAACACCAGCTCGTCATGGCGGCAGCGATCGCGCCGAAGCCTTCTTCTTGGCGGGAATGACGCAGGCAATGCACAAGCTGTCCGAGCAGGCGCACCCGGCCTTTCCGGTCAGCATCTACTATGCGTTCAAGCAATCCGAGAGTGACGCAGAAGCGGGAACAGCGAGCACTGGATGGGAAACGTTTCTGGACGCCGTGATCCGAGCTGGCTTCGCTACGAGTGGAACGTGGCCGATGCGAACCGAGCTGGGGAACCGGATGCGAGGGACGGACTCGAATGCGCTTGCGTCCAGCATCGTGCTTGTTTGTCGGAAGCGTGACACTGACGCGCCGCTGGCGTCGCGGCGGGAGTTCGTTGGCGTCCTCAAGACCGAGTTGCCTCTGGCTCTTCGCCATCTCCAAGCCGGCAATGTCGCTCCTGTAGACCTAGCGCAGGCGGCGATCGGCCCAGGAATGGCCGTTTTCACGCGCTTCAGCAGGGTCATGGACGCTGAAGGTCAGGCGATTTCGGTCCGGCAGGCTCTCGCCTCGATCAACGAGACGCTCGACGAAGTGCTTGCCGAGCAGGAAGGCGATTTTGACGTCGACAGCCGATGGGCGCTCGCCTGGTTCGATCAATACGGGTTCGATGAAGGACCGTACGGCGTCGCCGAAACGCTCTCAAAAGCGAAGAACACCAGTGTGGACGGGATGGTCGAAGCCGGCATCCTGGTCTCGCGCGCGGGAAAAGTCCGCCTGCTGGCACCGAGTGAACTGCCGGCGGCGTGGGACCCCGATGAAGATCGTCGCATTGACGTCTGGGAAATGCTCCATCACCTGATTCGCGTCTTCGAGCACGCCGGCGAAGCCGCGGCGGCGCAACTGCTAGCGAAATATGGGCCAAGAGCCGATGTAGTAAGAGAGCTGGCATACCGGCTGTACACGGCTTGCGAGCGGAAGAAGCGCGCCAGGGAGGCGGGTTCGTACAACGCGCTCGTTCAGAGTTGGCCTGAAATTGTGCGCCTCTCGAAGGAACAACCGGCGGCGGCGACGCCACGGCAGGGCGCGAGATTCTTCGACGAGGAATAGGATGGCCATCAGCAACCACGAACGCGTCGGGAAGGCGCTCGATCTGGTCAAGGACGGCCTGGTGCCATTCGTTGAGCGGGAGCTGAAGTCACAGCACGCGCAGCTCTGGCTGGACGAGGCGCGCGCGGCCGTCGCGCCACAGCAGGCTCAATTCTTCGCCTCCGAGAAGACCGTCCGTTGGGACGCGGCGTCGTTGCTGGCGGTCCTCTGGAACAAGTGGAACGACGTCTTCAGAAAGACGCTCGGTCAGGCCGAGCGGACGCTCGTCAGCGAGTTGCGCGATGTGCGAAATCGCTGGGCACACCAGAATCCGTTCTCGAGCGACGACGCGTACCGCGCGCTCGACTCCGCCGGCCGGTTGCTCACGGCCGTATCAGCCGCCCCGCAAGCCGAAGAGCTCGAAAAGATGAAGATGGAGCTGCTGCGTGTCCGCTTCGACGAGCAGATGCGCTCGGAAAAGCGGAAAAGCGCCGGCACCGCCATCGAGAGCCAGGCGACCGGCGGTCTCAGGCCGTGGCGGGAAGTCGTAACGCCGCACAAGGACGTGGCGACCGGGCGCTACCAGCAGGCCGAATTCGCGGCCGATCTGTGGCAGGTCCATATCGGCGAGGGCTCTGACGAATACAAGAGTCCCGCCGAGTTTTTCCGAAGGACGTTCCTTACCCAGAGTCTCAACCAGCTCCTGGTCGGCGCGGTTCGGCGGTTGTCCGGGCAGCAAGGCGATCCCGTCGTGCAGCTCCAGACGAACTTCGGTGGCGGCAAGACGCACTCGATGCTGGCGCTGTATCACCTGTTCTCCGGCGCCGCGCCTGGTGACCTGCTCGGTGTCGACGCGCTGCTCGCGAGCGCCGGCGTCCAGAAGCTTCCGAAAGCGAAACGGGTCGTCCTTGTCGGTAACAGGATTTCTCCCGGTAATCCGGTCACGAAGCCGGATGGGACCGTGATCCGAACGCTGTGGGGCGAACTGGCGTGGCAGCTTGGCGGCAAGAAGGCGTTCGCGAAGATTCAGGCGGACGACGAACGGGCGACGAGTCCTGGGGACACACTGCGCGAGCTGTTCAATGAGTACGGCCCTTGCCTCGTCCTGATCGACGAGTGGGTGGCTTACGCACGTCAGCTTCACGACGCAAGCGACCTGCCGGCCGGCAGCTTCGAGACGCACTTCACGTTCGCACAGGCCCTGACTGAGGCCGCGAAGCTCGCCGATCGCTGCCTGCTCGTCATCAGCCTGCCCGCCTCCGATTCGAGCGGCTCACCGCAAGCACAGGCGAACGATGTCGAAGTCGGCGGCGAGCGAGGTCGCGCGGCGCTCGATCGCCTTCGCAATGCGGTCGGTCGGGTTGAGGCGTCGTGGCGGCCAGCGAGTGCCGAAGAGGGCTTCGAGATCGTTCGACGGCGCCTCTTTCAACCGATTGTCGAGAAGACACAGTTCGTCGCCAGAGACACAGTCGCGCGTGCGTTCTACGACCTGTACCGCACGCAGCACCAGGAGTTCCCGCCAGAAGCCCGTGATCCGGAATACGAAACGCGCCTGAAGGCCGCGTACCCGATTCATCCGGAGGTGTTCGATCGGCTCTACACCGACTGGTCGACGCTGGTGAAGTTCCAGCGCACGCGCGGCGTCCTTCGCCTGATGGCCGCCGTCATTCACAGCCTCTGGGAGAAGGGTGACCGCAACCCGCTGATCCTGCCGGCGAACATTCCCATTGACGATCCGCGCGTGCAGTTCGAGCTGACGCGGTACCTCTCGGACAACTGGGTCCCCGTCATTGAAAAGGACGTGGACGGCCCTGCCGCTCTACCCCTGCGGCTGGACGGAGAGGTGCCGAACCTCGGGAAATTCGCGGCGTCCCGTCGCGTCGCTCGCACGATCTACCTGGGTTCTGCGCCGACGGCGACCGCCGCCAACCGCGGGCTGGAAGATCGCCAGATCAAGCTCGGATGCGTGATGCCCGGCGAGTCTCCGAGCATTTTCGGCGACGCCCTTCGCCGGTTGAGTGGGGCGGCCACATATCTCTACCAGGATTCGGCGCGGTACTGGTATTCGACGCAGCCGACCGTCACGAAGATGGCGGAAGACCGCGCAGAACAACTGAAGCGAGATCCGATTCCTGAATCGGTTGTTCAAGAGATCGACAAGCGCCTGCGTCTCGACCTGAAGAAGGTTGGCGATTTCAGCCGCGTACATCCGCTGCCGCAGTCCGGACAGGACGTGCCGGACGACACGGATGCCCGCCTCGTCGTTCTCAGCATCGATCATCCGTACGCCAAGGAGCCCGACTCTCCGGCCCAACTCGCCGCGCGCGCCATCTTCGAGAGCCGTGGCACATCGCCGCGCCTCTATCGAAACGCGCTTACATTTCTGGCCGCCGACAAGTCGCGGCTGCAGGATCTTCTTGACGCCGTCCGTCGCTTCCTTGCCTGGCAGTCCATCGTCGACGAGGAAGAGGCGCTGAACCTGACGGCCCAGCAGGGGAAGCAGGCCGCCACGCAGCGCGATGCTGCGAACGACGCCGTGAACGCCAGGATTCCCGAGACGTATCAATGGCTGCTGGTTCCCGTCCAGAGCTCTCCACAGGCGCAGGTCGAGTGGCAGTTCACGCGCTTGTCCGGACAAGAGCCGCTTGCGGTCCGGGGGAGCAAGAAACTTCGTGGTGACGAACTCCTCGTTACCGGCTTCGCTCCTAGCAGACTTCGCATGGAGCTTGATCGCATTCCGCTTTGGCGCGGCGATCACGTTGAGGTCCGCCAGCTCGTCGACGACTTCGCACGGTACCTTTACCTGCCACGTCTTCGCGATTCCGATGTCCTGCTCGCCGCGATCCGTGACGGCCTCGGGCTGCTCGTGTGGACGAAAGACTCCTTCGCCTACGCCGACAGCTTCGATGAAGTGGCTGGTCGCTACCGCGGCCTTCGATGCGGCCAGTTGGTCAACGTCACGAAAGACAACATGACGGGCCTCCTGGTTCGCCCTGAGCGGGCCGTGAAGCAGCAGGAAGAGGACGTGCCCGCTCCCGGAAGCAACGGCGGCGTCTCTCCCGGTGGCGGGGTTACAACCGCGACACCGGGTGGGACGGAGCCAACCGGGCCGGTCGTCACTGCCAGACCCAAGCGCTACTACGGCACAGTCATCCTCGATTCGACCCGCGTTGGTCGCGACGCCAGCCGCGTAGCCGACGAGGTCATCTCGCATCTCTCGGGACTCGTAGGTGCGGAGGTGAAGGTGACGCTGGAAATCGAGGCATGCCTGCCAGATGGGGCGTCCGAGCAGGTTGTCCGCACTGTGACTGAAAACGGGCGGACGCTGAAGTTCACGAGTCAGGGATTCGAGAAGGACTGACGGTGCCTCACGCCACGGCCGACTACGTTGCCTCTACGAGGGTCGCACTATGAGTGAGCCTCAGACTGTTCCCCACACCGTGAACTTCCCGATCCTGGACCGCCTGGCGATATCCGGCTATGGCCTCTACCCTGGTCCATCTGAGGCCGACCCAGGACTTCGCATTCAGTTCAGGCCTGGGTTGACACTCGTCGTCGGCGCCAACGGCCTCGGGAAGTCAACCCTGGTTGGCATTCTGTTTCGGGTACTCACCGGACCGTATGACATCAGCGGACTGAGCGGGCGCGCTGAACTCGGGAACGTAAACTTGGCCCCGACGCGCCTCTCGTCCGTGACATCCGCAACGTTTGCGAATCGTGTCGTGGACGGCGCTCGTGGTGCATCGGCGGAGCTCGTGTTCACCCTCGGCACTAGGCAGATCGTCGTGTCGCGCCGCCTCAGTGATCTGGCTCTCGTGGCATTCAGCGTGGACGGCCAACCGCAAGGGGTATCCGAGGAAGCGTACCAAGCCGAGATCAGCAAGCTCGTCGGTGTGTGGTCCTTTGGAGATTGGATCCTTCTGCTGCGACACTTGGTTTTCTACTTTGAGGACCGTCGCTCATTGGTATGGGATCCGAGCGCCCAACGCCAGATCCTTCGATTTCTCTTCCTGTCTCCAGAACCGGCTCGAAAGTGGTCCGAGGATGAGCGTGAGATTCTGCAACTCGACAGTCGTGCGCGCAATCTCAGCGCCGCTCTGACCCGCGAGGCACGAGCTCTCTCGAAGAGCGAGATCAAGAGTGAACATGGTGTAGACGTGCGGAGGGAGCTGCAGACGCTCGAGAAGCTGAACGAGATTGATAGCGACGAGCGCGCGCGGCTGGAAGACCAAGTCGCCGAGGTCGACAATGCTCGCCAAGCGACCCGTCTCCGTTTTATGAAGGCCGAGCAGGAGCACGAGAGTCGGTTTCGAGAGCTTGAACGAGCGCGGCTTACAGCGATCTCCGCACGGTTCCCTACACAGTCAGAGACGGCACGATACATCCTCGCACAGCTCATGACCGAACATCGGTGCGTCGTGTGCGGCCACGATGCGCCTGACGCTGCGGACGCCTACCGGCAGAGGATCGAAATCAACCACTGCGTTGTGTGCGGGTCAGATGTTTCGGGCGGTAGTGGCGCACACCCGACGGAACTGGCCGACAAACGTGTCGAGAAGACTGCTGAGGAGTTGGAGGCTGCCGCTCGAGACCTCTCCGAAGCTCGCCGCGCTCTTGAGGACGCGGAGACGCGCTACCAAGAGCATTTCACGGCGATCCAAGAACTCAATCTGAAACTGGCGGACCGGTCTGCGCGAATAGACAGCCTCATTCAGCGTCTTCCACCCGCGGAAGCCGATCTTCACAAGCAACGTCATGACCTGGCGTCCATGCGAGCTCGCGTCGGCCAATTGCAGGAGGAACTCGCTGCCAAGCGACAGTTGTTCAAGGTGTTCGTTGACGACACCACTCGTCAGGTCGCCGAAAAATCTGATGCTGTGAAGGCCGCTTTCGACGTCTACGCTGAGGGATTCTTGCTTGAGATGTGCCACCTCACGTGGTCCCCCCACCGGACGCGACTGGGCGAGTCTGGAGAGACGTTCGAGTTTCCAGCCTTCGAGCTCGAGTTGAGCGGAACGGACTTCCCCTCGCCAGTGCGCAGGACTGGGCCAGACCAAGTGTCGGAGAGTCAGCGGGAGTTCATCGATCTAGCGTTCCGAATGGCCCTGGTTGCCATAGCCGGCGATACTGCCGCCGGTACCCTCGTGATCGACGCACCCGAATCGTCGTTGGATGCGGTCTTCGTTACCAGAGCCGCGACCGTGCTCTCCAGATTTGCCGATCCCGCAAAGGGCAATCGATTAATGGTGACGTCGAACTTGGTGGAGGGGCAGTTGATCCCGTCCTTGCTCGCAAAGGCGGCCCCAGAAGCTGATCGAAGTGGGAGGATCGTCGACTTGTTTGCGATCGCGACTCCAACTGCGGCGATTCGCCAACTCAAGGATGAATACGATCGCGTCAGGAACACTCTGTTTGACGGAGCTAGCAAGCCGTGACGAGCGAAACGCGAGACGTGGGCGAAGAAGACATCGGGACGCTACGGCGCCAAGTGCGCATCGTCGTGCTGTTGCATGCAGCCGATCGGGCCGGGCTGACACCGCTTCCGATCCTTCGGCTTCACACATTCGCGTTCCTCTCGAACGTGTTGGCGCCCGTGTGGCGGCTTCCGCCCTTGGACGGCAAGCTTCTAAAGCGGCGCGGTGGCCCCTTTTATCCTGCCCTCCAGCTGGACCTTGATCGACTCGTGGGTATGGGTGTAGCGAGGATTTCCGGGTTGAGCCATGCCAAGGACGAAGGCGACAGGTGGCGCTTGGAAGGCGCATACGAACTCAATGAACCGTTGGCGAGAGCCGCGCTTGCTCGGGCGAGCGAGCTAGACGAGGAATGGCGGATATTCACGTTCGTACAAGAATTGGCGTTCGCGCTGTCTGCTTTGACAGACCACGAGCTCGACACAGCCATGATGGAGGACGCTACATATGCGGATCCAGTGGTCGGCGTAGGAAACGTGATCGATTTTGCAGAGTGGCAAGACAAGAATTGGAGCGCCAGCGCCGCGGGCTACTTTGAGCGTGTCATGCCCAGTGGAGTCGCGGCGACGCCAGGCGAGAAGATCCACATGTACGTGCGGCACCTACATGCACGACTGAATCGAGCCGGTTAACGACGATGGGTGACGTGGCTTCATTTGGCGCATGGGCAGGCGATGACCTTGGAAAGACTGCGAGCACGTACGCAGGAATCGGCGCTGATGCTGGACTGCCATCACCGGTACGCTTCTTGGGAGGCGTCGCGAAGCTTGTCCGACGGCGGGTGGCTGAGGCTGGAGTGGATCTGGATCCCAAGCGGCCCGCGGTGTTTCTGTTGGAGCCCCAGGGCGCCGCCATCGAGGCTGGCCACGAGCCCAAGCGCGTCCCGATGCTCGATAACGGTCTGACGCCCGTCACTGGGCGCCTGTGGTTTGTGACCGACGTGGTGGTGAGCGGCAGGTACCTCGACGTCCAGGATGCCGACGACGACGGGCTGTTCGGGATTGTTACCGACACGCTGCACATGGGTGATGTTCCAGCGGTCGTGTACGACCCTCGGACCGCGATTGCCACGGTACGCTTTTATCCGAATGGGCTGGCGAGCCCCGATATTTGCGAGATTGCCACGGTACACGGCGCCGAGGTGTCGTTGGAGCGTGTCTTGGACGCGGTCGATCACGTTCATCGCACACAGATGGTCACTCCTGAAGCGCAACCGAAGGCAGCGAAGCTGTGGCTGGACGGTGATAAGTGGTGGCCTGCTCAGGATGCTGAAGATCGGACACTTGTGTATTTGAAGGTGGGCCTGGCTGCCGCGTTTCCGACTTGTACCGTGCGACAGGAACAGACGGGTGTACCGGGACGGCTTGACCTGGAGATCGAAGAGCGCGATCCAATCGATCGTGCGAAGCTCACGCGGCACGCGGTCTTGGAGCTGAAGGTCCTGCGAAGCTTTCGCAGCAGCGGCGCCGTGGTGCCTGAATCCGAGAACGCAAAGTGGGTAGAGTCTGGGGTGAAGCAGGCGGCGGCCTATAGAGACGACCGTTCGGCTCAGGCGGCTGCGCTGTGCTGTTTCGACATGCGCCGAGACTTCAGTGGCGAGCTATGCTTCGCACAAGTGACTGATTTGGCGATCCGCCTAAACGTACGGTTGCGCGTGTGGTTTCTGTTCGCGACATCAAAGCAGTACAGAGAATTCCTCGCTCGTGGCGCTTGAGATGTTATCGCTGAAGAACCAGAAGGGTCTCCGATAGCTCCCGCCGACCGCCTTGTTGAGCCGATGCGCGCATCGACCGGCAGGGTTCTACCGCTCGAAGCGTCCAGCCGCTGCTCTGCGCGAGCTCGGTGAGGATGCGGCCTGTACGCACCCTGACGGTCGAGTACCGGCTATCACCGACCACGATCCATGCCAGGCCGCGGGCTGCGAGCGAGTGCCGTACGCCCTTGAGGACCACTGCCATGTCCGCAAAGTACCCGCCTACCATTTCTGGGATGCGATGGTCCCAGAGCGAAGGCCGCTGTCGCACTAGGCGAGCGAGCGTGCGGTCAAGGCTTGGGGAACCGGTTGGCGCAGGCGGGAACTGACGTGCAATCTGGACGTGCGAGCAGAGGGTGGCCGTCCGGAGGGCTGTGTTGTCGCTGCGACTCGAAAGATAGCCAAGAGTCCAGAGTTCCACGTTGTAGACGTCGGTGTAGTCAAACGAATTGGGATATGGGGGCGAGAACACCGCAAGGTCGCACGACTGGCGACGCGTCAGAACTGCACGACAGTCGCCACGCAGTAGGTCGTAGTCTGTGCAGGCGCGCCTCGAGTAACGATGGACCTCAGCAATGGCGCGCTGAGCGGCTTCCGAGAAACGCTGTTCAACGACGCCAGGATCGATCTGGCGCTCAGCCCAACGACGCCGATAGCGCCGGCCCTTGCCGCTTACGATGACATTGCTGACATCGATCAAGACTCCGCCAAAGAGGACTCTAAAGAGGCGGACGTGGTCAGGGTTGGCTAGTCTGCCTATTGCGTCGAGCAGCGCGGACACGCGAATCGCGATCGCCTTGTCGAAGATCCATCGGCCGTTTAAGCCAGGCTCGACCAACGTAGGCGGAGCCTCTCGAAACGGGAATGGCAGGGAACGAGTGGATCGCTGCAATGCCTTCACGACCTTCCCAAGGCTGTGGGCAAGGGCGTCGGCGTCGTAGGAGACAAGCTTTGCCTCTGCCAGGTCTGCTAAATAGGGATTAAGCTCGATTGTGGTCGGCCTCACGCCCAAGAACTGACATGCGAGCGCGGTCGTCCCAGAACCTGCAAATGGGTCAAGGCAACGACTGACGGGGATTGGGCTCTCGGCGACAGCACGCTGGACGAGTTCTGGAGCGAATGCCTCTTTGAAGTGCCTCCATCGCTGGAACGGCAGGATCTGAGACCCTGCGTTTGTGCCGAATGACGCCACACGTCGGTCGAGGGTCCAGTCTCGAAAACTGACGTGGTCGGACGCGGATGTTGATGTGCGTGGACTGAGCATGACGCCGGCAGAAGCGGATGATGGGAGCAAGATGCTCAGGAAGTCGGTGACTTAGTGAGCGAGTCGGCGACGCGGACCTTGATGAACGCCTGCCTAGTGACGCCAAGCCGACGAGCCTCCTGGTCGATCTCTCGTAGTAGGTCCACAGGGAAATCCACGTTTACACGCTGGACCGCTCGGCCGGGGCGCCCCCCGCGGCCCATGTCCATGTTGGCCGACAAATCGGTGCCATCGTCGTGCATCGCGTCAAGCTGGGTTGCGGAAACGGATCTAGCCTTAGAGGTATGCGGCGTTTTCTTCATCGCGTGCTCACCTCACCTGCGCGCCGACGTCGTCGAGGCCAAGCTTCTTGCGATGGCCGCCGACCTCCCAGGATCGCAGTCAGGCATGTTGGTATAAAAAGTATACCAGAAGAGGCGTAAGAATTGGATCTTTGTTTCAGTTCGGACCCTGCCAACGCGTGGCGACTTGAGTCGGAACCGGTCTCGTCGCCAACTGTGCGGACTTGAGTGTTGAGCTCACCGCGAAGTCGCTGCGGCTATACTGGTGGGCGGCCTTGCGCTCGGTTGTGCTGGCCTCTGGAGCCTGCGTTCGCGGCGGGCGAAATCCCTGTAAGTGATCGCGGGACATTCAGGGGTCTTACACAATTCGCTACACAATTTGCGGTTTCCGACCACATGGACAGCCGCAAGTTGTTGATTCTAAAGACACGGAGAGATGTCCGAGTGGTTGAAGGAGCACGCTTGGAAAGCGTGTGTAGGGGAAACTCTACCGAGGGTTCGAATCCCTCTCTCTCCGCCAGTTCCCCATCGCTTCATCTGCGGCCGCCGCTGATCGTCACGGCATCCTCCCGTATTTCTTCATGACCGCCAGCATCCGATCCACGGGCATCGCGTAGATCCGCAGGTCGTCCGCGCCGGTCGTCGTCTCGGCGGCCAGCAGCGCGTTCGTGATCGCCGCCTCGGTAGCCTGCGCCGTCGCTTGGAAGAGCGGCGTGATGCGATCGTTCGGGAGCATCTTCACGTTCGTCACCGGTCCGTCGTTGAACCAGGCGCGCGGGTTGGCGGTCGAAAACGCGATGAAGATGTCGCCGGATGAATTTCCGCCGAAGCCGCCCTGGCGACCAATGCCCAGCGACACCCGCGTGGCAATCCGCTTCAGCTGATGCGGCAGCAGCGGCGCGTCCGTCGCGACGACGACGATGATCGAACCCTGTTCTTCGGCGTAGTCGCCCGCACGACTCGGTTGGTCGCAGCGGGGACGCGACGAGCCCGGCGGCAAGGGCGCCGAATTCGCGATGCACCCGGCGAGATCCTGGATTTCTTCGCCGACCGGGACGCCCGCGATTCGCAGATCGCGGCGGACACCGTAGTTGCACTGGACGAGCACGCCGACGGTATAGCCGCCCTGCGCGTCGGGAAGCTTGCGCGACGCGGTGCCGATGCCGCCCTTGAATCCGTGACAGACCATGCCGGTGCCGCCGCCAACCGCGCCCTCCTTCGGGACGCCGCCGGTGGCGCCGTCGAGCGCCGCGATCACGTGCTCCGGCTTCACGTGAAATCCATTGATGTCGTTCAGCCCGCCGTCGTACGTCTCCGCGACGACGGGCAGCCACCACGGCTGCAGCGCGTTCTTCAAACCGACTTCCCACTTGATGATCGCGTCGCGCACGACGCCGACGCTGTGTGTATTGGTGATGGCGACGGGCCCTTCGAGCAGGCCGCTCTCCTGCACCCACGTCGTGCCGGTCATTTCGCCGTTGCCGTTCAGCGTGAACCACGCCGCGAACACAGGATCCGGATTGCCTTTGCCGCGGGGATGAACGACGGTCACGCCCGTACGCACCGGGCCCGTGCCGACGACCAGCTTTCCGCTGCCGGAGATGAGCGTGGTCTGGCCAACCTCGACACCCGCCACGTCGGTGATCGCGTCGAGCGGACCGGCGGCGCCGCCAATCGGCAGCGCAAGGTCTCGTTCGCGAGGTTTCTGGGCATGCGCGGCCGCAGGAAGGAGAAGCGCCGCGATCACGAGGAGATCATGTGTACGCATGCGCGCATCCTACCGCGTTTCCTTCGGCAGCAGCCCGCCAACTTCGTTGCCGCCGGTTCTCATCTCGCACAACCTGGCGGCAACGCTCGTCGCCATGAGTCCCGCCGCGCGCGCATTCGGGTGTCGATCCCACGGTAGACGCCACGCATTGTCGATCTCGACGAACACATGGTTCACATCCGCGCCTTCGAAGATTCGTTGACGCAGCGTCCGCTCGATGGCTGTCTCCGGACCAAACTGCGGGACGACGACGAGCGCGGCAGCGTTGCGCCCGCGCGCCAGCATCGCGATCGCGTGAAGCGTCTCGCGCGTGACCGCAATTCCCTCGTCCACCGTCTCGGTCCTCCGGTACGGCACAAGCCATCCCGCCAGCGTGACCAGCCTCGCGTGCTCCGTCGTCGGATACCAGCGGAGTTCCCGACCCAGGTGCGGCCGATCGTCGTCCAGGTTGCGGCCGAACAGCGCGCTCATGAACAGCGTGACGACGGCGACGGGCTGGCGAAAACGTGGAAGGTCGGTCCGAAGCTTCAGGAACGCCTGCGCCGTGCTGTAGCCGTGCACGGCCAGATTCGCACTTTGTGTGTTCAGCATCGCGCCGACCTGTGCCGGCACGGACTCCTCCCACGACAACCCTTCGCCAAACATCATCGATTCGCCGACGAAGATGATGGTTGGCGCGTTGACGTCGACTGCGTCAGCGGCGCGACCGACGCGGTAGCCGTTGCGGTCCAGCGCGTACTCGATCGAGCGTCCACCGACGACGGCATGCCCGGTCCGATTCGGGACGAACGTCCAGCCAAGCTGCGCGTCAAACGTGCGTAACGGTTCTTCGGCGGGCACGAACCAGGATCCCGTTCGAAGCGTCGTTCGCTGCAGGACGACCTCCGCCGCTGCCAGCGCAAGAGCCGCGGCGATCGCGAGGTGGACCGCTGGCCAGGACAGCACGGTCAGTCGTGCGGCGACGGAACGTGCGCGCACCACCAGCGCGAGGCCGATCAGAAGAATCGACACACGGACGATCGCGTGGATGGCGACAAACCATCGGCGCGGCAGAAAGAACGACGGAAGGAAGTGGTGATCGAGCCACGCGTGCGTTGCCGCAATGGCCGCGACGACGAGCGCCGCGCCCGCCATCGCGATGACGATGCGTGCCGCCAGCATCCTCCGCATCGTCACCGCCGTCGTCCCACGGTGACAAAAAGGCCACCTTCGCGTGAAAGCGTGGTCATCCACGCCGCCTGCGCCAGCCAGCCTTCGAGACGCCAGTTATCCGCGGCCTGCGAGAACAGCGCGGTTGGTTCGTCACCGAGGACTGCGCTCGGGTAGGTTCGCAGATAGTCGATGTCGTTTTCAGCGAACCATCCCTGCACTTCGGCGAGCGTGTGCCTGTGCTCCTCGGGATGTTGATACTGATCTCGCAGCCACGCCTCTCGCCGCGCCGCGTCGCCGCGTCTATCGCGCAGAACGGGATCGAACGGAATTACTCGATAGCGGCTGAGTCGTGCAACGAACCTCCGCAATCGGAGCGGCATTCGTGCGAACGCGTTGTAGACGCCGAGCACGATCGTGCCGCCCGGCCGCACGAGCATTGCGACGCGCCTGAACGCCGCCAGCGGATTCGGCGTGTGATGCAGGACGCCCGACGTGTAGACCACGTCGAAGGCGCCAGTGCGGAGCGCCGGCTGTTCCAGATCGGTTTCGACGAACTGCACCTGCCGCACGCCGAAGCGCTGCGCGGCATCAGCGGCGAGCCGGAGCGACGCGCGGGTGAGGTCCGCTCCGATCACGATGCGATCGGC
The DNA here is from genome assembly GCA_036557365.1 of Vicinamibacterales bacterium. Lineage (GTDB taxonomy): Bacteria > Acidobacteriota > Vicinamibacteria > Vicinamibacterales > CAVVIG01 > DATKHR01. The sequence goes on from DATBHR010000089.1 coordinate 45,924, forward strand.
TCGAGAGAGATAGAGCGTCATCTGACCCGTGCCGCATCCGACGTCGACGATGCGCGCGTCGGCCGCGATGGACTCGTCGAGCAGCTTCGCAAACGCATTCCGGTCGGCCCTGGCGCGAAACGATTCGAAGCTGTCCCTCGCCGGATATCCCGGGAACGGCGTCCGCTCGTAGAATCGCCTCACCGCATCGGTTCGCGGTCCCGTATCCAGGCGAAAATTCGGAATGCCGTCGGGCGCGCCGAACGTCGCGCCACAGCCGCGGCAGAGCAGATCAGCGGAAAGAGGCTCGGCGCACGCCGGGCAGGCGAGCAATTCCCGAAAGCAGCCTTCTATCAAAAGATCGCGTAAATGAACGGGGCCAGCGCCTGCACGGTCGTCGCCAGAATCAGGACCAATCCGAAAATGCAGAGGAACACCGCGAGCGGAAGCAGCCAGCGCTTCCCGGACTCCTGCTTCCAGAGGCCGCGTACAAGATCGTCGATGGAACCGGCGGCACTCGCGATCATGGTGAACCGGCGTCTCATCCCGCTCTGCTGTCGAATCACGCGGCTTCTTCCTTCAGCGACTTGACGCGCGCCGATCCGCGCTTCGTGACGAACACGGGCGCGGCGACGAGCACGTCGATTCCCGAGCGCCTGAACGTCGAGTAGCCTTCGAGCGCACGGCAGACGATCGGCTCACCCGACAGATTGAAGGACGTGTTCAACAGCACCGGGATGCCTGTGCGTTGGCCGTAGGCTTCGAGCAACGCGTGCAGGCGCGGCGCCATGTCGCGTTCCAGTACCTGAACACGCGCGGACCCGTCCACGTGCGTCACCGCGGCCAGGCGATCGCGCCACTCCGGTCGGACCGGAAATATTCCCGACATGAAGCGGCCGAGCCGTGCCGCCGACGGCGGCACCTCGAAGTATCGATCGGCAACCTCACACGGCACGACCGGAGCGAACGGCCGAAATTCCTCGCGATACTTGATCTCGCGATTCAGCCGATCACGGGTTTCACGCGCGTGCGGCGCCGCGAGAATGCTTCGATGCCCGAGCGCGCGCGGACCGAATTCGCACGCGCCATCCATCCAGCCGACGATGCGGCCGGCGGCGAGCTCGCCGGCGATTCGGTCGACCAGCGGCCGTTCGTCGAGTTCCTCGACGGCCTGGCCGTCCTCGCGCGCAGCGCGCGCGAGCTGCTCGGTGTCAACGCTCGGCCCCCAGAATGGGTGATCGGGAATGTCACGGTCCGGATTGTGGAAGTACACGCGGTCTGCGTAGAGCGCTGCGCCAAGTGCGCAACCGGCATCACCGGGCGCTGGCGGAACGAACACACGCTCGAACCCGGATTCGGCGACGAGCTTCGCGTTCGCCAGGCCATTCAGCGCGACGCCGCCGCCGAGACAGAGATCCGTCAAACCCGTCTCGCAGTGAAGCGCTTTTGCGATGCCCACGAGCGTGTCTTCCAGCACGCACTGAACGCTGGCGGCACAGTCGGCGAGCCGCTGGCCTGCCGACGTCCGCAGATCGATCGGCTCGTATCCTTGCCGCGCCGGACCAAAGAGATCGACGAATCGTTCCGAATAGGAGCGCGTCGCCGAGGTCTGGTACTCGAAATACTCCGGCGCCAGCGTAAATGCGCCATCCGCGGTCGGCTGGATCAACTTACGGACGCGATCGACCATCGTCGGCCGCCCGTACGCGGCGAGCCCCATCACCTTGTATTCGTCCTCGTTCACGGCGAAGCCGAGGTACGCGGTGAACGTCGAATAGAGCATGCCGAGCGAGTGGGGATACCGAACCTCACGCAGCAGGCGAATGTCGGTGCCGTCGTGACGCCGCTCGCCGTGACCGACGGTAAGCGTCGCCCATTCGCCGACGCCGTCGACGGTGAGGATGGCCGCGCGTGGCGTCGGCGCCGTCAGGAACGCTGCCGCCGCGTGCGCCGCATGATGGTGCGTGCAGAACACTTTGCTCCGCGGCACACCCAGATGCGACGAAATAATGCCGCGCACCCAGACTTTCTCGCCGAGCGAATTCTTGATGGCGTGCGGAAACGATCGCCACGAGCGCGGAAACGCGCGTAGCGAGCACGTCAGGATGCGCTCGAACTTCAACATGCTGCGCTCGTAGAACACGACCGCGTCGAGATCGTCCGGGGAGATGCCGCCGCGATCGAGGCACCACTCCACGGCGCCCGCAGGGAATCGCGCGTCGTTCTTGCGCCGCGACAACCGCTCTTCCTGAACCGCGCACACCGGAACGCCGTCGACGACGAGGGCGGCGGCGGAATCGTGATAGTGGGCGGAGATGCCGAGAATCTTCATGTCAATACTGGCTCGTCGGCGAATCGTGCGCGCCGTCGGGAATCGTCGTCCAGCCGCGCGGCTCCCGCCGCTCGGCGCGTTTGGCTAGCCATGCAAACGGCGCGAGCAGCAGGAAGTACTGCAGCGTGAGGAGAAACGTCCCGAACACATCGGCGATGGCTGCCGCTATCCGCAGGTACTGCTTCCACAATCGGCTCGTGCGCGCACGCCACACGTGGCGCCCGGCCTGCGGCGAGACACGCGTCAGCTGCGTGTATGTGTAGTTCATGTGGAAGACCTCGTCGTGGAGGATCTCCTCGAAGATTGCCCGCGTGGACGGGTCGTCGTCCACGACTTCGCGGTAGATGGAGAAGCGACCGGCGGCCGCTTTTTCGGCGACGTGCAGGAATGCGAGCAGCCGATCGTCCGGCTGCCCGTCGATTTCAAGATCTTCGAGGCCGTGGCCGCCGGGCAGCGGGCTGGCGTCGAGGAGACCATTCAGCCGCGCGCCGCGTGTCCGCAGCAAGGCGGCGCTCCGCTGACGGAAGAGGTCGCCGTGATGCAGTTCGTCGATCGCGTGCGCAAGATACAGGCGCCGCAGCAGCGGATCCTTCGTCGATTCGGCGGCGCGCAGGATGTCGCGGCCGCCATCGGTCTCCACCTCGGCAAATGCGAGCAGCTTCCGCACGCGCCGATCGAAGTCTCCCCACACCCATCGGTGGAGGGGCCGCATGATGCGATCGACGCGGGTTGCCCGTCCTGTCGCCATCGAGGCGGACGCGCAGCATATGGTGTTCCACCAATCACCCGCACCCGCGTTTCGCAAAGTCCGCACGCTGACGGCGCCGACTCGACCGTGGACGTTTCGTCAGTCGAAAGCGCGCTCGGTGCCTCGTAAATTCGCGACATGGCTGATGTTGCCCGTGCCAATCGGGTGAGCGCGGACGGCCAGCACGCCGACGAGCGAAACCGTTCAGCCCTTCGGACGAACCGTGCCGATGCGCCGTCGGTTGTCGGTAGACGTTCTGAATTGCTGCACCACGATTAGCCCATGCAGCGATCGTGAGGCCGCGGACGCAGACGAGAGCTATCTGGACCGGAGAAGCATTTCGTAGTGTCGGGAGCCGGGTGCCGATCGTGCGTCCGAGAAATCGACGCGGGCGATCGTTCGGAGTTGATGCGTCGCCGGATCGTGCTCCACTTCGACGCAGGACCTGCAGCTGAACGCGCCGCACTCTGCGACGAGGTCGAGCACATTGAATCCGAAATCGCTGTCGGTTCGCGTAAGGAGATAGAAGACAGGTGCCATCCGGGCGAAGTCGGCCAGGTATGTGCGGCAGGAGTCTGTCTCGACGTGCTGCAGGACCAGCGACGCGTACACAAGATCGAAGGGCTCACCTCGAAGCGCCGTCCAGTCGTCCTCGAGACGCGCGACGCGCTCGGTTGCGAGCGAGCGGCACCGCGCGATCATCGCCGGCAGATCGTAGCCGACGACTGTCGTCGCCAGGCTCGCGAGGTACGGAAAGTTCCGTCCAAGCCCGCAGCCGAAATCGAGAATCGTCCCGATGCCTGCAGGCAGCGGCACGGTCGGCGTGTACGGCGTGAACGGCTTGCCGTCCTTGAATCCGGTGAGGATGTGCTCCTTGATTTCATCCGCATCCGCGGACGCGGCGAGCGACGACCAGTCGGAGGATCCGGGCACGACGCTATTGTGCCATCGCCGGAACCCCCTTGCGAATCGCCGTACCCATCGATCGCACCAGCTTGTGATACGCGGACGCGATCCGCGATGTCATCGGTCCCGGTCCGGCGTGGGCGCCCGTTCCAATCGTCCGGCCGTCGACGCGCGCGATCGGGACGATTTCCGCGAGCGTCCCGCACATGAAGGCCTCGCGCGCCGTCCACACGTCGAAGAGGGTGAACGGACGCTCCTCGGTCCGGATGCCAAGCTCGGACGCAAGGTCGAGAACGGTCTCGCGTGTAATGCCTCGAAGATTCGTCGCCGTCGGCGGCGTCAGGAGCGTGCGGTCGACGACGATGAAGACGTTGTCGACGGTGGCCTCGGCCACGAAGCCGTGCTGGTCGAGGAACAGCGCCTCGTCTGCGCCGCGATCGTTGGCTTCGATCCGCGCGAGGACGTTATTCAGATAGTTCAGCGACTTGATCGCAGGGCTGAGCACGTCAGGCGCCGGACGCCGGAACGCCGACGTCACGAGCGTCGCGCCCTGCGTCAGCTGCTCTCCATACAACGCGTTCACCGTCCGTGCGATGACGATGATGTCGGGCTTGGGGCACGACCGCGGGTCGATGCCCAGGTCGCCGGCGCCTCGGGTCACGACCAGCCGCACGTAGCCGTCGGCGATGTCGTTGCGGCGACACGCTTCGAGGACCAGCTCCGCCACGTCGTCATGCGAGGCCGGAATCGCCAGCCTGATCGCCTTTGCTGAATCGAAAAGGCGCTCGATGTGGCGTTCGAGCTTGAAGACGCGGCCGTTGTACGCACGAATGCCTTCGAACACGCCGTCGCCGTAGAGCAGGCCGTGATCGAACACGCTGACCCCTGCCTCGCCCGACGGACTGAAACGTCCGCCCGCATACACGATGCTGTCCATAGGACTGGTTTCCTTTCGCGTAGAATGAGCGAGTATGTCCGCCAGAATTCCTGTCAAACAGAGCCAATCGGTCATTGGATTGTTTCGTGCGCTCAAGCTGGAACCGGGTGGGGTGCCGCGGAGCCGGCCGTTCTACCGGAAGCTCGTTGACCTCGTGGATCGGGGTGTCGGCCTGCACGCGCTGCCGGCGGGTTTTCAGCTGCCGCCCGAGCGCGATCTGGCGAAGGCGCTGAAGGTCAGTCGATCGACGGTCGTCGCGGCCTACCGCGAGCTCGAGGCGCGCGGGATCGTTCGCGCGTACGTCGGGCGCGGCACGTTCGTCTGCGCGCGGCCGGATCCAGGCAGCGCGCCCTTTTCGTGGCGTGGCAAGGTGTCCGCGGCGGCGCTGCAGTCCGACGATGCCACGGTACGCGACCTGGTGGCGCAGGCGGCAGATCCGTCGCTGATGTCGTTTGCCGCGGGGACGCCGGCGCTCGAATGCTTTCCGACCGATGTCTTCCGTCAGGCGATCGACGCGATCCTCGCGCGCGATCCGTCGATCGCGCTGAAGCTGGGGCCGACAGAAGGGCAGCCGCGGTTCCGCGCGGCCATCGCGGACCGCTTCGGCGGCCAGCCCGAAAACATCCTCGTCCTCGCCGGTGCGCAGCAAGGCCTCGATCTCCTGGCGCGCTGTCTCGTCGATCCCGGCGACGCCGTGATCGTCGATCGACCGGGTTATCTCGGCGCGATCGGCAGCTTTCGCGCGGCGGGCGCGCGCCTGGTCGGCTGGGACATCCAGCGCGCGGATCTCGACGAGCTCGAGGAGCTGATGCTCCGCTATCGTCCGAAACTGATGTACCTGAATCCGACGCACCAGAATCCGACGGGCATCACGCTGTCGATTCGCGCGCGTCGCGAGCTGATCGAACTGGCGGAACGCTATCGCGTGCCCATCATCGAGGACGACACGTACCGCGAGCTGACGCTCAGCACACCGCCGCCGCCGTCGCTCTACGCGCTCGATGAACTGAACAGCGTGGTCATTCACTTGAACAGCTTTGCGAAGATGCTCGCGCCGGGCCTTCGTCTCGGCTGGATTTCAGCCGCGCCCGCCATCGTCGAGCAACTGGCGCTGATCAAGCAGCGCGTCGATCCGCACACGCAGAACCTCGTACAGCTCGCGGTTGCCGCGCTCATCGAAGAAGGCGCGTTCGATCGTCACGTGGGGCAGTTGCGCGGCGAACATCGCCGTCGGCGCGACGCCATGGTGAAGGCGATCCGCCAGCACGTTCCGCCCGGCGTCGTCCGGTTTGCGGTGCCGGAGGGCGGCCTGTATCTCTGGTGCCAGCTGCCGTCGTCGGCCCGCGCGCGAGAGGTGCAGCGCGAGGCGTTCAAGGATCGCGTCGTGTTCGTGCCTGGCGACGCGTTTTATGTCGATCGCGGCGGCGCCCACGAACTGCGCATCTGCTACACCGCGCAGCCCGCGGAACGCGCGCCTCATGCGGCGAGAGCCCTTGCTCGCGCCGTCGCAGCGGTCGAGCGGCAGGACGCCGGCGAGCCGACGCTCCTGTCGATGGCGTAGTCGGACCGACGAATCTGTAAGACGCCGCCGTCACCGCGGCTCCAAGCTTCGTGGCCGTGCATCGCCTTGCACACACTGACCTTCGGCACGGTCGTTGCCCCATCCCTCATGAAACTCGAAGGAGGTTGCATGTACTGGGCATTCGTCGCGGTGACGTGCGTAGTCGCGTTTGGCTGGGTCAAGATTCGCCGTCAGCGCAAGGGCACATCAGGATCTCAGGCCCAATAGCACGTCGGCCATCACCGTTCGTATTCACGCGCGCGTCACGCGCCGCACCGCTTCGTGACGCGCGCCGTGATCTCACCTGACGCGGGCGGATTCTCCCCGAGCCCGAGCGTATGCAGCAGCTCGTGGATGACGAGCATCTGCGCCGCTTTCGGCTGGTCTCGATATCTCGTCGCGAATCGATCGCTGCAGACGAAGATCACGTGGTAGCCCGGCGCCGTGTACGCCGCGATGGCATCGCCATGGGTCTGGCACTGCGGCGTCTGGCTGCCGTCCACGAAACGGATTCTCGACAGCGCCGCGCGCGGACTCAGCTCCGCCTCCGCGAGGACCGACTCGAGCGACGCTCCCGACGTCGCCGTGAATTCACGAAAGACCTGCTGACAGCTGCTCGCCTCAAGCCGGCGGATCGCGCCGTCGATCGCTCGAATCAGGTAGAGGCGCGTGGTAGCGTTAGTGATGATCGTCGGGCGCTCCTGTGCGTGAGTGTCCGCGACGAGCGGCAGCAGTTCGAGAACGACGAGCGAACTCAGAAGCATTCGGAGCCACATGGTGTCGGCCCTCCGCTTTTTCACGCGGAGGCGACACCCGAATCAGCTCATGGACGAACCACTCATCCGTGATATTTCCGATACGGCCCGGTGGGTGGCCGTCTACCGCGCGCGCGAAACCGAGCGCCCGGACGCCGTGTTCCGCGATCCTTTCGCCCGCGCGCTGGCGGGCGAGAGAGGCGAGCAGATCGCCCGATCGCTCAAAGACGACAACATGGAATGGTCGGTGATCGCGCGCACGCACGCGTTCGATCGGCTGCTCCTGCGTGAGCTCGAAGCCGGCACCGACGTCGTCGTCAACCTCGCCGCGGGACTCGACGCGCGGCCATACCGCCTCGATCTGCCGCCGTCGCTGCGGTGGATTGAAGTCGATCTTCCCGAGATCCTTGAATACAAGGAGCGCATCCTGGCGGATGCGCAGCCTCGCTGCCGCGTCGAGCGCGTGGCGCTCGATCTGTCGAACCAGGACGCGCGCGCGGGCTTCTTCGGCGACGTCGGTCGCCGCGCTTCGCGGGTCGTCGTGATATCCGAGGGACTGGTGATTTACCTGATGGCCGACGCGGTCGGAGCGCTCGCGCGAGACCTGGCGGGTCCACCTTCGTTCCAGCGCTGGCTGCTCGACATCGTGTCGCCGGGCCTGCTGACGATGATCAACGAGCGCGCTGCCGATCTCGTTCGCAGCGCAGGAGCGCCCTTCCTGTTCGGACCGCAGGAAGGACCGGCATTCTTCGAGCGATACGGGTGGACGCCGCTGAACGTGAGGTCGCTGCTCAAGACCGCGGCATCTCTGAAGCGCCTGCCGATGTTTCTTCGAATGATGGCGATGCTGCCGGAAGGACCGCAGCCCGCGGGGTCGCGTCCCTGGTCCGGCGTCTGTCTGCTCGGCCGCGCCTGACGATCGTCGCTATTTCGTTCTGACGTCGATCCGATCGAACGCCACCGAGAGTTTTCGCGGATCGGCGCTCAGGCGGGCCTCCAGCGGCGAGATGGCGTGGCTGAACGACAGCGTCAAATCGTTGAGGCCGATCAACCACGTCCGCGCCGGCGCGTCGAGCGAGACAGTCTGCCATCCTTCGCGCAGCGACACCGTCCCCAGCACCGTGCCGTTCAGGACGACGCTCATGGTCTGCTCCGCGTCTGCCGTCGGCAGATTCGGTTGGCAGACGATGTCGACGGCTGCGTCGGCGCGTGAACGCCGCGGCAGCAGCACCTCCGCCGCCTTGCCGTCCACCCAGGCAAAGGTTCGGCCGTTGTCCTCGTTGTCAGCGAAGCCGGCGTAGAGCCAGTGCCGATCCGTTTGGGTCCCGACGTCGATCGTCGTGTCCCGCGGGACGTTTCGGACGATGGTGACGCCGAGCACGGCGACCGAAACCGCCGCCGCAAGGAGCCAGACGCGGCCGGGACGATGTGACAGGAGCCAGTCTGTTTCGGCCATCGCGACGCAGATCGCGAGGACGAAGACGTCGAGATAGATGTAATACACGGGCCACAACGTCGTGGCGCAAAACGCGAACAACGCGACGACCATCCACGGCAAGGCGCGTCGTCCGCGGCCGAGCGCGATCCATGCGGCCACGTACACCGCGATCAGCACGACGGCTTGTGCGGCTTCGACGTAGGACTGCCAGCCGAGTCGAAGCAGCAGTCCAGTGAGTCCGACGGTGTCGGTGCCGCCACCGTTGCCCCACACAGCGGTCTTGATGACGGTCTCGTACGCGCCGTACATCGAGTACTGAAGCGTGCTCCAGTTCCAGATCGCGAACGGCAGGAACGGGAAAAGCGCAGAGAGTACCACGAGCACAACCAATGTGAGCGTACGGGACCGATCGCGATGCCAGACGCAAATCAGGAAGACGGGGACGATCGCGATCATTGTCGTTCGCGCGGCGACGAGGAGGCCGCACGTGATGGCGGCCGGCGTCCAGCGCTCGCGTCCGACGAACCACGCAAACAGCGCGATCAACGGCCAGTAGATCGGCGTGTGCGCATAGGACGCGAACTCGCGAAGCTGCGAGCTCGACGCGAGGATCCACAACATGCCCAGCCAGGCGACAGTCGAAATGAACCGTTTCTGGAACGCTGAAACAGCCGCACACAGCGCACAGGCGGTCGGCACGAACAGGCTGCCAAGCAGCGAGCCGATCCGCAAATCGGCATGCAGGACGTACGGCAGGACGTAAGGTCCCCACAAAACTGGCCCGTACGACAATGTCGTCTTCCAGGGAATGTAGTACGTCGTGTAGGGATTCTTGCCCTGAAGGATCTGATGAACGCCGCGCTCGACGATTGGCACCATGTCCGGCCGTCGCGTGTCGCTCGGGTAACTCAGAATCTCCCGCAGCCACGTGCCGCTTGCCTGGAAAACGATCGCGCCCGCGATGACCGCGACGACGACCGCAGGAATCCATTCGCTGGCGTGACTGTTCTCGGCTCTGGCGTCGAACGTTTCCCAGGTCAGGACGAGCGCCGCGAGGACGATGACGAGCTGAACGGTCGCCGACAAATACGCGAACGCCGTCGACCCGTAGACCGACGGCGATGCGAGCAGCAGGAAACAGGCAGAAATCAGGAAGACGCGGACGGCGTCGCGCACGCGGTCATTCTAGTACGGGAGACACGCGACGTACTTACTTCCCGACGACGATCGGCTGCAGCGAGTGGTCGCCGCCTTTCTGCCTCGACTTCAGCCAACCCTGCACCTGCGCCATGTAGGTGTAGACGACCGGCGTCAGATACAGCGTCACGAGCTGCGAGAAGAGCAGACCTCCGACGACCACGAGACCGAGCGGCTGACGCGCTTCGCCGCCCGCACCGTAGCCGAGCGCGATCGGCACCGCACCGAGCAGCGCCGCCATCGTCGTCATCATGATCGGGCGGAACCGGATCAGGCAGCCTTCGTAGATCGCGTCGCGCGGCGACTTGCCCGAACGTTCGGCTTCGAGTGCGAAGTCGATCTGCATGATCGCGTTCTTTTCGACGATGCCGATCAGCATGATCATCCCCACGAACGCGTAGATGTTCAGGTCCATCCTGAAAAGAATCAGCGTGACCAATGCGCCGAAGCCCGCGGAGGGCAGGCCGGAGAGAATCGTCAGCGGGTGAATGTAGCTTTCGTACAGGATGCCGAGGACGATGTAGACGACCATGATGGCGATCACGAGCAGCACGGCGAGGTTGCCGAGCGAGCTCTGGAACGCCTTCGCCGCTCCCTGGAACTGTCCGCTGACAGTTTCCGGCAGCGTCCGGTCGGCGATCTCGCGGACCTGCGTGAGCACGCCGCCGAGCGACGCGCCCGGCTTCAGGCCGAACGAGATCGTGACCGCGGGGAGCTGGCCTTTGTGGTTCACCGTCTGCGGTCCGACGACCTGCGTGGTTTTTGCCAGCGTGTCGAGCGGGACAACGGTTCCGCTCGTTGCCGCGAGAGTCGCGGCCGACGTACCTGTTCCCGTCGTCTGTCCGCCGGTGACCGTCGCCGAGACCGCGCCGCCGCCAGGCAGGCTGGCTCCGGCCGGCGGCTGATTTGGGGTCGTCTTGAAGTACAGCAGCGAGAGCGCTGACGGATCGGCCTGAAACTGTGGCGCAAGTTCCAGCAGAACTTTGTACTCGTTCACGGGAGCGTAGATCGTCGAGACCCATCGGGGCCCGTACGCGTCGTAGAACGCGTTTTCGATCTGGCTCGCGGTCACGCCGAGTGCGGCCGCCTTATCGCGATCGATCTGGACGTTCACCTGCGGACTGTTGACCTCGAGATCGCTCGTCAGGTCCTCGATTCCCTCGACGTTGGCCAGCGCCTTCCTGAGTTGCCGCGACGCGTTGTACAGCGCCTCGCGATCCGGCGACTGCATCGAGTACTGGTACAGGCTCTTCGAGACCTGGCCGCCGATGCGGACCGTCGGCGGGTTCTGGAGGAAAACCTCCATGCCCGGGACCTCAGACAGCTGCGGGCGGAGCTTCTCGATGATGTCGTCGGCGAGGTCGTCGCGTTCGCTGCGTGGCTTGAGGTGGACGACGATCTGTCCGAGATTCGGACCGCCGAGCGTGTTGGCTGCGCTTCCGCCGATCGTCGAGACCAGGCCTTCGACGTTCGGATCCTGCCGGATGATCTGCGCGATGCGGCCCTGGTATTCCACGAGCTTGTCGTAGGACGTGCCCTCTGCCGCTTCGGTGACGACGGCGATCTGGTCGGTGTCCTGGTTCGGAATGAACCCCTTCGGTACGACGATGAAAAGAAACGCCGTCAGTACGAGCACGATCGCGAACGACAGCATCGTTGCCGGTCGGTGCCTGAGGACGACCTGGAGCGTCCGATCGTAGCCGCGCAGAAGACTGTCGAACGCGGCCTCGGTGACCTGTCCGAACTTCGATTCCTTCTTGACGTGCGGGGCGGCTTTCTTCTGGCCGTGCCCGTCGTCTGTGCCGTGCGCTTCGGCCGGCTTCAGGAACCGGCTGCAGAGCATCGGCGTCAGCGTCACCGAAACGACGCCCGAGATCAGAATGGCGACGCAGATCGTGACGGAGAATTCCCGGAACAGTCGGCCGAGTACGCCGCCCATGAAGAGGACGGGGATGAAGACGGCGGCCAGCGAGAGCGTCATCGAGACGATGGTGAACCCGATTTCGCGCGAGCCGACCAGCGACGCCGTGAGCGGATCTTCGCCCATCTCGACGTGCCGGTAGATGTTCTCGAGCATCACGATCGCGTCGTCCACGACGAAGCCGACCGAGAGGATGAGCGCCATCATCGACAGGTTGTCGAGGCTGTAGCCCAGGAGATACATCACCGCGAACGTTCCGATGATCGAGAAGGGAAGCGCGAGGCTGGGAATGACCGTCGCCCAGACGTTCCGCAGGAACACGTAGATGACCATGATCACGAGCGCGAGCGTGAGCGCCATCGTGAACTGGACGTCGCGGTACGACTCGCGAATCGTGTCGGAGCGGTCGTAAAGCACGTCCATGTGGACGCTGGTCGGCAGCTCGAGTCGGAACTGCGGCAGCAGCGCCTTGACGGCGTCGGCCACCGCAATGGTGTTCGTGCCCGGCTGCCGCTGGATGCCGAGCGTGATGGCGCGCTGCTCGGTGTCGCGCGTGTAGAACCACGACGCCGTGCGCTGGTCCTCGACGCCATCCACGACCGTCCCGAGCTCGGAAAGGCGCACGGGCGCGCCGTTCCGGTACGTGACGATCATGTCCTTGTATTCGTCCGCGTTCATCAGCTGGCCGGTCGCCTGCAGCGTGAACGCTTTATGCGGTCCGATGATCGAGCCGGTCGGCGTGTTGACGTTCCAGTTCCGCAGCGACGCCTCGATCTCGTTGATGCCGATCTGTCGTGAGGCGAGCTGATGCGGATCGAGTTGCACGTGGACGGCGTACTTCTGGCTGCCGAGCACCTGCACCTGCGCGACGCCGCTGACCATCGAGATGCGCTGGGCGATGCGCGTCTCCGCGTACTCGTCCAGCGTCCACGGCGGCATCGTCGACGACGTGATCACGAGGTAGAGAATCGGTTGATCTGCCGGGTTGACCTTCGTGAAGGTCGGCGGCGTCGGCATGCCCTGGGGCAGCAGACGTGCGGCCTGAGTGATGGCGGCCTGCACGTCGACCGCGGCGCCGTCGAGACTGCGGTTCAGGTCGAACTCGAGCGTGATCTGCGTCGAGCCGAGCGAGTTGACCGACGTCATCGACTCGAGGCCCGCGATCATCGAGAACTGGTTCTCGAGCGGCGTGGCGACCGAGGCGCCCATCGTCTCCGGGCTCGCGCCGGGCAGCTGCGCCGTCACCAGCAGCGTCGGAAAGTCGACGTTCGGGAGATCGCTGACCGGCAGCGATCGGTACGCGACCATGCCGAACAACGCGATCGCCGCCATCAGCAGACTCGTCGCGATGGGGCGCTTGATGAATCCTTCAGAGATGTTCACGGACAGGCTCCGAAGTCCGAAGCGTCAGCTTCAGACTTCACACTTCATACTTCAACGTGGCCACGGACGGGATGCGGCTGGTCTTGAAGAGCGCCGCGAGATACGTATAAACGACCGGCGTCAGATACAAGGTGATCAGCTGCGAGACGACGAGACCGCCGACCACGCACAGGCCCAGCGGACGCCGCGCCTCACCGCCGGCGCCGTAGCCGAGAGCAATCGGCACCGCTCCAAGCAGCGCGGCCATCGTCGTCATCATGATCGGACGGAAGCGGATGATGCAGCCTTCGTAGATCGCGTCCGTCGGCGACTTCCCATGTTGACGCTCGGCTTCGAGCGCGAAGTCGATCTGCATGATCGCGTTCTTCTTGACGATGCCGATGAGCATCACGAGGCCGACGAACGAATAGATGTTCAGCTCGTTGCCGAAGATATAGAGCGTGATGAGCGCACCGAGTCCTGCCGACGGGAGTCCGGACAGGATCGTGATCGGGTGGATGTAGCTCTCGTACAGCGCGCCGAGCACGATATAGACGACGCCGATCGCGACGAACAGCAGCAGTCCGAGATTGCTCATCGACTGCTGGAACACCTTGGCCGAACCTTCGAAGCTGGTCGAGATGGTCGGCGGAAGAATGCGGTCGGCGACCTGTTTGACGTGCGCGGTCGCGGTGCCGAGCGAAATGCCGGGCCTGAGGCCGAATGAGATCGACACCGACGGCAGCTGGCCCGAGTGGTTGATCGACTGCGGACCAACGGTTTCCTTGAAGTCCACGACCGATTCGAGGGGCACGAGCATGCCGCCCGGCGTCCGGAACGCAAGTTTCTCAAGCGATTCGGACGCCGCCTGGTACTTCGGATCGAGCTCCACGAGCACGCGGTACTGCGCGACGTTGCCGTAGATCGTCGACGACCACTTCGGGCCCAGCGCGTCGTACAGCGCATTCTGAATCGTCGTCGCATTCAACCCGACCATCGCCGCCTTGTCGCGATTGATGACCAGGTTGATCCGTGGACTCTTCATCTCCATGTCGGTTGAAGCGTCCTGGATTTCCGGAACCTCCGTGCTGATCGCCTGCTCGAGGATCGGCCCCCACTTGTAGAGGTCGTCGGTATTCATCCCCTGCATCATGATGCTGTAGTTCTGGTTGCCCATGCGGCCGCCGATCTGCAGCGACGGGGGAAGGCCGACGAACCCGCGGAAGCCGGGGAAACGAAGCAGCTGCGGTCTCAGCTCCTGTGCGATCTGCTGCGCGGACTTGTCGCGCTGCGCGCGCGGCACGAGCTGCACCATGATGCGTCCGTTGTTGGCGCTGCCGCCGCTTCCGCCGCCCGGGCCGCCGCCGACGCTCGCCAGGAACGAATCGACGTACTTGTTGCGGATGACGATGTCGGCGACCTGCTGCGTCCAGCGCGACATGTCGTAGTACGACGTGCCTTGCGCTGCCTGCAGGTTGACGAACATCGAGTCGTTGTCCTGATCGGGGATGAACCCGGTCGGGATGATCCGGAACATATGGACCGTCGCGAGCAGGACGCCGATGAAGACCGCCATCATCACGGCGCGGTGGCGCAGGACGAGGCCGAGACTCCATTCGTAACCCGCGAGCAGCGCGTCGAACGCGCGATCCATCAGGCCGGCGAAGCCCTTCTTGCTGTGCACGACGCGCAGGAACCGGCTGCAGAGCATCGGCGTCAGCGTGACGGATACGACGCCCGAGATCAGGATCGCTGTCGTGATGGTCACCGCGAACTCGCGGAACAGCCGTCCCAGAATCCCGCTCATGAAGAGAATCGGGATGAAGACCGCGGCGAGCGAGGTCGTCATCGTCAGGATGGTGAACCCGATCTCCTTCGATCCCTTGAGCGACGCTTCGAGCGGCGTCTCGCCCTGCTCCATGTGACGGACGATGTTCTCCAGCATCACGATCGCGTCGTCCACGACGAAGCCGATCGAGAGGATGAGCGCCATCATCGACAGGTTGTTCAGGCTGAAGTTCAGCATCTCCATGACGGCGAACGTGCCGAGAATGGAGAAGGGAAGCGCGAGCGCCGGGATCAGCGTCGCGGATCCGTTGTGCAGGAACAGGAAGATGACGCCGACGACGAGGAAGAGCGTCGCGAGCATCGTGACCTGGACGTCCTTGAACGCCTCGCGAATCGTGCGCGACCGATCCTGCCGCGGCGTCAGCTGAACCGATGGCGGCAGCTGCTTTTCAAATGACGGCAGCAACGCGCGCACCGCGTCGGTCACCTGAATCGTGTTGCTCCCAGGCTGCCGCATCACCTGCAGCGTGATGGCGGTCCGCTTGAGCGGCGGTGCGGTCGGGCCGCCCGGCTTCGTGTAGAACCACGAGCCGTTGAAGACGTTTTCGACGCTGTCGATGACGTTGGCGATCTGGTCGAGGCGAACCGGCGCGCCGCGGCGATAGGTGACCACCATCGGCCGGAACGCCGCCGCGTTCATCAGCTGACCTTCCGCCTTGATGTTGAAGGTGGCGTGCGGTCCGAACAGCTGCCCCGTGGGCAGATTGACGTTCCAGTTCTGCAGCGCCTGGTCGACTTCGTTGATGCCGATCCGCTGCGCGTGAAGTTTGTCGGGATCGAGCTGCACGCGGACCGCGTACTTCGCGGCGCCCTGCACGTTCACCTGCGAGACGCCGTTCACCATGGAGATGCGCGGCGCGATCAGCGTCTCGGCGTAGTCGTCGAGCACCGACAACGGCAGGGTGTTCGACGTCAGGTTGAGCATCAGAATCGGCTGATCGTTCGGGTTGTTCTTCCTGAACGATGGCGGCGACGGCATACCGGCGGGCAGCAGCGGCATGACCGCCGCAATCGCGGTTTGCACGTCTACCGTGGCGCTGTCGATGTCGCGGCCGAGATCGAACTGGAGCGTGACGTTCGTGCTGCCGGATCCGCTCCGCGACGTCATCGTGTCGAGGCCCGCGATGGTCGTGAACTGCCGTTCGAGCGGACTTGCGACAGACGACGCCATCGTCCCGGGATCGCCGCCGGGCAGACCCGCACTGACGTTGAGCGTCGGATAGTCGACCTGCGGAAGATCGCTGACCGGCAGCGCGCGATACGCCACCACGCCGAACAGCGCGATCGCCGCCATCAGCAGGCTGGTGGCGATCGGACGGCGGATGAAGACTTCAGAGAGGTTCATGTCGAGCTGCGCGAACGGTCGTTACTGTCCCTGGCCTCGCCCCTGACCGCCGCGTCCTTGTCCCTGTCCCTGGCCGCGACCGCGTCCGCGGCCCGACCCACCACTCTGGTCGGTCGTCACTTTCGCGCCGGGTTCGAGACGAAGCTGTCCTTCGGTGACCACCGTCTCGCCGGGTCGCAGACCCTTGGTCACGACGATGTCCTGCTCCACGCGCTGTGCGGTTTCAACCGGCCGCTGCTCGACGGTTGAATCGTCCTTGACGACGAAGACGTACTGGCCGTCCTGTCCTGTCTGCACCGCCTGCCCGGGAACGACGGTCGCGTTTGAGAGCGTGGCGAGGCGAAGCGTGACACGCGCAAACTGTCCCGGCCACAGACGATGATCAGCATTCGGAAACGACGCTTTCAGCTTGATCGTGTCCGTCGTCATGTCGACAGCGTTGTCGACGAAGGCGAGCGTGCCGGATGCGGGCTGCGCTTCGGCGTCCTGCGGGACGGCCGTCACCGCCAGCTTCGAATCCGTCATGTGCTTCTTGATCGTCGGGAGGTGAACCGCGGGAACGGCGAACGTCACGTAAATCGGATCCACGCGCGCGACCGTGATCATCTCGAGCTGGTTGGCGGTGATGAGGCTGCCGACCTTCACGGAGAGGCTTCCGGTTCGGCCGTCGATCGGCGACGTAATCACCGTGTAGCCGAGCTGGACGCGCGCGTTGTCGACCGCGGCCTGCTGCGCGACGAGCTCCGCCTTCGCGCTCTCGACGTTGGCTTTGTCCGCGTTGACGGCGGCAGCGGTGGCGTCGGCTTGCGCGCGCGACTGCTCGCCGGCGTCCTTGGACAGGATGCCACGCTGCACGAGCTGCGAATTCCGTTCTGATGTCAGTTGCTGGTACTCGGCGTTCGCCGCGTCGCGCGCGAGCTGCGCCTGCGCCTGGGCGAGCAGCGCCTTGTCCTTCGAGAGGTTGGCTTCGGCCTGCGCGACCGCCGCTTCGAACGGCCGGCGGTCGAGCGTGAAGAGCCGTTGACCGGCCTTTACGAAATCCCCTTCGTGGAAGGCAATCTCCTCGAGCTGTCCGGTCACCTGCGAGCGGATGGAAATGGTCGCGTATGCTTCGATGTTGCCGATGGCCGCGATGTCGACCGGAACGTCCCGCTCTCCGACCTTGGCGACCACGACCGGCGCGTCGCCTCCGCCGCCGCGGCCGCCACGGCCGCGACCGCTCCCGGTGGTCCCGCTGCCGGCGGCAGAGGTCTTGTTACTGCAGGCCGCCGTACCGACTGCAAGGACGCAAACGGAAAGAAAGAAAACGGTTCTTCGCACGTAAGAAAGCTCCCGCTACAGTAGACCGAAACGCGTGTTACAAACAGACATACGGAACGTTATTACGGACCATTTACCAAACGGACGTCATTTGATGTCTCTTTACGAGATCCTGATGGATCACTGGGACGGGGACAAGCTTCTTTTGATGCCGGATGACGTTCAGTCTGCACTCGAGGCTGGAAGGGTCCTGTTCCTGCCGAAACTCGGATTCGCCGTCCAGCCCAGCGAAGAGGGGCTGTTTAACCCGGCTATTCTTGGCGGCGCCAAGAACGCCAGCTTCGACCCGCGGACCGGCACGCTCGGAGGAACGACCTTATCGGGGACTGATCGAGAGTCACTCCATCATCTATTAGAGCGCTTCAGCCGTTCGGCCCGGACGCTTGCCGGCGCGCTGCTCCCGTCTTACGCGAGCCGGTTGACGCAGGCCAGGGCCAGCTTTCGTCCGGCGGAAATCGCGGGCCGGGTAACCTCCTGGCGGAAGGACGACACACGATTGCACATCGACAGCTTTCCGGCCACGCCGTCCGGCGGACAACGGATTCTTCGACTGTTCAGCAACGTGAACCCCCACGGGCGTCCGCGGTCGTGGCGTGTCGGCGGCGAATTCGAGCCGGTGGCGCGACGCTTCGGCTCCGGGCTCAAGACACCGTGGCCTGGAAAGGGGCAGCTTCTCGCTCTGCTGCGGATCACGAAGACCGCGCGGTCGGCCTACGACGCGTTGATGCTGCAGTTGCACGACGCAATGAAAGCCGACGAAGACTTCCAACGCACCACGCCGCAGGAAGCCGTCGATTTTCCAGCGGGCACGACGTGGATGGCGTTCACCGATCAGGTGGGTCACGCTGCGATGGCCGGACAGTATCAGCTGGAGCAGACCTTTCTGCTGCCGGTCGACGCGATGCGCGAGCCGGATCGATCGCCGCTCCGCGTGCTCGAGAAACTGAAAGGCCGCCCGCTTACTTGAGGATGGTCGCCTTGACCTCGATCGTGACCTGACGATCGCCAACGGGATCCGCGGACTGCGCGGCCACGATCGGCTTCCCGCTCTCGAGAACGAGCGCGAGGTTCTCCTGAATCTGCGTTTTGAACAGTGTGGCCGTCGGGCTTGGAACCGTCGGCACATCTGTCGTCTTGCCGTTAGTGCCGCCCGGCAAATCGTACTGAAGGTTCACACGCAGCATGATTTTTCCGTCGGCGAGAATCTGCGGTTCGGCATCGACGTTGAGCGGGATTTCTCCGACTCCCATGTAGGACGCCGTCGAACGAATACGGCTGCCGCGGTTATCGGCGGTCACGACGGTGACCGTCTTCTTCAATGACGTCGTGTTCGCGCGTTGATCGGTGATCGTGACGTCCACGCGGATGTTGACCGCCTGGCCGCCTGGTCTGGTGTCGGGTATGGGCGGCGCCGGAGGCGCAGGCGGTGTTGGCGCGGCGGGCGGCTTCGGCGCCTGCATCGTGGCGGACGGCGGCGCGGGGGCCTTCGGCGCTTGCGGCGCGGCTGGCGTCGGTGGTTGCGCCAGCGCAGTTCCGCAGCAGAGCGCGAGGACACAGGCGGCAACGAGGCAATGACGCGGTCTCATGGACGGTCTCCTTGTGGATCGGCAATCGGCGCGATCTCCAGTGGCGTGATGGCGTCGAGCTGCGGCACTTGAATCGACGTGCCGGTGTCAATTGTTCCTACCGCGATCGACGTCACATCCAGCCGCGGAGGCGCGAGCCGATCGATCGCCGACATCGTAATCGGCACGAACGCAGGACGACGCATCGGCACGACCTGCGCGGCGACCAGTTCGAACCGGGCCTGTTCGATGACATCGGTCAGTGCCGGTCTCGTCGCGGGCAGCGCGATGTTGCTCACGTGGATCGCGGCCGAAGTGAGGACGACATTTTCTGCCGGCGGCGGACGCCGAATCACAACGGCGGTGACGATCCCTGCCGCGACCGCGGCGGGCAGCAGAATGCGGCTCCAGGCCTTCGCACGATGTCCGGGCTCGATTGCGAGACGCCCGATTACGCGAACGCGCAGCTCCGGTCCCGCCTCGTGTGCCGTCCACAGCTGCGCAACGCGATCGATGGCAGCGTTCAGCTCGTTATCGGTCATGAGAGGTTTCGTAACCCCGTTCGCGTAATCGCAACCTGACGACTCGCCGCGCTTCCGAGACTCGCCATTTGATCGTGCCGACCGGCGCATTCACCATCGTCGCAATCTCGTCGTACGTGTAAGCGCCCGACTGGGCCAGCACGAGCGCGTCGCGAAGCGGCGGCTTCAAGCGTCGAATCTCCTGACGGATCGCGCGGTGCAGGTCGCGGTAAACCGTCTGCGCTTCCGGCGTTGGTGCGTCTCCGGCAACGGACTCGAGTGCATCGTCTTCAACGTCGGTGTTCGCATGGCCGAGACGGCCGACCGCGTGCCGCCAGAAACGCGCCATGCTGCGGCGACGGTTGATCGCCTGGCGCCACGCGATCGCCAGCATCCACGTCTTGAAGCTGGCCTCTCCGCGAAAGCCGTCGAGGCGCCGAAACGCGAGAAGGAACGCATCCTGTGCAGCATCTTCGGCTTCCGCGTGTGAGCCGAGCGCAGCGAGCGCGGCGCGATAGACGGCGACGCGATGCCGATCGACCAGCTCGCCAAAGGCGGCGGCGTCCCCCCGCCGGGCTCGCGCCACCAGGTCCGCGTCGGTCACACACCCTGTAGACACGTTCCCGCGCTCGACGGTTGGGACGGCGGTGAGCCGCCAGCCGTCGGCCGGCAACCGGACAGAGAAAACCGACAACTACTGAGCTTTCAGCAGCAGGACCGGAACTTTGACGAGGTGGCGGACGCGATCGACGGTGGTCCCGTGCACGAGGTCGGAAAGGTAGCGATGCCCGTGGGTGGCCATCGCGACGAGATCGATGTTACCGCTATTGGCAATCTTCACGAGTTCGGTGGCCGGATCGCCCATGGCGAGCTGCGTGGCAACCGTGCGCCCGGCCGCCGTCAGCTCGCGGCACAGTCCGTCGAGGTACGCGCGGTCGTCCTTCATTTCTTCCGACTCGCGCAGTTGCAGCTGGTCGAAGTGCCGCGCCGCCCAGCCATCGGCGACGTGGACCAGCAGGAGGCTGGCGCCGGTCATCGCCGCCAGCTTGTCCACGTGCTCGATGATCGTGCGATCCGCCGCGGAATGTTCGATGGCGACGAGGATCCGTCGGTACATCAATGCCTCGTCGCGGATGGTGCGCTCAGCAAGCCGCGAGTGTCGCCGCTGCCGCTACAGGCCGACGTTGAAAGTCTGATAGAGCAGATAGACATTCAGCGCCCCGATGATAACCGCAACGCCCCAGGCAAGCGTGCTGACCCACCGTGGACTGACGAAGGGACCCATTCGACGCGGATCGCTCGTGAACGCGACGAGCGGAAATACCGCGAACGGCAACTGGAGGCTCAAGACCACCTGACTCAGGATGAGCAGCGGTCCGGTGCCGCGCTCGCCGTAGAGCAGGACGACGATGATCGCCGGGATGATGGCGATGAGGCGCGTGATCAGCCGGCGGAGCCAGGGGCGCAGACGGAGGTTGATGAATCCCTCCATGACGATCTGGCCCGCCAGCGTTCCCGTCAGCGTCGCGTTCTGGCCCGAGCAGAGCAGCGCCACCGCAAACAGCACACTCGCCATCGTCGTGCCGAGCAGCGGCGAGAGGAGTTGGTAGGCGTCTGAAATGTCCGCGACGCCTTCGTGCCCGTGGCCGTGAAAGACGGCCGCCGCCATGACGAGGATCGCGGCGTTGATGAAGAGCGCCGACATCAGCGCGACCGAGGAATCGATGGTCGCGTACCGAATCGCTTCGGCCTTGCCCTCGTAAGTGTCTTCGTACTTGCGCGTCTGCACGATCGACGAGTGCAGGTAGAGATTGTGCGGCATCACCGTCGCACCGAGGATGCCGATGGCGATGTACAGCATGTCCGGGTTGCGGATGATGACGGCCTGCGGCACGAATCCGACGGCGACCGCGCCGAGGTCGGGACGCGACAGGACGATCTCCACCGCGAACGAGCCCGCGATCAGGACGATCAGGCCGACGACGAGCGCTTCGACGTAGCGGAACCCGCGATGCTGAAGGAAGAGCACCACGAGAACGTCGAGCGCTGTGAGGATCACGCCCCAGATGAGCGGCAGATCGAACAGCAGATTGAGCGCGATCGCGGCGCCGATGACCTCTGCGAGATCGCACGCGGCGATGGCGATTTCGCACAACACCCACAAGACAATCGTTGTCGGCTTCGAGTAGCTGTCGCGGCAGGCCTGCGCGAGGTCCCGTCCGCTGGCGATGCCGAGGCGCGCGGCGAGCGCCTGCAGCAGAATCGCCATCAGGTTCGAAATCATGATGACGCTGAGCAGCGTGTAGCCGTATCGCGCGCCGCCGGCGAGGTCGGTCGCCCAGTTGCCCGGGTCCATGTAGCCGACCGCCACGAGATAGCCCGGCCCCGCGAACGCGAGCAGCTTCCGCCAGAAGCCGGCGCCGGCAGGGATCTCGATCGATTTATGGACTTCGGGAAGGCTGACGCTGCTGGGCGGCAGGCGCCAGCCGTGCGATTCGGGGTGAGGCGCGGAGCTTTCGGTGGCCATACGTGAAGTTTTGA
>DATBHR010000090.1:0-15392 GCA_036557365.1 Vicinamibacterales bacterium
TTTGCGCGGTTCCGGGATGGCCGCAGGATTTCCCTGCCCAAAAACAAGAACGCCGCCGGCAAGAACGCCGGCGGCGGAAAGTGCCACGAACTTCTTCACTGTTGTTTCTCGTCGTTGTTCGTCGGCTTGGCGAGCTTCGCCTTGCGCTCGGTCTGCAGCGCCTTGTACTCCTCGTCGTTGAAATACACGACGTTCATCCACGCGTGCGCCATCTCGTCGACGGTGCGGTCGCCGTAGCCGACCCACTGATCGGGATCCGGATTGTTCTTGTTCGCACGCGTGTTGTCGTACCACGCGGTGACGTGGATGACGGTTCCCTTCGGCAGCAGCGGCGCCGCGTCGTCGTCGTAGATGTAGTTCGTCATCCAGTTGAAGTTGAAGTTGCCGACGTAGCTGATGATCTGCCGGCTGCCGTCGGGCAGAATCGCCTCGACCTGCATCGACTTCCCGCGCAGATGGAAATGCGGCTGGAAGTTCTCGATGAGCGCGTTCTCCTTCAGCACGGTGAAGCCTTCCGTCATCGACATGGAGTTCGGCGGGATGTCGAGCATCTTCGTGCGGTCGATGCCGGTGAAGCCGATGAGATAGCTGCGCTTCTTCGGCTCCTCACCCTTCTTGTAGAACCAGATGCCGATCTCGGAACCGCCGGTGATTTCTTCGCCGACCGCGTGGATGTGCTGATCCCACGAGATCTTCTCGCCCGGCAGCAGCAGCTTGCCGGTGCCCGGACGATAGAGGTCGTAGCCCTTGCCGATCGCCCATTCCATCAGCTGCGGACGGCGATTGACCAGATCGTCCGTGTCGAAGCGGCCGGGACCGTTCGCGGTGCCGGTGTTGACGGCGTCCGGATCGTTGTTCAACACGAGATACGCGATCGAGTGATGGATGATGCGGCGCGCCTTGAGGTTGGTCGGACGGATTTCGACCATCTTCACCCAGCGCGGCTCGGTCAACGGGATTTCCGACATCGGGCGGTACCAGACGTCCTGGTGCTGCGCCGGCATCGTGTATTCGGTGGACTTCACGACGAGGTCGGGGGGACCGAAGCCGTCGCGCACCGCTTTCCACCCGTTGTCGGTGACGAGCGGCTTGGGCGCCGGCAGATCTTTCGGATCGCCTTGCACCGCACCTTCGTCTACCCAGCGGACGATGGTGTCGACCTGATCGTCGGTCAGCGAGATGTCGTTCTTGAATTTCTGGACGCCGACGCTGCGGTCAATGTGCCACGGCGGCATCTGGCGCGAGGCGACGCGCTCTTTGATCGATCGCGCCCAGGGCCGTGCCTCCTGGTACGTGATGAGCGACATGGGTGCAATCGAGTTCGGCTGATGGCACTCCTGACACTTCGCTTGAAAAATCGGCGCGACGTCCTTGGAGAAGGTCACCTGCTTCGCCGGAGTGTCGGCCGCCATGCCGGGCACTGCGACCGCCAACACCGCGCCAAGCGTCGCGAGACTGCGACCAATCATGATTCCCCCCTGAGAACATTTTAAAACAAACCGCCACCGTCCTAGCCGAACAGAATGGCGGATTCTATCACCGGGATGAGCAGGGAGATCCTGATTTTTCAACAGGTTCGGCGGAATTTCTGGTGCCGGAACCGCCGTCATTTGTCTCCCGATTGTCTCGGCAGACCGGTTGACCCCTGCTACGGCAGTGTTACCATCCGCGCATGACGAATCTTCCTTCGCGCCGCACGATCATCAAGGGTGGCCTTGCCGCCGCGAGTCTCGGGGCGCTCGGGCTGCCCGAATGGGCCTTACCCGTTCTGGCACAAGGCGAAACGGTCGTTCCGTTCACCGACATTCCCGACAACGTGCGCTGGGAGACGCCGCCCGACCGGCGGATGCTCGACGTGCGGACGATTGAGGGGCCGTTCACCCCGATCGACAAGTTCGCGACCACGCAGCACTACGGACATCCGCAGGTCGATCCGGCCACCTTCCAGTTGAAGGTCTCGGGCATGGTCGATCGGCCGAAGGCGCTGTCGCTCGACGATCTGAAGAAGATGGGCGCCACCGAGTTCGTCGCCGGCTTCGAGTGCTCGGGCAACCGCGGTCCGCTGCAGGGCCTGTGCGGCAACGGCAAGTGGTCCGGCGTGCCGCTCAAGAGCGTGCTCGACGCGGCCGGCGTGCAGGCGGCGGCGCGCGAGTTCGTGTTCTTCGGCGCCGATCACGGCGAAGAAGAAATCGAGTGGCGCACGCAGAAGTTCAAGCTCGAACAGCAGTTCGGCCGGAGCCTCCCGCGCGAAAAGGCGATGTCGCCCGAGCCGTTCCTGGCGTGGGCGCTGAACGGCCAGGCGCTGACGCGTCACCAGGGATCGCCGCTGCGCCTCATCGTGCCCGGCTGGTACGGCGTCGCCAACGTGAAGTGGCTCTCGGAAATCCACGTCCAGGCGGATCAGTACCTCGGCAAGTTCCAGGCCCGGTGGTACCGGACGCTTCGCGGGGAGATGATCGACGGCGAGATGAAGTGGGTCGAGTCCGCCGTCACGCACATGAACCCGAAGTCGTTCGTCGCGCGGGTCACGAAGAACGGCGCGTCCTACAAGGTCCTCGGCGTGATCCTGAACGACGGCTCACCGATCAAGTCGATCGAAGTCAAAGTCGACGATGGGCCGTGGCAGCCGGCGGCGCTCGATGCGGCCACGAAGGACCGATTCGGCTGGAAGCTGTTTACTTACACATGGACCGGGGCAACGCCGGGCGAGCACGTGCTCGTGTCGCGCGTCACCGAAACCAACGGCCGTGTGCAGCCGACGGAGAAGGATCTCGAGAACAAGAAGTCCTTCCTCGAGCACAACGCGCAGTCGCCTCGAAAGATCATGATTGCTGCGTAAGTAACAACGAACAACGAACAACGAACAACGCTCAACGAACAACGAACAACGCTCAACGAACAACGCTCAACGAAGGGCGGTCGACGTTTTCACACGTTGACCGTCGTTGTTATTGGATGGTTGAACGTTGTTCGTTCCTGAGCGTTGAACGTTGACAGTTGAGCGTTGAAAGTTGAGCGTTGTTTTATCGTTCGGCTTTGACGAATTTCTGCACCCGCCGCCCTCCGCCGACTTCCGCCGTATACAAATTTCCCTGCGAATCGACGGCGAGGTTGTGCAGGAACACGAATTCTCCGGCGTAGTGGCCGATGCGTCCGAACGCCGACACCTCCGTCAGGGTCCGTCGATCGAACACATGGACGCGGCCGTTCCCCGCGTCCGCGACGTACATGTAAGACTGCGCAGCGTCCGGTGAGAACGCGACCGAGAACGACGTGCCGAGCAGCTTCGTCTTGCGCGCGATGAAAATTTCCTTCTGAAACGTCCCGTCCACCGTGAAGACCTGGAGGCGGTTGTTCCGCCGATCGGCGACGTACACCAGGCCGTCGTTCGACACGCGCACGCCGTGAACCAGATTGAACTGCTGCGGGCCGGGACCTTCATCCGCCAGCTTGTTCGGCGCCTGGTCGTCGGGCGTGTTGCCGTAGGCGCCCCACATCCGTTTGAATTTTCCGGTATCGGCGTCGAGCACGATGACGCGCCGGTTGACGTATCCGTCGGCGACGAAGACCTCGTTGGTCTTCGGATAGACGTAGATGTCCGCCGCGTTGTTGAAGTTGTCCGTGTCGAGGCTGCCCTTGCTCATGCCGCGGTGCCCGATCTGCATCAGGAACTTGCCGCTCTGCGTGAACTTCAGGATCTGGTTTTCTTTCTTCGTCGGCAGGCGCGGGCCGCCCGCGGACGAAATCCAGACGTTCCCCTTGTAGTCGACATGGATCGTGTGCTCATCCGCCGGCCACTCGTAGCCTGCACCTTCTCCGCCCCAACCCTGGAGATAGTTACCCGCCGCATCGAACTCCATCACCGGCGGCGCCGGCTGACAGCACGGCGAGTTGGTGTCCAGCGCCTTCTCGTCGGTCGCGAGCGACCACGGCCGCTGGATGATCCACACGTGATCACGCGCGTCCACATCCAGTCCCGACACCTGTCCCAAGACCCACTGCGATGGCATATGCGGCCACTGCGGATCCACATGAAACTGCGGTCCGTCCGCCGACTTCGCCTGCGCGGCGCGCGTGAGCGCGCGCTCGACGATGGCCATCGACACGAGAACGGCGACCAGACTCGCCACGACCCTCATTCGGCTCATCAGAGATTCCATACGATAAGGTGCACAGGTGCTCAGTGCACGGGTGCATTCGCGAGGTGCTCAGTGCTCGAGTACTCGGTACTCTCGCAGCGCTCAAAGTCTACACTCGGCCGTTCGCACCGCCCTAACCCTAAGCCGTGCGCCCTTGTCTCGACCCTCACCCCTAGTCCCTGAACCCTTCGCGAGGGCAGCTTCCGGCTACACTGTCTCGTGGCTTCCGTGACCCTGTCGCCTGGGGCGGCCGAGACGAACCGGCCGGCGACGGCGTTCGCCATCCTCGGCGCGATCAGTTTTTCGCACCTCCTGAACGACACGATCCAGTCGCTCATCCCGGCGATCTATCCGCTGCTGAAAGCCGCGTTCGATCTGTCCTTCGCGCAGGTCGGGCTGATGACGCTGACGCTGCAGGTGACGGCTTCCCTGCTTCAGCCGCTCGTCGGCTGGTACACCGACCGACGTCCGCTGCCGTACTCGCTCGTCGTCGGTATGGGTTTCACGCTGGTCGGCCTGCTGCTGCTCTCCGCCGCGCCGACATTCCCGCTGCTCCTCGCCGCCGCCGGGTTGATGGGGATCGGATCGTCGGTGTTCCACCCAGAGTCGTCGCGCGTCGCGCGGATGGCGTCCGGCGGACGACACGGGCTCGCGCAGTCGCTGTTCCAGGTCGGCGGCAACCTCGGGTCGTCGTTCGGGCCGCTGCTCGGAGCATTCCTCGTCGGTCCGCGCGGACAGTCGAGCGTCGCGTGGTGCGGCCTGCTCGCGATCGCAGGGATGATCGTGCTGGCCAGGGTTGGCGGCTGGTCGCGAACGCGCTACGGCGTCGTTCAGCGCGCGCGCCCGGTTCGAACCGCAGCCGAACCGTCAGCGGTAGTGACGCGAGGGGTCGCGTGGCCCATCGCAATCCTCGGCGCGCTGATCTTCTCGAAGTACTTCTATCTCGCGGGGCTGAACAGCTACTACACGTTCTATCTGATCACGAAGTTTCACGTGTCGATCCGCACGGCGCAGATCGATCTGTTCATCTTCCTCGCCGCGGTCGCCGCCGGGACGATTCTCGGCGGACCGATCGGCGACAAAATCGGCGTGAAGTACGTCATCTGGGGATCGATCCTCGGCGTGCTCCCGTTCACGCTGCTCCTGCCGCACGCGAACCTGTTCTGGACGCCGATCCTTACGGTCGTCATCGGCCTGATCCTCGCCTCGGCGTTCTCGGCGATCATCGTCTACGCACAAGAGCTCGTGCCGGGGCGCGTGGGCCTCATCTCGGGAGTGTTTTTCGGATTCGCGTTCGGCATCGCCGGCATCGGCGCCGCTGTCCTCGGACAACTGGCCGACCGAATCGGCATCGAGGCGGTCTACAGAATCTGCGCGTTTCTCCCGGCCATCGGCGTGCTCGCCGCGTTCCTTCCCGACATCTCGCACGGCGCGCACGATTCCTGACTTTGAGAAACCGGAGATCCGTTCCCCTCCGTTTCTCCGTTCCTCCGTTGCGGCCTTTCCTCCGTCCCCTCCGTTCCCTCCGTCCTCAGACAGGAGACTCGGACAGCAACGCAAACGCCGGATTCTGCCGCTCGAAGTACTGCAGCTCCCACT
This sequence comes from Vicinamibacterales bacterium, assembly GCA_036557365.1. Classification (GTDB taxonomy): domain Bacteria; phylum Acidobacteriota; class Vicinamibacteria; order Vicinamibacterales; family CAVVIG01; genus DATKHR01. Next base: position 5,739 of record DATBHR010000090.1, read on the forward strand.
CGGATCCGAAGAGCAGGACGTGCCGGTCGTCACGGTCCACGACCAGCGTGATCTGGCCCGTGAGCAGCGGCATCGGCTTCGCCGCGTCGGCGACCCAGCGCGCAACCGAGAACGACGCCGGCTCGACGTCCGCCGCCACGCCGTACTCGGTCCGCAGGCGGCTCGTAATCACGTCGAACTGCAGCGCGCCGACGACGCCGACGATCGGCGCGCGCCGGTCGCCGCTGGTGTAGAACACCTGCATCAGCCCTTCTTCTTCGAGCTGCCGCAGGCCCTCATCGAATTGCTTGTAGCGCGTGTCCTGCGGACGGACGCGGCCGAAGTGCTCCGCCGGAAAGCGCGGCACGCCCGAGTACCGCACGGCCCGGCCGGTGTGCAGCGTGTCGCCGATGGTGAACTGGCCGGGATTGACCAGGCCGATGATGTCGCCGGCGTACGCGACCTCGATCGTCTCGCGATCGCGGCCGAAGAACCGGTACGCGCGCGAAGCGCGGATCGGCTTGCCCACCCGGCTGTTCGTCAGCAGCATGTCTTTCGTGAAACGTCCGGAGCAGACGCGGACGAAGGCGACGCGGTCGCGGTGACGCGGGTCCATGTTCGCCTGCATCTTGAAGACGAACCCGCTGAAGCGCTCGTCCGTCGGACTGACCGGCCCTTCGTCGCTCACGCGCGGCTGCGGCGGCGGCGCCAGTTCGACGAGCGCGCGCAGGAACGGTTCGAGGCCGAAATTGGTCAGCGCGCTGCCGAAGAACACCGGCGTCTGGTTCCCCGCGCGATACGCGTCCTGGTCGAACGTCGTGCCCGCCGTGCGGATGACGTCGAGCGACTCCATGAAGTGCTCGTAGAGATCGTCGCCGATGAGATCGCGCGCGTGTGGATCGCCGAGCGACGCCACGTCCACTGGCGCGCGGAATTGTCCCTGCGCTTCCCGCTCGTAGCGCAGAACGGCGCGACGGCCGATGTCGTAGACGCCGCGGAACCTTTCGCCGTCGCCAATAGGCCAGTTCACGGGCGCGGCGGCTATCCCGAGCGTCCGCTCGACGTCGTCCAGCAGCTCCAGCGGGTCGCGTGCCGGACGATCGAACTTGTTGATGAAGGTCAGGATCGGCAGCCGATGACGGCGGCAGACTTCGAACAGCTTCCGCGTCTGCTCCTCGACGCCGTTCGCCGCGTCGATCACCATGACGACGCTGTCGGCCGCGATCAGCGCGCGGTAGGTGTCCTCGCTGAAGTCCTTGTGGCCCGGCGTGTCGATGAGCGACATCCGCCGGCCTTCGAGCTCGAACTCGAGGGCGGCGGCCGTAATCGAAATGCCGCGCTGCTGTTCGAGCTCCATCCAGTCCGAGGTGGCGTGCCGCCGCGCGCCGCGCGTGCGCACCGCCCCCGCCAGCTCGATGGCGCCGGCGTACAACAGCAGCTTCTCCGTCAGCGTCGTCTTGCCCGCGTCCGGATGCGAAATGATTGCGAAGGTACGACGGCGCATCACCTCGCGCTCGAGATCGCTCTGCGACGCGTCGTGGACCTGGTTGATCGGAAGTTGACCCTCGGCGGGATCGGACGTCGAGCTCACGGACACCTGCTCTTCTTTCTAACACAATTCTCGCCGGAACCCGGCCTCTCGTGTCAGACTCGGCGCGCACACGCCGCATGCCGCGCCATCAACCGTGAACTGTCCTTCGTGCGCCGCCCCGATGTCGGCCCAGACGCTCGAAGGACACCTCGGCACGCAGGTCGCCATCGACGTCTGCTCCGCGTGCCAGGTGTTCTGGTTCGATCACCTGGAGAGCCTCAGGCTGTCGCCCGGCGCGACGCTTCAGTTGTTTCGGATGATCGGTGCGCAGCCGCGCGCATCCGGGCCCTTCCCCGAGCCGATCAAGTGCCCGCGCTGCGACATGCGGCTCCTCGCCACCACTGACCGCCAGCGCAATACTCCGTTTCACTACTGGCGCTGTCCGCGCGAGCAGGGACGGCTGATCACGTTCCTCGACTTCCTTCGCGAGAAGGATTTCATCCGGCCGCTGTCTCCCCAGCAGATCGCGGAGCTGCGTCAGCAGATTCAGATGATCAACTGCTCGAGCTGCGGCGCGCCAATCGACCTCACACAGGCGTCCGCATGTGCGCATTGCGGCGCGCCGATCTCGATGCTCGACGTGAAGCAGCTGTCGGAAGCGTCGCGCGGCCACGCGGATCAGCCTGCGCCGGCATCGGGGCCGGACATGGCGGCGCTCTTCGCTGCGCTCCGCCTCGAGCACGACCGCGACAACTCGTCGCGTCCGGGTCTCGTCGAAACCGGCCTGCGGCTCGTCTCCGAGTGGCTCAGTGCGAGTTGACCAGATACAACACCAGCAGAACGACGATGATGAGGAGCGTGATCTTGATCCAGCTCCACGGCCGCTCGCCTGACATCCGTCCGGTAACTCCGTTCGCCACCACCTGATACGACTTCGATCCGTACGTGTATGTCAGCAGCCAGACGGGCACGAGAATGTGCTTGAACGTCTGGTCGCGGAACGCTGACTGAACGTCGAGATTACGCTGCGTGTCGCCCGGCACCTGCGACGCACACAACTGCCGCAGCTCGGATTCCATCTGGTCGCGCGAGCGCTGGGCCGCCGCGACGAGATCGATCTGATAGCGCTCGACCGTCCAGCCCGAGAGATAACCGGGGTCGTATGGAATCAGCGAGGTGGTCGGGAACGGCTCGACGCCGCGCAGCAGCGACGCGCGGATTCCGGCCGACGCCGCCACCAGATCGTCGTCGAAGAAGTGATCGACGTCGCCGGATGCCGGCGACCACTCGACGCGTCGTTCCTGGCGTCCGTTGACGGTGACGTAGTAGTAGCGTCCAGATTCGGCGGTCCACTGTGCGTGCGCCTTCGCGTCGAACGTCCAGTACGGAAGGTAGATGCCGTGAACGGTGTCGGTGAGCGCGCGCAGCCGCAGCCTGTTCGGCGCGAGCCACTGCCGCGAGTACCAGGACCGGATGAGATCCCGGGCCCTCGCCTCGCTGATCGCGAACGGCAGCAGCGATTCCGGCGAAAACGGATCCTTGACCTGCTCGTACGGGACGAGCTGCGTCGAGCCGCAGAACTCGCAGCGCTGCCCGACGCGGGCCGGATCGAAGACCGACACCGCCTTGCAGCTCTGGCAGCGCACGGAGACCTTGTCGGTCTGCCAGCCGCGCTTGGTGTCGGGGACGCCGCGCAGCGCCGCGACGAGATCGTGCTCGACGATGACCGTGTCGGCGCCGCGGGTGAGCAGCGTGACGGGCGACACGGTGCCGCAGAACGGGCAGACGAGCGCCTTCTTCTCCGGATTCCACTGCGCTTCCGCGCCGCACGCCGGACACTCGAACTTCTGGCGCGCGGTCGCGGAGGCGCCGGGATCCGACTGCGCCTGGTCTGCGGTCAGCTTGCCGCTATCCAATGAAGTCCCGCAGCGCCGCCTTCGTGATGCGCCACTGGGTGCCGATCTTCTTGCCCTTCAGATCGCCGGCCTCGAGGCTGGCGATGACGTCGGCTTCGGACACCCCGAGCGCGGTTGCGGCTTCGGCCGGACCGAGCAGTTCGGGCAGCGCGGCGGCTGGCGCGGCCGCCGGTTGCGCGGGGGGCGCGGCGGGCGCTGTAGCTTGTGCGGCGATCCCGCCCGGCTGATTCACCATCTGCTGCGCGATGGACGCGCCGACGGCGAATTCGGCGCCGAGTCCGGCGACACCGGTACCGCCTTTTTCAAGGCCCTGCGCCATCTGGTATTTCACGAAGTCGTTCAGATTGCCGACGGCGGCCATGCTGGACCGCTTGTCGATCGCCGCTTCGACTTCCGGCGGCACGGAGACGTTCTCGAGAATGAAGCTCGTCATCTCGAGGCCGTACTTCTCGTGCAGGACCGGATTGATGAGCGGCAGCAGCGCATCGCCGAGCTCGCTGTACCGAGAGGCGACGTCGAGCGCCGGAACCTTGCTGCTCGCGAGCGCGTCGCTGAAAACGCTCACCAGGCGCGAGCGCATCACGTCGGAGAATTCGTCGAGGCGGAAATGCTGATCCGTACCGGCAACCTCTTTCAGGAACTTCGGCGGATCGATGATGCGGAAGTCGTAGGTGCCGAACGCGCGCAGCCGGACGATGCCGAAATCGGCGTCGCGCATCATCACGGGATTCGACGTGCCCCACTTGTTGCCGGTGAACAGGCGCGTGACGATGTAGTAGACGTCGGCTTTGAAGGGCGACTCGAAGCCGTACTTCCATCCCTGCAGCCGCGTCAGGACCGGGATGTTGTCGGTCGTCAGCGTGTACTTGCCGGGGCCGAACTTGTCGCCGTACTGACCGAGGTACACGAACTGCACCGTCTGCGACTCGCGGACGATCAGCTGCGCGCCCCGCTTGATCTCCTTGTCATCGTCCGGGTAGCGGTACGACAGCGTGTCGCGCGAGTCATCGGTCCACTCGATGATCTCGATCAGCTGGCTCTTGATGAAGTCCATCAATCCCATTTGGCGACTCCTCAGTTGTGCGCTTTTATTTCCTGATAGAGCTGTCCCACGAAGCGGTCGGCCGTGGCGGCGGTGGCGCCCGTGACCTTCGAGTCGAACTCCGCCGTCGGCTTCGCGGCGACGACTTCGTCCTGCGTCTTGTTCTGCCTCACGAGCGCGGCAACCTTGTCGCGCACCGCCATCATCATTTCTTTGTGCGCCGTCACGGCCGCCTTGTCCACGATGGCGCCATGTCCTGGAACGATCTTCGTATCCGGCCGCCCCAGCTTCACGATCGCGTCGAAGCCGGCGAGCATGCCGTTCATCGTGCCGCCGTTCGCGCGATCGATGTTCGGATAGCCGGTGGAGCGATAGAAGTCGCCCGTCATGATCACGTTGGCGTTCGGGAAATACACCATCGTGTCGCCGTCGGTGTGCGCAACGGGTACAGGTACGAGCTGCACGTCTTCGCCGTTCATGTGAATCGTGAGCGGCGCGTCGTAGGTGATGATCGGCAGCGCCAGCGCCGGCGCGGGAACGCCCGGCTGTCCGTTGGCCTGGGGTGCCGGCTTCGCGAGGCGCGCGCGGAGATTCTCGCGCGCGAGGATGACGGCGCCGGTCTTCGCGATGTTCTCATTGCCGCCGACGTGATCGGGGTGGACGTGTGTGTTGACCAGCAGGCGGATGCGCCCGTCGGAGATCTGTTTGATGGCCGCGATGATCTTGTCGCTGAGCGGCGCGAACTGCGCGTCGACCATGAAGACGCCGTCGGGTCCGGCGAGCACGCCGATCGTGCCGCCCTGGCCTTCGAGCGTGTAGAAGTTGCCGGCGATCTTCGTCGTTTTGATCTGAACCTGGCTGAAGTCCGTCTGCTGCGCGTGCGACGGCGCGGCGAGAACCGCCGCCACCACCACGGCACACCCGAGTGATTTCATAGCCTGCTCCTTCAAATAGACGCACGCTTACGTTGCAGGTTCCGTCGTCGCAATCGCACCTGACTCGCAGAAACGGTCGATGATGCCGAGCACGAACGGCCAGACGTCCGGCAGAGCGGCCTCCACGGGCGCCATGCGCCGTAACACCTGGTTCCGCGTCACGTTATAGGTTCCCCAGCTGCCGCCGCCCGCCGCCATGTTCTGGAGAAGCGCTTGCAGGCGGTCGAGCGCGTTCGCCAGGCGGGACTCCTGCGTCTTCGCCTCCTCGAATTCATGCCAGGTCGCGAGCATCCACTCCGCCTGATCGCCCGGCAGCAGATGGAACAGGCGATCCGCGGCCGCGCGCTCGCGATCGGCTTTGCCGACGTTCGCCGCCGCATCGTAGGCGAACGTGTCGCCCGCGTCGATCTCCACGAGATCGTGGACGGCGAGCATCTCCAGGACGCGCCGCAGATCGACCCCGGGCGCGTACTCGCTCAACGCCAGCGCGGCGAGCATCAGATGCCACGAGTGCTCAGCCGAATTCTCGCGGCGCGAGTTGTCCGTCAGCGGCGTCCGCCGACTGACGCCTTTCAGCTTGTCCGCTTCAACGAGGAACGCAATCTGGCGCTCCAGCCGATCCTGCATCGTTCGCGACCCCGATCGTGAGAGCCCGTTCCCCGACATCATAGTTGGCCGTCACCCTGCGCGCGACCGGAATCTCTCTGCCGCGCGGCCGGGTAAGTTACGATACGCGCCATGAAACACATCATCGCAGGTCTGTTGTTCATTGCGGCTGCGGCTGGAATGGTCCTCGTCACTGCCTGCGGATCGCCGCGCGCATCGTCCGAACCGCCGTTCCACATTGTCGAGGCGACGATTCCGGAGATGCGCAGCGCGATGGAGCAGAAACGGCTCACGTCGCGCGAGCTCGTGACGATGTACCTGACGCGGATCGCGACGTACGAGCACATCGTCCACGCCGCCATCGCGATCAATCCGCACGCGCTCGACGAGGCCGACGCGCTCGACCGCGAGCGGGCGCAGGGACGCGTCCGCGGTCCGCTGCACGGGATTCCGATCGCGCTCAAGGACAACATCCACACGACGAACATGCCGACGACCGGCGGCGCGCTCGCCTTCGCCGGATACGTCCCGCCGTACGAGGCGACGCTCACGAAGAACCTGCGTGATTCCGGCGCCATCATCATCGCGAAGACCGGGCTGACGGAGCTGGCGAACTGGGTCGCGGGCAATCCGACCCCGATGCCCGGCAACTACAACGCCGTCGGCGGCCAGGGCTACAACCCTTACGATCCGCGCATGGATCCGCGCGAGGCGACGTTCGACGGTCGTCCCGCGCTGCAGACCGGGGGATCGAGCTCGGGCATCGGCACCGCAGCGAATTTCTGGGCCGCGAGCGTCGGCAGCGATACCGGCGGCTCGGTGATCAGCCCCTCGAACGCGAACATGCTCGTCGGCATCCGGCCGACGATCGGCCGCATCAGCCGCTACGGTGTCATTCCGATCACCGCCGATCACGACACCGCCGGACCGATGGCGCGCACGGTCACCGACGCCGCCATCCTGATGGGCGCGCTCGAAAGCGCGTCGCCCGATTCGAACGATCCGGCGACGACGACGTGCACGCCCCCGGAGGGACGCGACTACACGAAGTTCCTGAAGGCCGACGCGCTGAAGGGCGCGCGCATCGGTGTTCCGCGCGCCTTCTATTACGACGCGGTCACGCTGCCCGGCGAGAAAGCGCCGCGCGGCGGGATCAATCCGGACCAGGCGAAAGCCATGGCCGATGCGATCGCCGTTCTCAAGCAGCAGGGCGCCATCGTTGTCGACCCCGCCGACGTGCCAAGCTTCGTCGAAAAGGATCCGCAGAAGAACTTCGCGCTGTTCGATTACTGTGCCGGCGCCGATCAGGCCAAAGGCCGCGACGCGAACTGCTCCGTCAACTTCAAGTACGGCATGAAGCGCGACTTCAATCTGTGGCTGAAGAGTCTCGGACCGACCGCGCCGGTCAAGACGCTGACGGAGCTGCGCGAGTGGAACCTCTCGCACCAGAAAGCGAACGCGATCAAATACGGGCAGTCGCGGCTGGACATCTCGGACGAGATGAACGTCGAAGGCGACCGCGCGCGCAACGACGCCGACGTCGAGAAAGACAAGCTGCTCAGCCGTGCAAACGGCATCGACGGCGCGCTCAAAGCCAACAACCTCGACGCGATCCTGACGCCGGGCGGATCCGGCGCCAACCTCGCCGCGCGCGCGGGCTATCCGATCATGGTGGTCCCCTTCGCGATGGTCCCGAACGCGCCGGGCACTCCGTTTCCACAAGGCTTCAACGCGAAGCCCGCACCGTACGGCGTCGGCTTCACCGGCGCGCAGTGCAGCGAGCCGAAACTGATCGCGCTGGCGTACTCGTTCGAGCAAGCCACGAAGAAGAGAGTCAGTCCTGGAGCAACACCCTAATCAATTGCGGATTGAGGATTGAGGATTGCGGATTCATTGCAGATTGCGGATCGCGGATTGTGGATTGAAGGCGATTGCGAATTCCGGCGGCCCGCACCTGTGCACTTGAGTACCCGAGCACCCAGTACCTCGCGAATGCACCCGTGTACCCGTGTACCGTGCACCGGTGCACCCTTATAGCACTCGAATGAGATCCGACCGCGTGATGATGAACGTCTTTTCCGTTTTGAAATCGCGGATGAGGACGGCGGGGTTCTCGAGCGTGATCATCGTGGAGAGAAGCTCGACGGGCGTCGAGACGTCGACGAAGGGAAACGCCGGCTGCATGATCGATTCGACCGGCTGCGCTTTCACCTTCGCGTTGCGCACGAGCTCGTCGTAGAGGTGCGTCTCGTTCAAAGATCCGACGAGGCGGCGGTCGCGCGTGATCGAGATCTGCGAGAAGTCGTGCTCGCTCATGAGCGTCAACGCATGCTCGACGGGCTCATTTGCCTCGATCGAACACAGCTCGCCTGACAGGCGCGCGGCGACGAGATCGCGCGCAGTCATGCCGGTCTTCTCGAGGAAACCCTTTTCGCGCATCCAGTCGTCGTTGAACATCTTCCCGAGATAACGCGAGCCGTGATCGTGGAAAATCACGACGATCACGTCGTCGTCTCGGAATCGATCTTTCAGCTGCAGCAGTCCTGCCATCGCCGACCCGGCGGAGTTCCCGGCGAAGATCCCCTCTTCGCGCGCGATGCGTCGCGTCATGAGCGCGGCATCCTTGTCGGTCACCTTTTCGAAATGATCGATGACGTCGAAATCGACGTTTCTGGGCAGGAAGTCCTCGCCGATCCCTTCGGTGATGTACGGGTAGATCTCGTTCTTGTCGAAGATGCCGGTCTCCTTGTACTTCTTGAACACCGACCCGTACGTATCGATGCCCCAGACCTTGAGCTTCGGATTGCGTTCCTTGAGAAACCGGCCGGCGCCGGTCACCGTGCCGCCGGTGCCGACGCCGACCACGAGGTGCGTGACCTTCCCGTCGGTCTGGTCCCAGATTTCGGGGCCGGTCTGCTCGTAGTGCGCGGCGCTGTTCGACAGGTTGTCGTACTGATTCGCTTTCCACCCGTTCGGCACCTCCTTTTCGAGGCGCGACGAGACCGAATAGTACGACCGGGGATCCTCGGGATCGACGTTCGTGGGGCAGACGATCACTTCGGCGCCGAACGCCTTCAGCGCATCGACCTTCTCCTTCGACTGCTTGTCGGTCGTCGTGAAGATGCACTTGTAGCCCTTGACGACGGCCGCAATGGCGAGGCCCATGCCGGTGTTCCCGGACGTGCCCTCGATGATCGTGCCACCGGGCTTGAGCAGACCGGCGCGCTCGGCGTCCTCGATCATCTTCAGCGCCATCCGGTCTTTGATCGAGTTGCCGGGATTAAACGTCTCGAGCTTGGCGACCACCTCCGCGTCGATGACGCCTTTGGTGATGCGGTTGATGCGGACGAGCGGCGTTTCACCGATGGCGTCGAGAATCGTGTCGCAGATCTTTTTCACGGGTCCACTATACTTCCACGACAACGCAGAACCCCGCAGGACGCGCCTGACACACACATGCCGAGACTCATCGCCGCACCGACCGTGATTGCCGCCGCCGGAAACAAGCCAAAGCGCATCGAGGAATATGCGGGACGCGTGAACTCCGGGCACGCCGGCGTCAGCGTCGCGCGGATGGTGTCGCCGCCGGGTTGGCAGGAGCCGGGTCAGCGGCCCGAGTTCGAGGAGATCACGGTGGTGCTGCGC
>DATBHR010000091.1:0-42608 GCA_036557365.1 Vicinamibacterales bacterium
GGTCGGCGACCTGAAGAACACGTCGCTCGTGCGGTCGGCGGAGCCGGCGATCTATTTTTCCTTCCGTCAGTTTCCGTTCCGAGGCCTCAACGTGCTCGTGCAGGGCACGGGGACGCCCGCGAGCCTCGTGGACGAAATCCGCAACGCCGTTCGCCGTCTCGATCCGAACCTTCCCGTCGCGAACGCGCGTTCGCTCGACAGCCTGGTGGCGACGGCGACCGATCGTCCGCGCGCGCTCATGCTGCTGATGGCCGTGTTTGCGGTACTCGCGCTGGGTCTGGCCGCGCTCGGCATCTACAGCGTCATGTCGTTCGGCGTCAACCAGCGGCAGCAGGAACTCAGCGTCCGCATGGCGCTCGGGGCGACGCCTCGCGATCTCTTGTGGCTCGTCGTCCGCCACGGGATGTGGTTGACGGTGATCGGCGGCGCCGCCGGCGTGTTTGCGTCCGTGCTGATCGGCCGGACGATATCGAGCCTGCTGTTCGGTGTGTCAGCCGGCGACATGACGGCGTTTTCGATTGCGCTCGCACTGTCGCTCGTCACCGCGCTCATCGCGTGCTGGCTGCCGGCTCGTCGCGCCGCGGCGCTCAATCCGCTCGATGGGCTGCGCTCGTAAATACCGGCCGGATGAGTCCCGAAAGTCGTTTGCCACGAAAGCGCGAAAGCACGAAAGAGATTAGCTTTTCTTTTTTCGTGTCTTCGTGTTTTCGTGGCTGACCAGTTGGTTCGGCCTCAGTAGACATCCAGATCTTTCGCGGACACAACCTTCCCATCGTACGTGGACTGAACTTCCTTCAGCAGCTGCTCCTCCGTCGCGCTCCACATCAATTGGTGATACAGGACCAGCAGCTGCGGCTTCGCGCGCGAGGCGATCGCGCCGAGCTGCGTCGCCGACGTGTGATAGCGCGCGTGATAGGCCTGCCAGTCCGCAGATCGTTTGGCGAAGCCGGCGTCCGAGTAGACCTCGTGAATCAGGACGTCGCACCGCCGGCACTGATCCTCGATCCGCGAATCGGCGGACGCGTCGCCCGACACGACGATCGTGCGATCGGGCGTCTGAAAACGATAGCCGAACGCGTGCTCCCACGCGCCGTGTTTGACGGCGAACGCCGTCACGGTCACACGTGCATCTCGATAAACGACGCCGGGACTGATTTCGTGGACGTCGACCGTGCGCGGGTTGTACTTGTGCGCGGGCTCGCCGCCCGTCGTCCGAATCCGAATGTCCTCGGCGTACGCCGCGACGAGATGATCCGCCATCGCGCGCAGGCCGGTGGGTCCGTAAACAGACAACGGTTGATCGCGCTCGAGCACCCACGGGGTCAGCACCAGATCCGCGAGTCCGAGCGTGTGATCCGAGTGCAGGTGCGTGATGAACGCGCGCTTGAGATCAGTCGGGTCGAGGCCGGAAGTGCCCGCGCGCTTGGCAGCGGCCGCACGGCGGACGACGCCGACGCCGGCGTCGATCAGATAGCTCGCGTCGTCCACGACGATGGCGACGGCCGGGCCGTAGCGATCGGGATCGGCGTTGGGCGTTCCGGTGCCCAGCATCACGACGCGCGTTCGTGATTGCGCGTGCGGCTGGACCGTGAGCACGGCGAGGACGAGAGCGGCGGCGATCCTTTTCACGTCAGCATGATACGCTCGGCCCGGCTCCGTTCCTTCGGACGCCCGATGCCGGGAATCGACGCAATGATCGAACACACCATCGCCGCAACGACGCACGGCCGCTACCTCGTGGTGCCGTCGGCGACGCCGGTTTCACCGCTGCTGGTCGGCTTTCACGGATACGGGGAGTCCGCCGACATCCAGCTCACGCGTCTCACGGCGATTCGCGGCTCCGAGCGATTCACGACCGTTGCCGTTCAGGGCCTTCATCGTTTCTATCAGCGTCGAACCGAAGAGGTCGTGGCGAGCTGGATGACGCGGCAGGATCGCGAGCTCGCGATTGCCGACAACCTCGCGTACGTCGCGGCCGTGGTCGAAGCGGAATGGGCGTCACGTGGCGGCAGCCGCGGCGTGATGTTCGCCGGATTCTCGCAGGGCGTTGCGATGGCGTTTCGTGCGGCCGCCGCATCGCAGTTGCCGGTCCTCGGCGTCGTTGCCGCCGGCGGTGACGTTCCTCCGGAGCTCGAGCCGCCCGCGTTGACGCGCATCGCTCATGTCCTGCTGTGCCGCGGACGGCGCGATGACTGGTATACGCACGAGAAATTCGAACAGGACCGCCATCGTCTTCTCGGAGCATCGGTCACGTTGACGCCGATCGAGCACGAGGACGGGCACGACTGGTCGGACGCCGTCATCCAGGCGGCCTCGTCGTTTTTGAACGCGCGACTGTCGTGATTGAAATTCGACCAGCGCTCGCATCGGATTCGGCGGCGCTAGCCGGCCTCAGGTGGGCATTTCGTGCGGGACGTGCGCCGGCCGTTGAAAACGAAGCGGCGTTCCTCGCGCGGTGTGACGCCTGGATGGCGCGCGAGATCGCGTCGGGTTCACCCTGGCGATGTTGGGTCGCCTCGCGCGACAGCGCCATCGTCGGTCAGGTCTGGTTGCAGCTTCTGTCGAAGCTGCCCAACCCGGTCGGCGAGCGCGACCGGCATGCATACCTCTCGAACCTTTACGTCATTCCTGCGGCACGCGGAGGCGTCGGCACGCGGCTGCTCGAATCGGCGCTCGCGTGGGCCGAAGAGAACCGCGTGGACCGCGTCGTCCTCTGGCCGACGCCCGACAGCACGCGCCTGTACGAACGCCACGGATTCGTACGCGTTGGCGACGTCATGGAGATGACGTGCGGCCAGCCCTCGTAGCACGAATCCACGAGACGATCGTTCGCTGCGCGTTTTCGTAGACAGCCGCCTGCGCCGCCGGATCTTTCTTCGACAGCTTGAACGAATGATCGCCGCCTTCGACGATGTGAAGCGTCGGCGGAGGCGTCAGCGGCTTAAGAATCGGTTCGAGCTCCGAGGGTGTTCCGAACGTGTCGCGGCTTCCCTGGACGAACAGCATCGGCCGTCCGATCGCCGGAAGATGTTTGTCGCGCCGCTCGGTGGGCCGGCCGGGCGGATGCAGCGGATAACCGAGCAGCACGAGACCATCCAGCAACAGCGTGGTGTCGGCCGCAGCGACCTGCGTCGCAACGCGGCCTCCCATCGATTTGCCGCCGATGAAGAGTCCATCGGATGCGCTCGCAACTTTTGCGCGAACCGCGTCGATCACCGCGCGGTAACACGCCTCGAGCACCGCCGGCCGATCCGGAATGCGGCGTCGCTGCTCCGCGTAGAGAAAGTTGAACGTCACGACGTCGAGGCCGAGCGCGGACAACGCGCGGGCAAAATCGACCATGAAGCCGCTCTGCTGGCCCGCACCGGCGCCGTGGCCGAGGATCAACGTGCGTCCGATGGCAGACGTTTGCGCCGGATAGACGAGCGCCGAGGTGGCGCCCGTCTCGAGAGAGACCGTCAGCCTATTCGGATTTTTCAAGGACGGCCTGTACTTCCGCGTCGGTCTTGAGATCGTTGGTCACCGTCAATGCGCCGAATTGTGTTGCCAGCGATCGTGCGAGCATGCGATCCACGTTGCTCTGCACGACACCCGTCAGCGTGACGTGGCCGTGCTCGACGACGATGTGAATCGGAGGATTCGGCATGTTCGCGTAATTCCAGAAGTTCGGGTTGCCGTAGATGGAGCGCGCAATTCGATAGCGGAGCTGATCGTCGAACGTCGATACCGGCAGGACGGTGATGCGGTCGTCGACCGTCATCACGCCGTCCACCTTCGCGACGCGCTTCTCGATGTCCGTTCGTTTGTAGGGCATCGTGACCTGACCCGTCAGCACGACCACACCGTCCTTCACGCTTGCGTCCACGTTGTCGAAGATCGTGAACTGCGTATAGCGATCGACCGCCGTGACGATCCCCTTCAGGACCTGGAAATCCTTTTTCGCTTCGTTGCTGGCCGCCGCCGTCGAGGTGCCGACCATCGTCAGCACGACCACTGCTGACGCCAAGAGTTGTTTCAGCATGTTCTTGCCCACCGCATATTGGTGCGCTGGCTGATTGCATAAGGGGCAAAGGAAATGCCAGCCGGAATCGCTGGAAACGCGTGATCCGGCGTCCGCGTACGTCCAGATTCTCGCTGTCGATGCGGTGTTTTTTGTCCTGTTTAGTGGCCAGCAAACGCGAGCCCGACGCCGTACGTGATGGCGGCTTCGAGCACGCCGACGATCGTCATCTCGATGCCGCTCGCCCACCAGGGTCTCGTTGTCACAAGCGCCTTCGACGCGCCGACGACGAAGTGCGCGATCGTGCTGATGACGAACGACGCAACCACGGCGGGCATGCCGACGGTGAAGAAGAACGGGATGATCGGGATGAAGCCGCCGACCGCGGTGGAGAGACTGGCTGAGATCGTGGACCTCAGCGGATTCGGAAACGTCTCCTCGGAGAGGCCCAGCTCCTCGTGGACGAGCGTCCTCAGGAATTGCGCCGGCTCTTTCTGCAGCCGCTCGGCCATCGACCGCGACTCTTCCGCCGAGAAGCCCTTCAACTGATAGAAGAGCTCGAGCTCGAGCGTTTCTTCGTGCGGATCCTCTTCGATCTCCGAACGCTCGCGCGCGACTTCGGACTCGTAGACCTCGCGCTGTGACTTCGACGACAGATACGCGCCTGCGCCCATCGACAGCGCGCTTGCCAGCGTGCCCGCGAGGCCGGCTGCGAGTACGACTTCGCTGCCGCCCGTGTAGCCCGCCATGCCCGACACGATGCCGAAGACGGCGCCGAGTCCGTCGTTGACGCCGTAGATGGCGTCGCCAATCCAGCCTGTGCCGCGAACGTGCCAGCGCTCGCGGCCGAGAATCGTGTCGAGCGTCGAACGCGGCGTCGGTATCTTGCCGCCCGCGAGCGTTCGGAGGATGACGGCGTGATCGCGTTCTTCGAGCATCGCGTCCTGCGCGATCTCGCGATCGGCAGGATCCGTCAGCCGCGCGAGGAGCAGGTCGTATTCGGCTTCGGCCTTGTTTTCTTCCTGTTCGAGCCGGTGGAGAACGACGTTCGGATCGGAAATCCGCTGAAACCAGGACAGACCGCGCTCGACGTCGCGCGGATCGGGCGCGCGGCCCGTCGCCGCCGCGATGCGTTCGGACCATCGGGTCGCGTGACGATCTTCCTGGTCGGCGAGCCGGGTGAGGATGTCGCGGCGATGCGGGTCGCGCTCGCGGTCTGCGAGATGCCGGTACGTGGCAGCGGCTTCGACTTCGCGCTCCCACATCTTCCTCACGGTCGCGAGATTGGCGTCCATGCTACAGGAGCATCACCGTGCCGATCCCTGCGCTGACGAGCAGCACCTGGCGGACAGGATTGTCGTCGAACGTGCCCCGATGCAGGTCCGGGATGAGATCGGACATCGCAACATAGAGGAAGCTGGACGTGGCGAACGCGAGGCAGTACGGCTCGAAGCGCGGCACCAGGTCGAGAAAGATGAGCGTCAGCGCTGCACCCGCGACGCCGGCGGCAGCCGAGAGCGCGTTGAAGAGCAGCGCGCGCCGACGGCTGTGACCGGCGTGCAGGAGGATGGCGAAGTCGCCAACCTCGTGCGGAATCTCGTGCGCGAGAACGGCGATGGCGGTGCTGACCGCGAGCGCCACCGACGTAAGTGCCGCCGTCGCAATGACAGCGCCGTCCAGGAAATTATGCGCGGCGTCGCCGAGCAGCACGAGCGGCGCGCTCGAACCGTGCACGTCGCAGTCGTGCGTGTGGCAATGCCGCCAGAGCGAAAGCTTTTCGAGGACGAAGAAGCCGAGGATGCCGACGAGCAGCGCGCCAAAGACGCGGCGCGCCTCGAGTTTCGCGAGCGCCTGCGGCAGCAGTTCCAGGAGTGCGACGCCCAGCAGCGCGCCGACGGCGTAGCTCACGAGCCACGGGATCAGACGCCCGCGCAGACGTTCGGGCACGAGCAGCAGGCTCGAGGCGACGGCCAGGCCGCCGAATCCGCCCAGCAGGCTGAGACCGATGGCGGTCGCCGCGAGAGGCACGCGACATTCTAACTTGCGACGTACCCGCGTCGTGCCCGGACGCGGAGCGACTTGTTCTTCACCTCCACTCGAATCGTGTGCCAGCGGCCGTCTTTCTTCTGCGCCGACGGATACCCGAGGTAGTACTGCTTGCTCAATTCATCCGCGATTCCAGCGGTCGCCGGATTGAGATCCGCGGTGTCGCGGACGATTTCGGTCCGGCCGCCGCTGTCGTCGGTGAGATCGCGCAGCGCCGTCGCGTCCACGGGATCCTGACACCGACGCAGGTCGTAGCGGTTGTTGGGCGGCTGCGGCCAGCCGCCGCGGCGTCCGGGCGGCATCGGAAACGGATACGGAACCGGCATCCCGCCGCGCTGCTGGAAGAGCGCGGGCGGACGATGGGAGCCGTTCGACGTCGCGCAATCGATGCCGACGGCGTAGATCAGCGCTTCGCTCTCGCGGATCAGGCGGTGCACTTCCGACAACGGCGTGGCGCTCGACACGTCCTTGCCGTCTGAGAGGACGACCAGCGCCTTCTTCCGATTGCGCGCCTGGCGCGTGAGCGGCACCGAGTCGGCGATGGCGTCATACATCGCCGTGCTGCCGTTCGGCATCATCCCCACCAGCGCGCGATTGATGCGCTCGCGGTCTGCCGTCCACGTCTGCGCGAGCGACGGCGTCGAGTTGAACTGCATCAGGAAGAACTCGTCGTCCGGCGCAGCGAGGTCGCTCAGAAACCGATCGAGCGCGCCGCGCGCGGCGTCGAATTTTTCCCCGCGCATGCTCTGGCTCGTGTCGAGCAGAATGCCGAGGCTGACGGGCACGCGGTCGGCGCTGAAGTGCGTGACCGCCTGTTCCTGTCCGTCTTCGAAGACCTGGAAATCTTCCTGGTGCAGTCCCGACACGAATCGGCCCGCCGCGTCGGTGACGGTCGCGGTGACGTTGATGAGCTCGACGCCGCTCTTGAAGCGGAAACCGGAGTCCTGCGATCCCTGAGCGGCAGGCGTCTGTGATTGCGTGCGCACGACGACGGCTGCCAGCGAGGCGATCGCTGCCATCAGGCACGCGCGCAGATATCGTCGAATCCGCATGACTAGTGCTCGCTTCGCTTGTCCACGTGCGGCATGACGCGGCCGCCGGAACGGAAGCTGACGCGGTATCGGCTGACCCCCTTCGACACCGACAGAGTAACCGTGAATGGGGACTCACTGCCAGGACTGAGCGATCCGTCGCTGACAATGGCCTGCTGAGCGGGCAGCGATGCACCGTCGGCGTCGAACGCAGACACGACGGCGACGAGCGCGCGCAGCGGCGCGCCCCCTGCAGGGTTCCGAACGACGCCCTGAACGCTCAGCGTGTCGCCGTCACGCTCGTGGCCGAGCGCGACGAGCTCGAGCGGCGTCGTCGCCGCTACCGTTTCGGTCACAGCCGGTGGCTGTTGATTCTGATCGGCCGCCGATGCCGTCGGCGATCCGGTGCTGAGCAGCGCGACTGCAGCCGCGACGGCCGCGACCACGAAGGCGCCGATCGCCAGCGCGAGACCGAACTGCGCCGTCGCGGGTTGCGGCGCTGCGAACAGCGCCGGCGCCGCTTCCGTCGCCTGCGCGCGAGGTGATTCGGTGCGCAGCGGCAGGTCGATCGACGGTCGATCGCTTCCGCGCCGCGCCGCGCGGATTTCTTCGGCGAGCACCGCGACGCGCGCCGCCGACCGCCGGCGTTCGTCGCGGACGACGCGCCACGCCACGAACGACGCGGCGAGCGCGACGATCGTCGACACGATGCTGACGAGAACCATGACCGACATCATCGCAACCTGAACTCGACGGAGACTTCGACGACGACATCGACGGGCGTGCCCTGACGTTCGGCGGGCGAGAATCGCCATTGGCGCACGGCGGCGATCGCGCGGTCGTTGAGGCCGCTTGGGAGACCCTGGAGAACCTTGACGTCGCCGACGCTCCCGTCGCGTCGCACGACGATTTCGAGCACGACGTTGCCCGAGATGCTCCTCTGTCGCGCCTCCTCCGTGTAGTCGGCTTTCACTTCTTTCAGCAGACGCGGCGGCGAAATGCCGCTGCCGGGACGATACGGTCCTCCTCCGGTTCCGCCTCCCGATCCCGGCCCGATGCCGGGTCCGCTACCTTCGCCGATGCCGGCACCGCGTCCCGTTCCGGCGCCTCCGCCTTGCCCCGGGCCGTGACTGTCCACCTGCGCGTTGGTCTGTTCGAGGACGCCGGCGCGCTCCTGCCGGTCGGCCGGCGACACGACGACCGGAGCGACGAGGACAGGAAAACGTTCGGCCTGCAACGGCGGTGGCGGAGGAGGCTCGGTGGGCGGTGGCGGAACGGGATCCGGTTTCGTGCGTTCCGGCAGCGGGCTGTTAAGTCGATGCGTGCCTTCGCGCAACGCCTTCGGCGGCGGAACGCGTTGCAGGAGACCGCCCCCGCCGCCTCCACCTCCCGGACCGGGGATGGACAGAAAGACGAGTCGCATCGGATCGACGGGCTCATCGACGCGGAAGGCCGCGGCGCGCGGCGCCAGGCTCAGGCTCGCGATGAGCACGAACGCGACCGCGAGACATCCGTGGAGGCCGAACGACACGGCGGCCATGGCGACGGGATGTCGCTCGCCGTGCCGTCTCCCGACGTTCGCGAACAGCGACGGCGCGAAACGACCGGGTACCTGGGCCTGTTCAGCTAGGCGGATGCCAATCTGCAACGCTTCGCGATGCGTGACGAAGCGGTCAGACGCCGCGCTGCCGAGCTCGGCGCGCACCGCCGTCTCGGAGACACCGGCGGCCATGGCGATTTCGGCCGGCGAATAGCAGTCCATCGGACAGGGGTGCGGAGGCAAAACGCTTGCCTCGGATTTTTCGCATTTTCCTTCGTGAAACGGCGCGTTCCGACGCTTTTGAGGACGACGGCCTGTTGCTTCAGGGGTACACTCCCGCCATGTCGTTCTCAGGGAAAGCGGTCATTGTCACGGGCGCGACCAGCGGGATTGGACGGGCTGCGGCGATCGAGTTCGGGCGCGCTGGTGCGGCGGTGACGCTCGTCGGCCGCGACGGCGCCGAGCTGCAGGCGGTCGCGGACGCGGTTCGGTCGGGCGGCGGCGACGCGCGCACGGTGCTGGCCGACGTGACCGCCGCCGACGCGCCTGAGCGGATCGTGTCGGCAACCGTGGGCGCCTTCGGCGGCCTCGACGTGCTGGTCAACGCCGCCGGCGTGATCGCCAGCGGCGCGCTGGAAGCGACGTCCGACGAGACGTGGGACACGATGATGGCGGTGAATGCGCGCGCGCCGTTTCGACTGATGCGGACTGCGGCGCCGCATCTTGCGGCGCGCAAGGGCAGCGTCGTCAACGTGTCGAGCGTCAACGGACTCCGATCGTTTCCCGGCGTCCTCGCGTACTGCGTGAGCAAAGCGGCGGTCGATCAGCTGACACGCTGTGCGGCGCTCGAGATGGCGCCGCTGGGCGTCCGCGTCAACGCCGTCAATCCTGGCGTGACGGTGACGAACCTGCACCGGCGCTCCGGGATGGACGAGACGCAGTACGCTGCGTTTCTCGAGCGGTCGAAGACCACGCATCCGCTCGGCCGTCCCGGTCAGCCAGGCGACGTCGCAGGTCTGATTCTGTTTCTTGCGTCGGATCGATCGAGCTGGATGACGGGTGAGACGATTCCGGTCGACGGCGGCCGGCATCTCACATGCGCGAGATAACGCGAGGTGCACAGGTGCACCGTACACGGGTGCACAGGTGCATTCACGAGGTGCTCAAGTACATCGGGTACTCGAGTACACGGGTGACGAGCCCTAATCCCTCAGCCCTGAGCCCTTTCCTAATCCCTAACCCCTGACCCCTAATCCCTGAGCGATCCGTTCGCTACTCTCTGCGCTTGATGCCTTCGACGAACACGAGTCCCTCGCGTTCGGCCAGCGTCCGCGCGGCACGAAAACCGGCATCTTCGAACGCCTGTCGAGCGGCGCCGGACGACGCGAATGACGGCTCCTTCGGTGCGCCGGAGAGAATGGCCGTCAGGCCCTGGCCGGGGACGGCGCCGATGATCATCGCGCGGCCGCCGGGTCTCACGACGCGCAGCATCTCGCGGAGAGACGCGGCGCGATCGTCGGCCGCCATCGTGCCGAACGATCCGTCCGTGTCGTCCACGATCGCCAGATCGACGCTGGCGTCGTCGACCGGCAGACGCGTGGCAGGCGCGATTTCCACTTCGACGAGAACGCCCGCATTCGCCGACGCTTTCTGCACGCGTTCGGCCGCGGCGTCGTCCTTCACGACGGCGAGCGCGCGTCCGGACAGGCCGACTTTTGCCGCAATGGCCGCCAGATGTCCGCCGTGCGCGCACCCGATTTGCAGCACACGGTCTCCCATCTTTACGCCGCTCATGCCGACGATCAGCGGAAACGGGGCCTCGCGCTTGGCGAATCGGTTGAAGAACATCGGCTGTCAGCTTACCGCAGGAGGGCGGCGGTCCCCCGCGCCAGGGCTGACAGGACGGCAGCGAGGGCGATATAGTTTGGGTTTCATGCCTACTCCCGTTGACATTGCTCCTGCACGCGGCCGACTCGGCGTTTTGCTCGTCGGCCTTGGCGCCGTCAGCACGACGACGATCGCCGGCGTGATTTCCATTCGCAAAGGACTCGCCAAGCCCATTGGATCGCTGACGCAGATGGGCACCGTCCGCCTCGGCAAGCGCACGGAAGGGCGATCGCCGAAAATCAGCGACGTCGTTCCGCTCGCGCCGCTCGACGACCTTGTCTTCGCCGGCTGGGACATTTTCGAAGAAGACTGCTACGCCGCGGCGCGCACCGCCGGCGTGATCGAACCGTCGCTGCTCGACAAGATTCGCCCGGAGCTCGAGAAGATCAAGCCGTGGCCGGCCGTCTTCGATCAGCGCTACGTCAAGCGGCTCGACGGACCGAACGTCAAGCGCGGCAAGAACAAGCGCGACCTGGCCGAGCAGGTGATGGACGACATCAAGCGGTTCCAGGCCGACAACAACCTCGATCGGCTCGTCATGGTCTGGTGCGGGAGCACCGAGGTCTACATGACGGAGACCGCCGCGCACGCGACGATTCAGAACTTCGAGCGCGCCCTCGAAGAGAACGATCCGGCGATTCCGTCCAGCATGGTGTACGCGTACGCCGCGATCCGGATGGGCATTCCGTACGCGAATGCGGCGCCCAACCTGACCGCGGACATCCCCGCGCTCGTCGAGCTGGCGGCGCATACGAAGTCGCCGCTTGCCGGCAAGGATCTCAAGACGGGGCAGACGCTGATCAAGACGATCGTCGCGCCCGGTTTGAAAGCGCGGCTGCTCGGCGTCGAAGGCTGGTACTCGACGAACATCCTCGGCAACCGGGACGGCGAAGTGCTCGACGATCCGGAGTCGTTCAAGACGAAGGAGGAGAGCAAGAAGTCGGTGCTCGACTACATCCTCCAGCCGCAGCTGTACCCGGACCTGTACGAGGATCTCTGCCACGTTGTCCGCATCAACTACTACCCGCCGCGCGGCGACAACAAGGAAGGCTGGGACAACATCGATCTCGTGGGCTGGCTCGGCTACCCGATGCAGCTCAAGATCAACTTCCTCTGCCGCGACAGCATCCTCGCGGCGCCGATCGTCCTCGACGTGGCGCTGTTCCTCGACCTGGCAAAGCGCGCCGGCATGCATGGCATCCAGGAATGGCTCTCGTTCTATTTCAAGAGTCCGGTCCACGCGCCGAACCTCTACCCGGAACACGATCTGTTCATTCAGCTGATGAAGCTGAAGAACACGCTGCGATACTTCAAGGGCGAAGAGCTGATCACGCATCTTGGCCGTGAGTACTACGACTAGCCGAACCTACGGCCAGCCGGCGCTCATCGGCGGCGTGGTCATGGGCGTGCTGTCGGCACTGCCCCTGATCAAGCTCGGCAACATCTGTTGCTGCCTCTGGGTCATCACGGGCGGCGTGGTCGCCGCTTACGTCCTGCAGCAGAATCAGGGCGATCCGATCGAGATTGCGGATGGCGCGCTCGTCGGACTCTTTGCAGGCCTCATCGGCGCCGTCATCGAACTGGTGTTGTCGCTCGTGCTGTCGGTGCTCCTCGGCCCCATGGAGCGCGAGCTGCGGCGCCAGCTGCAGGACACGCTGGTGAACATGCCGCCGGAATTTCGCAACATCTTCGATCAGATGAACGGCGGTCGGTACGGCGGCGGACTGTTCTTCCTCGGCCTTCGCATGGCCGCATTCTTCTTCTCGCTGGTCATCGGCGCCGTGTTCTCGACGATCGGCGGTGTGATCGGCGCGTCCATCTTCAGGAAACAGCCGCCGCCGCGCACCATCGACGTCACGCCGACGCCGGGCATGTAGTTGAAGACGGGGGGCCGGCCATCGCCGGGGCCTCGTCTGGAAAAACGGACTTTCACCTCATACAATTCGGCCCATGGCCGAGAAGCCCGCCGAGTTCGCCGACCTTCTTCGCGAAGAGCGCACGTTTCCGCCGCCGCCGGAATTCCGCAAGCGCGCGCTCGTCCAGGACGAGTCGATTTACGCGGAAGCCGATCGCGATCCGGAAGCCTTCTGGGCACGCTGGGCGCGCGAGCTCGAGTGGTCGAAGCCGTGGGACCGCGTGCTGGACTGGCAGCCGCCGCACGCAGAGTGGTTCGTCGGCGGACAGCTGAACGTCAGCGTCAATTGCCTCGACCGACACATCCGCGGCGCTCGCCGCAATACGGCCGCGCTCATCTGGGAAGGAGAGCCCGGTGATCGCCGCACGCTGACGTACTTCGATCTGTACCGTCAGGTCTCGGCGTTCGCGAATGTCCTCAAGTCGCTCGGCGTGAAAAAAGGCGATCGCGTCGCGATCTACCTGCCGCTCGTTCCGGAACTGGCGATCGCGATGCTGGCGTGCGCGCGTATCGGCGCAGTGCACAGCGTCGTCTTCGGCGGCTTCAGCGCGGAGTCGCTGCGCGATCGCATCAACGACGCACAGGCGTCAGTGCTCATCACCGCGGACGGCGGATTCCGTCGCGGCCAGATCGTCGCCCTCAAGCACGTCGCCGATGAAGCGCTCGCCGACACGCCGTCGATTCGGCATGTCGTGGTCGTCCAGCGCGGCGTCCACATGCCCGGCGGCGCGTCGATTCCGCTGACGATGAAAGAAGGACGCGATCACTGGTATCACCGCTTGATGCAGGACGCGCCGTGGAACTGCGAGCCTGAGCCGATGGATTCGGAGGACATGCTCTACATCCTCTATACGTCCGGCACGACGGGAAAGCCGAAGGGCATCGTCCACACGACGGGCGGCTATCTGGTCGGAACCTACGCGACGACGAAGCTCGTCTTCGATCTCCGGGACGACGACGTCTACTGGTGCACCGCCGACATCGGCTGGGTGACCGGCCACAGCTACGTCGTCTACGGTCCGCTGGCGAACGGCGCCACCGTCGTGATGTACGAGGGCGCGCCGGACTGGCCGGCAAAGGATCGCTTCTGGTCGATCATCGAACGCTACGGCGTGACCGTCTTCTACACGGCGCCGACGGCGATTCGCGCGTTCATGCGATGGGGCACGGAATGGCCGCAGAAGCGCGATCTCTCGTCGCTCCGATTGCTCGGCTCCGTCGGCGAACCGATCAATCCCGAAGCGTGGATGTGGTACTACCACCATATCGGCGCCGCGCGGTGTCCTGTCGTCGACACCTGGTGGCAGACGGAAACGGGCGCGATCATGATCACGCCGCTGCCGGGCGTCACGACGCTCAAGCCGGGTTCGGCGACGAGGCCATTTCCCGGCGTGTCGGCGGAAATTCGCAATCAGAAAGGCGATCGGGTCGACGTCGGAGGCGGATTCCTCGCGCTGACCAAGCCGTGGCCGTCGATGCTCCGCGGCATCTACGGCGATCCCGAGCGCTACAAGCGTCAGTACTGGAACAAGTGGGGACCCGGCGTCTACGTGACCGGCGACGGCGCGAAGCGCGACGCCGACGGATTCTACTGGCTGCTCGGCCGCGTCGACGACGTGATCAATGTGGCGGGACATCGGATCGGCACGATGGAAGTCGAAAGCGCGCTCGTCGACCATCCGTCGGTCGCCGAGGCGGCGGTCGTCGGCCGCGCGCACGAACTGAAGGGGCAGGCGATCGCCGCGTTCGTCACGCTGAAAGAAGGCGCGCACTCCGGCCAGACGCTGATCGACGATCTGAAAGAGCACGTCGTGAAGAAGATCGGCGCGATCGCGCGGCCCGACGACATCCTGTTTGCCGCCGATCTCCCGAAGACGCGTTCCGGAAAAATCATGCGACGCCTGCTCCGCGACATCGCGGAGGGAAAAGCGCTCGGCGATACGACGACGCTGGCCGATCCGGCGGTCGTGGCTAAGCTGAAGGCGAACTACGAGGAAGAGTACGGCTGACGGTCGACGACCATCGTTTTTCTTCGATGCGATTGCCGCCGGCCTGGCGGGCGGCTGAGAGCAGCGAGTCCGCTTCCAGGCACAGGCGCTCGGGATCCACGAGCATTCCAATCAGGCCGGGCACGTCGAGCACGGCGCCGCTGACCGTCACGGCGACGGCTTCGTTGGTGCGGTGATCGACAAATCCGAAGCGCTCCTCCACGGTCGCGCGGACGTCGGCGGCCAGCCGCGATGCGTGCTCGGCGTCCGAACGCGTCAGGAGCACGGCAACGCTCGTCGCTCCGTACCGCGCCACCCAGTCGTGCTGCCGGAAATACTGGCGCACGAGCGCGCCGAGACGCTCGACGATTCGGACGCGCAGGGTCAGATCTTTCGATTCGCCTCCGCGCGCGACCGGATCCAGCTCGAAGAGAATCAGCGCCATCCGATAGCCATAACGGCTCGCGCGATCCGTTTCTTTTGCCAGCACGAGATCGAAGAGGTCGCGGGTGTAAAGCGACGTCGCCGAGTCGACGATGCGCGGAGTGGCCGTCGCCGCGGCGCGGGCGCCCAGCGCCGCCGCAAGATCGAAGGAGGCGCGCCGGACTGCCTGAGCGATGAATGGCCAGGCTTCTGTGGACGCGCCGGTGTCATCGTCGAGCGCGAGACGGTCGAGCGCCGCCCGCTCGAGGAGATAGATGAACGGAAACAGCCCTTCGGCCGCGAGCGCGCGCTCCGCGAGGATGGCCTGAAGCGCTGAAATCGTGGACGCGCCGGCGTCGATTCCGCCGCGTTCGACCGCGTCCGTCATCGCGTCGAGCGTCGCCGCGCCGAGCCGCGTCATGTAGCCGGCATCGTGCGAGAGAGCGTCCGAGTATGAAAAGATGACGGCAGTCTCGGCGGCCAGTTCGTCCCGGCCGTCGAGCAGGATCGAGCACACGTGCCTGCGAGGATCGTTTTCGATTCGGACATGTTTACCTATCGGCGTCGGCTCACGCAACCGACGCGGTCGTCGGCATGAGAAGCCGCATCGGCGAATGCCTGACGCGCGCGGGTCTGCTCGACGCCGAGCAGCTTCGTCGGGCGATGCTCGAGCAGGAACGAACCGGCGAGCGTCTCGGCGAAGTGCTGACTCGGCTCGGCATCGCACGCGAGGACGACATCGCCACGACCTTGGCTGCGCAGCTCGGCCTGCCATATGTCGCGCCGGATGACGAGCCGTTGGACCCGCAGGTCGTCGCGCTGATTCCACGGGAACTCGCTCTCAGGATGCTCTGCGTCGCGGTTCAGCGTACGGACCGCACGCTCACGGTCGCGATGGCGGATCCGCTGCAAATGAGCGTCGTCCAGGATTTGCGCGACCGCACGGGCTGTGAAATTCGTCAGGCTGTCTCCACTCGAACCGCGATCCTTCAAGCGATTGACACGTACTACCCATCGTCGTCCGCGACCGAACAGGAGGAACACGGCGCGGACGGCAACGTCGCGACGGAAGCGACGGCAGGCGAGCTCGTTGATCGGATGCTGGGTGAGGTGCGCGATCGAGACGCCACAGAGCTGCAGCTCGTTCCGGGAGGAGACGCGACTCTCGTTCGTCTGCGCGTGGACGGCGTCCTGCACGAACTGATGCGGCTGCCTCGCGCGCTGCACGACGAGCTCGTCGCGCGACTGAAGATCCTCGCGGGTCTCGACACGGCGGAGAAGCTGCTCCCACAGGTCGGCCGGCTGCGTATCCACGGCAGCGATTCGCCGGCGACGTTCCGCGCGGCGACGCTGCGAACCGTTTTCGGGGAAACGATCTCGCTGCGGCAGCTCCGGCGCCGTCAAAGCGTTCCGTCACTCGATCAGCTCGGTTTCTCAGAAAGCGTGCTTGCGGTCGTTCGCGGGATGCTCGTCCCGGGCCCGGGTCTCGTGCTCGTCGCCTCGCCGCCCGGCAACGGTCGCAGCACGACGCTCGCGGCGGCGATGGCCTCGGTCGTCACGCCGGATGTCGCGGCGATGGCAATCGAGGATCCCGTCGAGTTCGAAATTCCGGGTGTCAGTCACGCGGAACTGTGCGAGCCGCTCGGCCTGAGCGCCGCGCGCGTCATCCGCGGCGTTATCGAACAGCGCGCCGACGTGGTGATGATCGGCGATGTCGCCGACGAATCGATCGCCGCGTTGGCCGCGGAAGCCGCTCGGACGGCGCTCGTGGTGGCGGGCATCGACGCGCTGGACGCGGAAGCGGCTGTTGCGAAGTTTCGCGAGCATCTGAACGTGGCGTCCGGCGAGCTGCCCTCGCTTCGCGGCGTCGTCGCGCAACGGCTCGTCCGGCGGTTGTGCGGGCGTTGCCGCGTGCGCGGCGGACCGCTCGCGCTCGCCGCGGACCGCGTCGACTTGGAAACGCCCGCATCGTCTTGGAATCCGCGCGGCTGTCACGAGTGCGACTTTCAGGGTTATCGCGGACGCGTCGCGATCTTCGAAGTCCTGCCTGCCGGCGCTGCCGATCCGCACGTACTGCGCGATGCGGCGGACCGCGCGGGTCTGGCGACGCTCGCGGACGATGCGATGGACAAGGCGACGCGCGGCATCACGTCAGCCGCGGAGCTGCGACGTGTGATGCCGGAGGTTGGGCACCCGCGGATGCTGTGTCAACGCTGCGGCGCTGCGCTGTCTCCGGACTTCCGCGCGTGCCCGCGCTGCGGCGAACGGGTCGAGGCGCGCTGCGCCAATTGCGGCCGCGCGCTGGATGCGTCCTGGCAGTTCTGCCCGTTCTGTGCGCGTGAGGTGGAGCCGCCAGCGACGAACCCGAAGCGAGGGATAATCAGACTGGTCAGGAACCAGGAGCCTCCCGACACCGTCTGACCTCAAAAGGCAGGATATGGCACTCATCGAAACCGTGGATCTCTGGAAGACCTACGTCATGGGCACGGAAGAAATCCATGCGCTGCGGGGCGTCTCGATTCAGATCGAACGCGGCGAATACGTGGCCATCATGGGTCCGTCCGGGTCGGGCAAATCAACCCTGATGAACCTGATTGGGTGTCTGGATACGCCGAGCAAGGGCTCGTACCTGCTGAACAACAAGCAGGTCAGCCAGATGAACGACAACGAGCTTGCGCGGATCAGGAACGAAGAGATCGGGTTCGTGTTCCAGACATTCAACCTGCTTCCGCGCGCGACGGCGCTCCACAACGTCGAGCTGCCGCTCGTGTACGCCGGCGTGGCCGCGAAGGATCGCGAGTCGCGCGCCAAGATCGCGCTCGAGAAAGTCGAGCTCGCGCAACGCATGACGCATCGCCCGAACGAGCTTTCGGGCGGGCAGCGCCAACGCGTCGCGATCGCCCGTGCGCTCGTCAACAACCCGTCGATCCTGCTGGCGGACGAACCGACCGGCAATCTCGATTCGAAGACGGGCAACGAAATCATGGCGCTGTTCGAGCGCCTGCACAAAACCGGCAACACGATCGTGCTCGTCACGCACGAACCCGACGTCGCCGCGTTCGCGTACCGCACGATTCACATCCGCGACGGCAAGGTCGAGAACGACGTACGTCGCGCCGCCTGACGCACCTTCGTCAGACCGCGGCCACCATTCGCGTGGCGACCGTGACGATGTAGTTGGCGATGAAGACGACAACGGCCGACGCCACCATGTAGGGCACAACCTTGTCGGCCGGCGTCTCCAGCACGATCGGCAAACCGATGTAGAACAGATAGACGGCGTACGCGAAGCCAACGAGCCACAGCACGCCGAGCATTGGAACGATGCCGAGGATGCCGACGATCCATACGGGCGTCGAGGCGTAGACCACCAGCTTGAGCGCCTGGACCGTGTTGCTGCGCGACGAGAAGGTCGGCGCGAGATGTTCGATGACGATCGCGGCGATCCAGAGACCAAGCAGACCGAGCGCCCACGCCATGATCGCGAAGATGGCGCTGCCCAGAAATCCGATCCCGAGCCGACCGAAGTGCAGGACGAGTCCGAGCCAGCGCGAGATCGCGGCGACCCCCGAGAGCGGCGCGGCGTAATTGATGATCAGACTGGTGACGTCGGCGGATTCGCCGGCAATGACCCGCCACTCACTTGCTGGCCGAACCAGGATATTGACTGCCCGCTGCGTGACTCCCATCGCTCCTCCTCGTGAAGCAGCCACGTACGAATGACGCGTCAATCAACCAGGGATCTTCAGAGGGCTGCCCAGTGCCCGGTTCCGACCTCTTTCAATGCCGCGAGCGGATTGACGCTCGCGACGTCCCATTCGATGCGTCGTCGCGGCGCATCGGGATCTGTCACCGGAATCGCGGACAGCAGCGCGCGCGTGTACGGATGCTGCGGCGACTCGAAGATCGCCGCGACGGTTCCCATCTCGACGATCCGTCCGAGGTACATCACGGCGACGCGCGAGCAGATGTGCTCGACGAGCCGCAGGTCGTGAGCGATGAACAGGTACGTCAGCTTCAGCTGCTTCTGCAGGTCCATCAGCAGGTTCACGACCTGCGCCTGAATCGACACGTCGAGGGCCGATACCGGCTCGTCGAGAATCAGGAACGAGGGATTCAGGGCAAGCGCTCGCGCCAGGCCGATCCGCTGCCGCTGCCCGCCGCTGAACTGGTGCGGGTATCGTTCGAGATGCGACGGGTCGAGGCCGACGAGACGGAACAACTCCTCGACACGCTGCCGCCTCGCGTCTTTGGAGCCGAGGCGATGCACGATGAGCGGCTCCTCGACCGTCTGTCCGGCGCGCATGCGCGGGTTGAGCGAGGAGTACGGATCCTGAAAGACGATCTGCATGTCGCGGCGCGCCGCGCGCATCCGCGTCCGCGAGAACGTGAAGATGTCCTCGCCGCGAAAGGCAACTGAACCCGAGGTCGCGTCCACGAGCCGCAGCATGCATCGGCCCGTCGTCGTCTTGCCGCTGCCGGATTCGCCGACGAGCCCGTAGGTTTCGCCCTCGTCGATGCTGAAGCTGACGTCGTCCACGGCCGTCACGCGCGCGCCGGCGCGCGGAAATCCTGCGCCGCGTGTGAAGTGCTTCACCAGGTGTGAGACCTCGACGAGCGGCATCACGCGCTGGTCGCGGGTCGCGAACCGCCGGCGGGGACGCGTCCGGCCAGCGCGGAGCGATCGTGCAGGTAACACTTCGCCGTCTGATCGGCGCCGACCGGGTAGTCGGGCGGAGGTGTCGTCGCGCACGGCTCGAATCGATCGGGACAGCGCGGATGAAACGCGCAGCCGGGCGGCAGCTGACCGAGGAGTGGCACGGTTCCGTCGATGGCGCGAAGCCGTTCGCCGCGCACGCCGCTCGGGATGGACGCGAGCAGCCCGCGCGTGTAGGGATGCTGCGGCGATCGAAGGACCGCGCGGACGGGTCCGGTTTCGACAATGCGGCCGGCGTACATCACGGCGACGTGGTCGGCCATTTGGGCGATGACGCCGAGGTCGTGGGTGATGAGGAGCAACGACAGCTTGTACGCCGACTTCATCTCCCGCAGCAGGTCGAGGATCTGTGCCTGAATCGTCACGTCGAGCGCGGTCGTCGGCTCGTCGGCGATGACGAGCGACGGACGGCACGCGATGGCGATCGCGATCATGACGCGCTGCCGCATGCCGCCGGACAATTGGTGCGGGTAGTCGTGCGCACGTGCGGCGGCGTCCGGGATCCTGACCGATTCGAGCAGCGCAACCGCGCGATCGCGCGCCTCGCGTGCCGTCGCGAGACCGTGCACCGTCAGCGCTTCCGCGATCTGATTGCCGATCGTGAAGACGGGGTTGAGCGCGGTCATCGGTTCCTGGAAGATCAACGCGATCTCGGCGCCGCGAACCGATTGCATCTCGCGCTCGTTCAGCGCGACGAGCTCGCGTCCCTTGAACAGAATCCGGCCCCTCGCAATTCGGCCGGGCGCTTCGACCAGCCGCATCAGCGAGAGCGCGGTCACGGACTTGCCGCTGCCTGATTCACCGACGAGCCCGAGCGTTTCGCCCGCGCGGATGTCGAAGCTGACGTCGTCGACGGCAGGAACGGGTCCTCGTGCGGTGTCGAAGACGGTCGTCAGGCCGTCGACGCGGAGCAACAGGTCGTCAGGCACGACCGACCGCGTCACATCGAGCTCGTGTCGCTGTACTCGCCGAAGACGCCGCGCATTGCGTCGGCGATTTCGCCGACGGTGGCGTGCGCCTCCACGGCCGCGATGATTGGAGGGACGAGGTTCTGGCCGTCCCGCGCGGCCGTCGTGACCGCGTCCACCGCGCGCGTCCATTCGCTGGTGCTGCGCTGTGTCCGCACCGCGCGCACGCGCTCGATCTGGCGGCGCTCGACCTCCGCGTCGATCCGAAGGAGCGCAATGGATGTCGCCGCCTCGCTCTGATCTTCGAAGCGGTTGACGCCGACGACGACCGACGCGCCTGAATCGACGGCGATCTGGGCGCGATACGCGGATTCCTGAATCTCGCGCTGGATGATGCCGGACTCGATGGCCGCCAGCGTGCCGCCGGCTGCCTCGAGCCGATCGAGAATCGCCACCGCGCCGCGCTCGATCTCCGTCGTCATCAACTCGATCGCGTACGCGCCGCCCAGCGGGTCGACCGTATTCGCGACGCCGCTCTCGCTCGCGATGATCTGCTGGGTCCGCAGCGCGATCCGCGCCGATTCTTCTGTGGGCAGCGCGAGCGCTTCGTCACGGCCGTTGCAGTGCAGCGACTGCGTGCCGCCGAGAACCGCCGCCAGCGCCTGTAGGGCGACGCGGATGATGTTGTTGTCGGGCTGCTGCGCCGTCAACGTGCTGCCGGCCGTCTGCGTGTGAAAACGCAGCTGCTGCGCCCGCGGGTTCGTTGCCTTGAACCGGTCGCGCATGATGCGCGCCCACAGGCGGCGTGCGGCGCGGAATTTCGCGACCTCCTCGAGGAAATCGTTGTGCGCGTTGAAGAAGAACGACAGCCGCTGACCGAGCTGATTGACGTCGAGTCCCGCGGCGACGGCGGCTTCGACGTACGCGATCGCGTGCGCAAAGGTGAACGCGACTTCCTGCGTCGCCGTCGAACCGGCCTCGCGGATGTGGTAGCCGCTGATCGAGATCGTGTTCCAGTGCGGCAGCTCGCGCTCGCAGAACGCAAAGATGTCGGTCACGATCCGCAGAGACTGGCGCGGCGCATAGATGTAGGTGCCGCGCGCGACGTATTCCTTCAGGATGTCGTTCTGGATGGTCCCGGACAGCTGCCGCGCGTCGATCTTCTTCCGGCGTGCGACCGCGATGTACAACGCGAGCAGGATGATCGCGGTTGCGTTGATCGTCATCGACGTCGAGACGCGGTCGAGCGGGATACCGTCGAAGAGCAGCGCCATGTCCTCGACCGAATCGATCGCGACGCCGACGCGGCCCACCTCGCCCGCCGCCAGCGAATGGTCCGAGTCGTAGCCCATCTGTGTCGGCAGATCGAATGCGACGCTCAATCCGCTGACGCCCTGCTCGAGCAGATAGCGGTACCGCGCGTTCGATTCCTCCGCCGTTGCGAATCCCGCGTACTGCCGCATCGTCCACAGGCGGCCTCGGTACATCGTCGGCTGGATGCCGCGCGTGAACGGAAACTCGCCGGGCTCGCCGAGATCGCGGGACGGGTCGACGCCGACGAGATCGTCGGGCGTCCGAGCGTATTGCACGCGCCGATTGTACCCGAGACGTCGCCGTAAGTGCTTGACACACCAACGACTCGGGCGTACACTCGCCCCACCTACAATTTCTTTCCGACACACATGACATCAGGCGCCCGGTCCCTGTTCACCGCCTTGGTGTAGGCAGGTTGCGATCGGGAGGCGCCCCGGGTCCCAGCTCCGGCGCGCAGGGAGGAACCAGAGATGGACGACGTCGTGAACCGGTTCGCACGAGAGCTGGCCGACGCGATTGCTGCCGCAGTCGCGGAGAGTCCCCAGGTGGAAGCCTGCCGCGAAAAGGCTCGAGCCGCTGGATTCGAGATGAAGGTAACGCTGGAAGCGGTCGTTGGATTCGTCAGCCGTTCGCAAACCGCGGCGCTGACGAAGGTTCCGGCATCCGCCAAAGCGGTGCGCGAGCTTCAACCCAAGCGAACCCTTGAAGTCACCGCCAACGATCGTCGCTTTCTGCGATCGCTTCGCATCGCAGCGGACGAGACGACGGAGGCTGTCGAGTAACCAACCGATTCGCCGGCGAGGACCGCCGACGAAAGTTTGATCGTTGAAATCAAAAAGGCCGGCCGCCATCGATGGCGCGCCGGCCTTTTGTTTGGGCGCTTTGCGCTTAAGCCCTAAACCCTTATCCCTTCCTAATTCCTAATCCCTTCCTAATCCCTAATCCCTAATCCCTGATCCCTAATGCCCTAATCCTATTTTCTTCCCGCTGCCTGCGCCGCGACCTTCGCTGCGGCGGCGGCCGCGGCTCCAGCGTCACCGAGGTAGTAGTGCGTGATCGGTTTCAGGCGATCGTCGAGTTCGTACACCAGTGGGATTCCAGTGGGGATGTTGAGCTCGACGATATCGGCATCTGAAATGTCGTCGAGGTACTTGACCAGCGCGCGAAGGCTGTTGCCGTGCGCCGCGATCAGCACGCGTTTGCCCGCCGTGATGCTGGGCACGATCGTCTGGTGCCAGTAGGGCAGCGATCGGGCGACCGTGTCCTTCAGCGATTCGGTCAGCGGCAACTCGGTCGGCGCGAGATTTTCATATCTCGGGTCGTTCCCCGGGTAGCGCGGATCATCCGGCGTGAGCGGCGGCGGCGGGATGTCGTAGCTGCGCCGCCAGATCTTGACCTGCGCCTCGCCGTGCTTCGCGGCGGTCTCCGCTTTGTTCAAGCCCTGGAGCGCGCCGTAGTGACGCTCGTTCAAGCGCCACGACTTCTCGACGGGAATCCAGAGTCTGTCGACAGCGTCGAGCGCCGCGATCATCGTTCGAATCGCGCGCTTCAACACAGACGTGTACGCGACGTCGAAGAGGTACCCGCCTTCTTTCAGCAATCGGCCCGCTTCCGCCGCTTCTTTTCGACCTTGCTCGGACAGATCGACGTCGGTCCACCCCGTGAACCGGTTCTCCCGGTTCCACGTGCTTTCGCCGTGACGAAGCAGAACGAGCTTATGCATGAAGAGCCTTCCGTCCGGCGAAGACGGCGCTCTTGCCGAGCTCCTCTTCGATGCGCAGCAACTGGTTGTACTTGCAGATGCGATCGGTTCGACTGGCGGACCCGGTCTTGATCTGTCCGGCGGCGGTGCCGACGGCGAGGTCAGCGATGGTCGAGTCCTCGGTTTCGCCGGATCGATGCGAGATGATCGTCGCGTACTTCGCGTCGGCGGCCATCCGCACCGCGTCGAGCGTTTCCGTCACGGTGCCGATCTGATTCAGCTTGACGAGCAGCGCGTTGCCGACGCCGTCCGCGATCCCTTTCTTCAGAATTTCCGGGTTCGTGACGAACACGTCGTCGCCAACCAGCTGGACGCGCGAGCCGAGCGCGGCAGTCAGGCGTTGCCAGCCGCTCCAGTCGCTTTCGGCGAGGCCGTCCTCGATCGAGACGATCGGATACTGGCGGATCCAGTCTTCGTACAACTTGATCATCTCGTCCGACGTTCGGTCGGGCTCGCCGGATTTCTTGAACGTGTACTTGCCGCCGCCGGCCCAGAGCTCGCTCGATGCGACATCGAGGGCAATCCACACATCCGATCCGGGCTTCAGGCCGACTTTCGTCGTCGCCTCGAGCACGACGTCGAGCGCTTCGCGGTTCGACTTGAGGTTCGGCGCGAACCCGCCCTCGTCGCCGACGCCCGTCGACTGCCCGCGGCCCTTCAAGATGCCTCGCAGCGCATGAAAGATCTCCGCTCCCCATCGCAGCGCCTCGCTGAACGACGGCGCGTTGAGCGGCATCACCATGAATTCCTGGAAGTCGACGCTCGAGTCCGCGTGCGCGCCGCCGTTCAGGATGTTCATCATCGGCACGGGCAGCGTGTAGGTGGAGTTGCCGTACAGCGCGGCAAGGTGCTGATACAGCGGGATTCCTTTGGCCGTCGCTTCCGCACGCGCGATCGCCATCGACACGCCCAGGATCGCGTTGGCGCCGAGCCGGCTCTTCGTCGGCGTGCCGTCGAGCGCGTTCATCGCCTGATCGAGCGCGCGCTGATCGACGTCGCGATTCGCGAGCGCCCCGGCGATTTCGCCGTTCACGTTGGCGACCGCCTTGCGGACGCCTTTGCCGCCATACCGCGCCTTGTCGCCGTCGCGCAGCTCGAGCGCTTCGCGCTCTCCGGTAGACGCGCCCGACGGCACCGCGGCGCGTCCGCGCGCGCCGCGGTCGAGCGTCACGTCCACTTCCACCGTCGGATTGCCGCGCGAATCGAGGATTTCCCG
This sequence comes from Vicinamibacterales bacterium, assembly GCA_036557365.1. Classification (GTDB taxonomy): domain Bacteria; phylum Acidobacteriota; class Vicinamibacteria; order Vicinamibacterales; family CAVVIG01; genus DATKHR01. The sequence continues at coordinate 24,748 of DATBHR010000091.1, forward strand.
CGCGTGAATGCGTGTGATTGTCAATCTGCCTCCCGTTCCGAGTGTCGGCTCGTCGCCGTCAGCTGCTGCCTCGCCGGTCCGCTTCCGCCTCGAAGCGCAGCGCTTCTTCGCTCAGCTCGCCGATGAACGGCTCATCGTCCGTCGTCACGACGACGATGCCGGAGTCGGAGACCGTGTGGCGGCGGGCATCTTCTTCCGGGTTGAAGCCGATCAGCGCGCCTCGCGGGATGAGGACGTCGCGGTCGATGATGGCGCGGCGGATGCGGGCGTGCCGCCCGACGCGCACGCCGGGCATCAGGATGCACTGCTCGATCCGGCAGAAGCTGTGGACGCGCACGTTCGGGCACAGCACGCTGCCGAGAATCGTGCTGCCCGAGACGATGCAGCCGGGCGAAATGACCGAGTCGAGCGCCGTGCCGCACCGCGATCCGGTTTCGGCGAACACGAATTTCGCCGGCGGCGCCTGCGGCTGGTTCGTGCGAAGGGGCCACTCGGGATCGTACAGGTTGAATTCGGGGTTCACCTGGCAGAGATCCATGCTCGCCTCGAAATAGGCGTCGATGGTCCCGATGTCGCGCCAGTATTTCGCGGCCTTCTTGTTCTCGTCGTAGAAGCGGTAGGCATACACCGGCGCGTCGTGAATCAACGCGGGGATGATGTCCTTGCCGAAGTCGTGGTTGGTGTCCTGGTCCGCGTCGGCCTCGAGCGCCTTCACCAAGATGTCCGTGTTGAAGATGTAGACGCCCATCGACGCGAGCGCAATCTCCGGCGAGCCCGGGATGTTCTTCGGCGACTTCGGCTTCTCCTGGAATCCAATCACGCGGTCAGATTCGTCCACGATGACGACGCCGAAGCGGTGGGCTTCGTCCAGACTGACCTCGATGGTCGCGAGCGTTGCCGCAGCGCCGCTCTCCTGGTGGAACCGCAGCATGCGCGCGTAGTCCATCTTGTAGACGTGATCGCCCGACAGCACGATCAGGTATCGGGAGCGCTCCCGCGCGATCGAGTACAGGTTCTGATACACCGCGTCTGCCGTGCCTTGGTACCAATGCTCGCTGACGCGCTTCTGCGGCGGCAGGATCTCGATGAACTCGCCGAGCTCTTCCGAGACGATGTTCCATCCCATGCGGACGTGGCGGTTCAGCGAGAGCGACTTGTACTGTGTCGCGATGAAGATGCGCCGCAGACCCGAGTTGATGCAGTTGCTGAGGGCGAAGTCGATGATGCGGTACGGGCCGCCGAAGTACACGGCGGGCTTTGCTCGATCCTTGGTCAGCGGATACAGCCGCTCGCCGGCGCCGCCCGCGAGCACGATGACCAGGCTGTCGTCCACGAGCGCCGCCATCCGCGTCAGCTCCTGCGAAGGACCACGCGCGCCGGCGCGCCGTCGCAGCCGACGACGAGGATGGGAAGGCAGTACATGTCGTACACGCCGGGCTCGACGTCGCGGAGGTTCAGTCCTTCGATGATGAGGATGCCGGCGCCGAGCAGGATGTGATGAGCCGGCGCACCTGGTGTCTTGAACGCCTCGACCGAAAGATAGTCGACGCCGACGACCTTGACGCCGTGATCGACCAGGTGTTTCGCGCCCGACTCCCCGATCCCGATGTAGTCCTTGTGGAACTCCGGCGATCCCCAGAGGCGCGAGTTCGACGTCTTGATCAGCACGCGGACGTCTTCGGACAGGTTGAACGCCGCGAGATCCTCAGCAGCAATCGCCTTGCGCGACGCCACCTCGATCACGCGCGCACGCCCGACGAGCAGGTCGAGCGGCAGCGATTCGACGCCGAGTCCCGCGTCGATGAAATGGTGCGGCGCGTCGACGTGCGTGCCGGAATGCGCGCTCATGTGGAGCGTCGACACGTTGGAACTTCCGCCGTCGGCGATGCGCTTGATTGGCTCGACCGTGAGAGGCGTGTTGCCCGGATATGTTGGCAGCTTCGCGTCGAGAGGAACGGTGACGTCGATGAGCTTCATGACCGGCAGGCGGGCGAAAGGGGATGATAGCACAGCGAACGGACGTCAAAATCGGGCTGAAGTCCCGCTGGGATAAGGGTTTGACTTGGCATTTGCCGCACGCCTATCATGAACTGTTTCGATGAACGTCGTTATGGGGGAGATCACATTTTTATGAAGCATCGGCGAGGGCCCCTGGCCGTCTTCGGCATCATGCTGGCTTTTTCCGTCGTCACCTTTGCGCAGGTTGAAAAGAAGCAAACTGACGCGCAGAAAAAGGAAATTCAGAACGTCGTCAAGATCGTGGACAGCGTCGCCGCCGGGCAGCCGGCGCCGAACGACCTCAAGCTGACATGGGTCCACGAGGACATGCTGAAAGCCCAGGGCAACAAAGAATACGTCCCCTTCACCGTCGCCATCGATCCGTCGCAGCTGAGCGGCAATGTGGCGCTCTACTGGCGCGTCGTCGCGCAGGGCGCGGCCCCGGCAGCGGCGCCTGCGACCCAGAAGAAGGACGACAAAGACAAGGACAAGGACAAGAAGAAGAGCGACTACGCGTACGAAGACATCAGCTTCGTGCCCATCACGGCCGGACAGAATCCGATGCGCATCTCGCGCTCGTTCACCGTGCCGGCCGGCACTTACGATGTGTTCGTCGTCGCGAAGGAGCCGACGCCGGAAAAGCCGCCGAAGAATGCTCCGGCGCCGAAGATGTCCGTGCTGAAGCAGACCGTCACGGTTCCGGATTTCTGGGACACGAGCGAGCTGAACACGAGCACCGTGATCATCGCGAGCCGCATCGATCCGCTGCCCGCGCCGCTCACGCCGCAGCAGCAGGCCGACCGGCCGTACGCGCTGGGCTCGATGGAGATCGTTCCGGCCTTCGATACGAAGTTCACCAAGAAGAACGAGCTCTCCACCTTCATGCTCATTTACAACCCGAAGGTCGACAGCGCGAACAAACCCGACGTAACCGTCGAGTACAACTTCTATCAGAAGCCGGCGGGTCAGCCGGAGAAGTTCTTCAACAAGACGTCGCCGCAGAACCTGAATGCGCAGACGCTGCCGCCGAATTTCGATTTCGCGGCCGGCCATCAGCTGCAGACAGGACAGGCGGTGCCGCTGGCATCGTTCCCCGAGGGCGATTATCGACTCGAGATCACGGTGACCGATAAGATCGCGAACAAAAGTTTGAAGCGCGACGTCAACTTCACGGTCAGCCCGTCGTAGCGTCGACGAAGGGCTTGCCCACGCAAGCCGTCCGGCGACCGGCGGCGGGCACGAGAGAAGGCATGCGAAGTACGAGCACATTGTCGGCGGTCGTCGGCGGCTTGGTGCTCCTCTGTACGGCGTCGCCCCTGCGGGCGCAAGGCATTCCGCAGGTCCAGCCCGTCACGCACGTCGCCTCGCTGGCGCCGGGCTCCATTCTCGGAGTCGTCCTCGACGATCGGGGTCTACCTGTTCCGGGCGCGATCGTCTCGGCGCTGGGCACGACGACATCGGTCGTCGTGAGCGACCGGCAGGGACGCTTCGAATTGCGTACGCTGACGCCTGGTCCGTATCTCGTGCGCGCGCACCTCTCCGGCTATTTCGCCTCGCGCGGACAGGTGATCGAAGTTCATTCGAGCGCCCGTACGACGTCGTCCATCGCACTCCGCCGCTCGAACACCGCGGCGTCCACATCGTCGCCGCCGGTGCTCGCGGCCGGCATCGGGCCCACGGGCGATCCGGCGCCACAGCCGACGGCGGATCCCGGTCCCGAGGGCGGCGAGGCCACAGCGGGACCCGATGATCACGGCGAAGTGGCGTGGCGTCTGCGTCACGCGCGCCGCGGCATCCTCAAGGATGCCGACGTTCCCGAAGAGATCGTCGTCGGCGACACGCCGCCTGACGCGAACGTCTTCGGCGGCGGATCGGTCCTCGGCTACATGGGCACGCCGGCGCGGCTTGCGTCGAACCTGATTTCAGGCACCGAGTTCTTCGGACAGGTCAATCTTCTGACGACCGGCTCGTTCGACTCGCCCCAGAGTCTGTTCAGCGGCGACAGCTTCTCCCGTCAGATCGCGTATCTCTCGCTCGGCGCGCCGGTCGGGGATCGCGGCGACTGGACCGTGCGTGCGGCGCTGACGCAGGGCGACATCGCGTCGTGGATCGTGGCCGGTGAATACACGACGCGCGCGCCGGCGCGTCATCGCTACGACCTCGGCTGGTCGTACAGCACACAGCGATACGACGGCGGCAATCTCGCGACGTTGAGCGACGTGACCGATGGCAGCCGGAACGCCGGCGTCATGTACGGCTTCGACACGTACTCGATCACGCCGGCGCTCACGCTGACCTACGGCGGCCGCTTCGCGCACTACGACTACCTCGAATCGCGCGGACTTCTCAGCCCGCGTGTCTCGCTGACCGTCGAGCCGATCGATCACTTCCGGATCAGCGGCGTGTTATCACACCGTGTCGTCGCGCCGGGCGCCGAGGAGTTCTCGCCGCGCGCTGAAGACGCCGTCTGGCTGCCGCCGCAGCGGACGTTCTCCTCGTTGGATCCGGGTCAGCCGCTGCAGGCTGAGACGACGGATCACATGGAGCTCGAAGTCGAGCGCGACATCGCAGCGGCGACCGTGTCGGTCCGCGCGTTTCGTCAGCACATCGACGATCAGCTCGTCACGGTGTTCGGTCTCGATCTGCCGACCGCGCCGTCAGCGGTCGGACACTATTTCATCGGCAACGCCGGCGATGTCGACGCCTTCGGCGTGAGCGCCGGCATCCGCGCATCGTTCGGCGGCCGCGTCCACGGCTCGGTCGAATACTCGACGACCCGTGCGGAAACGGCTCCACAGGAGCTGTCGTACGTGTGGCTGCTCGCCGGAGCGCCAGGACGGCCAGAGATCGATCGCATCCACGACGTGTCGACGAGCATCGAAGCCGACGTGCCCGAAACATCCACGCGAGTCGTCGTCGTGTATCGCGTGAGCAACGGCTTCATTCATCCGCTCGTCGGTGACCATTCCACCCTCGATTCGCGGTTCGACGTGCAGCTCCGGCAGTCGCTTCCCTTCATGGATTTCAGCACCGCGAAGTGGGAGATGCTGGTCGGCGTTCGCAACTTCTTCCGCGACACCGCTCCGGACCAGTCGATTTATGACGAGCTGCTCGTGATCCATCCGCCGAAGCGCGTCATCGGCGGTCTCACGTTGAAGTTCTGATCCCGACAATCCATAATATTGAAGGCGTTGTTCGCCGCGTTGGAGAACGCGGCGATCCGCGCATCGTTCACTCGAATCAAGTCATTTAATTTCAACAGCTTAAGTTCGTGACGGACGACGTGCTCCGGGGTATACGCTTTGCTACCGAAACTGGGCGGCAAAGTGTCCCTGTGACCGAGTTGCCCCAGAGCTTTCAGACCGAAACGCCGACCGCCCCGCCCGCTCCAGGATGGATCGCCTGGGCTAGGTCTGCCTTTGCGCTCGTCGTCGTGCTCCTGCTCATCGTGCTCGGCATCGCGAACGTCGCGCTGTATTCGCGGTGGCATGAAGTCGAGGACGGTGTGCTGTGGGGCTCGCGCGCCGAGGGCGTGACCGCGCTGGAAATCGCGCGCGGATCCGCCGCCGCGTCCGCGGGCATCGAGCGCGGCGACATCCTGCTCGCGGTCAACGGCACGCCGGTCGAATCGCCTGCCGACGTCGTCGAGTTTCAGCATCAGAGCCAGTCGGGAACGCGGCTCTCCTACACGTTGCTGCGGCTCGGATCGCGCCGCGCGCTGAACGTCACGCTTTCTCCGGCGCCGCGCGGCAGCTCGCTGTACTTTGTCCTGGCGGCCGTCGGCCTCTTCACCCTGCTCGTCGGTGCGTCCGTACGCCTGAGACGGCCGCACGATCAGGCGACGCTGCATTTCTTCTGGCTCTGCGTCGCGTTTTTCGGCGTGTTCGCGTTCTCCTTCAACGGTCCGTTCGATCGACTCGACTGGGTCTTCTACTGGGGAGACGCGGTCGCGTTCGCGCTGCTGCCGCCGCTGCTCCTGCACTTCACGCTCGTTTTTCCGGATCGATCCGGACCGTCCGTTCGCCGCTCGATCGTGCCGCTGATGTACGTGCCGGCCGCGATCCTGTGCACGACCCGCGTCGTCGCCGTGGCACGAAGCGCGGCGGGTTACGCATCAGGACCGTGGCTGTCCTCCGCAATCGACGCGCTCGATCGCACGGAGCACTTGTATCTGTTCGCCTGCGCGGTTGCGGCGATCGTCGTGCTGAGCCGCGCGTTCCGGCAGATCGCGTCGCTCACCGCCGGCCGGCAGCTGCGATGGATTGCGTGGGGCACCGCTCTCGGCGCGGGCCCGTTCGCCCTCGGCTACGCGCTGCCGTGGGCGCTCGGCGCCGATCCGCCGCTCGCGCTGCAGTTGACGGCCATCCCGCTCGGATTGCTGCCGCTCGCTTTTGCGTGCGCGATCATCCGGTATCGTCTGCGCGACGTCGAGGTCATCGTCAAGCGCGCGCTCACGTACACGGCGTTCTTCGCCGCAAGCATCGCGCTGTATTTCGCGATCGCGAAGCTGACCGGCTTCGTGTTCCCGGACGACATCGATCAGCGCAACTGGCTCATCGCGCTGCTGGCGACGATGGTCATCGTGCTGCTGGCGCAGCCGGTGAAGGATTCGGTGCAGAACGCGCTCGACCGTGTGTTCTATCGCGACCGCTACGACTATCGACGCGCGCTCGTCGCGTTCGCGCGGGATCTGAACAGCGACCTGGATGTCGTCCGCCTCAGCCAGCGTCTCGTGGCGCGCATCGTGGAGACGCTGGTCGTCGATCGGATGGCGTTGATGCTCGCCTCGAGCGGAGCTGAAGGCGACGACGCCGACACCGACTTCGTGACGATTGGCGACTACGGATTCCCGTCGGGAGTGCCGCGGTTGACACGGCGCACGTCGATGATCGCTCGACTCGATGCCGGGGCGACCGTGGCGCTCGACGATCCGATTGCGGCTGCGCGCTTCCACGCCGAAGAGGTCGAGTTCTGGCGCGACGCCGGCATCTTCTACTTCGTGCCGTGCGTGTTCGAGGGCCGTGCCATTGCGGTGCTCGCCCTCGGACGCAAAGACAGCGACGAACCGTTCAACAGCGAAGATCTGGCGCTGCTCACCGCGGTGGCCGGCCAGGTCGCAACGGCCATCGAGAACGGCCGGCTCTATCGCGAACTGCACCTGAAGGCGCAGGAGCTCGGCCGGATGCGCGCCTTCAACGACAACATTCTCGAATCGCTCGACGCGGGCCTCGTGGTCTTCGACGTCGACGAACGTATCGTGCGCTGGAATCAGGCCCTCGAGGATTTCTACGGCGTCGCACGCGACAAAGCGATCGGCCGCTTCCTCGGCGGGATTTTCGACGCGCACTTCGTCGCGGCGCTGAGGGCCGCCCGCGCCCAGCATCCCGAGGGCGCGACGCTTTACCGAGTGCCGCTGTCATCCGCGGATCGCGAAGGCGTCCGGCTCCTCGTGAACGTCACCGAGATGCCGCTCCAGAATCCGGCCGGCGGCGACGCGGTCGTCGGTACGATTCTGCTGATCGAGGACATCACGGATCGCGTGCGGCTCGAGGAGCAGCTGCAGATTTCCGAGAAGATGGCGTCCATCGGGCTGCTGGCGGCCGGCGTCGCGCACGAGGTGAACACGCCGCTCACCGGGATTTCGAGTTTCACGCAGATGCTGCTCGACGGAGCCGATCCGTCGGACCCGAAGACGGCGCTGCTCGAGAAGATCGAGCGGCAGACGTTCCGCGCCGCGAAGATCGTCAACGGCCTCCTGAATCTCTCGCGTCCCGGGACCGCGAGCTCGGAGCGCATCACCGTCGACGTCAACGCCGTCATCAACGACGTGTTCTCGCTGCTCGAGCATCAGTTCGAGGTCGGACGGATCAAGGTCCGCAAGGAGCTGTCGCCCGATTTGGCGCTCGTGCTCGGCATCGAGCATCAGTTGCAGCAGGTGTTTCTGAACCTGTTCCTCAACGCGAGGGATGCGATGCCTCGCGGCGGATGGCTGTCGGTCGGCACGCGCATCGACGGCACGCTGGTCATCGTCGAGATTGCCGACACCGGATCGGGCATTCCGTCCGAGGAGCTCGCCCGCATCTACGACCCGTTCTTCACCACGAAATCGATCGGCCGCGGTACCGGCCTCGGCCTGTCAATCACGTACGGCATCGTCCGGGAGCACGACGGCACCATCCACTGCGACAGCGCCGTCGGCAAGGGAACCCGATTTACATTGACGCTGCCGCTTGGCGAGCCATCGAGGAGCCTGGCGTCCGCCACGCGCAGCTGAAGGCCTTATGCCCACATCACGACACGGCACGATCCTCGTCGTCGACGACGAGGAAATCATGCGTGAAATTCTGGAAACGCTGCTGACGCGCGAGGGGTACGACGTGCGCGTTGCAGCGTCGGGAGCCGAGGGGCTCGAGCTCGCGCGCGCACTGCCGTTCGACGCGGCCATCGTCGACATCATGATGCCCGGCCTCGACGGCATCGCGACGCTCGACGAGCTCAAGCGCATCGACGAAGACCTCGCGGTCATCATCATCACCGCGTTCGCCTCCGTCGAGAGCGCGATCTCGGCGATGAAGGCGGGCGCGTTCGATTACATCACGAAGCCGTTCAAGAACGACGAAGTCCTCGTCGTCGTGCGTAATGCGATGGAGCGGCGCCGCCTCGTCAGCGAGAACAGGAATCTCCGGCAGAACATCCAGGAGCGGTATCACAAGTTCGCGAACATCATCGGCAAGAGCCCGCGGATGCGGCAGGTGTTCGACCTCATCATCCAGGCCGCGCCGAGTCGCTCGACGATTCTGATTCAGGGCGAGAGCGGAACGGGCAAGGAACTCGTCGCGCGCGCGATCCACGCGAACTCGTCGAGGTCGGACCGATCGTTCGTTACGGTCAACTCGGGCAACCTGCCGCCCGATCTCCTCGAGTCGACGCTGTTCGGTCACGTCAAGGGCGCATTCACCGGCGCGGTGTATCCGAAGAAGGGGATGTTCGACCTCGCGGACAAGGGCAGCATCTTCTTCGACGAAATCGGCAACGTGCCGCTCGAGACGCAGGCCAAGCTGCTGCGCGTCATGCAGGAGCGCGACTTCATGCGCCTCGGCGGCATGGAGACCATCAAGGTCGACGTGCGGATCATCGCCGCGACGAACGTCGATCTCCGGCAGATGATGGAAGAAGGGAAGTTCCGCGAGGACCTTTTCTATCGCCTCCACGTCATCTCGATCCAGCTGCCGCCGCTGCGCGATCGCAAGGACGACATCACGCTCCTCGTGCACCATTTCCTCGAGAAGTACGGGGACGAGAACCGCAAGACCGGCCTCGAGCTCAGCTCCGATGCGCTCGACCTGCTCACTGAATACGACTGGCCCGGCAACGTCCGCGAGCTGGAAAACGTGATCGAGCGCGCCGTGGTGCTGACGCCGTCGCCGCGAATCGGCGTCGAGCTGATTCCGGATCACGTGCGCAAGGCGCCGAACTTCCAGATGCCGCAGTTCATCGTGCCGCCCGAGGGGATTTCGTTCAAGGACGTCATTACCGACTTCGAGAAGCGGCTGATCGAATCGACGCTCGAAGCGGCTGGCGGCGTTCAGAAGCGCGCTGCCGAGCTGCTGCACATCAAGCCGACCACGCTGAACGAGATGATCAAGCGGTACGAGATCCGTCCGCGGCGCAAGCGTGTCGGCGGAGGAAACGGCAACGGCAACGAGGAGCAGCCGGCAGGCGCCGGCGCCGTTCCGGCAATGGCATCGCGGACGCCGTCAGCCGACTGACGGCCGTCCACGCGGTCAGCGCGCGCTCTTCACCTTCGCGAAGATCCGCTCGTATTTCCCGAGCACGACGTCCCAGCGGAAGTTGCGTCGAACGTAGTCGCGTCCGTTGCGGCCCAGCGTCTGTCGCAGTCGCTCGTCCGACAGCAGGAGCTTGAGGCACTCCACGAACTCGTCCCGATCCGCGTAGTACAAGCCGCCGTTGCTGCGGACGCAGTGTTCAACCAGGACCGCGCTTCGCGCGTTTGCCAAAATCGGTGTGCCCACCGCGAGCGATTCCAGCGCGAGCAGCGACAGGCTTTCGAACGGCGACGGGCACACGACGACCGTTGCTGCCTCCAGCGCTTGAATCCGCTCGCGATCGGACAGCAGTCCCGCGAAGCGCACGGACGGATCCGTCGGCAACGGCATCAGCTTGACGCCCATCAACGCGAGGGTCGCATCGTTGCCAGCCTTCAGGAATTCGCTGAAGTACTGCAGCAGTTCTTCGCATCCCTTGCCCGGATCGATTCGGCCGCCGTAGAGCACGATCGGTCCATAGAGGCGATGGCGGCGGCGGAACACCGAACCGCGCTGCATCAGGTGCGACGGGAATTCGCGAGTGGGCGCTTCTTCCTCCGAGGTCGGCGCGTCCGCGGCGGTCGACGCTTCCTCGTCTGAAGGCGGCGGCATCCGCGGATAAGGCTGGCTCTGGGGAATGTCGACGCCGACCCCGATCACGTCCTCGATGAGCGGCCGATCGACGAAGAACTGCTGCACGAACTGGCGTTCGCCGTCGGTGAGATAGCAGATCGCGGCCGGCTTGCTGAAGACGTCCCTGAAAATCTCGAGGCGGATCGCCGGCTCGTCGTGTGCCGTCGAAACGAGCATGCTGCGCTGCGGCGCGATATCGAGTCCGAGCACGGTCGGCGCGTACAGATACGTGAAGAACACGAGCACGTCGTACTGCTGCTGGTGCCGTTTCAGGTACTCGATCAGCGTCGGGCACCAGGGGCCCTGCTGCTTCAGCCACTCGAGCTCGTCCTGACGGCTGTGCGCGTTGTTGAAAATCCAGTCAGAAAGGCGATTGAACGCGTGAATGTCGCGCGACTGCGAAGTGGGGAAACGGCGGACCGTGACGCCTTTGACGCGATCGGTCCCTTCCGGATACTCGTTGTTCCAGCTGACGTAGTCGCGCGCACACGTCGTCAGCACTTCCACTTCGTGGTTGACCGAGAGCCGCTCCGCGACGAGGCGACAGAGCTGCTCCGATCCGCCGAGGACGTCGGCGCCGTACCGCTGGATGACGAACGCCAGCTTCATGACGACCGGGCCGCCGAGTCCGCCGACGACAGTCCGGTCCGCGGCTTCCCGTCCTGCATCGACGCGACCAGCGACTTCAGATCGCGCGTGATCCGGGAATCGTCGAAATCCGCCAGGCGGCGCCGCTGTCCCGCGACGACTTCAGCACGAAGCGCGTCGTTGAACGCCAGCTCGCCGAGCAACTCCGCGGCGACCTCGAGATCCTTTGGCGCGAACTGCACGCCCGCTCCGCCCAGCGTGTCGGGGACTGCGCTCGATGCGTACGCAAGAATGGGCACGTCCGCCGCCATGGCTTCGACGAGCGGCACGCAGAAGCCTTCGTGCTCGCTCAGCGAAATATAGACGGCAGCGTGCTGATAGTAGAGCGCAAGCTCGTCGTCGGGGACCGGGCCGGTGAAGATGAAGCGATCGTGGAGGAGTCGATAGTCGGCCATCAGGGCGCGGATCATCGAATAGTACCGCGGCACGACGTCGTTGCGGCCGACGAAGATGAAGCGGTAGTACGCGTCGACGTAGCGCTTGAAGACTTCCGCGAGCTTGATGTGATCTTCGATTTTCTTGTTCGGCGCGATCCGGCCCACGAACAGAAAGTTCACCAGTCCATCGTCGAGGATCGACTCCAGCGCCGGCTGATGCACCTTGCGCGTAACGCGCGCTGTATCGACCGCAATTGGAAAGACGCCGGTCGTCAAAAAGCCCATCGCCTCCAGTTCGCGGCGGTTGTATTCGGAGTCCCCGAGCGCGAGGTCCACGCGGCCCACGAGCGTTCCAAGCTCCTGTCGCCCGAGCGACGCGAGCCGGAAGAGCGCCGGATCGTAGGGCGCGAAGTAGTGCGCCGGCGTCACGTTGTGATACTGGAGAATCCGGCCGCCGGAGAGCGACGCAAAGGCAGCGGTCATCGGCGACGGAAGGGCGTAATGGAAGATCGTCAGGTCGCCTCGCGCCGCGTGCGGATCTCGAAACTCGCGGACGTCGTCTTTCAGGTCGTCGTCGATCGTCAGCGCGTAGATTTCGGATTCGTGCCCCAATGCGCGTAGCAGGCCCCGGACGCGCCTCGCGCTGTCGCCGATGGCGTCGCCTTTGTGTGCCGCCGGAACCCACTGGTTGATCTGCAATGCCTAGTTCCCGTCGGGTAGCGCCTGATAAATCGCCGGCCGATAGAGCCTGAGCTCCTCGAGCGCCTGCGCTGCGTCGAACTGGTGCCAGAAGTCGAACGCCACCGACGGTCGGGCCGCCCGCGGCGCCGAGAGAATCTGCTCCGTGAAACGAAGCAGGGTTCCTGCGAAATCCTTCGATCGCAGTCGATCGACGGCCGCCAACTGTCCGTCCACGATCCGATCCTGCAGCGACGCGTCGGAGATGATCGCGTCCATCAGCGTGGCGACATGCACCGGATCTTTGTCCTCGTAGAGAACGCCGGCGCCGTCCATCGTCGCCGGCACTGCGGTCGCCGCGTAGGCGAGCACCGGCACCTGTTTATAGAACGCCTCGACCAGCGGGACGCAGAATCCTTCGTGCTCGCTGGCACACAGGAAGAGATCCGCGACCTCGTAGAACGCGGTCAGCTCACGATCGGACACGTGGCCGATGAAGTGGACGTCCGATGCGCCAAGCGTCGCCACGAGTTGATGCAAGGCGGCCAGGTAGCGCTCGAAGCCGCTCTGCGCGCCGACGATGAGCAGACGGGCGCGCGGGTTGTAGTACGTGTGGTAGACGTGAAAGAAGCGGATGAGATCCTCGATCTTCTTGTTCGCGATGACCCGTCCCACGAACAGCACGTTCGTCCAGCTGTCGTCGAAGTCGCCCGCGACCATCCAGTCGGGCGCGAGATCCAGATGCGAGAAGTCGGGGACGACTGGCAGGACCGCGGTCCGCGGAAATCCCAATGCGTCGAGATCCTGGCGATTGAACTCGGAATCGCCGAGCGCCAGATCGCAGCGGTCGGCATAAGCGCGCAGCTCTCGGCGTCCCCTGAAGCACTGTCGCGCGAGTTTTCGATGGACGCCGACGAAGTATTCCGGCGGCGTGATGTTGTGATACACGAGCGCCATCCGGTCGGGCAGCGCGTATGCGGTTCGCGACGCGCGTGAACCGAGCGAAAAATGGTGATAGATGAGATTGTCGGGATGGCTGAAGTCGACGAGCTCGCGATAGTCGCGCGTGAGCGGCTCGAGACGGTAGTCCGCAGTCTCGACAAAGATCTCCGATTCGTAACCTGCGCTTCTGAGCGCACGCTGGATGCCGAGAACCTCGTGTCCGATCGCGTCGCCGTAGCCGAGGGTCGCGAGCACCTGATGGACGTGGATCATGCCGGTCGCCTGACCCTCGTCGATGTTCCCAGCGCGGGTCCTTCCGGCAGCCGCGCGAGGATGTCGCGCGCGGGAGCGACGTCGGGGCGCCGCCGATCACGCCATCCGGGCGATGGATCTTCGACCGGCCGCGGTGTGGCGGACTTCAGCCGCTCGAACATGTCCAGATACTTCCGTTCGATGACGCCCCAGTCGTAGTTCTCGCGGAAGAATTGACGGCCGTTGCGTCCGAGCGACGCGCTGAGCCAGCGGTGCTTCTCCATGGACGACAGCGTTTCGACGAACTCCGCAAACGATTCGTAAAACAGGCCGGCGTTGCTCCGGATGCACTGTCCCTTGAGGACGTCGCACTTGCCGTTCGCGAGCACGGGCTTGCCGAGCGCCCACGCCTCGAGCGCCACCATCGAAAGGCTCTCGTAGTACGACGGCATGATGAGCAGCTCGGCGGCGGCCATCGCGTCGAACTTGTCTGTGTCTTCGAGAAAACCGAGATGGCGGATGCGCGGATGCTTCGGGATGTCGAGCAGCGAATGCCCGATGAGCACGAGCGTCAGCGCTCCAAACGTGCTCTGGATGTAGCCCTGGAAGAAGTCGAAGAGCTCCTGGCAGCCTTTATTCTTGTCGATGCGGCCGACGTAGACGGCGAATGGGCCGCGGACGTTGAACTTCGATCGGAAGCGCGACGGTTGCGGGTTCGCCGGGACCTCTGATCCCACGCCGACGACGACGCCTGGAACATCGTCATTGTCGGCGACGGTCTGGATCATCAGCCGTTCTTCCGGTGAGTTGTACATGATGCCGCGTACCGACCGGAAAAGCGGTCGGAAGATCGACAGGCCGATCGTCTCGTCGCGCTCGGCTGTGGGCACGAGAATCGCCCGCGACGCTGCGCCGAAAGCCCCGTGGTACGCGTGATAGTAGCGATAGCTGAAGAAAAGGCAGAAGTCGTACTCGTTCGCGTGCTTCGTGACGTGATCGACGAGCGCCGGGCTCGCCGGTCCTTCGGCGTCGAGCCAGTCGAGTTCGTCCGCGATCGAGTGCGCCTCTTCGAACACGCGGTCTTGCCAGCGTCCGAATGCCTGCGGATCGCGTTCGTGCTTCACCTTGAATCGCCGGACACGGACGCCGTTCACCGTTGCGAGACCTTCGGGAAGCGCGTTGCGCCACGTGATGTAGTCGGTGGCGCACGTCGTGAGGACTTCGACATCGGCGTGCCGTGCGAGGTGCTCCGCGATGAATCGCGCGTGCAGCTCGGCTCCGCCGTTGATCTCGAGCCCGTATCGCTGGACAACGACCGCGAGCTTCACTGCGAATCGGATCCCGGGTCGGACGAAGGCGCGGGAGCAGGAGCTGGCTCTGTCGATGCGGACGGCGCTGCATCAGCGGAAGCCGATGTCCTGTGCGGCGCATCGAATGCGGCCGCGTGCTCCCGCTCGCCGGCGTTGCCGGCTTCGGATGGGCCGCCGGCCGGCGACGCTTCTCCCATGATCGCGGCCGCTGGTACGTTACCGCGTCGTCCTCGTCGTCGGCGCCGACGCCTGCTTCGCTGGCCGGGACCTTCGCCCTGCGGTCCGCCTTCGGCACTGGGTCCGGGCGGCGGAACGTTCCCGCCTTCGCGTGCGCCGTTTGTCGATTTCTCCGCTGCCGCCGTGACAACGATGTCGCCGCTGACCGGCTTGTAGACGACGGCGCTCTCGAGCGCCCGGCCGCGCCGCTCGTTGAATTCCAGGCGGCTCGACATCGACTCGATGCGCATCGTCAGGTTCTTGACCTCGATGCCCAGCCGGGTCGTCTCGACGACGAGATTGTGAATCAGCTCGTAGTACAGCGATTCGGTCGAACGCCGCGCCGCTTCGAGCCGCGCTTCGCGTTCAGCCAGCATCGTGTTGACCTGCGACTGGATGTGAAGCGCCTGAATCAGCGGGTTGGGGTTGAAGAACAGCTTCAGGATCGGATTCAGCAGTCGCCGGATGAATCTCAATCCGCCGCGGTGCGAATCGAACAGCGTGTTGTCTTCGAACGCGTAGTTCGGCAGGTTCGGCGGCTGATAGGGCGGCTGAGTCTTGCGGTACTGCTCGAGAAGATCGGAGCGCACGCCGCGCGGATCGAGAAACTTCTGCAGCTTGACGCTGGCCAGCTCGCGGATCTGCTCTTCGGTATAGTCGACGCCCCGCTTCTCGCGGATGCGGGAGCGGATCTGCTCCATGATCTGTTCGACATTGACGGCGTCCGAACGCACGTTGAATTCGGCCATATGCAGCTTTCGACAGCTTCAGATCGGCCGGTAGATGATCACGGCCACCGCTACGGCCCAGAGCGCCACGCACAGGAGCAGCGGGCGGTCGTTGAGCAGAAGGTCGGCAGGGCTGCCGCCGCCTTCGCGCCGGTGGACGAGGTACAAATACCGAAAGATCCCGTACAGCGGGAACGGGATGGTTAACCCCAACCACGGCGTCCCGAACTTCGCCTGCGTCTCGGGACTGACCGTGTAGAAAATGTACGCGACCAGCGTGGACGCGGTCACGACCGAAATCATCTGATCGAGAAGGTACGGACTGTACTCCCCGAGAATCCGCCGGTGTGTCACGGCGCCGTCCGCGAGCAGCACGATCTCGTGCCGCCGCTTCGCGAGCGCGATGAACAACGCGAGCAGGATCGTGCAGACGAGCAGCCAGTGACTGATCTCGACCTGCACGGCGACCGCGCCGCCCACGGCGCGGAGAACGAATCCGATCGCGAGCGTCAGCACGTCGATGATGACGATGTGCTTGAGCGGCCCGGAGTAGAGAGCCTGAAGGGTGACGTAGGCGGCCGCGACGGCCGCGAACCAGGGACCGAGCGTGAACGAGACCGCGATCGCGCCGACGCCGAGGACGAGCGCCGCGGCAATCGCCGTCGAGACCGGCAGCGCGCCCGACGCAATCGGCCGTCGCGCCTTCAACGGATGGTTCCGATCCGATTCGCGATCGGCGACGTCGTTGATGAGATACACCGCGCCCGACAGCGCACAGAAAATGGCGAACGCGAACAGCGCGCGCTCGACGGCGGCAGGTTCGAGCAGCCGTCGGCCGAACAACAAGCCTGCGAAGACTAGAAGATTTTTCGTCCACTGCGCGGGACGAAGAGAACGGAACAGGTTGAGTGCGGTTGACTGTCCCGGCACGGCCGACGTCGACGACGTGCCGGGAACCGCCACTGGTGAAGAGGTGGTGCGCGCCATTCAGCGCGGGTGTTTCAGACCTTGGCTGCCGTGAAACTCCGAACCGCGTCGTTTTCGGATTCGAAGGTTTCGAACACAGTCAGCAGCTTGGTGATGGACAGCAGATCGGTGATGCGCTTCGTCAGGTTGAGGAGCTTCAAGCTTCCGCCCTGACGGCTGACCGTCGTGTACGTTCTGACGATTTCGCCGAGACCCGCGCTGTCGATGTAAGGAACGTCCGCAAGGTTGAGAAGAATCTTTTTGTGACCCTGGTTGACGAGGCTGTTGACCTTGTCCTTCAGGAGCTCGTCGCCCTCACCGAGGGTGATTTTGCCCTTCAGGTCCAGCACAACGACGTCACCTGAGTTCCGCTGCTCGATCTGCATGAAATCGCTCCAGAGAATGCGTGTGAAGCTTAGCACATCGCGCGCGGACGCCAGTCAAGGCGCCGCGCGCGAATTTCAGCTCGGTATTGATCGAACGAGAAGACTGAACGGCTCAGACGCCGCCAGCACCCGCAAACTTGCGGGACTGGAAGCATTCCTTACAGAAGACCGGCCGTCCCTGAGTCGGCTTGAAGGGCACGGTCGTTTCCTTGCCGCAGTTCGAGCATGTCGTGACGGTTTCGACCCGTTCGCGTGCGCCGCCCGAATTTCCGGCTGGCCGCGCAGCACGTTTGGCCTTGCACGCCTTGCACCGCTTCGGTTCGTTCTTGAAGTTCTTGTCGGCGAAAAATTGCTGCTCTCCCGCCGTCCAGACGAATTCCGCGCTGCAGTCGACGCACCTGAGGATTCGGTCTTGGAACTCCATCGGTCGCTACCTCGTCGGGGTCGGTCGTCCTACTCCAGCTCGCGCCGGAGCTTCTTGCGATTGCGCTTGCGCGCGAGCGCCTGTTTGGCGCGCCGTTTGTCGCCCGGTTTCAGATAGAAGGAGTTCTTCTTGATATCCTTGATGATGTCTTCCTGCTGCACTTTCCGCTTGAATCGGCGGAGGGCGCTTTCAATCGACTCGCCCTCTTGAATCTTGACTTCAGCCACGAACAATCACACCCCTTTCGCGGGTGGCAAATATGCGGAACTAGGTATGTTAGGCTATTCCCGCTTCAGAGCAAAGGCGGATTCTAGGCTCTAGCCTCCCGCGCGTCAACGAAATACGTGCTCCCCTTAACTTATTCCGTGCATGAGAGTTCTCGTCGTCGGTAGCGGCGCCCGCGAGCACGCCATCGCCCGCCGCCTGGCCGGCGAACCGGAGGCGACCGCGGTACTTGCGGCGCCCGGGAATCCCGGG
>DATBHR010000092.1:0-421064 GCA_036557365.1 Vicinamibacterales bacterium
TGGCGACGAGCGGTTGACGGCTGTGTGCGCGGTGATGGCGTGGTCATGCGGCGACCTGATTCAGGCTGGCGGCCAGCAACAGACGCCAGAGCAGCTGCTGCAGCGTGTTGAAGTCGGCCATTCGGGGATCGGCGGCGATTACGAGATGGCCATTCGCCTCGTACTTGGCGCATTGCCACTCGGATTGGAGGTTGTCCGCGAGCACGAGCCGCGCGGCGTATCGGCTGCGCGTTGTGTCGAGGCTGAACGGGTCGTCCGCGTAGACGGACAGTTCCAGCAGCGTGTCGGCGAGCAGCGTGATCGTGGATGGCAGATCAAGCCTGACCGGCGCCGTCGTAATGACCGCGTCGTACAGGCACTCGCGATGGCCGATCGTCACCGCGATGCTCGGTGTGCGTGACCTGTCCAACATGGGTTGTGCTCCTTTCGGTCCGAGAATTCCCGTCGCTCCGATAGATGCGGGTCCGTCGAAGCGCGCAGGACGGGTCAAGGCCGCGCCAGCGGCGAGCCGCAGCGAGCGAAGCCTTGACGCGGCCGAGCACTTCGGCAGAATTCGGGAATCGGAGCGGCGGGTGCGGAAGACGCGTCATTTCGTCCTCCGCGAGTTGCGTGGATGGTGTGGTGTGCGTGCGGGCGGCTTTCTCCGCGGGTGCTTTGGCACGGGCGAAGACGCGGTGGTGATCCGGAGGGATCGGACCAACTGCGTGAGCCCGTCTCGTCTCCAGCTATGCCGGAGGGCGACGGCGAGCGCGATCACCTGCGGCCAGCGCCGCTGGGGAACGCGATCGAGATTGCCAATCAGCTCGGAGAAGAGATCGTCCGGATAGAGTTCGTGGACGACCAGCTTCAGCAGCGCGCGAGACCACGGTAGCTTCGTCGTGCGCGCTGCCAGTAGGCGCAGCGCGCGTGGACGAAGCTCCTCCCGCCACCGCTCAGCGTCGAGTTCTTGTTTCGCTCGAGCAGCGTCTTCGAGGAATCGATCGATATCGAACGAGCGATCGTGGATCTCGCGCATGCTCAGACCTCCCGAATGCCGACACGAACGCGCCGTGTCGAATTGGCAGGGGGCCTGGGCCGCCCGCAGTTACGGTGTGGGTGTGGTGATGTCGCGCGGGGATGTGCCCGCGCGACGAGGGACGAGGGTCAGTGGACCGTCGCCAGGAGGCGGCCAGCGGCGCGATCGAGAGCGAACCGTCCGTCTTGCCAGGGCGTCCGCTGACTGAGACGCGTCAGTCCTTGCACGTAGCCCCAGACGGAACGTGGATTCGTCTCGAACTGCTCCGCCAGTGTGTACGCCTCCCCGGCCTGCTTCTGCGACACGTCGAGTCGCTGCGTGGCCGTGTCGATCACCGCGTCACGAGTCGGCCCGAGTTCCTGGGCCATGGCCCGAAGGAGCTTCGTCCGGTCGTCCGCGGTGTCTGCGTCGAGCGCCGTGCGGACGTCGTTCAGCGACGTCGTCCACTCGTCCTGAATCGACGCGCCCACGTGCCGGCGCCGGAAGCCAGCTACGTGCTGAAATCCCCAGATGATGTGATTTCCGCACACCAGACGGAACAGGAACACATCCAGGGTGAGGGCGGCGGCACCGACATCGCTGTTCCGGAGAATGAAACCGCGGAACAGACCGGCGTGCGTGCGGTCCGTGGGATCGTCGAGATCGCGGTTGCCGTCCACGAGGAACAGAAACATGTCTCGGTCTCCCAGGTAGGCGCCGGAATCCGGCCCGTGCCTTCGAAGCCGCATGTGCGCCGCGATAGTGGAGCGTTGTGACCTCGACGTTCTCGACGTCACGACGACCGTCCGGCCACTCGTATTCCAGTCTGAAATCGGGGAAGTGCACGTGGCCGTCGAAGAACGGCAGGTCATGCTCATGCGCCCACTGCTCGATCTCTCGCGGATCTCGGTCTGGACGTCCGTCGGCATCGGGCCGGTCGCGATCTCTGTCGTGAAGGAATTGCTGATACTCGCGCTTGAGCTCGTGGTCGAGTGCGACGCGCTGAATCCGGACGTCGAACTCCTGAAGCCGTTCGGCAGCCCTCAGATACGCGGCATAGAGCTGCGCATCGTGCGACAGTTCTCGCGCCCTCACGTCGCCGGAATAGAACGTCTGCCGGGGTGCGTCTTCTGGTGACCGGTGACTCTCCAGCAGTTCCCGTCCGCGATCAGTCAGCGTCACCAAGATCGTCCGGTCGCCGTCACGGTCGAACGGCGCGATTGCTCGAACGAGCTCGGCTGAGCGCAGCCGCTCGAGATCGCCGTGCCAGAGGTCGCCGACGCGCCCGCGATCGTCGCGCAGTTCGTCAATCGGGACCACGCGGAAAGCGCCGATCGTCGCGAGAGTCCGCACCTCCGATCCGCGCAGTTCGAACGTCTCCGCGCCAAGGAATACTCGTTCCCGGTCGCGCCCACGCGGCAACTCGAGCCCTTCTCGAAACACGTCGCGCGGGTCGATCGATCCGCGGTCGCGAACGTCATCCACCCGTTCCCTGGCATCCCACGGAGTCGCGTCCCGACCGTCGAATTCGCGGGGGTCAGAGCCCTTCCACATACCTGTTACCTTCGCGTCGAGACGAGGTGCGGCCGAAGCTCCTCATGAAGCCCGTCGTCCGTTCTGAGCTGCTCGTCGACGTGACGAAGCTTTCGCCCCGCATCACGCAGGAATACCCAGCGCGCTATGCCGTAGTACAGCGCGCACAGATTCAAGAACAGGAGCAGAACCGCCCCACCAATCACCCATCCGTGGCGGTGGAAGAGAAGGCTCTTGAACGGCGCAAGAAACGCGAGCTCGCCCGCCGTCCACGCGACAATGAGGAACGTCGTCAGCGCCGCGGCGAACGCCGCGTTCGCGGTCATTGCTTCGTTTCCTCGAAAGCCTGGTCGACGCGGAAGTACGTGATCTGAAGGCCGAGCGGGTTGGCGACCGCGACGCAGGCGGCAGCATCGCTGACGTACTCGTCAAAAGTATCGACGTAGAACCGCTCGCCACCCGACTTGCCGCGCCCGCGCAGGTCAACCGCGTACACCGCGAAGCCGGCCTGAACGAAATGTTCGGCCGCCCACCCGTAGTACGCACTGTGCGCGTTGAAACCGGGGACGATGGCGATGACGCCAACCGGTCGAGTCGGCCGCCACGACCGAAGGAACAGGTCGATATCTCCGTTCTTTACGGCAATCTCCTCGTATCTCATGTCTGAAGTCGTTGCGGTCATCGCTTCCTCCTTCCGCGCACAGGACGACGCGGCTCCCGTCATGGTGTCGATTTGTAGGGCGACGGGATTGTCCGAAATTGCGGCTTTGACACGAATTTCCGATCAATTTGCATTGCGGGAATCGAAGCCGTGATAGCGTCGGCCCAAGGGCCATGCCTTCCCGCAATTTCGGCGAGCTCCTCGGCGATCGTCTTCACGCGGAGCACCACCTGGTGCTCGCCGTGCGGACGTTGCGGAATGCTGACGCTACGGTGACCGAAGTGCGTTCGGACCATCCAACCCTGGAGTGTTCCGATCCCCTGCCATGGGCGGACGCGTTTTGCGTCGGCGTCCAGCTACGCGATTTTCCGAGACATGAATGGTGGGAAGACGGGCGGCCGGCGCCGGTGACGCCACTCGGCCGGGGGCAGGTCACGCTCTACGATCTAAAACGGGATCCGCGATTCCGGATGAACCATCCGTTCCACTCGATTCACGTCGTGCTGCCCCGCATGTTGATGGACGCTGTTGCTGACGAAGCGTCTGCCCGGCGGATGGACGAGTTGCGGTACACGCCTGGCGCAGGCATCTCGGATCCGGTCATTCAGCCGCTGATGTTCTCGCTGCAGCCGGCCCTGGCGCGCCCGGAGGAGACGAGCGCTCTGTTTTTGGACCACGTCATCCGCGCGATCGCCCATCACGTAGCCGTTACCTATGCGCACATTCGTGTGCGGCCCTCATCCTCCGGCGGTCTCGCACCCTGGCAACGACGGCGGGCGCTCGAGTTCATCGCCGGGCACCTTGATGGCAACGTCACGGTCGCGGACGTCGCTCGATACTGCAGTCTCTCGGTGGGGCACTTCGTCTCGGCGTTCAAACAAAGCACCGGGGTAACACCGCACCAGTGGCTGACCGAGCGCCGGGTTGAAGCCGCGAAGCGTTTTCTCGAGGACGGCGATCTGCCGATCGCGCAAATCGCACTGGCATGCGGATTCGCGAATCAGAGTCATTTCACCCGCGTGTTCAGGATCATCACGGGCTGGACGCCAGCAGCGTGGCAGCGGCGCTCATCAACGCCGCTCCGCGACTAGTGCATCCGGAGCGTTCGTGATCGACCGAATATTGGGCGTCGGTGGAGTTCTACAGCTCACCGACGACAGCCCGGACCCTGAGCAGTCACCAAATCAGACAGACGGTCCCTAGGAGAATGTGCCGTGTCTGGGACAGTTCTCGTGTCAGGAGCCGGGGTGGCAGGCTCTTGCCTCGCCTGGTGGCTCGATGGGTGCGGATATGCGGTGACCCTGGTGGAACAGGCGCCCGAACCGCGTACCGGCGGCTACGTCATCGACTTTTGGGGCCTGGGCTACGACGTGGCCGAGAAGATGGGCGTGCTGGACGAACTCCGCCGGCATGACCTCCACGTCCAGGAATTCCGGATCGTCGATCGCCGTGGCCGGCGGATCAGCGGTTTCAATCAGGGAGCGGTGCAAGAGCTCACAAAGGGGCGGGGCCTGAGCCTTCCGCGTTCGGCGCTGGCTTCTACTCTCTACGACGCGGTCAAGGACCGAGTCAACGTACGGTTCGGGAACAGCGTGACCGGCCTCGACGACAGCCCGAGCGGCATACACGTGACGTTTCGCGAAGGTGAGCCTCAAACGTTCGATCTGGTCATCGGCGCCGACGGCCTCCACTCCGCGGTGCGTCGGCTCTGCTTTGGTGAAGAAGCACGATTCGAACGCTTCCTCGGCTACTACGTTGCGGCGTTCACCGCCCACGGCTATGGGTTCCGTGATCCGCACGCATACGTCACGTTCGGCGAACCAGGCCGGCAGATTTGGCGGATCACGGTCGACGAGGACTCGACGGTCTTCATGCTGGTGTTCGCCGACCCCGATCCCCACGCAGCTCCGATCCACGATTCCTCGCGTCAGAAAGAGATCCTGACACGCCTCTATTCTGGCGGTGGCTGGGAAACGGAACCGATGCTCCATGCGCTTCAGAGAAGCACCGATCTTTATTTCGATCGGGTCAGTCAGATCGTGATGCCGAGTTGGACCAGGGGTCGCGTCGGTCTGATCGGCGACGCGTGCGCGTGTCCGAGCTTGCTCGCCGGCGAAGGGTCATCAATGGCCATGGCCGAAGCGTACACGCTCGCTGGAGAATTGGATGTCGCGCAGGGAAACCACACGTCCGCATTCGAGATGTATGAACAGCGCCTGCGGCCCTATGTGGAGCGCAAGCAGAAGGGGGCGCGAGGTTTTGCTGCGAGCTTCGTGCCCAGGAGTGCGTACGGGCTCTGGATGCGAAACGCAACCATCAATGTCGCGAACCGATTGGGGCTCATTCGGCTGCTGTTCGGCGCCCAAATGAGCAGCGGCATCGAACTGCCGACCTATCGATAGCAAGCTCACGGCGTTCTTCCAAACCAACTTGCGGCAGGCGCGTGCAGCTGAGACCGCTGCTGCGTCTCGGTAATCGATCGATTGAAAGGAACTGTCACGTGCGTAGAGTGTGATGTATTCCGCGAGAGACGTTCGAGTGGTAGACCGTGAAGTCGATCCGGCTACCAGTCGCGTTGCGTGCATGGTTCGTCCGTCTCGCAGACGACTGGCACCAAACGAAAGAGCTGCGGACACGCGGGACGCTCACACCACGGCTTTGTCGATGATGCCCAGTTCTAAAATCGTCCAGCGCGGCCCGCGCAGCTGCAACGTATTGGAATGTAATGACTTGCGAAGGCCGACCAGCCTTAGGTGCCGTAAGCTATTGATTCTGAGTTGCTTACGGGCGTGGCTCGCCGCACTGGACGATTTCCGCAACTGGTTGATCCGAGAAGCCGCGTAAGTGGCCTGTTATCGACAGATTCGCTAGAGTTTCGCTGAACGAGGTCGCGGAGAGGGAGCGTTAGGACTGAGCGCGGAAGCGAACCTCCGCGAATTTGAAGCCGAGCGCCAACGACTCGCGCATCGGCATCGTCGCCTTGCTTCTTGAGTGCTAGAAGACGCGCGGCCTTGGTCCCGTCCGATAGCGCGGCTGATTCGAAATCATGTCCTCGACCAAGGTGAAATCAGGCTGGCTGGAATACACGTAGCGCTCGGCTTGGCGCACCTGCAGAGAGTTCTGGTTCAGCACGTGCGGCGGCTGGAGCGTCATCGGCGTGCCCTTGCGGAACGCGCGCATCCAGTCGAGCAACTCACCCAGACGCATGGATTCGTGGTGCGGGCTGCGTATTATGGCCGAGCGCATGCGATCAACGGCTTCACGGATGACCTGCTCATGCGAGCGGCAATAGAACGCGAGAGACAGCGTGCTGGAGAGCGGGAGGTAAACCTCGATGCCCGTGACCCCCAGGCCGAGGTTGCCGTAGATGGGCGTGGCCTTCTGGACCAAATTCTGAAGGCCGATCGGGTTGTCGGAGATGTACAGCGGCGCGGTCGGCGACGTCTCGAACAAGACCCACACCTTGTCGAGAATATAGGGCACAAACTCCTGGGAATCGGTCAGCGACAAGATCGAAATGGCCTTCGCATCGTCCGACAACATTTCCGGCGCCACCTTGTTGATTGAACCCACATCAAATCCTCGCTCGCTTAGCGTGGCTCGCACGGCCTCGCCCAACGCTTGGATATGCGCACGGCTATTCGGACCGCGCCGCATCTGAACGGCCACGAACACAGCAATCACGATTCGGTCGTCGTCCGACAAGCCGCCGATAGAGCGTGCGCCGATAATGCGTTGGATGATCGCCGCCGTCTTGTCTTCGAGGGTGCTGAGACCTTCTTCCAGCGACAGCGTTCTGCCTCCGACTTCCAGTCTGTAAAAGTCCTTCTCGGCTGCGATGTTGCGGATGTTGGTCTTGAACGATCTGCCGGTGGATTTGTCGTAGGCCCAGACTTGCGGTTTATTCGGATCGACGCTGAAGTTCTTGAGGAGGAATTGGGGAACGTAGTGGTCGACTGCCATCGCTCAGGAAAGAAATCTGCGCCTCGCCAGATTCTGCCTCCCGACCGTCACGCCAGCATCAACGCGTGCTGCTCGGGCATCTGGTCCCATGTGCGGCCTTCGAGCGTCCGGCCGGTCTTGCTCTTCTGAACGCCGCCCCACTGCTTGAAAAAGAACGCGACAGCGGCACGGCGGCACTGGTTACGCAGGTCCGTCACCCATGCCGGGTTCATCGGACGGGCGTTCGGGCCTGATTCTCCGCCGACGATTACCCAATGGATGCCGCGCAGGTTCAGCTTCGGAAGCGGGCCGAGCAGCGGTTCGAGCGACAGAAACTTGACGTGTGCGCCGGTCCGTCGCAGGTGGTCGATGCGCTCGATGTACTTGGCGTTTTCGATGCTGACACCCATCCAGATGTGCGGACTCCAAGGCAATTTGTCGCTCAATTCCTCTAGTCGGTCGGCCCGCTTGGTCAAGACTTGGTATTGATGCCAGTGGGCGTGGTTCATGGTCGCGAAGACCTGTCGGATGTATTCGAACGGCACGTCCATATGGAACAGGTCGCTCATCGAATTGACGAAGATACGCTTCGGCGCTTTCCACTGCAGCGGTCGTTCGAGCATCTGCGGCTGTAGCGTGACCTTGAACCCGTTGCGGTAGTTGCTCTGGCCCATCAGCTGTAATCGGTGAGCCATGCGCTCGGCGTAGCAGTACTTGCAGCCGGGACTGATCTTCGTGCAGCCCGTGACCGGATTCCACGTCGCATCGGTCCACTCGATGTGTGAATTTGTCGCCATTGCTACAACCCTTGTTGCCGTTGATATTTCGAAAAAATGTCGCGCACGATACCAGACGCGACCGCCTTCGGCGAGGCGAAATACAGATAATAGATGGTCGAATTGCTCTTGGTCTTCATCGGCATCGGCGGCGGCACGTTGGCGAATCCGGCCTTGGTTTTAAGCCGCTGCCGAAACGCCTCCGCGAACTCCTCGTTGGAGACCTTCTCTGTGCGAGGGCCGAGCAGGTCGTGATCAGTCGCATAGCCGACATCTCTCCACGTCTCGTCACCCCAGAAGCGGGTCAGCTGCTGCATCTTGCTCGGCACCGAACGGCCCGGATCGCGCCGCATGGCGTTCCGGTTGATGTCCATGATCATGAAGTTCAAGAAGATGTCGATGGAACCTGATTTGCCCGCTGCCTGAATGACCTCCCATGTCAGATCGATGTTGTAGGGGTCGAGCAGGCACAAAGCCCGGCGGTAATCGCTGAACTTGGCGCGCGGGAAGACGTCGCGTAGCAGGACCGTGTTGCAGTCCTGGCTGTAGGTGAAGACGTCCGGACGGTTGCCAGCAAGCGTCCTGAGTTGCTCGGCGCGCTTCGGATCGCTGTCGATGAAATGATATTCAGCGAACGGGGGCGACGTGTTGAGGGCGATCAACGGGCTGCCCTCAACGCGGTTGCCGCTGGTCTTCGACAGGTGATAGCCCGGCCCTGCGTACGCGTCGATGTAAAGCCATTTCAGGCTGCGGATCTTGTCCCGGCGCTGAGCGTCGAGGATGGTCGTATACGCCGATGCGTATTCCTTAATGATGGCGAGCTTGACCTCGGACCAGATGCCGATCTCATCGTATTCGATGGCCATCCCGGCTGAACTGTAACAGAGTCCAGCCAGCATCACCGCCCCGTTCGTGGAGGCGTCGGCTGCGGCGTCACGGGAGCGAGCCGATAGGAGTGGGTGGCACGCCAGAAGTTGTTCGGGGTTGGCAGTGGGTCTTCCGAGCGGAAGTCAGCGCGACCGCCCCATGTCAAGGATTCAGACCACCCGTCAGCCGTAGTGTCTCTCGGAGGAACACCTCGCTGAAGAACGTAGCGGACACCAACTCCAGCATCGTGTAGCAAAACTCCGTGTAGCTGATGCGCCATTCCTCGAGCGCCGCCTCGCGTGTCCGCAAGCAGACGATCTCGTCCGTCGCAACGTCATAGTGCGCCGCGTTGTGGCCGATCCCGTTGCGGAGCTTCGTGTCCATCAACGCTGCGAAGTGTTGCGTGCCCACGTACTTCTCAAGGTGCGGAATCTTGTTCGCGTTCTCCAGCCTCTCAAAATCCCAGATCGACATCGAGCCCTTCTTGGTCGGAACGTCGCTGCTCCCGTTTCCCCGAATCAGGGTAACGCCGAGGGCTATCACCGAGAGTCTGGCAAAGAACTCGAACGCGTTCAGGTAGAGCGGTTTCATTTCCTCGAACCGCTTATCGCTGACCATCAGGTCCTTGATATTCGTCGGTCGGTCCTTCCAGTACTGCAGCTGTAGCACCGGCATCCAGATGTGGTATGTGGAGATGAATTCGTCGTGCAGTGCGTTCATTTGCCGCCACAGACTTAAAGAGCGGCCGGATGTGCGGATCAGGTCGAGAAATGCCCCCAGCTCGCGATGGTGCGTGAAGGTCGCGGCTTTGAACTGTTCGTCCCCGATGCTCCAGATGTCGTGGCGGTCCAGCGTGAACAGCCGGACCGAGTAATCGTGGCAGATGAACATCTGCTTGAGCCGGCCTTCGTATTCCTTCGCTGGTTCCGTGTCCAGCAGGTCACGAATTTCCTTCTCCCACAGATCCCACTGGTCACGCTCAAAGTGGACCTCCGCCCGCTTCACAGCTTCCCAAAGATTCTTGCGGATACGCATCCGCTCACCCTCATGAGCGGCGAATTCGCGATAGTCGGCAAACTGATGTGCCGCCGTCACGAACGGCGAGGCTCCGTCCTGCTGAAAGGCGGACTTGTGTTCAAGAATCTCTGGGTGGAACGTGACGAACACAGGAGCCGGGAACGCGCTACTGACCTCTACCCATCTCCCGTTGATCGGCGGATCGAACGCAACGCCAGCCTTCTCTTGATCGAGGCGCATCACGCACGTGATGGGGATGCCGCACTTCGGGCACGGAAACGCGTGAACCTGCTTCGAACCATGCCCGACGCCAAACCGGGTCACGATCGACGTATTGCACGATACGCATTCCAGTTGATGGCGTTGAATCACACGCCCATTTTAGACGGGCCGTCACTAGATCCGCGCGAGTGAGATGCGGTCGGGAACAGTCTACGTCGTTTTTAATGTGGGCCGCTCGGCGATGGAGTATTCACGATTGGGACGACTTGACGGCTGCCTGCCGATCGCATCAACGAGCTCACGAGCCTCGGTGCCTTTCGAGTTTGACGTTCACGCAGCAACGCCGATTCGTGTCGCTGGCCCGTATACGGTTCAGAGCGCGTGCGCCTGATAGTCCGCGTTCGCAGCATCGAGGATTCGGGTCACCCGATCGCGCACAGCCTCCGGTACGGCCAGAACGGCCAGGCGTCGCGCTCGTGTCAGGCCGACGTAGACAACGCGCTTTGCCTCATCGTCCACGCGATTCTCCCAAGCCTGGACGAGCTGTTCGGTGCGCGTGAAACCTTGGCTGTCCGGAGGGATGACAAGGCACACGGCGTCATACTGTCGCCCTTTCGCCTCGTGAACGGTCGCAGCGGTTAGCGCCTCGGCATCCGCATCCGAGAGACAACGGTGCCAGGTCGCCCCGGCGCGAGTCTGAAAGTAGCGCCTCTCCGTGATGCCGGCAGCATAGGTCAGTCCCAGAGCTCGCACCTTGCCATGAAGTCCCTCTACCCAAGCCGTTCGGGCCGCGTCGGTGTTCGCACACGACCGTGGCAATCCGGTGAGCAATGTCAGTGCACTGCGGCGCAACCAGCGACGGTCAATGTTGCGGCGCTCCGCGGCCGCGCCCGGGTCCTCACCATCCGCAATCGCGCCCATGAGTTCGAGAACCATGCGTTCACCGATGCGCAGGGCGCGTTCGCGGCCGCGCGAGGATGTCGACGACGCCCACAGTACGCCGATGGCGGCGGCAAGACGCGCGACCTTCGAGGTCCCCACATCCTCCTCGGCTCCCGATCCGCAAACGCGAAGCGCGTTGCGCCTTGCGTGCGCGAGCACGACGCTGTCAGCCGGCGCGATTCCAACCGCGCGCAACTGCGCGCCGAAGAATGCACCGATGCCGCCGGTTGCCGTGCGTCCCGGATAAGCCACAACGCGCACGGGCTCTCCAAAATGCGCCGCGTCCTCCAACGACACATCGGGGTCAGTGCGCCGGCGCAGCGTCGCGGCCACGGCGCAGATCGCCGGGCCGCTCCGAAAGTTTCCGGTTAACGACAGACGGTCGGCCGGCGCATAGCCATCCGAGACCAAACGAAGGTCAGCGGGCGTGTCATGGCGAAAACCGTAAATCGCCTGGTCCGGGTCGGCAACGACAGTCACAGGCACGCCTGCATTCCGAAGCCAGGTCAGAATGTCGCAGTCAAGCGGATTGCAGTCTTGACCTTCGTCCACAATCACTTCGGCGAATCGTGCCGACAGAGCTCGACCCATCGCATCCGACCAATCGTTGCGGCGGAACCGCCGCACCACTTCCACCCGCACATCGGCGGCGCTGAAATACCCGCGTCCACGCAGTGCGGCGCGTCGACCAGCCGCCGCGCGCTCATACGCGAGCCGATTGCGCGTGACATGGTCGCGCAACGCCTGCATTCCGATTGCAGCAGGGTCGATCCGGTTGTCCGCGGCGTTAAAGAGGTCGAGACTTGGTGCTTCGCCGGCGAATGCGAGCTGGCCGCCCAATCGGACATCGATACCGAGCGTGTCCCAACTGTCGACCACGACGGGCTTGACATTGACACCGGCTACGCCGCCAGGCGCAAACAGGAAGTGCCGCAGAAATCCATCGAACGTGCTGACAAAGTGCGGGAAACGCAGAATCAGGTCCAGCGCGTTCTCACGGCAACGCTGTGCGAATTCGTCAATCGCGGAATTCGTGAACGACAGCACCGCAACGCCGCGGCTGGGTCCGAGCGTCGGCGCGATGCGCTCAACACGCGCCACGATAGCTCTCGTCTTGCCGGCGCCTGGGCACGCTTCGACAAACGCACCCCGGGGATGACCTGCGACGGCGCGTTGCTCTTGGGTGAGATTCATGCTTCGCTGATCCGAGCGATGGCCTGACGGATATAGTCCGGCACGACAAACGCACGCCCCGCGACGATTCGTTCCGCAAGACTCTGCGCGAAGTCGCCTTTGCGTACGTCCATTGCCTTCATCAGACCAACGAATCCTGCGGCACGGTCGTTTTCGGGACGAGCCGCGACTTCGTCGTCCCATCGCTGTGCCGACCGCGGATGCAGCTCAAGGAATACCTCCCGAAGCACGTCGGCGTTGCCCGCCGCGTAAAGCGAATGCTCGAGTGTCACGTCGTTCGTGAACACAGCGAGCTTTTCTCTCGTGCCGAAGCCGTCAGCGAGCGCATAAAGCGCGACGGCGCGGTCTGCGAGCTGCGGATCGCGGTCGGTCATCACGACAACCCGATCGGCCACGCTCGCCCCGTTCGTAGTACGCAGTAGAACTTCCACATAGGGCGAAAAGTCGACCCCGTCGATCGCGACCAAGACCGCGCCGCGAAATCGTTGGAGCCCGGCAGCATCGTTTTGCAAGACATGCAGCTTGGCGATCGCCGGCAGAAGCAGCGCCTCGGCGATGCCTTCGACGAGCAGCGCCCGATCGCCGAACAGCAACGCCGAACGTGTGACATCGACATAGCGGCTGACCTTCTTCAGCGATGCATCCGACATGCCCAGCCTGTCGATCGGGATGGCGACGGTGCGACGGGACATCACGCCGTCCTGCTGCTCGCGAGCGCTGCGTACGACCACAATGTGCTCAGGGCCGACCCATGCGGTCAGGTTCGGAGAGTGTGTCGTCACAACGATCTGAATCCGGCCTTCGGGCTTCCCTGCGACGCAGGCGCGCTGGGCGGACTTGTTCGCCTGAAGCAACAGAAAATCGAGCATGAGCATCTGAAGCTGCGGGTGCAGATGCGCCTCCGGCTCTTCGACGAGGAACAACGTCAGGTCCGCGTCCCGCGCTTTCGCGAGCTCCACGATGACGGTTGCGATGTAAAGAAGATTGGCGTAGCCCAGGCCGGACGAAACAATGTCTTCGAGCGGGATGCCGGCGTCTCCCAACTTGAAACGAAGGTCACGGGCGACGTCGCTCAGCGCCTCGGTCGTGAAGTCGAGGGATGTGGCTTGCGTGCGAACGCCCTGCGTGAGATCGCGAAGCGCGGCGCTGATTTGCGCATTGACGTCCGTGACGACGCGGTGCTGCGCCGGCGCGCGTCTGACATGCGCAAGAAATCCCGCTTCCTCTCCTTCAAGCAGGAAGTTCTTCAAAAGTGCCGCAATTCGAGTCGGCGCGCCCGAACCGAGCGCCTGGCGGGCGTCGCGCAGCGGGGGCAAAAACACGTGTCGTACGAGATCGGTTGCGCCGCGCTCTGGCTCCGCCGTGTCGAAGCGACCTGCCCACAGCGATACCCGGCCGCGCACTTTGACGGTTCCGCATTGATACCGGAGGCCCCAAGTCGCCAAGTCGGTAGTCGGATCAGGCACCGCGCTGATCAACAGGCCCTTGAGCGTGTCGCTAAGACCGCGGAATGCGCCTTCGATCGTGAAGGACGGGTCGGCGCTTCCACGACGCAAGTCTTCGTCCTCGGCGTAACGTTCACGCCGTCCGCTCAGGGGAAGCGTCAGCAGGCGGATCGCGTCGACGATATTCGACTTGCCGCCATTGTTTTCTCCCACGAGGACGGTCATGTCCTTGCGGAACTGGACCTTCACATCGGCACATGAACGAAACCGCTGGATCTTGAGCGTGTCGAGATGCATCGGCTAGAACGACTCCACCCTCCGCGTGGAGGGTTTTGGCGGTGGACGAACGCGATTATGCACGAAAGCTCAGCCGCGACCAGCGACCACGGCCACACACGCGTTGGAGCGTAGTTCAGTTACCCAAAGGTAACCACTTAGCGGCAAGAAGCGATCTTCGTACGCGAGCCCATCGTATTGAAGCTTGCCCGCGTCGTAGCAATTCGGGGCACCGACGTATCACTCACTTGCGGAAATCGCGACGTTTCGCCACTATTTCGCTCTTTGCTGAAGAGCCAGGCGGCCGACGGCGAGCTCGCGGCTGTTCGCCAACTATGCGAGGCGTGCAACGTATTCCTTGAGTCCTGCCTGCAGCGTTAGAGCGGGCACCGACTTCGGCGTCGCGAGTGATCACTTTTTAGGACGTTGTACTTTTGATCTGACTCCGGTACCCTGCGCCATCTTCGGTTTGCGAAGGTGTGGGAACCACAGCAATGCAGACGATGTACGCGTTGATCCGAGGAGTGATCGCGCGCTTGGAAATACCACCACCGTCCGCGACGGTGATGCGCGGCATTTGCTGGGGGGCGTTCGACGAGCTCCTCACACCTGCATACTGGAAGGGGCAAGCCTGGCAGCATTCGAGGCTGGATACGTACGGCGACTTCAGACTCGGACGCACGTTCACCGAGGAGGTCGCGGCGTGCCTTCTCGGTGGCTATGGTATTCCCGCCGAGATCGGCCTTGCGGCATTCAGACGTCTACGCGACTCTGGTCTGCTCGCGGCTGGATGTTCAGCGGCCAGGATCGAGCGTGTACTCCTTCAACCGTTCTTCTACGACGGCCGAAGCCGACGATATCGCTTCGCTCGGCAGAAGGCGACGTATCTTGCCGAAACGTTGCGTGCTCTCGATGGCGTCGAGCTGCCGAACAACGATGTCGAACTCCGTAATCTCTTGATGACGTTGAAGGGGATCGGGCCAAAGACGGCTTCGTGGATCGTGCGCAACTACCGAGGATCAGACTCGGTCGCGATTATCGATGTGCACGTCTTGCGGGCCGGACGGCACATCGGGTTGTTCGAAGAGGAACTGCGATCGGATCAGCACTACTTCCGTCTTGAGAATGATTTCTTGGCCTTTGCTGCGGCCATCGAAGTGCGCCCTGCCCTTCTCGACGCGTTGATGTGGGATTACATGCGGAGGCTCGGCGCGGGTGCTGTTAACGCCAATCCATCTCGCCCGTTACACGCTCAGCAGTCTCATCGAGAACACGGCCCATTAGCGCCGCTCCAACACCGACAGCACGTGGCGGCAATGCCAGAGCACTGACTACCGGTTGGCCTTGAATTCCGAGTGGGCAAAACCCAAGGCGGTACGCGGTGGCGGTAAGCGCGAGTGTTTGTAATAGAACGCCCGCGTCTCTCCACAATAGCGATGCAGGTCGATCGTAGACGGCGGCGACTCGATCGACGTCTCCGATGAATACCAACATGTCTGCGCTGCTCTGGGGCACCACCACGCGACAATCCTCGATGAATCGCGCAAGGTGATCCGGCTTCGTCACATGAAGCCGCTCCAATACGTTCCGAGTGGCAACGTATCGGAACACCCGTCCACTCTGTCGGCGGACGATCAAGATGTCGATTGGATGAAGTGCCCCCGCGGACGGACTGAGCCGGCGCGTGCGCCCGATTTCGTCGCCATCTTTGATGTACCGCGGGCGACTCGCGTAGGCTATCGCGTTTACGATCTCTCTCAACGGTGATCGAGTCGTCGACCGTTGAGAACGCCTCGACTCGACAACACTGACGAAGGATGCTGGCCCCGGAGGCACAGAATCGCCGCATTGCCAAATGTGAGAGACCGGCCACTGGAGATCCTGGAAACCCGGATCCTTTCGATCGCGTGGTCGCGGGTCGTCAGTAGGGATCAAGACCAAGTGCCTCAAGTGTCTGGTAGTGCTTAAAGCAACCGCGACACACACCGCAGGCATATTCCGACACGTGACAGGAGTGAGCCCAGGCAAGCACTTCCGTGGGTACGCCAGAATTCCTGATTAAATCGACGGCACTGACGTCGATTGCTGGCGCTTCTACCGCCAGCTGTCCTTCCTGCAGTCGGAGAACGGCGGACATCGCGTCGACAAATTCTCGACGTCCGTCCGCGTGTGCCTGATCACCCTTAACTGTTCCCAGGAGGAGAAGGCGAATGTCTTCTTTAGCGACGCGCATCGCCGCCAATGTGATCAGCATTTGATTCCGAAACGGCCACCATTCACGAACGGGTGCAATGCCGAGAGCCGGGCCTCCTGCCAGGTCCCCGCTCCCAAGCAACCGCAGGTCAACGCGGACAACCTCGTGCCTGATCTCGAGAGCCTCACAAACTGCTGCGGCGGCTCGAACCTCCCCGGCCGCCGGCAACTGTCCATAGTCGACGGTGATAGCGAGCTGGGGCCGACAGCTATAGGTAAGGGCGATCGAGTCCATGCCCCCGGACAAAAGAACCGCAGTACCTACGCTCGCCATGCCGTGTGATGCAGAGCCGTGACGAAATCGTCATAGACTCGGCAATCGGATCCTTCGATCATCTTGAGATCTTCGATTGAGACGGCTTGTGCCAGTGCATATACGGACTTGCCTTTGGCGCGCGCGTACCCAACCTCGAAGAGCGTCCCACTGTCTAGCCCGTCCAAAATCGCGAACACGACGTCGCATTGCTCCAATGCGGCGATGTCGGCGGGTGCGACCATTTGCGCCTCGCCTCGGCCGACGTCGTGCACCGGTGAAAAGACTCTCAAGCCCAATTCCTGCAGCCCACGGCGAGCCTCATCAATGAGCCATCGTTGACCGAGCGTGAAAAATGGGCCTGCGAGGTATGCCTGACCACCGCGCGATTCGACCGGCGCCGCGCTCACCCGCAGATCCTCGACGGCAGGTATGGGCAACCCCATCGTGTTGGCGTAAGCGGCAACTGCGAGTGACGCGATCTCTGCGGCGTCTACCGGGTTGTCCTGGTGCACGCCCCACCGCACGGCGAACATCCCTGCAAATACATCCCCCGAGCCAATCGTCCAGACGCGGTCGCTTCGGTGGGGAGGTATATGTGTGATCCCTTGACCGTCGACGACAAAAGCACCGCGCACACCGGACTTGACCACAACGACCGCTGCTCCCTGACGTACCAAATTCGCGGCGGCGAGTTCGGGATCAGAGCTGCCGCCTAATGCAACGACCTCTCCGCGGTTGGCGACAATTGCAAGCATTCTCGCGCGACTTCCGTTGGCTTGAAACGGCTCCGGCGCGAAAGCCGACTGCGGGTCGTACACGCATCGGTCTGCCGTGACACGCGCGGTGCCCTCCATGAATCCGAATCGGAGAACGACGTCGGAGGCGACATCGAGAGGCGGCTGCTGCGGAATCCTTGAGGGTGGAGGGCTGATTGCGGGAGTAGCCAACGAATGCAAGTAGTCGAAGCTGATCTCCACTCTCGACATTGCCGGTTCGAAGGTAATTCCGTCGGCAGCCGCTTGAGGGCGAAACGACTCCGCCATCTGATCCGTTGCGTACGTCCGAAACGAAATGGCATCGACGTGGCCTACGACTGCCGCTGCCGCCCGCCCGCCCGAGCCAAACACGCGATCCCAGTCAGGCCAGACGCATCGCTCGTGATAAAGACCGCCGACGATGGCTATAGCACTCACCGCGGTCGAATCTCGACGCGGCAAAGGCCGCCGCGTACAGAGGTGACTTCGGCAACGTATTGACGGCCGTCGCGATTAATGCACTGGATGATTCGAGTGCTCTGCGGCGACGTAATCGAACCCGCAACCGATCCGTTGTGCTCCGCAACAAGCTGACGCGGCGGCCCAGGCCGAAGAACCACATCGAGGAGATCGCCCGAACGCAGAGTGGCAACTACCTTTCTATTCGGCGAATTCAATGTGGCAGCTTCGTGGATGTCACATGGATCGTTTGCGCCGCCACCTCCACCCCCGCCGCCGCTACTAGTTTTGCCGCCTTCGGTAGGCTTGGATTCCGGCCGCGTAGGTCTCCAGTCTCCATCTCCGCGATCGCCACTACCGCCTCCAGACATGTTTGCAACCTCCGCTTTCGCAACAACACGACGCCGCGTGAATTTCAATCTAGGCGCGCCGTTTCGAGTTGACCACCCAACGTTCATCCGTCGGCTCGAAGGAGAGCAGGTCTTCATCGAGAAGGCCGAGAACGGTCTTGAATTCCTTCTTCTCAGACGGCAGAACGATCTTGCCTTTCGAAATCTTCAAAGTGACACCGAACTTCGCGGCGTATTGCCGGAGCGATTGAACTGAACACTTGTCGAGGACCTTGCTGTCGGTGATGGAGGCGATTTTGCGGCGAACGGCCGTATCCGCGAGCGGCTCTGACTCGAAATCAGCAGCAAGACTGAGTTTCTTGTGCTTGAAGAACTCGTCCATCTCGGACACTGTTGCCTCGCGAATCCACATTGACAAGTCGAGTATCGAGTGCGCCTTCGGCCACGAAACGACGTACAGGGTGTCGTCCTCGAAAACGGCGTCGACCCGCTGGGCGATCTCAAGCCCTGGTCGATCGTCACGGACGAAGCGTCCTTCCGCGAACATCAGTCGCCACGGCTCGCGCCTCAACACGTAACGTGCTTCGACGCGTTGGAAGGCGATGAACTGCGGGGGAATTCCGTTCCACTCGACCGCTGCGATGGCTCTGATACCAACTTCCTCCAAATTCGCAGGGGTCAACGCAGGCAGTGCGGCTGCGTCGGCGGAATTCATGAGCACAGACATACCCGCGGGCAACTCGTACGGGGCGAGCGTGACGATTTCATGTTCACTCGGTCGGTAGCCCGCATCGAACTCGACGTGATCACCTGCTTTGACCTCTTCCACTAACGGCGTCAGCATCTCGCCGAGCGATGCCTGCGCCCCGTTGTCGAGTGTCAGAGCGTAGAGCGCCGGCTGGCCGCGCGTGCCGGCAAGCACATAGAAATTCATTAATGGTCCTTCCGGTCTATCCGATCAGCCACAGCGCCGGCCCGAGCCTTTGCCCTTGTGTGCCGGCAGCTGGCAGGTGCCGGGAGCGCGAGACGACGAGCGCAGAGTCCCCGTCGGCGCATTCGATCTCGTAGAAGTGGTATCCGAGCATCCCCAGCAAGGGATTCACGTGGAGGACTTGCAGCTGCACCAGCACGAGGCCGACCACAATGACGAAGACCGCTAGAGCGGCCATGTTTGTTGGATCCTTTCCTTGCGCAATGAGCGGGAGCGCGTAGGTGACGAGGAAGGCCAAGACCTCTTTGTCGAGCCTGGTCGCTTTCTTGAGGCCGACTGGTTCGTGCTGAAGTCCGCGTCTTGCGACAGAGAGAATCGCCAGACACATGACGACGAGCAGCACTGCGACGATACAGGCCGCGGCGGCGTCGATGGGCCGCTTGTCATAACTTCCAGCGGCCCAAACGAGCAACACCGGCGCCAGCGCCGTCCCTGCCAGAGAGATCTGCGCGAATCGACTAAGGCCGATGTTCTCTCGCAATGCCATACATGCGCGGCCGGTCTCCGCGATCTATTGCGTCCTGCTCAACGATGTAGAAGGGACGAGCTCGTCCGGCGCGCAGTCTAACACGGGGAGTCGGGCGTTCCCTCGACTGCGAAAGGCAGCCCTGTCGTCGCATCGATCCCATTTGTCGTCTCGCGATAGACGAATGCAGAGGGGCGCGCGAAAGGGAGCCAAACGCCTCCCGAAACAGCAGATCGATGTCGGCGACGTAAGCGGAACGTTCAACGTCTCGAGCCTCATCGCAGGACGATATCAGCGTCCAAAACATCGCGATCGACGTTGATCGCGACGTCGTCGAACCGCGATTTGTGATGCCCGCGGAACGCCGGCCAGAAGCCGCTCGGCCCTTCTGGGACCGAACATCCCAGATCGAGACGTTCGTTCTCATTGCGATCGTCGTACGCGCTAATCGCCCACCTGCCAGCGGAGGCTTGGAGGTGCTTGGATCACAATCGGGAAATCTCGTGGGTAGGCGATCAAACATGATCTCGCGGCTCGTTGGGGAACCAGAACTAACGCGGTCCCGATCGCGTCTCGTCCACGAGCGCCACGAAATTGGACCAGAGTTGTGCGCGCGTTTGATCTTCGGGCAGATTCCAGAGCTGCGCCAGATGGTTCTCCACGAGCGCCGCATCCCAAGGCTTTGCCGGAGCGCCACTGACCTGAACATACGGACCGTCCGTTTCAGACAGAATCTGCGTTCTGGGAATCCGGGCGATGATCTCCTGTCCCTTCGCCGATCGGGTCATGGCCGGATTGACCGAAAGGAGGTGCCCTGCAGTGATGACATCATCAAGCGTCTTCAGCGGCCCTGAGTACCAATGAAAAATCACGCGTTTGACGCCGAACTGATCGAGCACGGTCAATACGTCCTCTTCGGCACCCCGCGAATGCAGCGACACCACCTTCGGCGTCACACCCAGCAGACGGGCCACGAAACGAAAGGATTCCATTTGACGCCGCTTCGTGTCGCGTCCTTCCCTGGAGTAGTCGAGACCCACTTCACCAATGAACGACGTGGTGGTGAAATAGGCCTCGAAATCAGCGAGCTCGCCAGAATGCTCCGCCGCCGCCAACGGGTGAAGGCCAAGCGCGAGCCGTACCTTCGGCAGCTTGCGGACATGAGGCAGGCCCACCCTGAAATGGCTTGGGAGATTCGTCACCGCAATCGTGAACACGCCCTTGCGCGCAGCTTCTTCCGCGACGCTACGCGCGTCCCGGTAGCGATCTAAATGGCAATGGCTATCGAGCATTGTCAGCGCTTCATCCCGGCCGCGCGTTGAATCGCGATGGTCCCTTTCGCGCGCAGCAGATTCCGGATCTCGTCCATTGCTCGCTGCACCAGCGATGAATAGCCTCTGAGTCGCCCAATATCCAGAGGCCCGCTGGCCATAAGGGTATTGGCAATCTCCTGAGACGACGGATTGCGCCGCAGCAACGACAAGTACGCTCTGAAATCCTTACCGGCATCATCATTGCCGGACACGTCAACGTCGCCGGCGCACACATCGTTGCCGTACACCTCGTCGTCGCCCCCAGTCAGATGAAGCGCGGCCCGTCTGTAGATGCACGGCATGCACTGGCCACAGCTCCTGGCCGTCGTACGCTTCCAGTGCCCGCGGCGGCTACGCTTCGCGCAGGATACGGTCAGCGGTGCTAGCCGGGCGAGCAGCTTTGAGTTCGCACAGTCACGCACGACTTCACCCTTGGTCTTGGCCTCGAGCGGATTGACCAGTCGGTTGGCGAACCCCACGCTTCGCAGCGCTCGCCGTAACACACCAAGGTAATACGGGTGTGCCGTCCGCGTGCTGCATGACCCGCGACGCGATGGCGTGAGCGGGAAATTAAGCGAAATCGTTCCGTTCTCCGGAATCAGAAGCGGCGTCTCGGGCCCTATAGTCGAGGCCGCGTAGATCCCCAGCGCGATGAACAGCAGCGAACGGCTGCGCAACGTAATCTCTTCGCCCGACGGTTTCTGGCCGACCCTCACAAAGACCGGCCGTAGCCGCTGCGGATACGCAACCCGAAGCGGTTCGATGAGGCTTCGCTGATCGGCGAAGGGTCCGGCCATATCGCCGTCGTGGTGTCCAACGAGCAGCAGCTTCGATGCTTTCTCCTGCTGCAACTGATCGATTGCACCGACGAGCGAGTCAAGACCACCAGAGAACAGGCACACCGTGTCCAGGGCCGAGACTGGAATGACGATTTGTCTCTGGGCCCTGCGCAGGCCACGCCGCGGAAGCACGACCGGTCTGCTCAGCGGCAGAAAAGCAAAGCGCCAACGATCACCAGTGAGGAACGTGATCGCTTCGGCCAGCTCCGGCGCCGCTGCGTTCCACCGGACCGGATCGGAAACGGGCATTGACAGCGAGATCTCGCGTGTCCAACCGTCTTCCGCCGTTACCCTGACGATTGTCTTATCGAGCGCGTATACAGCGCTGGCCAGAATCACCAAGTCCAGAGGAGTCGGATTCGCGTTGCGCAGTTCGCGCAGGAGCGAATACTGGATGTCGAGGGCACACAGGCGCGTGCCGTCCTCGTACAACGCCATGTCCGCGATCCCTTCGTCGCGGTAGGCCTCCCGTCCGATTCTGAGTTCGATGTTCCGCATCAGGTCAGGAAAACGGCTAGCGTGGCTTGCATGATGTCGGCGCAGAGCTTCGCGCCTTCCTGACCTGCCCACGAGATCTTCGCGACTACACGACGACCCACCCGGTTGATGAGCGTCGCCTTGATGAATTCCTTGATATCGTCGAGGAACGCGAGCGCCTTGGATTCGCCCTTCTTCTGCACAAGACGCTCGAAAAACACACGGCAGAACTGCTCGAATAAGTACAAGCCGAAATAGTCACGCAGCATCACGTCGAGACTGGTCGCCTGCTCCTGGAGAATCCGTTCGACATCCTCAGGCGTTTGCGCTTCCTTGAGCAGCTCCTCCTGAAGGCGTGCCAGGGCGGTGCGCGCGTCGACGTCATCGATCGTGCTTGCGGGCCCGCCGATCCGATCGAGCAGCGCCGCAAGAATTTCCTGAACAGGCCGTCCAACGAGTTCGGCAAGACCCTCGCGTCGCAACGCTTCGGCAAGGCCGACCTCGCCGACCGCGCTGATGAAACCGCCAAGCCGCTGTGCGAGGGCGCGTCCGGCGCTACCGCCGATGGTGCCCCCGGAACCAGCGCCGCTGCTCATACGTGCGACGCCACCGTTTTGCTGAATGAAATGACCGATGATTCGACTGGCCGTAGCGGCGCTGGCAGCCCCCTCACTCGCAGCGGTCGTCACGTCTCGCTTCAACGCACCCCACGAGCCCGGAGCGCTATAGCTGGTCGACGTACCCATCGCTATCCGTTTGCCTTCCCGATCGCCTTGCCGATCGTGGTGTCGGTTGCGCGGAGCTGCTCGATCGCCGGTCCGAGCACCTCACGGTAGGCAGGCTTATTCTGGTGGAGCGTCACGATCCACATGCCGACGCTGCCCGGCATCTCAGATGCTGGATAGTTGGTAAGCACACGCGCAAGCGTCGCCGCTGCCCCTTCTACATCTGCTTCCGTTAACGCCCGCAAAGGTTCGAACGACTTCGGTTCGGACGGGCGTGCTGCAATTTCTTGTTCAAGCAGCTTGTACATCGCGGCGCGTTCGTCGGCGCCGAGCTTTTTCGCGGTCGCAACCGCGTGATTCCGCTTTGGCACAAGCCCCGTGGCAAAATCGCCAATCACCGCGCGGACGATCGGCGGCACCATCGTGATGCCCGAGAACGTCGACTCGAGTCGGTCGCGCGAGACCCAGAAGTAGTCTCGAAGGTCCGTGCCGGACAACGAGGGTTCCATCGCGGCCCATCTTGCAGTCCAAGCCTTTGACCAGTCCGGTAAGAGATCCTTCGACGCGTCCTTCACCTTCGGCCTGCCGCCTTTGCTCTGGGTCTCGAGGATCTCGAGAAACGTGGCGTGCCCATCCGCGTCGATCCGGTTGAAGAGATCCACGAATAAATCGGGTTCGACATACTCCAGAATCATCAGCTTCACGAGCTTGTTCGTCTCGATTGTCTGTTCCAGACCAGCGACGCTTGCGAGTTCCCTGCGCAACATCAGCGCGTTCAGGAACCGCTTCACTTGACGCGGATTGCCCTTGAGCCCGTCGGCCATGAGCGGGCTTGCCGCCACCGCGAGGGTTAGGTGCGATGCCAGCGATGACGGCACGTTGCCTGATAGCGCCTGCCTGACACCACCGTAACCGAACGCGCCGTAGCGGTTGGCTTTGCGCGCTGCGCGCGCCGCCTCCACGTTAAGCCGCGCATCCTCTTCCTTCAGGTGCATGCCGCAAAAGAGCAGCGTCATGTATGTTTCGATTTCTGCAGCCGACAGGCGCGGAATCGCGTACGGCACCTGCACCAGTTTTTCGAGGTAGTCGCGAACCAGCCGATCTTCCGCAGCGAGCGCCGACGCCCGGCGCGCCTCGTCTCCGTCGTTGGAAGCCGGGCGCGCATATCGCGAACGGATCGCATGCTCCACGATGCGACGATCGGCGCCAATGACGAAGGCCGTATTCTTCACGCTGAGGAACAGCTTTACGGCCTCGAGATTTTCTACGATCCGGTCCGGCGAACAACGATCAAGATCGTCAATCAGAACGACGAGTGTTTCGATGTCCGCCTCGGCCAGCAGCTTGGCGAATTCCCTTCGGAACGTCCGTACGTCGACGGCCTCGTCCTTGGGCAGCCCCTTCCACAGATCGCCGGCATCATCGAGCGTGGGACTCTCGGGCTTCTTCGCGCCGGAATCGGAATCCGGAGCGAGGAAATGACCCAGGCCGGTCGCCGCGAGCACTGCGGCCGGAACAGCCGCCGCACCGCCGGTCATCGCCGCCGCTGCCGCCGGCAGCACTGCGTACTTGAAGGAGAGGCGCACCAATCGCATCGCGTTGATGCCTTTGAGAAGGCTGAGCGCGTTCTTGCGAACCTTTGGGCCGAATCGCTTATGCTCGTGGAGCTGTACCAGCACCGCGCTCAGGATCGCCGCCTTGGCGTCGTCGTAGCCTTCGAACTCCCAGGTGTTGATGTAGACGACCGCTGTCCCTTCACACCGGATAGCTTCCAGGCTGCCTTTCTCCCAGGACTCTGCCGACAGGTCGTGCTCAAGCATCCGCATGATGCTGGTTTTGCCGCCGCCCCAATCGCCGAACACGCCGACGGTAACGGGCAACATCTTGCGATTGAGCACCACTGCGCGAATTAGGTCGGCGTGGACTTGGAAGCCAATCAGATCGTCAGCGGTTTCGTTGTCCGGCCACATTTGGTTCTCGTCCCGACGGAGTGCGCTCCGCGATCTTGCAGATGAAGACGGCCCGGCTCCGCGTGTCCAACCGGCGAGTGCCGAGTTGACCGGCCGTGCCGACGGGCGTACTCTTGGTGAATGGGCCTAGTTTCTAGGACCAGTATAATTAATATACGCATTCAGGGGTTGCTCATCAAGGGGGGCTGTTGGAGGCAGGTGGCAAGACGATTCGTCGAGGGCCGGAGCAGCGGCTCGAATTCATCGAGTTTCGCCTGTTTTGGGAGGGTGCGGTAAATCGCAGCGATCTCATTGAGCGATTTGGCGTTTCGGTGCCGCAGGCATCAAACGACCTGACCGCGTACCGCCAGCTCGCACCTGAGAACGTCGTTTACGATTTGAGCGGGAAACGATACGTCCCTGCGGCGACCTTCCAGCCGAAGTTCCTGAAACCCAATCCGGACCGTTACCTCGCCCAGTTGAAAGCCATGTCCGACGGAATACTCGACGTCGCGGATACGTGGCTCGCCAGCCAGCCCGATACCGGCGTCTTGCCGATTCCGAACCGGCGGACTGATCCGTCAGTGTTGCGAGCTCTGTTAGCGGCGGTCCGAGGAAAGGGCGGCGTCCACATCGAGTATCAATCGACCAGCCCTGAAAACCCGGCCCCACTCTGGCGGTGGATCTCGCCGCACGCGTTCGGATTTGACGGACTGCGTTGGCATGTGCGGGCGTTCTGTCATCGTGACAACCGCTTCAAGGATTTCATCCTCGGCCGTTGTCTCGCTGCCGGCGAGCAAGGCCTGGCCGCCGCAGTAGCCGAGCAGGATTGGCATTGGCAAACATTCTTCGAAGTCGTTCTGAAGCCGAACCCGGATCTAGCCGATGGTCAGCGCCGCGCGGTTGCCCTCGACTACAACATGATCGACGGGGAGATCGCCGTGCCAGTCCGCTTCGCCCTGTTGTACTACTTCAACAAGCGTCTCCGCTTGGATGTCGCCGAGCGTTTCGACAAGCCACGCGAGCGTCCAGTCGTCGTCGCCAATCAGAAAGAATTCGAGGCCGCCCTGCAGAGAGCCGACGCTCCTTTGTCCACATCGGAGAGAGCCGCCCAGGCTCCAGAGCGAGATCTCCAACTCCGACGTCCTCGATCGGGCGCTCGCTGATGAGCTATTCTGCGGGATAGGGACGCGCGGTTCATGCCTTACACGAAGCAGATCGTTTGCCTGGCGAACTCCTACAAGTACCCGAACGGACGTTGCATCGCCGGCAAGGAAATGCCGGCAGGTGGTTGGATTCGGCCGGTGAGCCCTCGGCCGACCCACGAAGTCGCATTGGACGAGTGCCGCTATGCCGACCATACGCTCCCGCGGCTTCTCGATAAAATTGACGTCTCGCTTAGCGAGTCAGCTCCTCATTTCCATCAGGCGGAGAATCACGTGATCCAGGCCGGACAGCAGTGGCTTAAGATCGGGACTCTGCCGTTCGAAGACCTGGCTGCTCTTTGCGATGATCCGCCGGCGTTGTGGGTCAACAGTCAAAGCACGGCTCTGGGCCACAATGACTGCATCAGTCAAGAAGAAGCGGCAGAGTTCACACATTCCCTGTTGCTTCTGAGACCCGAGGACTTCAGTGTTGAGATCGGCACGAATCCTTGGCAGGGAAGACGCACGTACCGCGGTGACTTTCGCTACAAAGGGATTCACTACAGCCTGAGCTTGACAGATCC
Organism: Vicinamibacterales bacterium; assembly: GCA_036557365.1. Taxonomy (GTDB): domain Bacteria; phylum Acidobacteriota; class Vicinamibacteria; order Vicinamibacterales; family CAVVIG01; genus DATKHR01. Next base: position 26,432 of record DATBHR010000092.1, read on the forward strand.
AAGAGCTCGTGAGGTGTATGGAAACGCGCCGGGCGATCATCCATTGAACGATGTGTACATTTGCGTGAGCCTGACAGAACCCTTTGAACAGGACGGCCGGTGCCACAAGCTGGTCGCGTCTGTCATCAAGAACCCGTTGTTGTGAGTACTGCCATGCAGGGCTCGGTCTTCACCGTCGGTCATTCAAACCATCAGTTGGAGTACTTCATCGGACTGCTTCGGCGTCACGCTATTACTGCGCTCGCCGATGTCCGCTCCGCACCCTATAGCCGCACAAATCCGCAGTTCAATCGTGAAACTCTGAAGGAAGCGCTAGCGGCTGCCGGGATCGCCTACGTGTTCCTCGGCAAGGAACTTGGCGCGAGAAGCCAAGACCCGAACTGCTATGAGGATGGGAAGGTTCGATACGATCGGCTAGCGTGCACCGAACTTTTCAGAAAAGGTTTGGAGCGCGTTCGAGAGGGCTCTGAACAATTCCGAGTGGCGTTGATGTGCGCGGAACGGGAGCCGCTCGACTGCCACCGAACGATCTTGGTGGCAAGACACCTCGCCGCGCGAGGGTGTGACATCCAGCATGTTCATGGCGACGGCGCACTTGAGTCGCACGCTGACGCGATCGCGCGGTTGATCCAAATGCTCAAGATGCCGGAAGAGGACATGTTCCACTCGCGCGCAGAAATTGTCGAGGACGCCTACAAGAAGCAAGAAGAGCGTATCGCGTACGTAACTCCTCCGGCTAAAGGCCCCCACGCAGATGCCACAGTCGGTCCAAGCATGCAGTGATGAAGATCTTTACGATTGGATTCACGAAGAAGTCTGCGCAGACGTTCTTCACGCGCCTTCAACAAGCAGGCGTCAAGCGGCTCGTTGACGTTCGCCTGAACAACGTGTCACAGCTTTCAGGGTTCACCAAGCGCGACGACCTCCGCTACTTCACGAAAGCGATCTGCCACATTGATTACGTCCACGTACCTGAGCTCGCTCCGACCCAGGACATCCTGACCGCATACAAGAAGGAAAAGGGAGACTGGGCGCTCTATGAGCAGCGCTTCCTGGATCTGATGCGAGAACGTCAAATCGAACGCACGATCTCTCGCGATCTTATTGACGGCGCCTGCCTACTTTGCAGCGAGGAAAACCCGCACCATTGCCATCGACGCCTTGTCGCTGAATACCTCAACCAGCACTGGGGCAACATCGAAATCGAGCATATCCCGTAGCAATCGTGCCGCTTGAAGGTGCTGTCATATTTCTCTGTTCCTTCGCGGTTCGGAGATCGTCGTCGGCCACGACGATGACATCACAACGAAGGAACCATTTCGACTGCTCCTCAACTTCGCGCTCGATGTACGGGGCGCTGTAGGTGTTGCTCGTGCGGTCGCGGTCCACGTAGAGCTTGTCGCTGCCGTTTACTGACTACCCGGGATCGCCTTCCGTCGAGTGGTCGAGCGATGTGGCCGACATGATGGCGACGAGCTCGGCCTGAATTTCCGCGTGATGCTGCGTCAAGTAGCGCTTGATCTCCCGGTTCTTGACCAACTTGGAGACGTACCCGCAGGCGATCACGAGATGCAGGACGTCGTCACCATACCGTGACTCGACGCTCTTGAGGTCCTGCTGGACAGCCTCCATTTCCCGCTCCATCCGGGCCATTTGCTCCGGCGTGAGGCCACCGACGCGTTTCGGCTGATCCGACTTGATCAGATCCGATTGACGCGTCGCGGCCAGGAGCGCCTTGGCGTAGCTGGCAGCATAGTTCCCCGCGGTGTTCATCAGCTCCGCGGCTTCGATCTGACGCATCGGTTTCATCTTCCGGAGCACATCGAATGTCGTAGGGTTAATCGATTTATCCTTTAGAAGATCTGTCACCTCGGCACAGATGCCCGCCAGCATCGTTCTCCGCCTCCGAATCGCCTTTACATCCAAATCCAGCGCCTTCGCCAGCTTCTCCTCGGAAACGCCGCGCTCGATCGCGCGAACGATCATGTAATGCTCTTGGATCGTTGCGAGTCGGTTGATCCGCTTGTTGTAGGTGAACGCCTCGTCATCTTGGGCGATCAGGCATTTCGCCTCCTGTGCGCCCGCATCACTCAAGACGGCATGCCGCAGATGGCCGTCGAGCAGGAGGTATCGCCCTCCTTGGTCTGGTGACGGCGACACGACCAGCGGTTCAATCATTCCGATTTCAAGCACGGACCGAGCGATTCGCTTGTACTTGACCGACTGCTTCCAGTCTGGCGGAACGGCACGCAGGGGCAGTAGCGATGCCAATGGCAGCGTCTCCAGCCGCCGTTCAAAAGCAATACGGACAGGCGGCATATCAAGCGTCTTTCGCGGTGCCGATTCGATCGGCGATTGGGCTGGGGACGGTGAGTAATCGTTCGGCTCGCAACAGCGTGACGAAATGTTCATCGGCAAAGAGTCGCCGGAGCGCGTTGATCACAAACAGTAGTCGCTGTTGAGTAATCCCGGCCTTCTTCACCAACAGGCGCTGCCGCTCCGTCTCTTTGCGATAAGCTCGGACCAGGGCCTCTGCGGTGACGCGAGGAGTCGTCCGAGCTCCCCGCGACGAGGCGCCCTTCATCATCTTCCCGCTGGTAGAGCGCTGCTCGATAATCCGACGAATCGCGAGCACCTGGCGGCCTGGCAGCGCTTTGCGCTCGTATGCATCGGCGAGGATGCCCCGCACGGCAACACGGACCGCGTCCGCGATTACCAGGATCGCCTGCGCGTGCTCGAAACACGGGCCGCCCAGGAAGCGCGAGCGGACGCGTTATCCCAGCCGCAGCCGTCGGCGCTGATACGCGACGATCCGCCGCCGGCGCGCAGCGAGGATCCCCTCGTATCCGAGCGCAAGCGGCGCGACTACGAAAGCCTCTTCGCGAGCAACGTCGTGCTCAGCCGCCGGCCCGATGGGAGCAGCTACAGCCTGGATCAATATCCCGGCGCGAACCAGGTCGGCGATGCTGGTTTGAAAGACCAGGTCGACAACCACTACTGGTCGACGTTCGGAGCAGCCGCCGCAATCGGCCTGATTAGCGGTCTCGCCCAAGCCGTCGGTACGGCCGGCCTCGCGGCAGGAGAGGGAAACCGGACGGTCGTCATTGCCGGCGGCGCCGCGGACGTGGCGTCTCAGGCGGCAGCGCAGTCGATGAACCGATTCCTGAATCGGCTGCCGACGATCACGATTCGCGAGGGCCACCGGGTCAAGGTGTACCTGACCAGCGACCTCGAACTGCCGGCGTACCCAGCCGAGTCGGGCCGGTTTTGACGAGGAGGACTTTATGTCTCGTCGCCTGTTGGTCGTACTGTTCGCTGTCGCTCTCGTAGCGGTTCCGCTGCGGGCGCAGATCGTCGTCATCGATCCAGCGAACCTCACACAAACGATTCTGATTCAGGAGCGTGCGTATCAGCAGCTGGACCAGCTCCGCAGGGAATTCGAAGTCATTCAACGGATGGCCCAGAAACTCGGATCGCTGGACGGTTATCGCATTCCGCCGATCTTCGTCACGAGCCACGATCCGTCGCTGTTTGACTACGGACGCCCGTGGATTCAGGCGTTGAACACCGGGGACGCCCGTGGCACCGCGTACTACCAAACGGCCCTTCCGCTCGAGCGACCACGCGCGGCCGATCTCAGTCGGCTGACTTCGGAGGCGCGTCGCACGTTTGAAAGCCAGTACGCAACGATGGAGATCACGGACTCCGTGGCGCAGATCGGCGCACACCAAGTCGCACTGGTGCGCAACTACTTCGGCAAGCTCCAGGACGCCACACAGAACCTCGAAAACGATCTCGTCAGCACCGAGACCGGAACCCACGAACTGACCGCCGTTCTCGACAAGGTCGCCGCAGGCGAGCTGCTCGGCCGCCGTCAGGATACCGCCGCGAACCAGCTCCTGTCTCACGCTCTGGAGCAATTACTGGCGCGCAGCAAGCGGCTTCGCGACACCGAGGCCGGCAACGTCAACATGCAGCTGCTCATGTGGCGTGACGGGCTGGTAGACAGCAAGCGCTCACGTGACACCGAAGCGTCGCTGATGAACATGCAGCTCACGACCTGGCGGATCGCCGGCGCCGCAAATGCCGCCTTTGGTGCAGGCACCGGTGACGCGCTCCGGACATGGCGCCAGCCCTGATAACGCGGAGAACGGTGATGGAATCTCAGCCAGCTCTCAATCTGATTCCCACGATTCAGCAGGCGATCGGCAATCTGCTGACGACCCACGAGCCAGAGTTCCTGGCGTTTGGGTCGCGGCTGTTCATGGGTCTGGCGACGATCGTCCTGGCCTGGCAGGGGATCCGGATGATGTTCTCGAGCGACGCGCTGAACGACAAGCTATTCGACTTCGCTAAGGCGCTGCTCGTCGTATCGTTTGGATACGGCTTGATCACGTTCTACGAGTCGCCGATCCCCGGCATCGGAGTCTCGTTCAGCAACCTGATCACCGACCAGGCGTACTACTTCCAGAGCGTCCTCGAAGCGAGGGCGTTCGACAACATCTATCAGCATTTCGACGAGCTTTCCGACCACTTCCTGCAGCCGGACGCCTGGTCGATTCTCGCGAATCTGATCTACTGGACGGTCCTCATCCTCATTGCGCTGGCGAAGGCCCTGTCGCTGGCCGTGATCGCGTTTGGTCTGATCGCGAGCGCTGTCTGTGGCCTCCTCGGACCGATCTTCGTGCCGTTCTTCATCGTCCCGAAGCTCGATTGGCTCTTCTGGGGCTGGCTCAAGTCGTTCATTCAGTACTCGTTCATTCCGGTCGTCGCGATTGCGTTCCTGATGATTTTCGAACGGTTCGTCTTCCGTTACGTCACGACGCTGCCGCCGACTGTAACGACGGCCGAGTTCGGGGTATATGGCCTTCAGGCGGTCGCCGTCGTGATCACGTTCTGCGTCGGGATCATCCTGGTCCCCTCGCTTACGAGTTCGATCTTTTCCGGCACCGCCGGCGAGAGCATCTTGCCGCGAACCCTGAATCCCGGAAATCTGTTTCGCCGGGGTTGAAAGGCGATGAATGTCGCAGCGATTTGGCAGTGATCACCGCTTCGATGAAGACCTTGCCTCGACCGGCTTTACGCGGCTGCTCTTCGTCGCGTTCGGCATTGCGCTGCTGATCGGCCTCGCGTCAGGTGTGCTCTGGATTCTGTGGAAGCTTTTCGAAGTGCACGTGCTGAGGTAGGCCATGAACCCGACCGTCGCCGACATCAATCCCAAGACGCTGGACGGCGCCAAACGCCAGTTCGTCGAGCTGTACGGCTCGTCCCTCGTGATGAACACGTATCTCAAGATCGCGGTCGTTCTCCTCGCCCTGGTCGCTCTGGGGCTCGTCGCCCTGAACTTCCGGACGGTGGCCACCTACGCGAATGTGAAGCCCCTCGTCGTCCGCATCGACGACGTCGGCCGGGCGGAGGCGGTGCAGTACGACGCGACGGCCTACCAGCCTCAAGCGCCGGAACTTCGGTACTTCCTCACGCAATTCGTCGTGAAGCACTTCAGCCGGATCCGCTCGACGGTTCAGCGGGAGTATCCAGACTCCCTGTTCTTCCTGGAACCCACGCTTGCGGATGCCACGATCGCGCAGAACGATCAGACGCACGCGCTCGAAAGCTTCCTGACCAACCCTGCTGAGAACGAGGTCGACATCGCGGTGCAGAACGTCAGTCTGACCGAGATTCGCAACCCGCCGTACAAGGCCGCGGTCACGTTTCAGGAGCTTCTGTACGCGTCGGGGACGCGGTCGGAGAAGGGCCACCAGACATACGTGGCCGAGCTTGATTTTGTGATTCGTGGTCACGTCCCGAACGAGTTCGTACGGGTCAAGGAACGCCATCCGGCCACTCCTCTGTTTCTGCTTGGACATAGCGCTGGCGGTGTCGTCGCGTGCCTCTACGCACTCGAACATCAGGAGCAGCTGGCCGGTCTGATCTGCGAGAGCTTCGCGTTCCAGACGCCCGCGCCGGACCTCGCCCTCGCCGCATTGAAGGGCGTCGCGCACATCGCCCCGCACCTGCACGTGCTGCCCCTGAAAAATGAAGACTTCTCGCGCGATCCCGCAGCCGTCGAACGGATGAATGCCGATCCGCTGATCGCTCACGAGACGCAACCGGCCGAAACGATCGCCGCGCTCGTTCGGGCCGATGAACACCTCAAAGAGAGCTTCGGCCGGATCACGCTGCCCGTTCTGATCCTGCATGGCACGGCCGACAAGGCCGCCAAGGCCGAAGGGAGTCAGTTCTTCTACGACCACGCGGGCGCATCGGATAAGACGCTGAGGCTCTACGACGGACATGCCCACGATCTGTTGAACGATGTCGGGAAAGAGGGCGTGATCAATGACATGACGTCTTGGATCAGCGAGCGCGTCGTCGGTCGGTAAGGGTGAGGTCGCACCGATGCGTATTCGAACGCACGCCGTAATACTGTCGTTCATCCTCGTCGCCATCGCTGACGGCCCGTTCGTTGGAGCTGCCGCGCAACAGTCGTCCGGCGAATCAATTACGTCGCACACCGCGACTGTAGACGGGCTGTCATTGCAGTACCTCGAGGCTGGGCGTGGCCCCACGGTCGTCTTGCTGCACGGATATACCGAAACGTCACGGATGTGGCGACCGTTGATCCCCCGGCTCGCCGAGCGATTCCACGTGATCGCGCCCGATCTTCCCGGGATCGGTGATTCGGCGGTCCCGAGCAACATCACCATGTCTGCTGCGGCGCGCTCGATCCACGATCTCGTGAGGGGTATTGGTGTTCAGGACGCGACGGTCATTGGCCACGACATCGGATTGATGGTCGCCTACGCGTACGCGGCGCAATTTCAAGGGGAGACCAACGGGCTGGTGTTGATCGATGCGTTCCTGCCTGGCGTCGACGGCTGGAAGGAGATTTACGACAACCCGAACCTGTGGCACTTCCGCTTTCATGGCGCCACGCCTGAGCGGCTGGTGGCCGGCCGCGAACGCGATTATTTTGACTACTATTGGAACGAGTTCGCGGCCGATCGGCAGCACTCGATCCCGGACGCGGATCGACGGGCGTACACGGACGCGTATGCGCGACCTGGTCGCATGCGTGCGGCCTGGGCGTACTTTCAATCGTTTCCACAGGCCGCCGAGGAATTCGGTCGGTATGCAAAGACGCCCCTGACGATGCCGGTGTTGGCGATTGGCGGATCGAAAGCCAATGGAGAAGCGCTGGGACGCCAGGCAAAACTGGTCGCCTCGAACGCGACCTCGATCGTTCTGCCAGATACCGGGCACTGGCTCATGGAAGAACGTCCGACGGAAACGGCCGAGGCGTTGATTCAGTTCATGTCGAACCGCAGCGGCAGCGCATCTGCGACGCCGCGACTGCGCATGACGCCGGACGACATCCGCGCGACTGGTACGCGGTCGGATCAGATCGGCAATTCGGGCCTGCCAGGTGTCACGACCCGCGTCCTCGCGGGAGATCCTTCACGAGCCGGGTTGTACACGATTGTGCTGTTCGTGCCGGCGCACACGACGATTCCCGCGCATTCACACCGGGACGACCGCACCGCGACCGTGATTTCCGGACAGTGGCAGTTCGGCTACGGCGACCACTTTGAGCCGGAGGCACTGAAGACGCTTCCGTCGGGTAGCGTGTACTCCGAACCCGGCGGCACGAATCATTTCGCTCGCACGCTCGGCCAGCCTGCGCTGGTTGAGATCACCGGCGTCGGTCCGACCGACACGAAGTATGTCGAGGGAGCGAATGCGCCAAAGAGTGGGGGCGACGAACGCCGATGAAGGCCATACGCGTGCACGCATTTGGCGGGGTCGACGCACTTGTCTACGAGGACGTGCCGCAGCCGGTACCGGGAGACGGTCAGGCCTTGGTTCGCGTCTCCGCGGCCGGTGTTGGTCCGTGGGATGCGTGGGTCAGGAGCGGCAGGAGCGCAATCCCGCACCCGCTACCGTTGACCCCGGGCGCGGATCTCGCCGGCACCGTGGAGCAGGTCGGCGGCAACGTTCCGTTCCGCCGGGGCGACGAGGTGTACGGCGTCACCAACGAGGCGTTCGAAGGCGCGTATGCGGAATACGCCGTTGCGACGGCAACGATGTTGGCGCGTAAGCCGCAGCGGATCGGATTCGTCGAAGCCGCGTCCGTGCCTGTCGTGGCGAGCACGGCCTGGCAGATGCTGTTCGACTACGGGGCCGTGGACTCCAGCAAACGCGTCCTGGTGCATGGTGCCGCGGGGAACGTCGGCGCCTATGCGGTCCAGATGGCGAAGGGTGTCGCCCGTGAGGTTCTTGCGACGGCGTTCCCTGAGGACATCGACTACGTCCGTGCGCTGGGCGCGGACATCGTCATCGACGTTGGGTCGACGCAGTTCGAATCGGCGGCGAGTGATGTCGATCTCGTGATCGACACGGTCGGCGGGGAGACGCAGCGTCGTTCGTTCGCAGTGCTCAAGCGCGGCGGTGTTCTCGTATCGTCGGTAGCCGCCCCGGACCAGGAGCTGGCGGCGCGTTATGGTGTTCGCGCGAAGTTCTTCCTGGTCAACGTGACGTCTGAAGGCCTCGAACGAATCGGACGGATGATTGACGACGGGCAGCTCACGATATCCGTGGGTGAAGTGATGCCGCTGAGCCAGGCTCGCGCCGCTCATGAGATGCTTGCAGGCGCCCCGCATCGGCGCGGGAAAATTGTGCTCCGTCCAGAAGGCTCGCAGGCGAAATAGTGGCGAATCGCCCACGATTTACGCCGCTTCTCGAATGAGCCAGTTGCGGAAATCGTCCAGTGCGGCGAGCCAATTTTCCTCGAAACTTTCAACACGCGCGCGTCTCCCTCAATGCCGCTTCGCAGACAGCATCGGGTCTCACTCTGCAGCGAGCGCAGGCCGGCCACCAACCCACTTGATGCCGATGTCCGCCGCGGAACGTAGCCGATCCGCGAGTTGTGCGCTGTGATGCTGGATGTGACGGATGTTCACGAATTGATGCTCCAGCTTCGACATGCGGTACCAACTGAAGCCGCTTTCTGCGCTATCGAGATCGAGCGCGTCCACCGCATCGTCGACGATGCTGTCGCAGAAGGACCAGTAATCGAGCACCTGCGCTTGCGTATATGGGTCCCCGTCGATGCCGTCATCCCGGCCTCGATGCTGCGCCCACGGTTGAAACGCCGCTTCGTCGCGCTGCAAATACAAATGGGTAAAGAAGAGCGTGTGGTACGCCAGCTGCCAGAACGCGTTCTTGTGATTGGCGTTCGACCACTCGTCTGCAGGACAGCGCTCGACAGCCTCGCGCAGCATCGCGAGCGACGCGTGGTATTGACTCTTGAGAACGGACCTGAACATCGCATCCGTCATGGCGCTTGACATGCTAATCCGGCTGAGGCTCGCCCGCGCGCGCCGGGTGTCAGGCGTATACTTCCTCAACTCGAACGGTTCCCCGGGCTCATCTGCAGGAGGAACTCATGGGCGCGAAACGACCTGCTCGTAGAGAATTCCTGAGAGCCGGCGCTGCATTGGCCGGCGGGTACACGCTGGGCGCCGCAGCACCGGCGCTCGGGCAGGTGCCGGCCCGGCCGCCGATGATCAGGGGCGAGAGGGAAGGCGAGATTGCCTATGGCGCTCGCTCCAAGTACGTCACGTCCGCTCGAATTCCGCACGGCGGCAGGCCCTCGCCCGACAACTTCGGCCTGACGTTTCACGTCGCGAGCCCGCTGCAGGATTCAGTCGGTGTCATCACGCCGTCCTCGCTCCACTACTTTGCGACGACGCGGGGCGCCTTTCTTCCGGATATCGATCCCAAACAGCACACGCTGATGGTCCACGGCCTGGTGGACCGTCCGCTGACGTTCACCATGGACGACTTGAAGCGCTTTCCGTCCGTGACGCGTCTGCACTTCATCGAGTGCGCGGGGAATCGTGCGTCGCGTCACGCGAAGACGGTGCAGGAAACGCACGGCATGACGAGCAACGCGGAATGGACAGGCGTGCTCCTGTCCACGCTGTTGAAGGAATGCGGTCTGAAGAGCAGCGCCAAGTGGTTCGTCGCCGAGGGCGCGGAAGAAGTCAAGGGCGCGTCGAGCATGCCGATCGCCAAGGCGATGGACGACGCCATCGTCGCCTACGGCATGAACGGCGAGGCCGTGCGGCCGCAGAACGGATTCCCGCTGCGCCTGATGGTTCCGGGTTTCGAAGGGATCCTTCACACCAAGTGGCTGCAGCGCATCAAGCTCGTCGATCGCTACTACATGAACTACAACGATTTCGGCCACCTCGATCAGGAGGACAAAGTCGCCGCGCTCGGCTATCAGATCGGACCGAAGTCGGTCATCACGTTTCCGTCCGGCGAACAACGGCTGCCGGACAAGGGCTTCTACGAGATCAGCGGTCTGGCCTGGTCCGGCGGCGGCGCCATCAAGCAGGTGGAGGTGTCCATCGACGGCGGCAAGAAATGGAACAAGGCCGAATTCCGCGGCGCACCGCAGCGGATGGCGCATTGCCGGTTCGCCTACCCGTGGAATTGGGATGGCAACGAGACGGAGATCATGTCGCGGTGCGTCGACGAGATTGGACAGATCCAACCGACGCGCGAGCAGATCGCCAAGTACTGGAACAAGCCCTACGATGAGACGTTCAGCGTCCCGGGGCTGGACAACAGCATCCAACCGTGGAAGATCGCCAGGGACGGGAGCGTGACCAATGGGCTCGCGTAGAGTGCTCCCGATCGCGTTCGTCTCGATGATGTGCGTCCCCGCGTTGGCGCAGGGGCCGACCTACGGCATCGGACGCACGCCCACTGCCGATGAAATCCGCGCGCGTGACACGTCTATCGGTCCGACCGGCGGGGAGCTGCCGCCCGGAAAGGGAAGCGCGAAGGAAGGCGCGGTTGCCTATCGCGCGAAAGGATGCGCCGGGTGCCACGGCGCCGCAGGCATGGGCGGTTCTGCACCGATTCTGAAAAGCAGAGATCCGTCGAATCCCGACGTCTGGGCCCGGGGGCGAATCCTGCCGCTTCGCGCGCCGTTCGCGACGACGGTCTGGGACTACATCAACCGCGGGATGCCGCTCAATCGTGAAGGGACACTGACCCCGGACGAGGTCTACGGGCTGACGGCCTATCTGCTGTTCATCAACGGCGTCATCGCGGAAGACCAGGTTCTCGATCAGCAGAACCTCGCACAAGTGAAGATGCCGCTCGGCGACAACTACGCGTCACTCCCGGACTGGAAGCCGCGGACGCAGAGGTTGAAGGGCTACCCGTACTAAGTGCGGGCGCGGCGTTGAAGGGGCAACGTTCGAGGCTCTAAGGAACAGGAACCGAAGATGCGACGGATTGCCAGCGCCTTCATTGCGTCGAGCCTCATTGTTCTGGCGGCGCCCGTTCATGCCACGCGTCAGCCGGTGCACGCCCGCCACGGCATGGTCGTGGCGATGGAATCGATCGCGACCGACGTCGGCGTCTCCGTCCTGCAGAAAGGCGGCAACGCCGTCGACGCAGCGGTGGCGGTCGGATTCGCGATGGCCGTGACGCATCCCTTCGCCGGCAACATCGGCGGGGGAGGCTTCATGCTGATCCGGTTTGCGGACGGCCGGTCGACGTTCATCGACTTCCGCGAACAGGCCCCGCAGAAGGCATCCCATGACATGTACCTCGACGCGGCCGGCAAGCCGACGAAAGACAGCATCGAGGGATGGCGATCGTCCGGCGTGCCGGGGAGCGTCCGCGGCTTCGAGATGGCGCTGTCGAAGTACGGCAAGCGAACCTGGGCCGAGAGCCTCGCGCCGGCGGTGGAACTTGCCTCGAAGGGATTCCCGGTTTCGTACGCGCTCGCCGAAAGCCTGAAGGGATCGCGCAGCCTCGCCAGCTCGCCGGAATCGAAGCGGATCTTCCAGAAGAACGGCGCGTTCTTCGACGTGGGCGAGTCGCTGCGGCAGCCGGAACTCGCGCAAACGCTCGAGCGGATCCAGAAGAACGGGCCCGACGAGTTCTACACCGGCGAGACGGCGAAGCGCTTCGCCGCCGAGATGGCGTCGCACGGCGGCATCATCACGCTCGACGATCTCAAGGGCTACAAAGCCATCGAGCGGACACCGCTCACCGGCGTGTATCACGGCTACCAGATCGTCACCGCGCCTCCCGCCAGCTCCGGCGGCATCGCGCTGCTCGAAATGCTCGGCATCCTCGATGGCACGGGTTACGAGAAGGGCGGTTTCGGATCCGCGTCGAGCATCCACTATCTCGCGGAAGCGATGCGCCTCGCGTATGCCGACCGCAACGAGTACGTCGGCGATCCCGCCTTCGTGAAGGTGCCGATCGCGGGGCTGCTCGACCCCGCGTACCACGCGAAGCTGCGCGCGTCGATCGATCCCGAGCGCGCGACGCCGAGCGACAAGGTTCGTCCGGGCCGTCCCGCGGGCACCGAACATCTGGAGACGACGCACTACACGGTCGTCGACAGCGAAGGCAACGCGGTCGCCGTCACCTACACGCTCAATGGGGGCTACGGCAACGGCATCACGGTGCCGGGCCTGGGCTTCCTGTTGAACAACGAGATGGACGACTTCGCGTCAAAGCCCGGTGCGCCGAACATGTTCGGCCTCGTGCAGGGCGAAGCGAATGCGATTCAGCCCGGCAAGCGGCCGCTCTCGTCGATGACGCCGACGATCGTCGTCAAGGACGGCAAGCTGTTCATGACTGCAGGCGCGCCCGGAGGCTCGCGCATTTCGACCGCGGTGATGCAGGTGATCCTCAACGTGATCGACTTCGGCATGAACGTCCAGGACGCGGTGGACGCGCCGCGCGTGCACCATCAATGGCTGCCGGACAAGCTCTCGCTCGAGCGCGGCATCTCGCCCGATACCGTCGCGCTGCTCAAGGCGCGCGGCTACGACGTCGACTACGCGCCGGGCGTCGTCCTCGCCCAAGTGGCCGCGATCGTCAGCGACGGCGGGTGGTTGCAGGGTGCGTCGGATGGACGGTCGGCGGCTGGCAAGGCGGCCGGGTACTAGCGCGCTGAGCCACCGAACGTCCCACGGAAGAGCGGTTTCGCTCGCCACAGCGCGATGGTCGGCAGCATGAAGATGGCAGCGGCTGCCGCGCCGCCCGGCCAGCCTCTCCCCCAGAGCCCCCACGCTCCGAGCGCGTAGATGGCCCAGTGAATCGGTTCGGTCGCCTTTGCCCACCATCCTGACAATGCCACGCCGAACCAGACCTCCCGATCCTCAGCGACTGGCTTCAGGAACATGTCGAACGGCAGATAGACGAACGTCATGTAGGCGTTGGCCTCGGCGTTAGTATAGGGACTGCGGTCGCCATCGATCGGAAGCGATCTGGTGCTCGGGAGAAGAGACTGCCGTGAGTGCACAGCCAGCGCCTCCTCGCGCACCGTCCAGCGCAGTCAAGAGGATCGTTCTCTGGTTCGCCGCAGCGGTTGTGGTCGTGGCCGTCGTGGGCGGCGGCTACTGGGCCATCGCCTGTCCTTGTGCGGGCGTTCCCGGCTTCGTGTTGCGCGGCGAAGAGCACCGCGAACCGGTCCGGGACTGGCGCTTCGCGAATGACGTGTCGCTGTGCCAGATTCAGATCACTGCCGGGTGGCTGCCGCACTCCGTGAACTTGAACTGCATGGCCACGCCGTCAGGCGACCTCTTCCTCAGTTGCTCGGTGGGAACGCGGAAGTACTGGTGCCAGCATGTTGGTGCCGACCATCCGGGCCGCCTGCGCCTGAACGGCATCGTCTACCCGGTCGTGTTGAGCCGCGTGACGGACCCGACGACGCTCGATGCGGCTTGGGCCGCAAGAGTCGCGAAGCTTCAGAAGCCTGAGGTGCAGGCGGTGCAGCCCCCGGGAGCCACACCGGCGCCCGGTGCGAAGCGCCCCGATAGCTGGTGGTCGTTTCGCGTCCGCTCCAGGGCCTACTAGCGACCTTTTGCAGATTCATGTCGGATTTCACAGCGCCCGTGCCTGCGCGTTCTCCGTTTCGGCCGGCTTGCGCGACGCGGCGAGCATCGAGGCCGACGCGTACAGCACGACGGCGACGACGAGCCAGCGAATCGTTTCGACGGGCAGCGACTTCACCACATACGCGGCGATCAGCACGCCGGGAATTCCGCCGAGCGTCAACGCAAGTGCGACCGTTCCGTCGAAACGGCCGGCCCGGGCGAATCGAATACCGGCAGCAGGGAGCCCGCATGCGGCGGAGCCCATCATGATCGGAAACGCCGCGCGCGGGTTCATGCCGAGCAGGCTGAACACGAGCAGGCTCGGCGCATAGCTCCCCACGCCCAGGGCGTTGCCGCCGCAGATGAAGAACGTCATGACGGCTGCGAACACGAGCGTCGGACCAGAAAACCCGATCGCATCGCCGCCGCCCGGAAGCATCTTCAGGTTCGTCATCAGCATGAACGCCGCGCCGACGAGCAGGGCGAGTCCCATGCCGATTTGGATCGGCCGCCGCGGTAATCTCGAGACGACCTGACCGCCGAACCAGCCGCCCAGCGTCCCGACGGGAACGAGCAACGCGATTGTGATCGGATCCACCGCGACGGCGACCATGAACGCGAACGCCTCGAATGCCACCGGGATGGACGATCCGACGTTGAGCGTGCCCGGAATCATCTCGTCGCGGACCATCCCTGTCAGCTTGAAGAGGGCCGTCGTCGGCGCGTAGTTGCCGATGCCGAGCGTGTCGAAGAACAACGTGATGAAACCGACCAGCAAAAGCAGCGGCCTGGGCCGGCCGTGCGGCGGCCGTCCGTCGCGCGCAGCCCGCCACCATGTGAACGTGAACGCGAGAATGATGACCGCCAGTCCCGCGAGCAGTACATTGATCAGGTTGAGCATCGCTGACACTGTTATCCCCGAGAACCCGACGTGACGTGGATTGTGACATACGACGATCAAAGATCGGTCTCTTTGACCTGAAGCCGTTCGGTCATCAGTAGATCCCGCAAGCGGCGGGTGGACGCGATCGCGGGGCGGACGGATAATCGTTCGCCATGCAGTCACGAACCGCTGTGCTCTGTTCCGCGCTGCTGATCCTTGCCGTACCGTCCATCACGGCCGACGCGCCGCACGGCAGCCTCACGATCGATCGCATCTCACGCATCAAGTACCCGTCGTCGCCCGCCTGGTCGCCCGATGGCACGATGGTGGCGTTCCTGTGGGACGCGTGGGGCAAGCAGGATCTCTTCGTCGCGACGCCGGGCCAGCCGCCGGTTCAGCTGACGGACTTTCCGGTCGACCCCGACATCCGGACGTCGGACATCACGGCGTTCGCGTGGCGGTCGGCCGACGAGATTCTCTTCGCGAAAGACGGCGTCCTCTGGACGGTCTCGCCGCGGACGGCGAAGCCCGCGCGAGCGTCCGGCGGCCTGTCCGACGCCGCATCGTTCGCGCTCTCGAGCGATCGCGCGCTCATCGCCTTCACGCGCGGCGGCCAGATCTGGAGCGCCTCGCTCGATCGCAAGACGCAGCGGCCTGTCACCGGGCTCGCGCCGATGACCGCCGGGGCGCCGGTCTTCTCGCGCGACGGTCACTGGATCGCGTTCACGTCGAACGGGACGGGACTGCCGGCCGATCCGGGGCTTCTTCCGTTCAACGGCGATCGCATGCGCGTGGTCGGCAACAGCAACGGCGTCGTGGCGGGCGGGGCCATCGAGCGCCGGCTCGGCGTCGCGTCGGTCGCCGGCGGCGACATCACGTGGATTCCAGTTGTCGGAAATCCGAGCGCCGTGCAGTTCGCGGCCGACGGTTCGCTCGTGTGGGCCGAAGGATCCGCCGACGGCAAGACTCGCGAGATCAAGACGTGGACGGCCGGCGGCTCCCCGCGCGTGCTCTGGCGCGATCACGACGATCGCTGGTTCTCACCTACGGCGCGCGACTCCAAAGTGCTCGTCTCGCCCGACGGCAAGTCGGTCGCGTTCGTCAGCGATCGCAGCGGCTGGCTGCACCTCTATGTCACGCCGGTGGCCGCCACGTCGGAATCGCAGGCAAAGCAGCTGACGAGCGGCAACTGGCTGACGGGACTCGGCGCCTGGTCGCCCGACAGCACGCGCATTGCCTACCATCGCAGCGCGGCCGGCAATCAGTTCGAGCGCTTCATCGACGTAGTGGACGTCGCGTCCGGCCGCAGCGAGCCGATCGTCACGGAGCACGGCGTCAACTACGATCCGGCGTTCTCGCCCGACGGCAGCCGGCTGGTCTTCCATCGGACCGACGTCCAGAACTCGCTCGACCTCTACGTCGTCGCCGCGCGCGGCGGGCAGCGGTTCACACGTCTCAGCGACTCGATGCCGGCCGGCCTGGACAAAGCAGATCTCACGACCCCGGTCGCGGTGTCGTTTCCGAGTCGCCTGGACAAGCAGCCCGTGCCGGCGACACTCATGGTCGGCAAGGGAATCGATCGCAGCCGCAAGAATCCGGCGCTCGTCTGGATTCACGGCTCGGGATCCGATCAAAATTTTCTCGGATGGCATCCCGGCAGCTATCGCATGTACTACTCGCTCTGCGAGTACCTCGCGCAGCAGGGCTACGTGATCCTGACGCCCGACTACCGCGGGAGCTCGGGGTACAGCCGCGACTGGTCGACCGGCGTCTACATGGGCGTCGGCGTGAACGATACGGCGGACGTCGCGTCGGCCGCCGACTACCTGAAGACGCTCAGCTACGTCGATCCCGATCGCATCGGCGTATTCGGTCTCAGCTACGGTGGTTTCCTGACGCTGCAGGCGATGACCGTCGATCCGACGCTGTGGCGCGCCGGCGTCGATGTGGCCGGCGTGGTGGACTGGGCGACGTACGGCTCGGGATACACGACGCCGCGTCTCGGCACGCCGGTCCAGAATCCGCAGATCTACGACGTCTCGGCGCCGATCCAGCACATGGAGAAGCTCGCGCGTCCGCTGCTCGTGCTGCACGGCACGAACGATCGGAACGTGTCCTTCGCCGACTCGCTGCGCCTCTTCGACGTGCTGATCAAGCTTGGGAAGCCGTTCGAGTCGCAGATCTATCCTGGAGAGATTCACTTCTTCCGCCGGGACATCGTGCTGCGCGACGCCTGGCGGCGCATCGAGGAATTTTTCGATCGGACGGTGAAGAACGCGCCGGCTGCGTCCGGCACCACAGCGCAGCCGTAGCGCCCGCCGATCGCCTCCCCTTGCATACGGGCCAGGCCTCTGATATATACTGAACCATATGGTTCAGTATCAAACTGACCGCCTCGACGCGTCGTTCGGCGCGCTCTGCGACGTCACTCGACGCGGCGTTCTGGAACACCTCGGCCGGTCAGAGGCTTCGATCACAGACCTTGCCGTGAAGTTCGACATGACCCTCACGGGCATGAAGAAGCACATCGGTGTCCTGGAGCAGGCGGGGTTCGTCACCACTGAAAAGATCGGACGCGTGCGGACGTGCAAGCTCGGCGCGCGCGGCCTGGAGGAAGAGGCCGCCTGGATCGAGCGATACCGGCAGCTCTGGGAAGCGCGCTTCGACGCGTTGGACCAGGTTGTCGAGGACTTGAAACGGAAGGAGAAGGCTAATGGACGCAGGAAGAAAAAATGAGGCCACACCGATGAAGAACCACACGACCGTGGAACGGACGTCCGAGCGTGAGCTCGTCGTGACGCGAACCCTCAACGGTCCTCCGCGCATGGTGTTCGAGGCGTGGACCAAGCCGGAGTTGTTCAAGCAGTGGTGGGTGCCGAAGTCGCTGGGCATGGTCCTGCGTTCGTGCGAAATGGAGGTGCGCACCGGGGGCAGGTACCGTTTGGTATTCGGACACGATGCCTCAAAGGCCGACGAGTTCTTCGGCACGTATCTCGAAGTGACACCGTATTCGCGCCTCGTCTGGACCAATGACGAAGGTAGTGACGCAGGGCCCGTCACCACCGTGACCTTCGAAGAGAAGAGTGGCAGGACGCTGCTGGTCGTGCACGAACTCTATCCCTCGAAGGAAGCGCTCGACGCTGCTGGCACCGGGGCCGCGGAGGCGATGGACGAGACGTTCACCCAACTGGAGGAGCTTCTCGCCGATCTGGGTGCGAGGGTGGGACGGCCATAAGCATCCCGCTCTTGCGCTCTTTCATGAGAAGGAAGGAGGATTGAGCGGCAATTCCGCGTGACTCAACGTCGCACCGCATTGTTCGCCTGTACGGGCGCTGTGCTC
This sequence comes from Vicinamibacterales bacterium, assembly GCA_036557365.1. GTDB lineage: Bacteria > Acidobacteriota > Vicinamibacteria > Vicinamibacterales > CAVVIG01 > DATKHR01. The sequence goes on from DATBHR010000092.1 coordinate 44,574, forward strand.
CTTGTCGTCGCCGGTCTCGTCCTGTACTTTGCCCCGTACACGATCCCGGCGCTGACAGGTCCGTTTTCCTCGTACGAGATTGTCGATCCGGCGAAGCCCGATCTTGCCGCCGGTCACATGGTCGATGACTATTGGGCCGTGCAGCCTATCGACGCCTCGACCGTCGCGATTGGCGAGCCGCGCTATTACCAGCAGAACTACGCGTACCTGATCATGGGCGAGCAACGCGCGCTGCTGTTCGACGCCGGCTCCGGCACCCGAGACAACATCACCGGCGTCGTTGCTGGTCTCACCCGCCTGCCGGTGACCGTGATCCCGTCGCATCTGCATTTCGATCACACCGGCGGTATCAGGCCCTTCCGATCCATCGCGATCATCGATCTGCCGGAGACGCGTGCCGACGTGTCGAACGGCCGGTTCACGATTGGACGCTTCGAGTTCCATGGCATGCGCGACGGACTCACGCCTCCGACGTTCACCGTGACTGAGTGGCTGAAGCCGGATTCCACGATCGATCTCGGCGGTCGCGTACTCACCGTGCTGTCGGTGCCCGGGCACACGCCGACCTCGGTCGCGCTGTTCGATCCGGCCGCGCGTCAGCTGTTTTCCGGCGACTACATTTATCCGACGACGCTCTACGCATTCCTGCCGGGCTCGAGCCTCTCAGCCTACCGGGCCACGACCAGGCGATTGATCGGCATGTTGCCGGCCGACACCAGGATCTGGACGGCGCACTGCTGCCGGGCAAATGAGAAGATCTCCGCGCCCTGGCTGACAACAAAAGATCTGAAGGACCTGGACACCGCGCTTGCGGCGATTGACGCGGGCGAGTCGCACAGCACGGGATTTTTCCCGCGCCGTTTCCCGGTCAACGAGCAGATGACGATCTTTACCGGCTTTCCGTGGAACAACCGGTGATCGCGCACATGAACGGGGATGATCAGTCCCAGTCGAGTCGCGCGATCCGGCCCTGCGATCCGGATACGTAGACCGCAGTGCCGCCCTGCGCGACGCCGATGGCGTCGAAGCCGTCGGTGCTGCCAGGGCCGCCCGCCGTCCACGTGCGTCCGTCGTCGCGCGACAGATCCACGCCGCTCGGGCCGACCGCGATGAGCGCGTTCGCGGGCCCCGTCCGCCAGGCGACCGCCGATCGAAATCCGCCGAGCCCCTTCACGAGCGTCCACGTGCTGCCCCCGTCGGCGGTGACCGCTGCGTTGTCGATCGCGTCCTGCTCCTTCTGGTAATTGCCGCCGACCACGATGCCGTGATCGCGATCGCGGAACGCGATGGAGAAGACGCCGGTCGCAGTCCCGGTTCTGAGGGGCGTCTGAATCACAGTCCACGTGCGGCCGCCGTCGAGGGAACGCAACACCCGAGACGCAGTCGTGCCGATCCAGATGCCGTCGCGTCCGACCATCGCGATGTTCGATCCGCTCGCGGCGAACGCGCCTTCTCCAGGTAACGCGGCAGGCAGCCGATCCGCGGGTATGCGCGACCAGCTGCGACCGTCCGACGTCATCAGAACCACGAATGCGCCATCGACCGAATCGCTGAACGCGACCCCGTGCGTCGCGTCGGCGAACGTCATCGCGTCGAGAAACACTTTCGGGTCGCTGTTCGCGAATTGCAGATCCCAGTGCTCGCCGCCATCGACCGTTTTGTAGATGCGAGACGATTCGCCGCTGCCGATGCTGAGCACGAACGCGACCCGATCGCTGAAGGCGTCCACGTCTCGAAAATCAGAGCTCTGCGTCGCTGGAATGGGACGCGGCTGCCACGTTCGTCCGCCATCGACGGTCCGCAGGATTGTGCCGCCGGCGCCGCTCGCCCAGGCAACCGACGACGAGACTGCGCTGACGCCGCGCAGCCGGGCCTTCACGCCGCTCGATTGCGGCGTGACGCGCACCGCCGCGAGCGCCGCAACCAGGAGCGCCGTACACGTCAGACCATTGGCCGTCCACCCGGCGCTTCGCCTTGTCACTGTGCCGATACGCGTCCGGACTGCATTTGAGTTTTCGACGATCGCTCATTATGCTGCGTCGCATCGCGCCAGGAAAGGGTGTCCCGATGCCGCCCGTCAAGGTCAATCCCGCGAAGGTCAACACATTCGAAAACGCCATCGCCTTCTATAGGTGGCTCAGCGTGCACCACCATGCGGAAGACGAGGTCTGGATCAAAATCTTCAAAACGGGATCGGGTCTGAAGTCGATCACACCGAAAGAGGCGATCGACGTCTGCCTCTGCTGGGGCTGGATCGACGCGGTGCGCAAGCGCTTTGACGACAAAAGTTATCTGCAGCGCTACACGCGCCGTCGCAAGCGCAGCATCTGGAGCCAAATCAATGTCGACAACGTGACCCGGCTGATCGCGGAAGGCCGGATGACCGAGCATGGACTCAAGGAGGTGGAAGCCGCGAAGGCCGACGGACGCTGGGATCGCGCCTACGGAAGCGGCAAAAACATGGCGATCCCCGACGATCTCCAGGCTGCCATCGACGCTGAGCCGAAGGCAAAGAGGACGTTGTCGACGCTCAGCGCACAGAACCGATTTGCGCTCGCATTTCGCGTGCACAACATGAAGACCGCAGCCGGGCGGAAGAGGAAGATCGCGGCGTTCGTCGAAATGCTCAAGCTCGGTGAGACGATTCACCCCCAAACAAAGAGATCGTCGAGCGGCCGACGGCGCTGAGGCCCGTGCGGTGGTTGACTGACAGCAACAGCGCTGTCTAGGATGCCCGCACCATGCTCCTCGAGGTCTGCTGCGGTTCGGTCGACGATGCCCTTGAAGCCGAAGCCGGCGGCGCGAACCGAGTCGAGTTGTGCTCGAGTCTGTTCTTCGGCGGGCTCACGCCGTCTCACGGCACGATCGCCGAAGCCGTTCGCCGTCTCCGCATTCCGGCGATCGTCATGGTTCGCCCGCGCGGCGGCGGCTTCTGCTATACGGATGTCGAGTTCGCAACCATGGTGACCGATGCGCACGCGGCAGTCGAACAGAACGCTGCGGGAATTGTGTTCGGTGTCCTCACGCCGACCGGTGAAGTGGACGTGCCTCGCACACGAACGCTCCGGCAGATTGCGGGCTCGCGCGACGCGGTATTTCATCGCGCCTTCGACGTCACGCCCGATCCGTTTCGCGCGATCGATCAGCTCGTCGATCTGGGGATCACGCGCGTGCTCACCAGCGGTCAGCAGCCATCAGTCGCAGAGGGACTCGAGTTGATTTGCCGGCTGATCGAGTATGGCGGCGATCGCATCCAGGTGATGCCTGGCGGCGGAATACGGCCACACAACTTCACGGACGTGATCTCGAGGACGCAGTGTCGACAGATCCATGTCGCTGCGTTCACGACACGCCAAGACGATTCCACACGGCATCGTCCCGCCGTCACCTTCGGCGGAGCGTTGTATCCGCCCGAGAACCAATACGACCTGACCGATCGCGACGTGATCCGACGCTTTTCGACCGCGCGAACCAGTACCGAGTAGCGTCGCAGCTATAATCCGCTGCAATGTCACTCGCTCCGGGGCAGTCGCTTGGGCCGTCGATCAAAGTCCTTCCTCCATCGGTCGTCTACGTCGTCGATGGGTTGAAGTAAGGTTCCTCCGCCTCGAGATCGGAGTACTTCGCGAGATAGTAAGACAACGCACGCGGGCTGATGCCCATGCTCGTCGCGGCCCGTGCCTTTTGTCGACAAGAACGCAGCGCCTGCTGAATCGTTTCGCGCTCGGCCCACTGCACGTTGTCGCGAATCCGAAGGAACGGCACGCGGCACTCCGCCGACGCCGCGACCGGTTCGATGGCGACGGCGCTCCGCGTGATGGCGCGGCCAGCCGACAGGACTACCGCGCGTTCGATGGTGTTCTCGAGCTCGCGCACGTTGCCCGGCCAGTGGTATTCACGGAGGCCCTGAATCGCGTCGGGCTCGATCGTCGGCGCCGCCCATCCGTTGCGCGCCGCATGTTTTTCGGCGAAATGCGTGGCGAGAGCCGCGACGTCGTCCAGGCGCCGTCGCAGCGGCGGCATGGTGATCGGAACCACCCGGGTGGAGTCGACGTCCGCGTCATCGCGGCGACCAATCGCGACTTGCGTCGACTGGGCGATCTGCCGGCGTCTGGATGCGCTGCCTCTCGCGATCGAACTGGCCGCCCCCTGGCTCAAGGTGCTGTCAGCCGAGCATTTGCTGCAACGCCTCGAGCACGATGTCCTGTCGCCGACGATTGGCCGTCGCGACCTGCCGGCGCGGCAGCAGACGATGAATGCGACCGTTGCATGGAGCTATCAGCTGCTCGAGGCTGACGAGCAGCGCGCATTCCGGCGCCTCGGTGTGCTGCCAGGGCTGTTCCCGATCGAGGCGGCTGCCGCGGTCCAGACCGAGGACGGGACGACGCCGGCTGCGCTGGAGCACGCGCAGCGAACGGTCGCCGGCCTGGTCGAACGAAGCCTGTTGCAGTGCGTCGGAGGCTCGTGTGCGACACGCCCGTTGTATCGCATGCTGGAAACCGTGCGGGCGTACGCCGGGGGCGAATTGACCGATTCCGGCGAGCGTGATGTCGCCATGGAAGGACTGGCGCGATTCTGCGTGACCGCCGCGGCAGCCGCGGGACAGCAGATGATGGCCCGCGAGCAAGGCGCGTGGCTCGATCGCGTTCGCGACGATCTCGAGAGCGTTCGAAGCGCGCTCAGCTGGCTGATCGAGCACGACCGGCACACCGAGGCGTGCGAGATCGTGTGGCAGTTGATGTTCTTCTGGCTGATTCGCGGTCACACCGTCGAGGGCCTTCGTTGGTACGAGCAGGTCACCGCCGCCACGGCGCTTCCGCCATCGTCGAGGGCGGCAGCACTGGCCGGGACCAGCGTGATGTGGTACGCGCAGGGGGAGCTGGTTCGCGCCCGCGATGCCTGCGAGCAGAGTCTTATGCTGGCCGCCGGATCGACGACGATGGCGGTCGCCATCGCGGAGGTGATGCTCGGGCACGTCGAGCTCTCATCCGGCAATCTCGGCCCTGCGGTGGCGCGGTTCACCATCGCGCTCGCGCGATTCGACGATCTGGGGTTCGCCTGGGGAACCAGCAACGCGCTGGCCGGATTGGCGCGGGCGGCGCTGGCGGCCGACGACCTCACTGAAACCGATCGTCTGCTCGGCGAAGCTTCGGCGGCGCTTTCCGAGGCGGTCGGTGCGTGGTCCTCTTTGCTCGTGCTGTACGTCCGCGCCCTCCTCGCGGTGCGCCGGAACCATGCGGAGGAGGCGATCGCGCACGCTCGGGACAGCATCGCGTGCGTCCACTCACTGAACGATCGCTTCGCGCTCCTCTACGCGCTGACCCCGCTCGCCGCGGCGGCCGAGTTGACCGGCGACGACGCGTGGGTGGCGAGAATCGTCGGCATCCGGGACGCGGTCACCGAACGCACCGGCGCACGGGCCGTCGACGAGTCCGTGCGGGATCTGTGGGAACGGATCGAACGCGACGCGCACGCCCGCCTTGGACAACGGCGTTGGGCGCGTGAACACGAAATCGGACGCGGTGCATCGATGGAGTCGCTGCTCAAGGAAGTGGACGAGCGCATTCACCTGGCTTCTCGCTGAAGAGGCCGTGAGCTCGCCGTCACGTCGATCCAACCGCGACTTCGGCACCCTGTTGCGTCACTGGAGAAATGTTCGACGCGTCAGCTGGCGTTCGGCAAGTCGTGCCCCGTGAGCGGGCTCACGACGCGGGCAGGTTCATCGTTGCAGCTAGAGCAGGCCACCTCGCGCTTCCGCACAGAAGCGGACGAAGGACGTGAACAACCTGAGGGTAGCGCTGCTCGATGACCCGAACAGCCCAGTCGCACGCCGTTTGGATCTCGCCACGCGTGGCATGAAAGACCGCGAAACCGATCGACGTTCCGTGCGCTTCGCCGCGCCGCAGCTGATCGAGCAGACTGTCAGCCCGACGGCGGTCGCCGGCACGCAGAACCAGCGCCGCCAGTTGTCCCAAGACGATGGGATTCTCGGGTATGAGCTCGTGCGCGCGCTGTGTGAGCTCGAGCGCTTCGCCGAACCTCTCGCGCTGTGCGCAGATTGCCCCAAGCGTGTAATGTGCACGGGCGAAGCTCTCGTCGAGTTCCAGCACCCTGCGCAATTCGCGCTCGGCGTCATCGAGTCGGTTCGCGTGCCACAAGCCGACGGCCAGAAGGCGCCGGTACAGCAGGTTGAAAGGGTCGGGCTCGAGGCCGCGCTGCATTGCTTCAACGGCCTCGAGGTACGCCTGATACGCAGCGATGTTCGCGGTACCGCGTCGTGACATCGACGGCGCCGACAACTTGACTTCAAGCGCGCCGGCGATGGCAGTTGCTGCCGACTCCTGGATGTCGAAGACATCTGTCACGTCGCCGGTGTATTGATCCGACCAGATGTGACTGCCATCCTGCGCGTTGATCAGCTGCGCCGTTACGCGAAGTCGACTGCCGGCGGTGCGGACGCTGCCTTCCAGGACGTGGCCGACCCCGAGCAGCGCCGCGATGCGCCTGACGTCCTGCTGTGTGTGTTTGAACGCGAACGCGGACGTCCGCGCAATCACCTTCAGGCCTGGAATCCGTGTGAGCGCGTTGCTGATCTCCTCAGCGATGCCGTCGGCAAACCACTCCTGATCACGTGCGGCACTCATGTCCAGGAACGGCAGGACGGCGATTGATGGCTGCGACAACGCGCTGTCGACCGCGGCATCCGCCGGCGGCCGCGACATGCTCGCCCGAACCGGCGCTATGAACCTGTACCCCCTGCGGTGCCGCGTCTCGATGAAGCGTGGCTTCCGCCTGTCGTCCCCGAGCGCCTGGCGAAGTTGAAGAATGGCCTGCGTCAGAGAATGCGGCGTGACGTGGACGTCGCGCCAGATCGCATCGAGCAACGCCTCCCGCGGGATGACCTCAACGGCATGCCGTACGAGATGGACCAGGACATCGTAGGCGCGAGGTTCCAGTGACACGCGTATGCCCCCGCGATGGATGCAGCCCGAGAGCAGATCGATCGTCAGGTTCCCAAACTTGAAGAACGATGCATGCGCCGGCACCGGCGGGACCGGAGCTTCCGAGGAGACTTGAGAACTTCTTGATCTCTCCCTGAGGACTTGCCGCCGCTCCATGGGCTACAAAGTCTCGCATGTCGGATCTGGTCCGGTCCAGCAATTGTCCACAAGGAGCGAATATGAGCAGAGTCCCAAAGATTGTGGTCACCGCCGTCATCGGAGTCGCCGCGCTCGCGGCGGGATTCGCGTCGTCGGCGGAGGCCAGCTGCGTCATTCCAGATGCGAACGGGGGAGCTGTCTGGCAGGTGAAGCCGTCGAAGGGATCGCAGAGTGCGGCGCGTCCCGGGCTGGTGTCGTTCGACGTCGACGCGACAATCGTGGGGTTCTGGCACGTCGATTTTGTCGCCGAAGGGAACACCAACGGCATCACCGACGGGACGCCAATCGATTCGGCGTACGTTCAGTGGCACGTCGACGGCACGGAAATCATGAACTCGTCACGTGACCCGCGGACCAGCAGCTTCTGCCTGGGTGTGTGGAAGAGAAGCGGACTGTTCACCTACACGCTGAAGCATGTGGCGATGAGTTGGGATGGTGCAGGGAAACCCGTCGGTCCCGCGACGATTTCAGAGACTGTCACCCTCTCTCACGACGGCAACAGCTATACCGGCCACTTCACGATCACTCAGTACGCGACCGACGGGACCACCATCCTGCCGCCGACACCTATCGTCGGCAAGCTCTTGGGAAAGCGCATCAAGCCGTGATCGCACCGCCCGTGCGCGCTCAGCGCGGAAGCGCCTGCGGATAGATTGAGACGTTCACGTCCGCAAGGGCCGGGGCAGCAATGCCCCGGCGTCCTCAGTCGCCAGTACAGGATCCTGAACAGCCCGGTCTCGCCATTTACGGGCTACTTCACCGGCGAACTCGCCTTCAGCGCGGACCATTGATCCATCATCGCCTTGACGTCGGCGCGCGCCTTCGCTGCGGCGGCGACCTGACCGGCCGTCGGCGCCACGTCGGCGCCTTGCATCGCCATCGCTGCCGCCATCGCCGCTTGACTCACCGTGTCGAGCGTTTGTTGAGGCGCGCCGCCGCCTGCGCCGGGACCGAATCCGCGGCCACGGCGGGCTCCCGTGTCGGCCGGCGCGATCGCGTCAATCCTGGTCTTCAGAGCCGCGGCATCGGTGCCGGACCCGAGCCGCCCGATCAGCGCACGCGCCTCGGTGTAGGCGTTGTGCGCCTGCCCGGCATCGTCGTACAGCTCGCGGGTGAGCGTGTTGAGCTGAGTCAATTCACTGGCGGGCGTCGTCACGCGCGGATCGAGTCGCAGGGTGATCGGTTGCTCGTACCGCTTTCCGTCGACCGTCAGACGCACGGTGTACGTACCTGGCGGCGCCCACGGCGAGTATGGAAGATCGTAGGTGTGATGCGGCACGGCGCCGGTCGCGCCTTCGTCGCCGTCATCGGGGTCCTCGCCGAACGGATCGAACCGCAGATCCCACGTGAACCGGTGCACGCCGGCACGGGTCGACAACCGGATTGGCGCTGCCGGCCAATAGAGTGGCAGCGCGCAGTCCGGAGCGGTCGGCGTTTGCTGGCAGACCTTGTCATACGCGGCGGGATCGAGCGCCGGATTCGGGTCGCGCACGTGATCGGTGCTCGAGTAATGACGAATGGCCTTCCCAGCAGCGTCAACGATCTCGAGCGCCACCGGGCCGGACGCGTCGCGTGCGAGCGCGTAGTCGATCAAACCACCGGGCAGCGGATTTTCGCCCGCGGGCAGCTCCGGTGGCCACGGCGTCGGGTCGTTGGTGCCAAATCGCACGCGCACGGCTGTCGCAGGCTTGAATAGGAATGCATTGCTCGTCCGGCGTGCGGCTTCGGCCTCGGCGTGCTGCCGAAGCGCAGTGATGTTGTCCAGAATCCAGAAGCCGCGGCCGTGCGTGCCCGCGATGAGATCGGAGCAGAGGCAGCTGTCGTCGTCCTTCACCTGGAGATCGCGAACCGAGATCGCGGGCATGCCCATCTTCAGCGATTCCCAGTGATCGCCATCGTCGTACGAGACCCACACCTGAAGATCGGTCGCGGCGTACAGCAGCCCCTTCGTGCGCGGATCTTCGCGAATCGAATTCGCCGCCGCTCCAGACGCGATGCCGGTGTTGATCTCGGTCCACGTCTTACCGCCGTCGTGCGTGCGCCAGAAGTGCGGATTGAGATCGTCGATCCGCAGCGTGTTCGCCGCTGCATACGCCGTCAGTTTGTCGAAGTGGCCCGCGTCCATGTTGAAGATGCGCGTCCACGGCTTGATCGCGGCAGGGGTGACGTTCGTCCACGCGCCGCCGCCGTTGGTCGTGACCTGGATCGCGCCGTCGTCGCTGCCCGCCCAGATCACGTTGACGTCGAGCGGGGATAGCGCGAGCGCCGTGATTGAACCGAGCGGCGCGGGCGTGACGGTGCTGGCGTACTTACCCGCGGTCGCGGGAACGGCCCACGTCTGACGGGTGAGATCGCCGCTGATGCGCGTCCAGCTGCGCGCGTGATCGGTCGACTTCCAGACGACGTTCGACGTGTAGAAGAGCGTGCCCGGTTCGACCGGCGACCACGCGATCGGCATCGTGCGGACGTTGCGCCCGAAGCCGCCGCCGCGCTGCTCGGTGCCGGGCCCGACGTTCGTGGTCTGGCCGGTGCGCCGGTTGTAGAGCGACACGTTCGTGCGCGCGCTGCCGTACACCAGATCGGGATCTTTCGGATCGGGCGCGGCGATGCCGTACTCCTGAATGTTCGCGGGATGCCAGTCGTGGAACGTGATCTCACCGTCCATCGACCGGCTCGCGACGCACGCCGATCCCGAATCCTGCTGGCCGCCACACACGCGATACGGAAACGCATTGTCCGTGGTCACGTGATACATGGCCGCAGTCGGCTGCGTGTACCAGTTGCTCCACGACGCCCCGCGATTGGCCGAGACCACGCCGCCCTGATCCGAGACCACCAGCAGAATCTTCGAATCGTTCGGGTTAATCCAAATCTTCTGGTAATCGTCGCCGCCTGGCGCGCCGCGCACGGCCGACCAGTTCGCGCCGCCGTCCTCGCTGCGCCACATCACCGTGGACGCGGTGTAGACGACGTTCTCGTTCTTCGGATCGACCGCAACCGTCGGAAGGTCGCCGCCGCCGATGCGCGCGAGCGGCCGCCCGTCGACTTTCGTTTGACCGCCGCTGCTCGCCGCGGTGACGACGGTGTTCCAGTGCTCGCCGGCATCCGTCGACTTGTAGAAACCGACGACGCCCGTTGTGGGGTTTGCGCCGCGCCCGCCGGCGTTCGGCACGTTGCCGGCCGCGGCCGCATAGAGCACGCGCGGGTTGCTCGCCGCGACGGCGATGTTTGCCTGGATGATGCTCGGCAGCCCTTGCGTCAATTGTTTCCAGGTCGAGCCGCCATCGGTCGACTTGAAGACGCCGTTTCCGGCGCCGCCGAAGCCCTGTCCCTCCAGGAAGCTCTGCTGCTGCTGCCAGAGCGTCGCGTAGACGACGTTTGGATCCGACGGGTCGATCCGCACGTCGTTGCCGCTCGTGTACTCGTCTTTGTACAGCACCTTCTCGAAGGTGCGACCGCCGTCGACCGATCGGAAGATGCCGCGCTCGGCGTTCGGACCGTACGGGTGGCCGAGGGCCGCAACGAAGAGGCGATTGGGATTGCGTGCGTCGACGTCAATCATCGCGATCATCTGCGAGTCGCGCAGCCCGAGATGCGTCCACGTCCGCCCCGCGTCGGTCGATTTGTAGACACCGTCGCCGACGGCGAGATCGGGCCGGATGATTCCGGCGCCGGACCCGACATAGATGATGTTCGGATCGGATGGCGCGACGGCGATGGCGCCAATCGATCCGGTCGGCTGATCGTCGAAGATCGGCTGCCACGTCGAACCGTAGTCGGTGGAGCGCCACACGCCGCCATTGTCGAACCCGATATAGAACAGGTTCGGCTGGCTCGGCACGCCCTCGAGCGCGCGTGCGCGGCCAGCTCGGGTCGGGCCAATGTGTCGCCATCGCATGGCGTCCGAGCGTTCCTGTGGCTGGGCCGAGATGATGGTCACGAGCCAGGAGAGCACGATCATTGCCGAGGCGCTGACGAGCAATCGATTGCGCATTTGCATCACCTTACGCGAGTCCTTTCGCGCGCTTGTAGTACGCGATGTACTCCTTCGGCGTTGACATCGCGATCACTTTCGCAACAGACGTGAGCTCGAGATCATCGAGCTGTTTGAAGTGGAGACAGCAGTTCCCCATGTCGAGGCGTTTCCCCGCTTTCTTGAATGCATCGACGAGCAGCTTCGCAGAGAACGGCGTCGTGTACTTGCCGTTCGCGGTCTTGTACGCACCCATGAGGTACAGCGAGTTGTAATTCTTCTTCGCGCCCAGACCCACGTAGCAGAGCGGCTGACCGTTGTGCGTGTCGGAGAACTCTTCGAGCGGGATGCCCCAGTTGATCACGCCCCAGTTCATGAACTCTGCGTAGCCCTTGGGAATGTGCTTCCGAACGAGGGCGCGCGCCTCTTCGATGACCGCCCGTTTTTCCGGAGTGAGCGAGGCGAGGTAAGCGGCCACGGTGGTTGGGCGAACAGCCTTCGTCTTCGAGCGTGTTTTCGTGGCGGCCATCGACCTGTCCCTCCTGCTCGGGTGGTCCGAACGGACGTCATTATATTGATGGACTGGAGTCGAGCCGCCGAAGAGTTTCGGCAACCCACCGAGATGATCGCCGTGAGCGTCTATCTGGCGGGGGCGACGTGCGCGAAGACGTTGCGTTGCGGCTCGGGCGCACTCAGTTGATTTCGTATGAGTCGAGGTAACAGCAGCGCTGCGATCAATGCGAGCCCCACGATGGCCCAGGTGAGTTCGGCCGATCCATGGCGCATCCGAGGCTTCCGCACTCGTCGCCGCGAGCCGCGCAACACGAGAGGACGGCCGCTTCGACGACGCACGCTACACCTCCTTCAGAGAGCCGACGCGGATGACGTCAACGATTTCTCATGATAGTGCACCACCATTCCGGCCTCGAGCTGAGGTGGCCACGAGTCACGTTCCACCCGGTTTCTTTACGCGAATGCGGCCACGCTGATTGACATCGCATGGTCGTCACAGTAAGTTGCTAACGATCCAGAATATGTTCTTTACGAGACTGCACCGACGGCTTTGCGGGCGCGTCCTCGCGCTGCTGCTGTCGGTTGTCGTCTGCAGCGGCACTCTGAACTGGGGGCATGCTGGCGGCGACGATCCGGAGTGCGCGCCGGAGCTGGTTCAGCACGATCACGCCGCGCACCGATTCACCGCCAATACGCTGCTGACCGGCTCGCAGGACGAGCACTGCACGCTCTGCCATCTCCTGCGGCTGCTGCACACCGCGCTCCCGAGCGGATCGCTCCTCGACAGCCGCGTGGCTTCGCTTGAAACGCGCCGGATCATCGATAGCGGTCTCGTCACCTCGATCTGCAGCATCACCATCCCGTCCCGCGCGCCGCCCGCCACCTCCATCTAGCTCCGTCGAAATCCTCGAGCAAGTTTTTCGGTAGTTCGATCTCGCGCTGACGCGCGCCCTCTCGGCGATCGCCTCGTGCGCGAACGGTTCAGGCAGGGCCGACTATGAACGTGAAGGTCAGCGGCACGAGATGGAAGCCCTCGTTGGCGCTCGGCGTGGCAATCGTGCTGTCGCCCGTCTCCGGCGCCGCTCAGCCGCCGCCGCAGATGCGCGTGACGCTCGACCAGGCGATCGAGTTCGCGCGCGACCACAACCACGCGCTCCAGGCCGCGCGGACGACGATTCAGCAGAACCAGGCGCAGGAAGTCACGGCAAACCTCCGGCCGAATCCAGTGCTGCTCGGTGACTGGCAGTTTCTGCCGGTGTTCGACTGGAGCAACTTCAACTCCGACTACTTGTCGTCCGTCACGCAGTTCGACCTGGGCGTTTCGTATCTGTTCGAACGCGGCGACAAGCGGGCGCGGAGGCTTCAGGCCGCGAAGGACCAGACGGCCGTGACGACCGCGCAGGTATCCGACACGGAACGCGGCCTGGCGTTCAACGTGGCCTCCCAATTCGTCGCGGCGGTGCTCGCCGAATCGACGCTCGACTTCGCGCAGCAGGCGCTCACCAGCTTCCAGCAGACGGTCACCGTCAGTCAGGATCGATTCAATGCCGGCGGCCTGAGCGAAGGCGATCTCCTCAAGATCAAGCTGCAGCTGCTGCAGTTCCAGATGGACGTCTCGACGACGCGCCTCGCGAAGGTGCAGGCGATGGCGTCGCTGCGTCAGCTGCTCGGCTACGAGTTGGTGCCCGAGAACTACGAGGTGGCCGGCACGCTGGCGTATGTGCCCGTCCGCTCCAGCGAGGACGATCTGAAAGCGCTCGCGGTGCAGCAGCGTCCCGATCTGCGCGCTGCGCAGCTCGGTGTCACCTCCGCCGAGAGCCAGCGTGCGCTCGCGATCGCCAACGGCAAGCGCGACGTGACCGCGCAGTTCAGCTACACGCACGTCGCGCAGACCAATACGGGATCGCTCTTCGCGAACATCGAGATCCCGATCTTCGACAAGAACCAGGGCGAGATCGCGCGCACCGGGTTCGCCGTCACCCAGTCGCAGCAACTCTCGAGCGAGCAGTCCTCGATCGTGATGACCGACGTCGTCAACGCCTACGAGGCGGTCAAATCGGCCGCGTCGGTCGTGAATCTCTACGACGCCGGGTACCTGAAGCAGGCGCAGGACTCGCTCGACATCAGCCAGTACGCGTTTCAGCGTGGCGCCGCCACGCTGCTCGACTTTCTCGACGCCCAGCGCACTTATCGATCGACCCAGCTCGCGTACCGCCAGGCGCTGGCGACCTACATGCTCGCCGTCGAGCAGCTGCGCCAGGCGGTCGGCACGAGGAATCTGCCATGACAAGGCTCATCGCACTTCTGGTACTCGTCAGCTCGTTCGCCGTCGCTGGATGCGGCGGCACCGGACAAGCGTCGATGACCTCGTTTTCTGCGAACGAACGTCCCGAAAGCCGCGCCGAGCTGTTCACGCTGCCCGAGAACCAGGCGGCGCGCGTGCAGATCTTTACCGTCGCGACGGCGCCGCTCGCGCGCGTGCTTCGACTGACGGGCACGGTCGCGTACAACGGCTTCCTGACCACGCCGGTCATCTCGCAGGTCGGCGGTCCCGTCAGCCGCATCCTCGTGACGCCGGGGCAGCAGGTGAAGACCGGGCAGCCGCTGCTCTACGTGGCGAGCCCCGACTTCTCGCTGCTGCGCTCGGGCTACATCAAAGCGAAGGACGCGTTCGAGCTCGCCGAAAAGATCGACAAACGTGCGCAGGATCTCTACCAGCACGGCGCGATCGCCCAGGCCGACGTCGAGCAGGCCGACTCGGGCAAGGCGCAGGCGTACGCGGATCTCGAGGCGGCCGAGCAGGGACTGCGCATCGTCGGCATCACCAATCCGCAGGACTTCATCACCAAACCGTCGACCGGCGAAATCGCCCTCGTCTCGCCGACGAACGGCGAAGTCGTCGAGCGCCTGTGCAACCAGGGTCAGCTGCTCCAGGCGGGCGCAACCCAGTGCTTCACGCTGTCGGACATGAGTCACGTGTGGGTGCTCGTCAACATCTATCAGAACGACATCGCCAACGTGAAGGTCGGCGATGAAGTGACGATCACCAACGAAACGTATCCAGGCTCGGTGCGCGGAAAGATTCAGTACATCGCGCCGTCGCTCGATCCGGCGACGCGGACGCTGCAGGCGCGCATCGAGGCCGCGAATCCCGGCGAACGATTGAAGAAGGACATGTACGTGACCGCCAACGTCCAGGCGGGCACGATTGCGGACGCGATCGCCGTGCCCGACTCGGCGGTGCTGCGCGACGCGCAGAACCTGCCGTACGTCTACATCGAAACGGGCAACCGCCAGTTCGCGCGGCGGTCGGTCACGATCGGCGACAGCCAGGACGGCAAGACGCAGGTGCTCTCGGGACTGCAGGGCGGCGATCGCATCGTCGGCGACGGCAGCCTGTTCCTGCAGTTCCAGAACACGCTGCAGCAGTAGGCGCCGACATGATTCATCACGTCGTTCAGTTTGCTCTCCGTCAGCGCTTTCTGGTGCTGATGTTCACGGTGGTTGTCGTCATCGCCGGAGCCCTGGCATTTCAGCGCATGCCCGTCGACGCCTATCCCGATCTGTCGCCGCCGATGGTCGAAATCATCTCGCAGTGGCCGGGCCACGCCGCCGAGGAAGTCGAGCGGCTCGTCACGCTGCCGCTCGAAGTCGAGATGAACGGCGTGCCGCACATGGTGTACCTGCGGTCGATCTCGCTCTACGGGTTGTCGGACGTGATCATGACGTTCACGGAGAACACCGACGACTACTTCGCGCGACAGGTCGTCTTCGAGCGCATGGGCGAAGCGGAGCTTCCCACCGGCGTCACGCCGACGCTGTCGCCGCTGTTCAGCCCGTCGGGTCTCGTGTATCGCTACGTGCTCGAGAGCCCCGACCGCACGCCGCAGCAGCTGAAGACGCTCGAGGACTGGGTGATCGCGCGCGCGTATCGCGCCGTACCGGGCGTCGCGGACGACTCAGGCTTCGGCGGAACGGTGATGCAGTACCAGGTGCTCCTCGATCCGGCGAGACTCTACAGCTACCACACGCCGCTGCCGCAGGTGCTGGCGGCGCTCTCCGCGAACAACGCGAACGCGGGCGGCGGCTTCTATTCGCAGGGCTCGCAGTTCTTCTACGTCCGCGGGCTCGGACTCGTCACCAAGACCGACGATATCGGCAGCATCGTCGTGTCGAGCAACAACGGCGTGCCGGTGCACATCCGCGACATCGGCGAGGTGACGATCGGCAACGCGCCGCGGCTCGGCGAATTCGGGTTCCAGAAGAACGATGATTCGGTCGAGGGCGTGATCCTCATGCGGCGCGGCGAGCAGACTCAGAACGTGCTCGCGGGCGTCGAGAAGAAGACCGAAGAGCTCAACCACGGCGTGCTGCCGCCGGATGTGAAGATCCGCCCGTTCTACGACCGCAGCGATCTCGTGGAGCTCACGATCGAGACCGTCGAGCACAACCTGCTGCTCGGCATGGCGCTCGTGCTGATCGTGTTGATCTTCTTCCTCGTCAGCGTCAGGGCCGCGATCATCGTCGCGCTGACGATTCCGCTCGGTCTCCTGTTCGCGTTCATCCTGCTGAACGGACGCGGCGTGCCGGCGAACCTGCTGTCGATCGGCGCGATCGACTTCGGCATCATCATCGACGGGACGGTCGTGATGATGGAGAACATCTACCGCGAGCTGGCGGAGCGGCAGGGGCAATCCTACAAGCTGCACGAGGTGATCATCGCGGCGGCCCACGACGTCGATCGGCCCATCTTCTACTCGGTCGCGGTCATCCTGGCGGGCTACCTGCCGATCTACGCGCTCACCGGCCCGTCCGGCAAGCTCTTTCACCCGATGGCCGAGACGATGTCGTACGCGTTGCTCGGCGCGCTGATCTTCACGCTGACGCTCGTGCCGGTTCTCGCGTCGTACTGGTTCACGCACGGCGTCAAAGAGGTCGTCAATCGCCCGTACGAATGGGTCAAGCGCATCTACGCCCGGCAGCTCGATTGGTGCCTGGATCATCCCAAGTCCACGATGCTCGGCTCCGTGCTGATCTTCGGGGGGACGCTGCTCCTCGTCCCGTTCATCGGCGGCGAGTTCATGCCGCACCTCGACGAAGGCGCGCTGTGGGTGCGCGCGACGATGCCGTACACGATTTCGTTCGAGGAGGCCTCGAAGTTCGCGCCGCAAGTGCGAAGCCTGTTGATGTCGTACCCGCAGGTGACCGAGGTCGGATCGGAACTGGGCCGGCCCGACGATGGCACCGATCCGACCGGATTTTTCAACTGCGAGTTCTACGTCGGGCTCCGGCCGTACAAGGACCGGACGTGGCGGCAGGGCGCGATTCGGACGAAGGCGGATCTCACGAACGATTTGAAAGAGAAACTCGCCGCGTATCCCGGCGTCATCTTCAACTTCACGCAGCCGGCGGAGGACGCGGTCGACGAAGCGCTGACCGGGCTCAAGAGCGCGCTCGCCGTGAAGATTTACGGCAGCGATCTGCAGGTCCTCGAGGACAAGGCGATGCAGGTCAAGCGCGTGCTCTCGCAGGTGCCGGGTTTCACCGACCTCACCGTGGTCCGCGAGCTCGGGCAGCCGAGCGTGCAGGTGGACGTCGACCGCGAGAAGATCGCGCGCTACGGCATCAACGTCTCCGATGTCGAGAACATCGTCGAGAGCGGTGTCGGCGGATCGGCGGCCACGCAGGTCATTCAGGGCGAACAGCTGTTCGATCTCGTGGTCCGCATGAAGCCGGAGTACCGGTCCAGCACCCGCGAGATCGGAAACCTGCTCGTGCCCACTCCCTCGGGGCAGCACGTGCCGATCTCCGAACTCGCGACGATCCGCCAGGGCAATGGCGCCTCGTTCATCTACCGCGAGAACAATTCGCGCTACATCGGGGTGCAGTTCAGCATCCAGGGCCGCGACCTGGCGCGAGCGGTCAACGACGCGCAGCAGGCAGTAGGACGGACCGTGCAGTTGCCACAGGGCTACACGATCCAGTGGGGCGGCGAATACAGCGAGTATCTCGAAGCGCGCTCGCAGCTCTCGATCATCGGGCCGCTGGCGGCGCTGCTGATCTTCATGATCCTGTTCGCCCTGTACGGCAACTTCAAGTTTCCGGTCACGGTGCTGCTCGGCGTCATCCTGACCGAACCGGTCGGCGCGCTGATCGCGCTGAAGCTGAGCCACACGCCGTTCAGTGTCAGTTCGGCGCTCGGACTGCTCGCGCTGATGGGCGTGTCCGTCGAGACCGCAGTGATTCTCGTCTCCTACATCAACAAGCTGCGACTGCAGAATGACGACATTCGTGCGGCGACGCGCGAGGCGGCGCTTTTGAGGCTGCGGCCGATCATGATGACCGCGCTCGTCGCGTGCCTCGGCCTTCTGCCGGCGGCACTGTCCACCGGCATCGGGTCCGACACGCAGCGACCATTTGCAATTGTCGTCGTCGCGGGACTGATCTCGCGGCTCTTCCTCGGATTCTTCGTGAATCCCGTGCTCTACGAAATGGTCGCGAAGCCCGGCGACGTCTTGCAGGTGTAGCGGTCGATCATGTCCGAGCCACGTCGGAACGTTCCCGGCAACGTCGAACAACAGCAGCAACGCGACATCGAAGCATTCCGCGACGCGGTGTCTCGCGACGACGTGGCCACGGTTACGGAGCTTCTCCGAGTGCCGCATGTCCGAGAACGTGTGGACGCACCGATGTTCGCGTTCGGCCAGCGAGCCGCACACATCGCCGCGAAACACAAACCGATGCTCGAGGCGCTGATCACGGCCGGAGCGAACGTCAACCTGAAGAGCGAATGGGAGAACGGACCGTACACCGTTCTGGATAACGCCACCGAAGAAACGGCGAGGTTTCTTCTCGCCCGCGGCGTGACGCTCACGCCGAACGTGGCCGCAAGGCTCGGCTGGATCGGCGAGCTTCGAGAATTACTCGTCGCCGATCCCGCCTGCGTCCACGCTCGCGGAGGCGATGGGCAGCAGCCGCTCCATGAAGCGGCAACGGTCGCGATTGCCGACCTGCTGATCGAGCACGGCGCTGATGTGAATGTCCGCTGCATCGACCACAAGTCCACGCCCGCCCAGTACGCGCTCGCAGAACGGCCGGACGTGTGTCGCCGACTTCTCGAACGCGGCGCCGACGCCGACGTCTTCATGCCGGCTCGCCTTGGCGATGTTGCGCTGGCCGCGCGTCTGCTCGACGCCGATCCGCAGGCGGTCGCCGCCCGGATCAACGAGCCCGGTTATGCGCCGGTGCCGCCGCTCCACATCTATTGCTGGACGCTCGGCTTCGGTCTGTCGCCGCACGACGTTGCACTGAAGTTCGGCCATGGTGACGTGCGCGAGCTCCTCGTGCGTCGCAGTCCGCCGCGCGTGCGCTTCGTCAACGCTGTCGTCGCGGGCGACGAAGCAGCCGCTCGCGCACTGCTCGATCAGGATCCGTCGGTGCTGGCTTCGCCCTCACACGCTGAGCACTCGCTCCTGGCCCACGCCATCTTCGGCGGCCGGCGAGAGGCCGCGCATCTCATGCTCCGCCTGGGCTTCGACGAGACCGCCGGCGGTGTCGACGGCGGCAACGCGCTTCATGCGCGGCGAGCTGGATGGGCGACGTCGAGTTCGTCGACATGCTGCTCCGGCGCGGGCGCGTGCCGATCGACGGTCGCGATCCCGTCCACCTCAGCACGCCGCTCGGTTGGGCAGCGTTCGGGTCGGTCCACCGCCGCGCGAGCGGGGGAGACTATCCTGCGGTCGTCGATCGACTCATCGCTGCTGGAGCGGACGTCAAGGCACCGGGAAATGGTGAGGGCCGATCGCTGATCGCAATGGCCGAGGGGAACCCGGAGGTCCAGGCGACGTTGCGGAGGCACGGCGCCACTGAGTGAATTTGTCACATTGCCGTCCGGTCAATCGTCTTTAAACCGGAGCGGAGTTCACGACACCGATGTGGCACTACACCGAGAGCGGCGAAGGGCGTCCGCTGGTTCTTCTTCATGGCATCGGCATGTCGGGTTCGGCGTGGAACACGGTGATGCCGTATCTGACCGCCTTTCGAAAAGTCATCGTCTTCGACATCGCCGGATTCGGACTGACTCCGCCGTTGCCGGTTGGAATCAATCCGACCAGCCCCAGTCTCGCGGCCGCGCTGGAGAGCTCGATGCGCGCGATGGGTCTGGTCGGTCCGGTCGATATCGCCGGAAATTCTCTTGGCGGGCTGATCGCGATGGAGGCAGCCAGGCGCGGCCTCGCGCGCAGCGTTGTCGCCATCTCCCCGCCGGGACTGTGGACCGATCATCCACCACTGCACGTGAAGTACGTGTTCCAGATGCTGCGATTTCTCGCGACGAACGTTCCCGCGGCGCTGAGAATCGTCGTCCGCACATCGTTTCTGCGCGAGCTCGCATTTGCGGTGCCAATCTCGGTTGGAAGCCGGCGCATGCCTGCTGACGACGCGGTCACAGCGGTTAACGACCTCGGGGCTGCGGCCGGATTCGAAGACACGTTTGCGTGCACGGCCTCGCCGTTTTCAGGACGTGAGATCACTGTTCCGCTCACGGTCGCGTTCGGAGATCGCGACTACCTTCTGCTGAAGACGTCCCGTCACCCAGAGGCTCTTCCCGCACACACGCGATGGATCACGATGCCGCGCTGGGGACATGTACCGATGTGGGTCGATCCGGCTGGCGTCGCTCGGCTGATTCTCGACGGCGCTCGATGAGACGCTTCTCGAAACAGTGCGTGGCCGTCGCGTTCGCCGCTGTATTGCCCATCGGGTCGTCCGGACACGTCAACGTCCTCATGTCCGGCGGTTTTTTCGCCGCTTACGAACAGCTCCTGCCGGAGTTCGAACGGGAGACGGGCATCACCGTGACGACGGCAAGAGGAGCGTCGCAGGGAGATGGGCCAACGACCATCGCCGCTCAGTTGCGGCGTGGTGCGTCGGCGGACATGGTGATCATGAACCGGGAGGGACTCGATGCATTGATCGCGGAAGGCCACGTCATCGCCGGAACCGTCGTCGACATCGCCGACGTGCCTCTGGGTCTCGCGGTGCGCCACGGAGCCATCAAGCCGGATATCGTGACGGTTGGCGCGTTCACGCAGACGCTGCTCGACGCCAAATCGATTGCCTCCGACAGCAGCGCTCTCGTCGTTGTAAAGACGACGCTGCTTCGGCAACTCGGCGTGGCCGACACGGTCGCCGCCAAGGTCGCTGACGCCGGTGCGGCCGCCGTTGCACGCGGCGAATGTGATGTCGTGATTCTGCCGGTGAGCGAGCTGCTTCACGCACCCGGTGTGGACTTCGTCGGCAAGCTGCCGGCGGAGGTCCAGCATGTCTCAGTCTTCAGCGCCGCGATCGTCACCGGTGCAACAGAGTCGGACGCCTCGAGAAAACTGATGGCGTTCCTGACATCGGTAAAAGCAGCGCCGGCGATCAGGAACAGCGGGATGGAGCCGGCGCGGCCGCGGTGACACGGCCAGCGCGGCTCCGTTCTCAGCGTTGCGGCTGTCGGCGGCGGCTTCGGCGTGTTCCGGCAAAAACCACCAGCGCACTGCCCAGCAGCGTCAGGGTCGCCGGTTCCGGCACGGTCGTCGTGCCTGTCGGCACGATCAGGTGATTCTGCGCGAACGTGCTCGGGTTGCCTTCGGAGAACGAGGCGTTCAGGTCGCCCACAAGCGACCCGAGGTCCGTGATTGTGAACGAGGTCGTCCCGCCTCCCAGCAGCGTGTTCACGTCGCCCAGCATCTGACGAACGGTCAGGCCTTCGAATGGCGACCCGGCGGCAAAGTTTGTGAGCTGCAGATCGCCGAACCGGACGCCGAGCGTTCCGGGCAGGACGTTCGCGTCGTTGAAGTCGACGTTGAACTCGAGGCCGACCACTTCGCTGCCAAATCCTCCGGACGCGGTGGTGATTGGATCCAGCACACTGCCGTTGAGCGGCGCGAACGGACCGACCGATGGGAGATAGGCCACAACACTCTCGGGGTCGGTGAAACGCATGGTATATCCGCTGGTCGAACCGACGGTCACGATGCCGAATTCCGGCTCATACACGGTGTCGTAGAACTTTCCCAGGGTGGTGGCCCCAAGGTCGGTCCCCGGAGTGCCGCCCCAGTCAGCCGATGTGAATGTCGTGAAATCGCCGACTTGAAAACTGCTTGCCCACGCCGTGCGGGCTGCAAAGATCCACACGAGGCTCGCGAGTGCGGTAGCACAGAAATGACGACGCGACACAATACCCTCCGGTCCAGGGACGTTGCCCCTTGTCTGTGAAAGCGGAATCCGCAGGGACATTTGGCGAACGGTCGTCTAAACTTTTCGCGTGGAGACCGACGGGATCACGCAGCTGCTCCGCCGCGCCAGTGCCGGCGACGCTGGTGCGTCCGACGAGCTCCTGCCGATCGTCTATGCGGAACTGCATCGCGTGGCCCGGCGCCACCTGCAGGGCGAGCGCAGGGACCATACGCTGCAGGCGACCGCGCTCGTCAACGAGGCGTACCTCAGGATCTTCGGCGGATCGCAGGCACAGTTTCCTGACCGGGCGCATTTCCTGGCGTTCGCGTCGAAAGCGATGAGGAACATCCTGGTCGATCACGCCCGCGCCAGGCAGGCCGACAAACGCGGCGGCGACCTTCAGCGCGTACCGGTTGACGATGCGCTCACGGTTGCGCTGGATAGCGCCGAGCGATTGATTTCGCTCCTCGACCTCAACGCGGCGATCGATGCGCTCGCGGACCAGCATCCATCCGCCGCGCGCGCCGTCGAGATGCGGTATTTCGGCGGCATGACCGCCGAAGAAACCGCGCAGGCGGTCGGTCAGAGCGTGCACGTCGTGCAGCACGATCTCCGCTTCGCGCATGCGTGGCTCCGCCGCCGGCTCGAAGGCGACGCGGCAGACTGACGCGGCGCGTTATGGCGCTGCGCCGACGGCGCGCTGACGATGTCGGAGTACGACCGGATTGTTCGGCAGCTGGCGGTCCCACGCCAACCATAAGGCGTCGATGCGGGTGAAAAGCGCGGCCGCCTCGTCTTTCTGTCCAGCATGCTGCAACACGCGGGCGCAGGTGAGATCGATGTTCGAACGATCGACAGCCGAGCGGAGATCGTGCCCGGCGTCGGGCTCGGAAGGCGCGATCGCCGTCAGCAGCTCGCGGCAGGTCTTCGCCGCGCCGAAGCTGTCGCCGCTGCCGTCCTCGAGATCCGCTCGTGCACGAAGCGCGGTGGCGGCGATGTCGCCGACGTCGATCGTCGCAGCCGGATAATCGCCGACCGTCTTCAGCAGATCGAACGACGCGTCGATGCGCTCCCGCGCCTCGCGCGCGCGATTCAGACTCCGCAGCGGGTACGACGACCGCGCGAGCAGGCGAGCCTCCTCCCGGCGCGTCCGTGCGCTGGGCTTCTGTTCGCGTTCGCGTTGCAGCGCGCGATCGTAGACGGCAAGCGCCTGCCGCCGATCGCGGCCGACGAGGATGTCCGCGAGCTCGCGTCCCGCGGTGGCGGCGCGGTCGCGGCTCGTGTTGTCGCTCGGATCCTGCGCTGCGAGCTGGTCCATCAGATCGAAAGCCCGTTGAAGAGGCTCGATGGCCTCGTCCGGACGATTCAGGCTGATGCCTTCGTCGCCGAGAATCTGTCCCTGCCGCAGCAGCACGCCGTACAGCGCGAGATCTTTCATCATCGGGTTCGGTGACGCGGCGTTTTCGGCGAGCCGGCGCGCTTCGAGAATCGGAGGCAGCGCCGCGTCAACCTGTCCTGACAGACGCAGCGCATTCGCCAGCAGGCTGAGCCCCTGCGCAAGCTCGCTTTCGCTCCCCGACGCGCGCGACCGCTCGACCATCCGCCGCGCGGCGGCGATCGCGTCGTCCAGGTGGTGCCGGTTCGTGTAGGACACGCTGACGTTGGCCAGCGTCGCGTGGGCGCTCTTCTCCTGCGCGCGCGTGGCGCGGCCGCCGTCGAACAGCTTCTTCAGATAGTCGGCGCACCGCTGCGTGTGGTCGAGCGCGACGTCGGCGTGGTGCTCCGTGTCGGCGATGATCATCGCGTCCTGCTCGAGCTCGGCACCCATCGCCAGCAGATCGGGTCGATCGGGATCGTCGGCCAGGAGCTGCTGGAGGAAGACGTCGGCCTTCCGCAGGCTCTCGGTGGCCGCCGCGAATTGCCCGAGGTGCGGCCGCGTGGGGACGCCTTGCACCTGCGCGAGCGCGATGTATCCGCTCGCCAGCTCGAACATCAGATCGCGGTCGTGCCGGGTCTCGCGGCCGAGACCGTCGAGGTACTCCATGGACGCGGCCACCATCTGCTGCCGTGCGCTCGTCGATCCCGGCAGGTTCCGGACCGCAGCGTCGACGGCCAGGATGCGCGCGGAGAGGTGACGGAGCTGGTGAAAACGATCTTCCGCGACGCGGCGCTCCCTGTTTGCGACGTACAGGCCGGCGGCGAGCGCCGCGATGATTGCGGTGACCGCCGACATCGGCAACCAGCGCCGGCGAAAGAATGTCCGCGTCCAGTACCACACGCTCGCCGAGCGCGCTCGCACAGGCCGGGCTTCCATGAACGCCCGCACGTCATCCGCGAGCGCATCCACAGACGGGTAGCGCTCCTCCGGCTCCTCGCGCAGTGCCTTCAGCACGACGAAGTCCAGATCGCGCGGGAGGTGCGGCACCACGCGGCTCGGAGCCGTGGGCATGCCCGCACCGATCTCTCGGTCCATGGATGCCTCGGCATCAGAGGGATCGCGCGACGAGCTACCCGTGAGCATTCGATAGAGCACGGCGCCGAGCGAGTACACGTCCGTGGCTGTCGAGTACGCCGATCCGCGCAGTTGTTCGGGGCTCGCGTACTCCGGCGTCAGCAATTGCACCCGGGTGACCGATTGATCGCGATTGCTGCCGATGAACCGCGCGATGCCGAAGTCGAGCAGCTTCGGTTGGCCGCCGGCTTCGACGAGGATGTTCGAGGGTTTGAGATCGCGATGGATGATCAGGTTGCGGTGTGCATAAGACACCGCATCGCACACGCGGAGAAAGAGCTCGAGGCGTTCACGGAGCGTCAGTTTGTCCGCGTACGCATCGATCGGCGTTCCGTCGACGTACTCCATGACCAGGTACGGATGGCCGCCCGCGGTGCGGCCGACGTCGAGCAGCCTCGTAATTCCCGGGTGCGTGAGCGACGCGAGAATCTGCCGTTCCTGGAGGAACCGATCGCGAAAGAGTGCCGACGTCGCCATGTCGAGCACGAACTTGATCGCGACGTACTGCTCGACCTCGCCGTCGGTTCGCCGGGCGAGAAAGACGGCTCCCATGCCGCCGCGGCCGAGCAGGCGCACGAGTTCAAACGGTCCGCATCGGCCGCCCGGACCAAGCTCCGGCACATCGCCGCCGAACGTCGAGGCGAAGGCCGCGACGGCTTCCGAAACAGGCAGGCGACGCTGCGTGTCGAAGCGAAGCAGCGACTCGACGTCGGCGCGCAGCGCCTCAGGAACGACGCGACTGTCGAAGTAGCGCGCACGCTCCTCGGGCGACAGATCGGCCACCTCGCTGAACACGCGCCGCAGTTCGTCGTCCATGGACTACGGCGTGCAGGCAGGCGCGGCCGGCACCGGTGCAGCCGCGAACGGCGCCTGCTTCGCCGCCGCCAGTTGCTTGTTCAGCGCCGGAAGATCGGTCGCATTCAGCTGGCGCCAGGCATCGAGCGCTTTCGTCAACCCCTGGCACGAGTCGATCGCCGACGTGCGCAGACGATCGGCGGGCCGGCCGTCGCCGCTGGCCAGCATCTCGTAGTAGCGCGCGAGGTCGCGGTTCGCGACGCCGACGCCGGGAGCGGCGGTCGTGCCGGTCTGAATGGCGTCGAGCTTCTTGTCGAAGGCCTGCACGGCCCTGTTGAGATTGCTGAGATTGTTGAGATTGTTGGGATTGTTGAGGTTGTTCGTGAGGCGACTCGAAACGGTCGCCCGCACATCCTTCAAAGCCATGAAGCTGTCGTAGCTGACCGACAACGCGTCGGTCAGCCGGGTTCCGAGCGCGAACTGCATCTCGAGATCCGCGCTCGACGCGCGAACGCGCGGGTCGGCCTTGATGACCAGCGTCTGACGATCGACTCTTCCGCCGGCGGAGACTTCCACCGTGTATTGTCCGGGAAGAGCGAGCGGACCCTCCGGCTGGTCGCGCGGCGTGTGGCCCGGGATCGCGTGGTCGGCCAGCGTCATCTCGACGAATTCCAGCAGCCCACCGAAATAGCCGAACGGCAGGACTTTGGGATTCGGATAGCGCAGGTTCCATGCGAAGCGGTTCAGGCCGTGGTTTTTCGTCAGCACCGCCTGCGGCGCGAACCAGTAGTCCGGCACGTTTGCCGGCAGCGTGGAAGACGGCGCTGGCGGCGGTGCCGACGTGAACGTCCGGACGGTGGCGCCGCGCGCGTCCTTGATGGTGAGCGTCACCTCGCCCGTCGCTGCCGTCGGCAGCCAATAGTCGATGATCGCGCCTTCGGGCGGATTCGGGGCGGTCGGCACCTCGACCGGCAGCGGCGTGTCGCCGTTGACGTCCCACCGCGCGCGAATCGCCGGCGCCGGTTCGATCAGCTTGATGCCGGTGATCTCGCCGCTGGCGATCTGGCGCAGCGGCCTGATGTCGTCGAGAATCCAGAGCCCTCGGCCGTACGTTCCCAGCACGAGGTCGTCGTCGTGAATCCAGAGATCGCGCATGGACGAATGCGGGAGATTGAGCTGCAGGCTCTGCCAGTGATCGCCCGCGTCGAAGGACACGTACACGGCGCTCTCGGTCCCGCAGAACAGCAGATCTTTGCGCACGGGATCTTCGCGGACGACGCGCGCGAATGCGGTGTCGGGCAGGCCCGCGACGATCTGCTGCCAGCTCGCGCCGCCGTCCTTCGTGCGGTAGATGTGCGGATGCGTGTCCTGCGGCACGATCAGCGCCGCGTACGCCGTCGCCGCATCGTGGCGGCCGGCATCGACGATCTCGAACGTGCCGTTGGCCGGCACGTCAGGCGGCGACACGTTCTTCCACGTGGTGCCGCCGTCCGCCGTCATTTGAATCACGCCGTTGTTCGTCCCGGCCCAGATCACGCCCGCCTTGAACGAGGACAGCGACAGGCTCGTGATGGACGCCGTCGGCGGCCGCCCGGGTGAAGATGCTGAGGACGGCGCCGGCGTGCGCGCGGGCACGTCGGTCAGATCGCGGCTCTCCTCGGTCCACGTCATACCGCCGTCCGTCGACTTCATGACGAACTGCGTCCCGTAATAGAGCGCGTGTGCGTCGTTCGGCGCGAAGAACATCGGCGCGTTGTTCACGGATCGATACCGCGTGCCCGGCACGAACACGGTGACGATTTGTCCCGCGCGGCGGTCGAAGCGCACGACGGTTCGATACCAGCCGCCGCCGAAGACGATGTCGGCGTCGAGCGGATCGGGAGCGAGATAGCCGAACTCGAATCCCCCGGGGGAGAACCAGTCGCGATAGCTGATCTCGCCGAAGTCGCTGCGGTTCGGGACGGCTACGGAGCCGCTGTCCTGCTGCGCCGCGTACACGTGATACGGAAACCGATCGTCCGTCACGACGTGATAGAACTGGCCGGTCGGCTGGTTGTACCAGCTGCTCCAAGACGCGCCGCCGTCGACGCTCACCACGGCGCCTTGATCGACGCCTGCGAGCAAGCGCGTCGAATGATGCGGATCGATCGACAGCAGCTGAAAGTCGTCGCCGCTCGGCGCGCCGGCGAACGCGTCGAACGTGCGGCCCCCATCGGTCGATCGATACAACGCGGTCTGCGTGACGTAGACGACATCGGGGTTGCTCGGATCGGCGATCACGCCGACCGGCGTGATCCGCGGATCGCGGTTCGCCCGTGTCCAGCTCTCGCCCCCGTCGTCCGACCGATACAAACCGTCCTGCAGGCCCGCGAGGACGATGCGGCCCGCGCTCTTCGCGACGACCGCCATCGCCTGACGGCCGACGGGCGGGGATGCCAATCCTTTCGCTGCGAGCTTCGTCCACGTCGCGCCGCCGTCGATCGATTTGAAGACGGATGGTTCCGGTTTGAACGGGGGCCCACCCGGACCGGGCGGCGCTTCGCCGCGAACGACCGGCCGCGCCGGTGAGGCACCTCGAACGGCCGATCCGGGATACAGCGTCGCGAACAACACGCGTGGTGCGTCCGGTGCGGCGACGACAGAGGGGCAGCCCGCCGTGTCGTTCACGAATAAGACGTTCGTCCACGTGCGTCCGCCGTCGGTGCTGCGGAACACACCCCGGTTCGGCCCGGCGGTGCGATCGCCGATCGCACCGACGATCACGTCATCCGCGTTGGTGGGATTGACGACGAGTGCGCCGATGTAGTGCGTGTCGCGGAGGCCGACGTTGGTCCATGACGCGCCGCCGTCAGTGGATTTGTAGACACCGTCGCCCGGGGTTTCCTCGCCGGTACCGGCGTACAGTACTTGCGGGTTCGATGGCGCGATCGCCAGCGCGCCGATCGACGCCGTGCCGGTCTGGTCGAAGATCGGCGTCCAGGTCTGCCCGGCATTGCGGCTCTTCCAGACGCCGCCGCCGGGCGTGCCGAAGTAATAGGTATTCGCGTCGGACGGATCGACGATGCCGGCGGAGACGCGTCCGGCGCGGAAAGGTCCGAGCGACCGCCAGCGCAGGGCCGCAAATTCCGCGGGCTCGACTTGAGCGACGATCGAGGAAGGCGCGGCGATCGCGAGCGCCAGGACGGCCGCGGCAGACACGTGACGCGGCCAGCGAAGGCTGGGGTTCATGGCCGGCATCGTATCGTGGAATGGGGGCGCCACATGGCATTTCGCGTGTTGATAATCGGCGGCACGGGACAGGTGGGAGCGGCGGTCGTGCGCGCGCTCACTGCAGAGCGGTCCTGCGCCGAAGTGGTGATGGTCAATCGCAAAACGATTTCGCTGGCCGCAAGCGCTCGCGTGCGGCAGGTGATTCTCGATACGGCGTCCGGCCAGTTTCCTGCCGACGTGACGGCGCTTGCGCAGACCATCGTGGCGCAAGGCGACGCCGTGTATGGAGCTTCATGTGTGGGCGTCGGTTCGGGCAGCCTGCGGTGGACCGAGGAGGAGTTGAAGGCTCTCGAAATCGGCGTGGTCGGTGGCTTTGCCCGTGGATGTCACGCCGGAGGGATCACGCGGTTCGCGTTGCTCTCGGCGGTCGGAAGCAGCACCAGCAGCCCGATTCGCTACGCGCGGATCATGGGCTCGAAAGAAGAAACGGTTCAAGCGATCGGCTTCAAACGCCTGGCGATCTTCCGGCCAGGCATCATCGGCGGCAACGTCCACACGCCGGCGTATGCGGCGTGGCTTGGACGTCTCATCCCGGGCCGGTTCGGGACGATCGAGCAGGACGATATCGCGCGCGCCTTTGTCGCGGAATTCGTCACCAGCCCGGCGCCAGACGGCGTCGTGTATTTCGAAAATGGCGCGATGCGGTCGAAGTCTCGTGCGCTCGGGTAAGGCGGACTATCCTTCCGTGTGCGCTTCTCCCGCTCGTCGCGTGGGCGCCTGACCGATCGGGATCTTGCGCGCTTTCCAGGCGAAACGCTCCTCGACCGCGTCGGCCGCGCCGCCTGCCATGCCGGGTGTCTGCCACGCAAGGAGCTGTACGAAGCGTGGGAGACCGCGCGCCGTGTGCGCCGTCTCTTTCGCGGCGGCCGCATCGTCGATCTCGCTGCCGGCCACGGACTGCTCGCGCAGTTGATGCTGATCCTCGACGACACCTCGCCGTGTGCACTGGCGGTTGACGCCGTGGTGCCGCGCTCCGCCGCGACGCTGCACCAGGCGCTCGTCGAACGCTGGCCGCGGTTGGCTGGACGCGTCACGTTCGTGGCGAGTCCGCTGGATGTGATTGACATTCTGCCGGGCGACATCGTCGTCTCCGTTCATGCCTGTGGCGGGCTGACGGATCTCGTGCTCCAGGTCGCCATGCGCGCCCGCGCGCGTGTCGCGGTGTTGCCGTGTTGTCACGATGCCAGTGTCTGCGACGCCGGCGCGCTCTCCGGTTGGCTGGACGATGCGCTCGCGATCGACGTCGTTCGAGCCCGCCGCCTGGCCAGTCAGGGGTATCAGATCTGGACGCAGCGCATCCCGGAGGACATCACGCCGAAGAACCGACTGCTGATTGGCGCACCCGGCGACGACGTGCCGGCCTCGCGGTAGGCATGGCGCTCCAGGCGACGATCTACAACTTCGACATCGAGCTCGCGGACAGCGATCGCGGCGTGTACGAATCGCTGGCGCTGCGCGTCGCGTGTCATCCGTCCGAGTCCGAGGACCATCTCGTCGCGCGCGTTCTCGCGTACCTTCTCGAGTTCCAGGACGGTCTTGCGTTCTCGCGCGGCATATCTGAGCCCGACGCGCCCACGATGGCCGTTCGGGATCTCACCGGCGCCATCGAGACATGGATCGAGGTGGGGACGCCTGATGCGGCCCGCCTGCACAAGGCGTCCAAAGCCGCCACGCGCGTCGTCGTCTACACGCACAAGGACCCGCGGCAGTTCCTGAGCCGGCTCGCCGGGGAAAAGATTCATCGACCTGACAAGATCGAGCTGTACGCGATCGATCGCGCGCTCGTCAGCGCCCTCGTCGCGCGTCTCGATCGGCGCGTTGCCTGTAGCGTCTCGATCGCGGACCGCGAGGTGTACGTCGCGATCGGGGATGACAATCTTCACGGCGCCGTGCTGCAGCTGCGTCTCGACGAGTGACGACCAAACTTCACGAATCCCGGCATCCCGCGCCTCATCTATATACAATTCGCACATCAATCCGAGTTCTGTCCCACGTCATGCCCACGGAGCGGGAGAGGATGGCGAACGACGTCAGCAAGATGCTCCGCGCTTGGAGCGATGGTGAACCGCGCGCGCTCGACGATCTCCTTCCGCTCGTCTACGGCGAGCTTCGCCGCCTTGCACACCGGTATATGCGGCGCGAGCGGCCGGAGCACAGCCTTCAGACGACCGCGCTCGTCAACGAAGCCTACATTCGTCTCGTCGACTACAAACGGATGCACTGGCAGGATCGAGCGCGTTTCTTCGCCGTGTAAACGAGCGTCAAAACGCTCAGAGGCAGGTAACATTCGTTCTGGTACTGACTGCAGGAGCCGGGACGTGAGAAGCATACGCACGCGCAGAGCGGACCAATTCGTTTGCCCGTGCCATCGGCTCCTTGGCATCGCCGGCGGGTTGAGAGGATTCGCCGGAGGCCTCGAGGCCAAGAAAACGCTGCTCGCGCTGGAAAAGGCTGGCACTCACACCACATGACAACGCCGTGACGATGGATCCGACCTGGTTGTTCCTGTCGCTGATTCCCGGCGGGATTGGATTCGTGTTGTTCGTCTACGGCAAGAAGCAGAACCGCCTGCCGCAGCTCATCGGCGGGCTGCTGTTCATGGTCTATCCCTATTTCACGCCGACGCTGCTCTCATTGGTGTCGGTCGGGCTCGTGCTCGGATTTGGCGTGTGGGTACTGGTCCGGGGAGGGTGGTAGCCGGCTTCTGCTATCATGGATGGTTCCTCCGCCCAATTTTTTCGGTAAAGGCCTGTACTCATGATTTCCGTCAGCGGTGTGTCCATGCGGTTCGGCTCGAAGGTGCTCTTCGAGGACGTGACCACGACCTTTTCATCGGGCCGGCGCTACGGGCTCACCGGGCCCAACGGCGCCGGCAAGTCGACGTTCATGAAGCTGTTGACGGGCGAACAGCCGCCGCAGCGCGGATCGGTCACTCGTCCGCCGAAGCTGGGCGTCCTTCGGCAGGACCATTACGCCTTCGACAAGTTCCGGGTCATCGACACGGTGATCATGGGCAACCGGCGCCTCTGGGATGCGCTCGAGGAACGGGACGTGCTCTACTCGCGCACGGACCTCTCGAACGAGGACGGCATGCGTCTCGGCGAACTTGAAGGGATCGTCGGAGAGGAAGACGGCTACACGGCAGAGAGCGACGCGGCGATTCTGCTGCAGGGCCTCGACATCCCGAACGCGCTGCACGAAAAGACGATGGCGGAGCTGCAGGGCGGCCAGAAGGTGCGCGTGCTCCTGGCGCAGGCGCTCTTCGGCCATCCCGCGGCGCTGCTGCTCGACGAGCCGACGAACCACCTGGACCTCGACTCGATCCACTGGGTGGAGGAATTCCTCAATCGCTACGACGGCACGCTGATCGTCATCTCGCACGACCGCCATTTCCTGAACAACGTCTGCACGCACATCGCCGACATCGACTACGAAACGATCATCACGTATACCGGCGGCTACGACGACATGGTGATGGCGAAGACGCAGGCGCGTACGACCATCGAGGCGCAGAACGAGCAGCGCGAGAAGAAGATCGCGCAGCTCAACGACTTCATCGCGCGCTTTTCCGCCGGCACGCGGTCCAGCCAGGTGCAGTCGCGCCGTAAGGAAGTCGAGCGGCTGCAGACGACAGAGTTGGCGCGCTCCAACATCCAGCGTCCGTATATCAAGTTCGAGACGAAGCGGCCGTCCGGCAAGGTGCCGCTGGAGTGCGCGGGCCTTTCCAAGGCCTTCGGCAAGCAGCGCGTGTTCTCGAACTTCGACGCCATCGTCAACCGTGGGGAACGGATCGTGCTCGTCGGGCGCAACGGCGTTGGCAAGACGACGATGCTGAAGGCGCTGCTGGCGGATGCGCCGGACATGCCTGCGTCACCGGGCGATAAGGACGCGGGGACGTTGAAGTGGGGACACGAGGTGTCGATCGGGTACTTCCCGCAGGATGCGACCGGCGCCATCGAGCCGGGGCTCTCGGCGGTGGAGTGGCTGCACCGGTTCGACCCGGACGCGTCGCGCCAGGAGATTCACGGACTCCTGGGCCAGATGCTCTTCCGCGGCGAAGAAGGCCTCAAGCCGACCGAGGCGCTCTCGGGAGGCGAGTCCGCGCGGCTGCTCCTGTGCCGCATCATGCTCGAGAAGCCGAACGTGCTTCTGCTCGACGAGCCGACGAATCATCTCGACCTGGAATCGATCAACGCGCTGAACGTCGCGCTTCAGAAGTACGCGGGGACGGTGCTGCTCGTGACGCACGACCAGGATCTGCTTGAAGAAGTTGGCACGCGCGTCTGGCAATTCGAAGACGGACACATCGTCGACTTCAAGGGATCGTACGAGGCGTTCAGCGATTCGCGGCAACCTGTTTGAGCTTTGCGCGAAGCCGATCGAGTTCCGCCGACGACAGATACCGGCCGTCGGCAACCACGCCGACAATCGTCCGGGTGTTCCGGATGTCGCTGAGTGGGTTGGCGCTCAGAATCACCAGATCGGCAATCCGCCCCGGCGCAACGCTGCCATAGTCGCCGACCTTGTCGTAGAACATCGCCGGATTCAGCGTCGCGGTCCGCAGCGCCTCGAGCGGCGTGAAGCCGGCCGCGACGAACCGCTCGAGCTCCAGATGCAGACTGATTCCGGGCAGCACGTCCACGCCAGCCGGCGTATCGGTGCCGGCGAGGAACGGCACGTTGGCCGCGTGGAGTTTGCGGACGATGTCCAGCTCGTGCGCGACGAACTCCTCCCGCACAGGCAGTGGATCCGAGGCGAGCCCCTTGAGGATTGCCGCACGGGACTTCGGCCAGTTCGCGATCCAGCTCTTCGCCGCGTAAGGGAGATCCGGATCGTTCGCCACGTTGACGACGTCCACAAGCCACTGGCCGCGCTCCCAGAATAACGTCGGGCACTGCCAGATTCCCGCGGTCGCGAGCTGCTGAACAACCCGGGCCTCGCGGGCCGGATCGTACGTCTTCAGGAAAACGCCTGGACGCTTCGTGCCGCCATCGTATTTGTCGGTGATGTACTTGTCTTCGTCGGGCGAGCTCGCTTCGAAGATGCCGATCAGGTGCTCGAAGGTCTGCTGCCCGGCGGCGATGGCTTCTGAAGCACGGATCGCATCGGGGACGTGACCGGCGATGCGAATCCCGATTTTCTTCGCCTCGTCGGCGACCGCGAAATACGCGTCGCGCGGCACGCCCGATTGAATCTTGATGAAATCGACGCCGCGATGCGCCAGCGAATCGACGGCGTCACGGCCGACGGCTTCGCTCGTAATCGCGATAGACGCCGGAAACGAGACCTTTGGCCCGTCGAGCATCGGTCCCGAGACGATCATCCGCGGACCGAGCAGCCGGTGTGCGGCGACATCGGCGCGCGCGCGCAGGACGGGCTCGAGCGCGCTGCCCATGTCGCGGATGCCGGTGACGCCGTTCGCGATGAACAACGGCAGGATGAGGTCTCTGCTCTCTGGCGTGCGGGCGCCGAAAAAGGCGTGGGTATGCATGTCCCACAGGCCGGGGATGACGTAGCTGCCCTTTGCGTCGACGACCTGGCCACCGGTGGACGTCGTCGCCGCGCCGACGCTCGTGATGCGGTTTTCCTGCACCACGATGGTCGAGTCGCGATGGAGCTCGCCGGTCGCGACGTCGACCACGATCGCGTGAACGATGCGCAGGGTTTGGGCGTCGCAGATCCGAACAGTGCCCAGACATGCGAACAGCAGCAGAATCGGTCGCGCGCAGGACTTCATCGCATCGATCCGCTGGACATGATACAACCGACTCTTCGGGTTACCTGTCCCCTCAACTTTCTCGGAGAGATCACTATGAAGTGGGCATCGCCGTATCGCTACCTGCCGGCACTCGCGCTCGCCAGCCTGATCGCGCTTCCCGCCGGCGCTCAGAGCATCGTCGGGAAAGACAAGACCGGGCCCGTGCCCAACCCGGTGAACCTCGACACGTCGGGACTGTTCCAGGCGAAGTTCGTGAGCGTGGGCGATGACATGTTCATCGGCGGACAGCCGACGGAAAAAGCGCTTCGCGATCTCAAAGCCAAAGGCGTGACGACGGTCGTGAATCTGCGCATGCCGGAGGAGATGGCGCGCGTCGGATTCGACGAGGCGGCGCTCGTGAAGGAGCTCGGAATGAGGTACGTCCACATTCCAATGCGCGGCACGGCCGATCATCCGTACGGACCGAAAGAACTCGACACCTTCGCGGCGGCAATGGCGGCGGCGGATGGGAAGGTCCTCCTGCACTGCACGATCGCATGGCGCGCGAGCCATCTCTGGGCCGCCTACCTCATTCGTGAGCGGAAGGTTCCGGTGGCGACGGCGCTCGAGCAGACGCGGATGATCAACCTGATGGACAACATGCGCATGGGCAGCGGCGATCAGCAGCCGCTCGAGGGTTTCCTCGGACACGTCGTCCCGGAGATGGGGCATCCAAAATGAACCGCACCATGCGTGCTGTCTGCTCGAGTGCCTTCGTCGTCATCGCGCTGCTCGCTGCGTCGCAGGCGCCTCAGCTTGTCGCGCAGGCACAGACCACGCTGCCGGCGCCGACCGATCGCGACGGTCAGCACGACTTCGACTTCCTGATCGGCTCGTGGAAATTTCATCTCAAACGGCTGACGAAGCCTCTCACCGGCTCGAACGACTGGGAGGAACTCGACGGCACTGTCATCTGTCGCAAAGTGTGGGACGGCAAGGCGAACATGGAAGAAGTCGTGCTCGACGGCAAGACGAGCCATACGCACATTCAGGGACTGACGCTGCGCCTCTACAACCCGGCGACGCATCAGTGGAGCCTGTACTGGGCGAACGCGGCAGACGGCAGCCTGCCGATGCCGCCGACCGTCGGGCACTTCGACGGCAACGGCCGAGGCGAGTTCTACGATCGCGAGGACTATCGCGGACGGCCGATCGTCGTGCGCTACGTCTGGTCGAACATCACCGCGACGTCCGCGCACTTCGAGGAATCATTTTCAGCCGACGCCGGCAAGACGTGGGAAGTGAACTGGATTACCGACCAGACGCGCGCCGCCCACTGACGAGTGACGCGCGTCTGCGCGGCGCGCTATTTCACCGAGTACTTGGTGAACGCGCCTCCTGCCTGCACGAGCGAGTTCGGTCCTTCTGCCGCGAAGATATTGCCGTCCGCGTCCACAGCGATGCCTTCGCCGGCGGTTCCCTGGTAGACGCGGTCCTCACGCTCGAATGGCGGAATGTATGCGGTGACGCGATCTTCGTCCACCGGTCCGACGCGGACGCCGTCGCGCCAGTTCGGATGGTTCAACGGACCCGACTCGGAGTCGATCGTATAGAGCAGATTTCCCTTGATGAAGAATCCGCTGGTGCGGCCGAACATGTACCGCGACTCGAGATACTTGCCGTCGGCGTCGAAGATCTCGATGCGGTGATTCCCGCGGTCCGCCACCCACAGGCGACCTTTCGCGTCGAACATCAGCGCGTGCGGCGTGCGGAACTCGCCGTGGTGCACGCCGATCGTGCCCCACGATTTGATGAACTTGCCGTCCGGCGTGAACTTGCTGATCCGCGACGTCGCGCCGCGCTTGAGTCCCTCGGCGATCGCGGCCTGCGTGGTCATGCCCTGCGCATCGTGCCCGTCGGAGACGTAAATGCTTCCGTCGGGGCCGACGACGACGTCGTTGGGCTGGTTGAACTGACCATCGGCGTTGCCTGGTTTGCCCGCGACGCCGAGGCTCAGCAGCTTTTCGCCCTTCGGACTGAACTTGTGGACCTGGTGTCCCTTGGTGCCGGCCTTGTTGCCCGCGAAGTCGGCAATCCACACGTTGCCGTCGCGATCGACGAAGATGCCGTGCGGCGTCACCATCACGCCCTTGCCGAAGTTCGCCAGCACTTTGCCCGTGTGCCGATCGAACTTGAAGATCGGATCGAGCGGGGTGTTGTCGCAGTCGACGGGACCGCCGCCCGCGGTGCCCGCACCGCAGCGTTCGTACGCCCAGATGTTGCCGTCCTTCGGATCGATATCGACACCGGCAGACGTGCCCCATTTCCGGCCGGCGGGAAGTTCGCCCCAGTTGCGCGTCACGTGCGGTGCCGGGTTCGGCAATCCTTCTCCCGTGATCGGATTGGCCACCTTGGCGGCCGCTTGCGCCGACAGGCTGCTCGTCTTGTCCGAATGGATCGATGCGATTGCCACACAAACGGTGCACGCGGCAAACGTGGACAGCACAATTCGCGGCGTAGTCATGGCATCTCCTTCTGGGCCGGCGGCGTCACGCTCGATGCCGGCCGCGTCCCCTTCAGAATCCAGCGCTGAATCCGACGTCCGTTGCCGGCCTCGCCGATGTACATCCGGCTCTTCGAATCGATTGCGAGCATGTGCGCGCGGATGAATTCGCCCGCCTGGCGTCCGGGTTTGCCGAAGCGGTCGAGAATCGTCAGGTCCTTGCGGCGCAGGATCCACACGCGCTCGTTCGTCCCGTCGACAAGGTAGAGCAGGCTCTGCTCCGGGTCACGCGAAAACTGCAGGCTGAAGCCGCTGCCGGAGCCGCCGGTCTGCGGGCGCACGAACCGCTCCATCAGGAACT
Source organism: Vicinamibacterales bacterium (assembly GCA_036557365.1). Taxonomy (GTDB): domain Bacteria; phylum Acidobacteriota; class Vicinamibacteria; order Vicinamibacterales; family CAVVIG01; genus DATKHR01. The sequence continues at coordinate 81,583 of DATBHR010000092.1, forward strand.
CGCCGTTCTGGCGGAACACCTGGATCCGGTTGCCGCGCCGATCGGAGACGTAGATGAGGCCGTCCTTCGAGCCGACGAGGCCGTGGACCGTCGAATACTGCTGCGGCGGATTCGCCGGATCGACGGGGTACTTGTACTCCTCCGTGTCGTCCGGACGCTTCCCGTACGCGCCCCAATGCCGCTTGTACTTGCCGCTCGCGGCGTCATACACGACGACGCGTTTGTTGATGTAGCCGTCGGCGATGAAGATCTCGTTGGTCTTCGGCTCGACGTAGAAGTTCGCGGGGCCGCCGAGATGGTCGGGATCGTTGCTGCCCTTGTTCACGCCGGGCTCGCCGATCGTGAGGACGTACTTGCCATCCTGCGTGAACTTCATCACGTGCATGCCGTTGCTCGTGCCGGTCCACACGAAGCCGTTGTGATCGATGTAGATCCCGTGCTCCTGGTCGTACCACGTGTAGCCCTCGCCGGGTCCGCCCCAGGCGCGCAGCACCTTTCCGTCCGGATCCAGCTCCAGCACGGGCGGCGCCGGCACGCAGCAGTCGGCGATGGGAGGCTTCACCGCCGCGCCGATCTCCTGCGGCGTGAGGCTCGACGGCATGTGGATCACCCACAGGTGATCGCGGTCGTCGACGAAGAGCCCGCGAATGTCGCCGAGGATCCAGTCGTGGGGCAGCGTCGGCGGCCACGTGGGATCGACCTCGTAGATCGGCAGCCGGTCGGCCGTCGGCGATTGAGGATCGGGCTTGGCGTTCGCCCCTTGACCAGCAACGACGACCGACAGGAGCAGCCCTGCCATAAGTCCAGCGAGTGCGCGCGCGTGCGTCATGACGCGTGGATTATCGCTTAGGACGGCACAGGTCAGCGAGACGGCGGCGCGGATTCCGCGGGGAACTTCGTCTGCTGCAGCAGGCGCTGAAGCTCCGCACGCATCGTGTCGAGCGTCGATCGCGCGTCGGGCCGATCGACGAGGTTCGTCTCCTCGTACGGATCCGTCTCGAGATCGTAGAGCTCGTCCATCCCGTGCAGCTCGCGATACCGGATGTATTTGTAACGCGCTGTACGCGCCGCCACGTAGCCCATGTTCTTGATGCGCGGAAAGACGGTGTCGCTGTAGTACTCGATCAGGAACGACGACCGCCACTCCGGCGGGGCTGGCCCGAACAGCGGAACGAGCGACTGACCCTGGCGCTCGGCACCGGCAGGCAGCCCCGCCATCTCCAGCAGTGTCGGCGCGAGGTCGATGCTCAGGACCATCTGGTCCGGCGTCGTCCCGGCTCTTACCAGCCGCGGATAGCGGACGACCAGCGGAATCCGAATCGTCTCCTCGTACGCGAGACGGCGTTCTTCGTTCAGTCCATGCTCACCGTAGAAGTACCCGTGATCGCTCGTGAAGACGAGGACGGTGTCGTCGAGGACACCTTTGCGCTCGAGCGTCGCGAGAATGCGGCCGAGGCTGTCGTCCACGCCGAGCAGCATTTCGAGCCGCCCGCGGATCTCTTCGTCGGTCGTCGCTGTCTTCGCGCCGAGCGGCGGCAGGCCTGCGATCGGCCGCAGCAGCGCCGGCTTGCCGACGGGCGGCTTGAAAGCGCTCGCGCGGCGAGGCATCGTTCGTCCCAGGTAGCGTCCGCGATGACGCTCGGCCGCCACGAATCCGCCCGGCTGCCCCGGAATCGGCACCATGGTTCCGTCGTCCTGCTGGATGACGTTCGGATGAACCGCCTTGTGGGCGAGGTAGACGAGAAACGGGCCATCCGACGATCGATCGATGAAACGCTCGACGTAGTCGGTGAGGAGATCGGTCGTGTAGCCCTTCGCGTGGACGCGCTCGCCGTCCACGTTCAGCGACGGATCGATCGCGTCGCCCTGGCCCGGCATCGCGACCCAGTGATCGAATCCCGGCCGGGGGCTGTCGTCGTTCCCCATGTGCCATTTGCCGAAGAACGCGGTGCGGTAGCCGGCGCGCTGCAGCTCGATCGGAAACGTGCGGAGGCCGTGGCTTGGACGCGCGGTGTTGTCCACGATGCCGTGGATGTGCGGGTACTGGCCGGTCAGAAAGCTGCCACGGCTCGGCGAGCACAGCGGCGTCGTCGCGAAGGCGTTGAGAAAGCGCGCGCCTTCGCGCGCGACGCGGTCCATGTTCGGCGTATCCACGAACGGATGGCCGGCGATGCGCATCTCGTCCCAGCGCATGTCATCGACCAGCACCATCACGATGTTGGGCCGGCGCCGCGCGGCCGCGGGCCCGGACCGGGTTTGCGCGGTCTGCGGTGGCTGACCGCAGGAGATCAACGCGACGGCCGACAGGACGGCGAACCAGCAACGGGTGCGCATCGGCGAGATTCTCGCACGAGTGCGGCAGCCGGAGCGCTTGTGGCCCGTATCATTGTCATGCGAGCTGCTCATGGCTTCCCGGGTGCGACGACCCACGGCGACGACGACGGCGCGTTTCATCGAGCCGATGCTGTTGTTGCGGACCGACTCGCTGCCGTCGGGCGAGCAGTGGCTGTACGAGCTCAAGCTCGATGGCTACCGGGCGATTGCGTTCAAGCGGAATGGCGAAGTACGCCTGCGGTCGCGAAACGATCACGATTTCAACGCGAGATATCCCGCCGTCGTGAAGGCGCTCGCCACGTTGCCGGACAACACCGTGGTCGATGGCGAGATCGTGGCGTTCGACGAGGAAGGCCGTCCGTCGTTCAGCGCGCTGCAGAACTACGGATCGGCAGCCGGACCGGTCGTCTACTACCTGTTCGACCTGCTCGTCCTCTCGGGTCGCGACGTCAGGCGCGAGCCGCTCGAGACGCGGCGCGAGATGCTGGAGCAGAAGGTCCTTCCGAAACTGCCCGAGCCGGTTCGGTACTCGGCGGCTCTCGATGCCGATGTGAATGTGCTCGTTCACTCCGTGAAGGCCCACGGGCTCGAAGGCCTCATCGCCAAGCGACGCAACAGTGCGTATGAGCCGGGTCTGCGTTCGGGCGCGTGGATGAAGATGCGCGTGAACCGCGGACAGGAGTTCGTCATCGCCGGCTATACCCACGGGACGAGAACGTTCGATGCACTCGTCTTCGGCTACTACGAAGGCGGCAGGCTGATGTACGTTGCACGGACCCGCAGCGGCTTCACGCCGGCGACGCGCGCCGAGTTGTTCAGGAGGTTCAAGGGTCTCGAGATCGCGGACTGCCCGTTCGTGAACCTGCCGGAGGCGCGCAGCGGCCGATGGGGACAAGGTCTCACGAAGGCGAAGATGGCTGAATGCCAGTGGCTCAAACCCGTACTGGTGGGGCAGTTCGAGTTCCTGGAGTGGACACCCGACAGCCACCTGCGCCACTCGAAGTTCGTGGCGTTGCGCCATGACAAAGCGGCGAGGGATGTCCGGCGCGACTGAGCGATCCGTCAGGACCTGTCAGCGCCAGCCGAGTTCGGGAGCCACGTACTTGAGGATGCTCTCGAGCAGGTGCGCGTTGTAGTCCACGCCCAGCTGGTTCGGTATCGTGAGCAGCAGCGTGTCGGCGGCGGTGATGGCCTCGTCGCCGGCGAGTTGCTTGACCAGCACATCCGGCTCCGCGGCGTACGAGCGGCCGAAGATCGCGCGCGTGTTCGCGTCGATGAAACCGATCTGATCCTGGTCGCGGGCGTCGCGGCCGAAGTACGCGCGATCGCGGTCGTCAACGAGCGCGAAGATGCTGCGGCTGACCGACACGCGCGGCTCGCGCTGGTGTCCGGCTTCCTTCCACGCTGCGCGATAGGCGTCGATCTGCTTGCGCTGCTGCACGTGCAGCGGCTCGCCCGTCTCGTCGTCCTTGAGCGTCGAGCTCTGGAGATTCATTCCCAGCGTCGCGGCCCACTTGGACGTCGCGTTCGAGCTCGAACCCCACCAGATCCGCTCGCGCAGTCCCGCGGAATACGGTTCGAGTCGCAGCAAACCCGGCGGATTCGGGAACATCGGCCGGGGATTCGGCTGCGCAAAGCCTTCACCTTTCAGCAACCCGAGGAATATTTCGGCGTGACGACGCGCCATGTCGGCGGCCGTTTCCCCTTCGCGCGGCGTGTAGCCAAAATGCCGCCAGCCGTCGATGACCTGTTCCGGCGAGCCGCGGCTGATGCCGAGTTGCAGGCGACCGCCGGCGATGACGTCGGCTGCGCCGGCGTCCTCGGCCATGTACATCGGATTCTCGTAGCGCATGTCGATGACGGCCGTTCCGACCTCGATCGTCTTCGTGCGCGCGCCGACGGCGGCGAGGAGCGGAAACGGCGATCCGAGCTGGCGTGCGAAGTGGTGCACGCGAAAGTACGCACCGTCGAGGCCCAGCTTTTCTCCAGCGACGGCCAGTTCGATCGACTGCAGCAGGGCGTCCGACGCCGTGCGCACTTCCGAATACGGCGCTGCCGCCCAGTGTCCGAAGGAAAGAAATCCGATCTTCTTCACAGTGTGAGTCTAACGTTGGATCGACGCAGCGGTGATTGCTGCCGCGCGCCGTATTGAATACGATGCGCGGATGAGGCACCGTTCACTTGCGCTGGCGGCGGTCGTGCTGGCACTGACCCTTCCCATTCGGGCCGACGAAACCGTCGACGAAGCGATGATCGCGCGATTCAAGATCGAAGGATTTCAGCATTCGCGCGTCATGGAGACGCTGACCGACCTGACCGATTCGTTCGGCGGACGGCTCCGCGGATCGCCGAGCTACGCGGCGGCAGCGGACTGGGCCAAACAGCGGCTGAACGAATTCGGCCTCGAACGGGTCGCGTTCGAACCGGGCGGCTTTCCGGGTCCCGGCTGGGAGCTGAAGCGGTTCAACATCGAGATGACCGCGCCGCAATATCTCCGTGTCAGCGCTCTGCCGATGGCCTGGAGTCCGGCCACTGCAGGACGCGTGTCGGGGACGCCCGTGCTGGTCGAGGTGTCGTCGCCCGCTGATTTCGATCGCTACCGCGGAAAGCTTCGCGGCGCGATCGTCATGAACGGCAAGCCGCGCATTCAGCCAGCCACGAATTTCGGGCCAGGCGCCGAGCGCTTCAGCGATGCGAAGCTCGCCGCAGGCGAAGCGGCGATCGATCCGAAGACGCCTGCCCTGGACGACAGTGACGGTCCCGACTATGCGGGCGCCGAAAAGGCCCGGCGAACTGGAACCGAGCGCCGTGCGGCGATCGCGCGCTTCTTCCACGACGAAGGCGTCGCCGCCGTGCTCGTCAGCAGTCCGCTGTCGTCCGGCGTCATCACGGTGACCGACGCCGGCGGATTCGATATGAGCAGCGACCAGTGGAAGATTCCGAATCCCGCGCTCACGGTGCCGTCATTCGTGCTCGCGCGCGAGCACTACGGGCGCATCGCGAGGCTCGTCGCCCGCAAGCGTCCGGTCACGATCGATCTGCAGCTCGACGTCGAGATCACGAAAGATGTCCGCAGCGTCGATCTGATCGCCGAAATTCCCGGCACCGACCCGCGCATCGGCGACGAGGTCGTCATGCTCGGCGGCCATTTCGACTCGTGGCATGGGGGCACCGGCGCCACCGACAACGGCGCCGGCAGCGCCGTCATGATGGAGGCGATCCGCATTTTGAAAACCGTTGGCGTCCGGCCGCGGCGAACGATTCGGCTCGCGCTATGGGATGCGGAAGAAGGGGGGCATCTCGGCTCGATCGCGTACGTGCAGCGTCACTTCGGCGATGCGAGGACGATGGCGCTGAAGCCGGAGCACGCGAAGCTGTCGGTCTACTTCAATCTCGATAACGGGACTGGCCGCATCCGCGGCGTCTATCTGCAGGGCAACGAGGGCGTGCGGCCGATTTTCGACGCGTGGCTGCGGCCGTTCCGATCGCTTGGCGCCTCGACGCTGGCGATTCAGAGCGTCGGCGGCACGGATCACCTCGACTTCACCCACGTGGGCCTGCCGGCATTTCAGTTCATTCAGGATCCGATCGACTACGAGACGCGCACCCATCACACGAACATGGACGTCATCGAATCGATCCAGGAAGCCGACCTTCAACAAGCCTCCGTCATCGTCGCCAGCTTCGTGTACCACGCGGCGATGCGCGACGAGCGCCTGCCGCGCTTGCCGCTGCCGAAGTCGCCCGGCTGAATCGGACGCGCTACGCCGGGACACCTTCGACGACGCTGACGACGGACGTCGTGGGGACCACGCGATTGAGGCGGAAACCGGCCTTGGCGAGAAGCGTTGCGTACTCTTTCTGCGTGCGTTCCTGACCTCCGGGAACGACCAGCATGACCAGGTCCTGGAGCTTGCCCTGGTGGGGCGCATCGCCTTCGGGCAGGACGGTTTCAACGATGAGCAGGCGGCCGTCGGGCCGCATCACGCTGCGGCAGTGTCCGAGAATCGTCAGGCACTGCGCTTCGCTCCAGTCGTGAATGATGTGCGACATGAGATAGGCGTCGCCGCCGGCCGGAACACGATCGAAGAAACTGCCGGTCTCGATCGTGACGCGTCCGTCGACACCGTGTGCCTCGAGAAGAGCCGGCGCGTCGCGCACGACGTGCGGAAGGTCGTAGAGCACGCCGCGCAGTTTGCTGTGGCGGGACAGAACGGCGGCGAGCATGTTTCCGGTGGCGCCCCCGACGTCGACGAGCGTCGAGACGCCGGAGAAATCGTACGCATCGGCAACGGTCGGTGGCTCGGAGCCGTGAAAGCCCACCATCGCTTCGCTGAAATGCGACGCCGCCTGCGGGTCCTTCGCGAGGAAGTCGAACACCGGCATGCCCCAGACCTTATCGAACGCCGGCTTGCCCGTTTCGAGGGAGTAGATGATTTCTTCCCAGGTGCGCCAGAACGCCGGTCCGCCAAATGCGATGAGCGTCGAGCGTGCGTTGCCGGGGGCGCCGGTCTTCAAGGCTTCGCCGAGCGGCGTCAGCGCGAAGCGCTGTCCGTCGCTCTCGGTGAAGACTCCGAAGCTTGCGAGCGTTCGTAGAAATCGATACAGCGTGGGTGGATGCGTGCCGGTCGCTGACGCGAGTTCGTCAGCGCTTCGGGGGCCGGTGGCGAGGTGGTCGGCGATCCCCAGCTTCGCAGCACCGTACACCGCCGCGGCAACCCATCCGCCCGCGCACATCTGAATCAGTTGAACGTGCGGCGGCAGCGCCGGCGCCGCGACAGCTTGTGCGTCCGTCATCGATCTCTCCTCGTAGCAGTCAATCTGTAATGATCACTGACCCGGTGCGGGCGGGGCGGCCGGCAGATCGGAATTCCACGTATCCACGATGCATTTCCAGTTGCCGTCCCGCTTCTTCCAGATCTCGACGATCTTGCCCTTGTCCTCGGTCCGCTTGCCGGCGGACGCTTCAAAGCTCAATCGATAGGTTCCGTAGACATACGCGAGATCGCCCGCACGCGCGACCTCGATTTTCGTGGGCTGCCAGGAGAGATCGGCGCCCGGGAGCCCGAGTAACCCGCTGATGGATTTCCGGATGCCGGCTTTGTCGGTGGCCATCGGCTCGTTTGCCGGCAGCACGACCGCGTCATCCGAGTAGAAGGCGACCCACTGGTCCACATTCCTGGCCTGCGCCGTTTTGTTCCAATCGCTGTCGAGCGATCGGATCGTCTGTTCGTCAGCGCGCGTATCGACCGGCGCCGCGCTGCAACCGACGAGAAACAACGGAACGATCAACCAAACCGCACGGTGCATTGCCCGCGTGACGTCGCTCACGGTCATGGACACTCCTCGCATCGAGAGTTGACGGCCGGGGATTAATAGCACAGATCGTCCGCTTGCCGTCGCCGCGGGGATTGTCCCGCCGGCGGACCTCGACGGGCGTCCCGTTGCGAGCGCGCTGAATCGTCGTATTCGATGACCGCAGCTGCCAAGTTGATCTATTCTTCCGGTCCATGGCGAGACCGAAATCGGACGGTGTCGGCCGGCGCGGGTTCTTGAAACGCGCGGCGGCGGCCGCCGCGCTCGCCGCACAACCGCCGACGATCGCCGAAGCGCAAACACCGCAAACACCGCCAGCACGCCCGGTGGCGCCATCTCCCACGCCGGCGCAAGTGGCCGCCGAAACCGCACCGCCTCCGGCGCGCGCCGCCTACACCGTCGACCGCCCCGGATCGGATTTCATGGTCGACGTTCTCAAGTCGCTCGACTTCGAATACGTCGCGGCGAACCCCGGGTCGTCCTTCCGCGGCCTCCACGAGTCGATCATCAACTACGGCCGCAACGCGCGGCCCGAGCTGCTCACGTGCTGTCACGAAGAATCATCGGTCGCGATGGCGCACGGCTACGCGAAGATCGCCGGGAAGCCGATGATGGTGATGGCGCACGGCACCGTCGGCCTCCAGCACGCGTCGATGGCCATCTACAACGCGTACGCGGATCGCGTGCCGGTCTACGTCGTGCTCGGCAACATCCTCGACGCGGCGTTCCGCCGAAGCATCGTCGAATGGACGCACAGCGTGCAGGACGCCGCGGCCATGGTGCGCGACTACACGAAGTGGGACGACGCGCCGGTCTCGCTGCGCCACTTCGCCGCATCGGCCGTTCGCGCGTACTCGGTGGCGACGACGCCGCCGATGGCGCCCGTCGTGCTCGTCGCCGATGCCACTCTGCAGGAAGAACCGATCGCCGAGCACGAGCGTCAGGCGCTGCGCGTGCCGAAACTCGCCCGCGTCGCGCCGCCCGCCGGCGATCCGGCGGCGATCGCGGAAGCCGCGAAGATGCTCGTGGCGGCCGAACACCCGGTCATCGTCGCGGGCCGATCGGCGCGCACGCCCGAGGGCATCCGGCTGCTCGTCGAACTTGCCGAGACGCTGCAGGCCCCGGTTCTCGATCGCCCGTTCCGGATGCGGATGAATTTTCCAACGCGGCATCCGCTGTACGGCGCCGGCGATCTCGCCAATGCCGACGTGATCCTCGGCCTGGAGGTATCGGATTTCTGGCAGGCGACGCACGCGCAGACGCCGGTCAACCGCACCGGCATGGACGTCCGTCCGACGACGAAGACAGGCGCGAAGCTGATCGCGATCTCATCGTTCGAGCTGCTCTCGAAGAGCAACTATCAGGACTTCGGTCCGTACGTTGAAGTGGATCTCGCCATCGCCGGAGACGCCGAAGCGAGCTTGCCGCTGTTGATCGACGCGTGCAAACGGCTTGTGACGGCCGACCGCCGGCGCGCATTCGAGGCGCGCGGCGCGACGTTCGCGGCGGCGACGACGCGTGCGAATGAAGCGGCGCTGGCGCAAGCCGCGTGGGGATGGGATGCACGGCCGATCACGACCGCGCGGCTGTCGGCGGAAATCTGGGACGCGATCAAGAGAGAGGACTGGTCGCTCGTGTCGGACGTGGTCTTCCTGAGCTACTGGCCGACGCGCCTGTGGGACTTCGACAAGCACTATCAGTACATCGGCGGGCAGGGCGCATACGGTGTGGGGTACGGCGCGCCCGCTGCCGTCGGCGCCGCGCTCGCCAACCGGGCGCACGGCCGGCTCAGCGTCAACATCCAGTGCGACGGCGACCTCAATTACGCGCCGGGCGTGCTGTGGACGGCTGCGCACCACCGCATTCCGCTGCTCACCGTCATGCACAACAACCGCGCGTACCATCAGGAGCGGATGTACGTGCAAGACATGGCCGCGAGAGCGGAACGAGGCATCGATCGCGCCAACATCGGCACCGCGATTACCGATCCGAACATCGACTATGCGACGCTGGCGAAGGCGTACGGGATGCACGGCATCGGTCCCATCGACAATCCGAACGATCTCGGCCCGGCGCTTCGTCGCGCGATCGAGGTCGTCAAACGCGGCGAGCCGGCGCTCGTCGATGTGCTGACGCAGCCTCGATGAGAGAGGCACGCCCATGAACAGAGGGCTGACCGCTGTTGTGACGGCCTGCGCGTTGTGTGCGGCGGCTGCCGTGTGCGCGCCGCCGGGAGCAGTCGCGCAAACACCGGCGGCTCAGGTCCAGACGCGTGGCGATGTGCAGAACGGAAAGCGGCTCTTCGAACGCGACGGCTGCTACCAGTGCCACGGGTACGCGGGCCAGGGAAGCCGCGACGGCGCACGGATTGCCGCGACAGCGATGACGTCCGCCGCGTTCGCACGCTACGTGCGTCGGCCGTTCGGTGCGATGCCGGGGTTCACGGAGAAAGTCGTCTCCGACGCGGAACTGGCCGACATCTACGATTTCCTGAAGTCACTGCCGCAGGCAGCGCCCGCGAAGGACATTCCGCTCCTCAGTCATCTCCGCGACAAGTGAACCAGCGGCTGCGCCAGCGATACCAGCACGTCGCCGGATCGTGTGATGGCGTAGAGCGTCTCAACGAGTGCGGAGCGGCGCTCGAGGACGCGTCGTTGATTGACGTACCCCTTGTCGGTCGTCTCGCCGGCGTCGAGCGCGGGCGGATCGAAGACGATCAGCGCGCGCCGGATGCACTCCGACGAAGCTGGATGGACGGCGTTGTGCGCGTCAAGCTTGTCCTCGACGCGGCGCCGCAGCGCCATCCGCGCTTCGTCGTCGGGCTGCACGGGACAGAAGAGCAGCGCGCCGAGTTCCGCGCGATCGTGTCCGGTGATCACCGCGTCCTGCACGTCTGGCGCGAGCGCGCTCACCAGCGCAACGCGCACGCGACCTGTGGACACCCACGTGCCGCTCGTGAGCTTGAAGTTCTCGCCGATGCGCCCGTCGAACACGAGGCCGGCTTCCGGTCTCGCCGGATCGGCCCACGTGACGGCGTCTCCGGTGAAAAGAAAGCCGTCGGTATCCAGTCGCATCGGCGCGATCTCGCCGTCCCTTCGCCAGACACCGGGACTGACGTTCGGGCCGCGGACGCGGATCTCGAGTTTGTCGTCCACCGGCGCCAGCTTGATCTCGACGCCGGGCGCGGGCACGCCGATCACCGCCGGCGTTCGCGTCGTGTAGTGCGCGGATGTGGACATCGGCGCCGTTTCCGTGGCGCCCCATGCCGTCGTGAAGAAGACATGCCGGCCTTCACGGCTGGCGGCGTGTTCGAGCCGCTGCCAGATCGACGCCGGCAGCGCCGCGCCCGAGTAGAAGCAGACATCGAGCCGCGCGAAGAAGGCGCGACGCACGGCGTCGTTCGTTTCCAGATGGGGCAGGAGCAGATCGAATCCGCGGGGCACGTTGAAGTAGATCGTCGGCTCGACGACGAGAAGGTTCTTCACCGTGCGATCGACGAGCGCCGGCGTGGCTCGCCCGTCGTCGATGTAGAGCGTGCCACCGTTGCGGAGGATCATGAACAGGTTATGGTTGCCGCCGAAGGTGTGGCTCCAGGGCAGCCAGTCGAGCGTTACCGGTGGCGTATCTTCGAGGAATGGCCACAGCGCGGCGATCATTTCCTGATTGCTCGTGAGCATGCGCTGCGTGTTCACGATGCCGTTCGGTTCGCCTGTGGAACCCGACGTCAGCAGGATCTTGGCGACGGTGTCCGGCCCGACCGCGCTCGCCGCGGCACGGGCTTCAGCGCCGACGGCTGCCCGTTCGAGCACGTCGATTGGCGTGGCGCCTCGTTCAGTCGATCCGCTGCTGACGAGAAACACGTCGTCCGTCGTGTTCGTCGTGACCGCATCCAGCGCGCGGGCGAAACGCTCCGGGGACGAGACGAAAATCGCTCCGGGACGCAGCATCGCTGCGACGGAGCGAAGTCGTGCGTGATCGGTTGACTGCAGCGCATAGGCCGACGACACGGGAGCCGCCGGAATGCCGACGTGCATGGCGCCGAGCGCCACCAGCGCGTGATCGATGCTGTTCTCGGACAGAATCATCACCGGTCGGCGAGGCGATGCGCCGTGCTCGAGGAGCGTCGCGCCAATGGGTGCGACGAGGGCGAAGGCTTCGCCGTAGGTGAGCGTGCGCCAGCCGCTGCCCGCGCGCTCGGCGAGAAAGGCGCGTTCGGGATGCCGCGATGCCCGACGCTCGAGCACGTCGGAGATGCAGCGGGGGATCGTGCCGAGCGGAAGACGCGATCGGCACCGAACGGCGCCGTCACTCAGCGCTCGGACGTCGAGGTCCACGGCCGCCAACCGAATGGTGAGTGTCACCAGGCGTTCAGGACGCCAGTTGCCTCGCGCGTCGAGGTCAAGGCGAGCACATTCTAGCTGAGTCATGTCCGCATGGACTGCCAACGCGAGCGGTGATGCACCAGTGCGGCGAATAAGCGCGCTCTCAAATTTCTTCGACCGCAGGCATCCTGCCGAGGAACTCGGCGACCGGCACTGATGGATCGCCCGAATTCGGTATGATCGTCGGCCATTGCGTTGAATCGTTCATTCCGCTCGTGGCTTGCTCCGTGGCCGCTCGTGGCAGCCGCCCTGTGCATCGCGGCGCCGTCTCGCACGTACGCACAGGATTTGGAGCCCAGGGCGTACGCGGCATCGCCCGTGGGCGCGAATTTTCTCGTCGCCAGCTATAGCGTTTCGAGCGGCGGCGTTCTCGTCGATCCGACGTTGCCCATCACCGACGTGCACGCCGACGTGAACGGGCTGGCGCTCGGTATCGGGCATTCGTTCAACTTCTTCGGCAAGCTCGGTCTGGGGACGGTCGCGGTCCCATACGCCTTCCTGACCGCCACCGGAAACGTCGGCGATCAGCGTGGAGAGACGTCGCGCGCCGGGCTGGCCGACGCGCGCTTCAAGCTGTCGGTGAACCTGCGAGGCAACCCCGCGCAATCGCCGCGGGAGTTCGCACGGACCCCGCGCCGCACCGTGATCGGCGCGAGTCTCGTGGTCACCGCACCGGCGAGTCAGTACTACCCCACGAGACTGGTCAACGTCGGCACGAACCGGTGGGCGTTCAAACCGGAGATCGGCATTTCGATTCCGAAAGGTCGATGGGACCTCGACGCGTACCTTGGCGCCTGGTTCTTCACCGCGAATCCTGATTTCTTTCCGGGAAACGTCCGCCGGACACAAGACCCGGTCGCGTCGTTCCAGTTGCACGCCAGCTATACGATCCGCCCACGATTGTGGGTCGCGGCGGATGCGACCGGCTATCGCGGCGGCGCGTCGCACGTGGGTGACGGCAAGCCGGCGGTCAACCTCAATAACTCCAGAGCCGGCGTCACGGTCTCGCTGCCGGTCGGCGCACGCTACTCGATCAAAGTGGCGTACTCCTCGGGCGTGGTCGTGCAGACGGGAACGAACTTCAGCACCTTCGCGGTCGGCTGGCAGGCCTTGTGGCTGAGCCCGCGTTGGTCGGGTCGCTGACCGGGTGACGCGTATCCGGCGGCGTTATCGCGACGCGGACGACGACTCGAACTAGTGGCGCTCGGCGAGATCGGCGAGCAATCCTGATCAACACTTGAGCAACTGCTTGCCATTTCTTTACGCCACGGCGGTGTATAAACCACCCTCCGATGACTCGAGCAGACAGGAGGGCAGCATGAGAACGCCGACCATCTTGATGGGTATCGTCGCAGCAATCTTCGCCGGCAGCGTCGCGAGCGTCGCGCTGCGCGCCGACGATCACGACGGGCGTGGCGACGATTCACGGGCGAAGATCGGGTTGGCCTACGCGCGTCAGCAGGGGATCACGCTGAACTTCAGGGGCCGCGATCGGGAAACCGTGGGGCTCGGCAGCTATCTTGTCAACGCGATCGGCGGCTGCAACGACTGTCATACGGCTCCGTCGTACTCACAGGATCCATTTGCGTTCCTGGGTGCGCCGAAGCAGGTGAACGTCGGATGCTATCTCGCGGGCGGCCAGGCGTTCGGACCATTCGTGTCGCGCGACATCACGCCGTTCGAGAACGGCAAACCAGCGGGCCTGACGTTCAAGGAGTTCCTGCACGTCATCCGCACCGGCCAGGATCCCGATCATCCGAAAGAAGTCCTTCAGGTCATGCCGTGGCCGACGTTCCAGACGATGACGGACGGTGATCTGTTTGCGATCTACGAGTACCTGTCGTCCATTCCGGCAATCGCCGCCAACATCTGCGGCGTCCCGAGCGAATAGATCCGCCTCCTGATGGATGCGGCGCCGCGCGTGAGCACCGGCGCTCAAGCGCGGCGCGCGGCGTCGACGGTGCGCGTCGGATCGGCGCCCTGCCACGACGCGTCGGCCGTCGGACCGTAAATCGGCGGGACGGGACGATCGAGCAGGCGCAGATACACGGTGAGCTGCGTGCGGTGGTGCGCGCTGTGCAGAACGCGCCGCCAGAACACCCACACGCGCGAGCGCTCGACGTCGAAGAACTTCACTGGCGCATCCCACCATGCGCGCGACCCGCGGGCCAGGTGCGGGAGACGCGCGCGCGCAAGATCTGCGAGTCGTGTGACCGCTGAATCAACCGTCAGCGGATCCGGAACCACGGCGGCCGCGTCGGGTTCCGGCAATCCGAGAAACTCGCCAAAGAACCGTCGTCCGGACAACAGCTCGTGTTTGAAGATGTCGGCGACGGTCGTCGACTTGGGATGCGGCCGGAACGCGAGCGTTGCGGCATCGAACCCGCGCCAGACAGAGGCCGTCTTGTTGATCTCGCTCGCGTACACGTCGAGCAGGTGCTGATCGGCGGGATCGTTCGCACGCGGGATGTCCGCGGCGTCGATCACGGGCGACGGATAGGTCGTGGCCATCGGCTGCGATCTTACCCGCTGCCCGCAAGCTCAGCTAACATACGGCCACAACGGACAGGCGTTCCTCGGAGCCCTCAACAAGGAGTCGCTATGTGTGTCACGCCGGATATCGTTCCGCCGACTCGTGCTTCGAGCCGCCGAAAATTCCTCACCGCGGCCGCGACGTTCTCGTTGATATCGCGCGCAGCCTGGGCCGCACAAATGAACGCCCGCGGCGACAGCGCGCTAACCAAGGAACAACGCGACCGGATGACGCCCGCCGAGATTCTCGACGAGCTGAAGCGGGGCAACGAACGGTTTCGCTCCGGCAAACCGACGCCGCATGATTATCGCGATCAGAAGCGCAGCAGCGCCGGCGGGCAGTTTCCGGCCGTCGCGTTTCTCGGCTGCATCGACTCACGGGCGCCCGCCGAGATCATCTTCGACACGGGCATCGGCGACGGCTTCAACGCCCGCGTCGCAGGGAACGTCGTGAATGACGACCTCACCGGCAGCCTGGAGTTCGCCTGCGCGGTGGCCGGAGCCAAGGTGATCGTCCTCTTCGGACACACCGCATGCGGCGCGATCAAAGGCGCGATTGACGACGTCGAGATGGGGAATTTGACGGGATTGCTGGCGCGCATCAAGCCGGCGATCACGACGACGACGTTCACCGGCACGAAATCCAGCAAGAACGCGGACTACGTCGACGCGGTCGCGCGGACGAACGTGCTCGTCGGTCTCGACAACCTCCGGCGGCGCAGCACCATCCTGGCGGATCTCGAAAAGAAGAAGGCGCTGCTGATGGTCGGCGGGATGTACAACCTCGCGACCGGCGGCGTCGACTTCCTCGGCTGAGGACGTGCATTGCGCGTCAGATTCAGAGGGTTTTGAAAAACGCAATCAGCGCGGTGCGGTCCGCCGGCGACAGATTAAGGCCGAAGGCGTGTCCCTTGACGGCGCGGGCCTTGACGCCGGCGCCGCGGAATCCGGTCGGCACGTAGTCGTCGTTCAGCCGCCGCGGATCGAACCAGTCCTCGAGCGACGCAACGGAGCCGTTGTGCTCGAAGGGGCCGCGGTACCAGACGCCTTTGAGCGACGGCACTTTGTAGTAGCCGGTGCCGTGGCGCGTCTGCAGCGTCAAGCGCGGATCGGTGCCGACCGAGACGCGCAAAACGTCGTACGCGGTGAGATGCGCGAGCGGCACCGTGAAACCAACCGCCGGCGTGATCATGTTGTTCGTGTACAGCGGCGGAGTGTGACACGAGCCGCAGCCCGTGCGATCGAACACCTCCTTGCCGCGCGCGGCCGCAGCATCGAACGTGTTCGGATTCGACGGCGGCGTGAGCGAATACACGAACAGCGACAGGGCATACAGCTGCGCATCGCTGTATCGACTCTCCGTTTTTGGATCGGGAAGGTCGCCCTTTGGCCGAAACGAGCCGTACTGGCTCAACGCATCGGCGCCCTGATTGAGCCCCGCGTACCGCATCATGTCGCCGATGGGCCGGTGGCGCACCAGACCGGACGCGTCGAGATAGCGACGGTCCTTGACGCCGATCAGATCCGGATTGTGGGGCGGGAAGAACGGACTCGAGCCCTGCCGTGCGCACACGCCCGGTACGATCGCCTCGAACGCCGACGCCGTCTCGTCGAGCGTCATCTGCTCCGGCGCCGCGTTCGGATCGGGCGTGAGCCACGGCGCCGCGTAGCTTCTTCGCACGAACGCCCGCAGGTCGGCGAGCGGCTTCGTTGCATCGCGCGACTGCGCGGCTTCGATCCTCGTCTCGAACCTCACTGGAATGGCACGCGCTTTCCCGGCCGTAGCACAGGGTCTCGCATCAGAGTTGCGGCCCTCCGCTCACATCGGCGAAATTCCACGTCCTCGGTGTGAGAGGTTGCGATTCTACGCCGCCGCCTGTGGTATTCAATTGCGCAGTTCGCTGAGTCGAGGCAGGCACATATGACAGGTTTCATCGCAGCCGCGTTGTCCGCGTCACTCCTGGCGCCGATGCAGCCGGGACCCAACGCCGTGGGATTCAAGATGGTTGTCGAGGTTGACGCCACCCGGCCGGCGTTGCCGCCGGGCACCGGTGACGGCCGACCCATCCCCATCGCGATTTGGTATCCCGCCGTGAAGCCGTCCGGCACACCGATGCGCTTACGCGATTACATCGTCGCCGGCGATACCGCGAGGATCGGCGTCCCGAACGCCGATGCCGGCGCACCGGTCGCGGCGTTCATCTCGGATGCGCAGCAGCGCGGCGTCGCAGCGAGCGACCTCGCGGCGCTCGTCGAGACTCCGGTGCTGGCGCGCAGCGACGCCCGTCCTGCCGCCGGACGATTCCCGCTTGTGTTGTTCGCACACGCGTCGGTCGAAACCGAGAGCGTGACGGCCGAGTACCTCGCGTCGTATGGATACGTGGTCGCGGGCGTGCGGTCGCGCGGCGCCGCTGACGTCGAGTACCGCTTGAATCGCGCGAATCTCGTGGCCGTCACCGCCGATCTCGACGTGGCCGCGACCCGAATGAAACGCGAGCCTGACGTTCGCGGCGGCGCCATCGCCGTCATCGGGATGAGCAACGGCGCGATTGCGGCCGTTGCGCTGCAACTCGAGCGTCAGGACATCGGCGCGATCGTCAGCCTGGATGGCACGATCGGCGAGAACGCGGGAGGCGTCTATTTGACCGAACGATCCGGCGGCGATGTCGGACGGTTCAGTGCTCCGATCCTGCATCTGTACACACCCGACAACGATTTTCTGAATCTGGATTACCTGCGTGGTTTCAACGCGTCGCCGCGAGTCCTCGTGGCCATCCCCGAACTACGCCATCGTGACTTTCTCGCGTATGCCGCGTTCGATCACGCTGTTCCGCAGTTTTCCGGCGCTCCGTTTTCCGAGCGCGTGCAGGCGGGATTCGTCTGGGTCAATCGGTATGCGCTGCACTTCATCGACGCGTCGTTGCGAGGATCGCGCCACGGTGCGGCGTTCCTGCGGACGGATCCGAGCGCACAAGGCGTTCCGTCAGGTTTGATGGAGATCGAACGACCAAGGTAAGACAGAGCTGGCTACGGCTTAGGCCGGCGTGCGCGACGGGCGGCGTGGGTCACACCATCGAGCACCTGCAGCATCGAATCCCAATCGTGTTCGTTCAACGCGGACCGGAGCTGCGACTGCGCCCGGCGCCAGGCCGGCTTGGCGGCAGCCAGCTGGCGGCGTCCGCCTGCGGTCAGCGTGATGCGGCGCTCGCGCGCATCGGCGCCCCGCGCAACGTCAATCCAGCCTCGCTGCTTCAACAGCTTCAGATTCCTGGACAGCGTGGTCTTGTCCAGATCCAGCCGCTGTCCCATCGCCGCCTGATTGCATTCGCCGAGACGTTCGAGCATCGCGAGGAGCGCGAACTGCGGACCTTCGACGCCGTACTCACGCAGCCATGTGTCGTACAGCTGCGTAACGGCGCGTGAGGCCCGCCGGATCGTCGCGCACGCGCAGGCGATTCCCTCGACGCCGTAGGGCGTCTCCTGTTTTGCGGGCATTCAGCGATTGTCCTTGCCCGGGCCTGCTGGTGATGGAGCGACCAGCACGCGGAGCGGTGACAGCGGTCCGAGCGGCGTGAACTCCAGGTTCACCAGGTTCGCCTTCGAGAGCGGCAGTCCCTCCATGGCCGCCTTCGCTGAAGCGACGTCCGGCGCGTTCAGGATGAACACGACGCCCCGTCCGTCGCTGCGCGAGTACCACTGCTGAATCCGTCCGTCGAGGTACAACTTGACGGTTTCCCGTACTTCCTCAGGCAGGACCTTCATCACGTCCGCACGGTCGACGTCTGGTTTGACGGTGAGGTTCACGAGGACAGCGGTTGTTGGCGTAGGCGCGGGCGCTTGCGCGTGGGCGAGCGCGGTCGATGCCGTAACGATGCTGAGGCCGAATACGACACCGAGCAATTGACGTGAGGTCATGCGACGCTCCTTGAATGTAGTCGTATATACAACTATATCGACGCGCACGTCAAGAAGAGTGTTCAACGTCAATGTTCAGAGAGGAAAGCGAAAGCAGAGATCAGGGTCCGAGGGCGGCCATGCGTACCGCCGTCGGACCTTCAGAACGTTATCGACGCGCGCCGGTCGCCGAAGGGTGCCCGTGCAGTGCTGCCAGGAACGGTTCGGCTTCCTTGAGAGTCGTCGGCCGTTCGGTTCCGGCGACGATGCTGCGCGCGCTGACGTTCGGACCGTACGCGCGGGCATCAGCTTCTTTGTCCGGCTTGAGCATGCCGCCTGACAGATCGATGCCGGCGAACACTCCCTGAGAGCGCGAGTACGCCAGCATCTCGGCGTGCATCTGCGCGTCGGTCGCCGCCGCCGCTGACCGTCCGACCGGACCGGCAGCAACAGACGCGTCGCCGCCGAGCGACACCTTGTCGTCGAGCAGCTTGTCGAGCCCTCGACGATTCATGATCAGAAGCACGAGGTCGGTTTCCTGCGCGCCGATCTGCAGACCCCAGCTTCCCTTCGCCAGCTGCATGAACACGGGCGCGCTCCAGTCATTGGCATGACGGCAGCTCATGACGCCCGAACCGTATTCGCCGCCGACGACGAACGCGGCCTTCTTCATCGACGGGATGACGATGACGCACTCCGCCTTCTGCCAGAGGTCTTGCGGAATACCCTTCTCAGGTGTTCCTCGTAACTCGTTGAGGACCACTCCTGCCTCGTTGAGTCGTTTCACCTCGTCCTTCGATAAGGCTGCGAAGGCCGAAGCGGCGAACAATCCGAACACGCATACAAATCCAATGACCCTTTTCACAATCGCCCTCCGCACCGGAGGCACTGCAACTCGAACGCCACCGCCGGTTTCGACGGTCCGACGACGTGCTCACGCCAACAGGTTTTGCAGGATACGAATTGATCGTGTTGAACTTGCGCGGCTGGGTGTGATGCTCTGCTGTTTCCGCGCAAGTGCGACTCGCCGGATGGGCCGCCGCCACGTCGCGCCCGATATCCTCGGGAGCGTCCAGCTAGCAGGCTATCCGACGAGCCACAGTCTCACCTTCGTTACACAGTCGTTCTGCGGCCGCTCAGCAATCCAAGAATGAACAATACGATCGCGATCACAAGGAGAATGTGAACGAACGCACCGATCGTATAGGTGCCGACGATGCCGAGAAGCCACGCGATGAGAAGGATTACCGCCAGGGTATAGAGCATGTTGCCCTCCACTGGCTATTCAGCAAGACCGATACCCGCCGAGGCTCAACCGGGAACTGCGCGCTCAGCAGGCGCGGCTGTGCTCGTGCCTGTCCACATCGGCCTCTTCACGTGCCGTATCGACGCGGAGAAGCCGGCGACCTTGCGCGGCGTTACGGACGTGCTCGACGGCACGCGGTCCGGTGGGCCCGATCCTTCGTTCAAGCGCGTCGAGCGGTGACAGCTCACCCGTGAGGATCTGGACCGTCCACGATCGATCGATTCGCGCTTCTGCCCGGCCGCTCGCCTTGGCGCGCGCGACGACGACGAACTCGACGCCGGCGCGTTCGCGGAGCTCGAGTCGATGCCCGTGCTGCTCGAGGTCCTGGTTCTCCGTATCGAAGCGATGAACCACGTCGAACCCGGCGTCTTCGCCCGCAGGTTGTGACGGGGATGCCGTCGCGTCGACCGGCCGATCAGCCGATTCCAGTCCCGCGATCAACGATTCGATCCCGCACAGTGCGGCTGCCCATGGTCGCCGTTGCCAGCCGTCCGCGTTGTGACTGAGCCGCGCATCCAGCTCGCGCCAGATCTCCTTGAATGCTCTCGCCGCGGGCGTGTGCGCCGCGTAGACGGCCGTCGGCATGCGGCGCACAGCCATTTGCTCGACGACGCTGGCGTACGGGATTTCTGTGGAGAAGAACAGCTCGGGATGCTCGACGGCGCGCTCGCACGCCCGCCGATGCAGCGTCTTGCGGCGGTCCACCATGTTCAGCACCGCCGCCAGCGACGACCGCGAACGCGCCGAATCCGCCTGCCTGACCAGCTCCGCGACCATCCTGAGCGAGAGGACTGTGGGAATCGTCGGGACGACGACGGCATCTACGGTCGCGAGGACAGCCTCGGTCAGCCGCGAGAAGCCGGCCGGGCAGTCGAGAAGGACGACGTCGAAGTCCTTGCCAATCCTCGCGAGCAGCGAGCTCAGAACGCGCCCGCGATTGCCCTGCGCTGCGATCAGCCGATCGAGTTTGCTGAATGAGACATCGGCCGGCAGCACGTACAGGTGGTCGTAGTCGGTCTGCTTGATTGACGCGCAGAGCGCGTCGCCGTGTTCAAAGGTTCGCTTCGAGAATTCCGAGGCGTGAGGTCGTATGCGGAACGCGAACGTGGACGCCGCCTGCGGATCCAGATCCCACAACAGCACGCGGTTCCGTGCGTGCGCCGCAAGATACGAAAGATTCACCGCGGTCGTCGTTTTTCCGACGCCGCCTTTCAGGTTGCAGATGGCGACGGTTTTCATTGCATCCGGGTCGCGGGCTCCGGCAGATCGAACGCGCGCTTGCAGGCCTTCTGCACGTCCTTGTCGCGAAATCGTGCGAGCTTGTCGGCGACGTCGCGTCTCAGGCGTTCGCGTCGAAGACGCGACCGTTCCGCCAAGCGCCCGAGCGTGAGGAGGGCGCCCGACGGACCGCCGGCTGCGCCGATCGCGCGTCCGCAGTCGACGAGCAGCGTTTCCTGCACGTGCGCGTCGTTGAAGTCTCCGAGCGCGCGCTGCAGCTTCTTCAGCGCCGCCAAGATGCACGTGACGTCGGCAGCGCGGTAACAGACGGACGCGGCGTCCACGAGATAGCGAAGCTTCTTCGCGTCGATGCGGATCTCGTGCATGCGCTCGGCGGCTGTTTGCGCGTCGATCGCTTTGGCATTTCTGGCGATCCGTTTACTGAGTCGCCGTGCGCGCCTGGCCACCGCCTTCGCGAGCGGATCGTGCGCGTACTCGGCCTGAGGCGCCGCCGGGATTGGAGATTCGAGGAAGGCCTTCCAGTCCGTCAGCAGCTGCTGATACCGCGTGCTGTCAAGCGCCTCGACGAGTCGCTCGTATTCGCGGCGTTGCGTCCCGCCCAGAAACGCGATGAGCGCGTTCATGTCGTCGGCGTCGAATTCACCATGCTGTTCCCGGAGGGCCAGCACCAGCACGTCGGTGTCGCGCGGCGCGCCGGTCAGCCGGCCGATCCACGAGAGCTCGGTCGCGAAGTGCTCGACGATGTTCACTGGAAAGACGCCGCGGATTTGTCCGAGGAGCGAGCGTGCGCGCCTGATCGCGACGCGAAAGTCGTGGAGAAATTCGCTGTCGACGTTCCCGCGCACGCCAGGTTCGTTGGCGGCCAGAATCTCGAGCAGCGCGAGATGAATCTGCCGCGCGCCGACGTCAGCGCGCACCGACGGGTCGAGCGCGAGCCTCGGCGACGAGAGATCGCGCGGCTCTGATGCGCCGACTTGTCGAAGAATGGACGCGACCGGTCCTTCCGGACACTGTTGGATTCCAGGTCGGCTCGCGATCACCGGGAGCAGCCGCTCGTATTCATCGTCGTATCCGCGCAGCGCGGTCAGCGTCAGCATCGCGGGCCATGGACGCCAGCCCTCGGTGGCCGTCGGCAGCCGCGCCTGTCCACTTGCAATTCGAAGGCGCGCGACGGCTTTTCCGCGCTCGTCGAGCATCTCGAGGACCGAGCCGTGCTCCTCGGCCTCGGCCTGCGCCAGCAGCCGCCGTGGTCCGACGACGGGAGCGACTTCTTCCTTCAGTGGACCTTCGGGCAGATCCCACGCGAAGCTCACCGGCTGTGTCGTTCGGATCGCGAAGCGATCGCTGCCCGCGAGCGTCTGCCACTTCATCGTCGATCCGCTGTCCGCGCCGGCTCGCGTGAGGCTCGCGCCTGCCTGACGCACGCGTCCATCGAACGTGTCGAGGACGGTAAACCGATGGCCTGTGAACGAACGCGCGCGCGCGGGCAACAGCGTCAGGAGATTCCTGGTAAGGGCCTCGGTCGTGAGCTCGCCCGGGACAACGTACGCGGATTCTCTCAATTTCCTCTGCCTGCCTCGAGACGGTGGACGAGCGGTTGCAGCTCTTCACGCAAACGATCGGCGGCGTCTTCGACGCGCAGCCACCGGCGACGACGGAACTTGTCCTCGAGCCAATGCTCGAGTTCTTTTGTGACGCGCATGAGGTAAACATCGACGCGACGAAGACTATTGCCCTTCGCGTGCTGATAGCGCCCGACCGGCTTGCGCGCGACGACGCCGAGGAGACCTGCTTCCTCTTCGGCTTCACGAATCGCCGCCTGACGCGGACGCTCGCCTTCGTCGACGGATCCTTTGGGAAGAATCCAACCCTTGCCGGTCGAGGTCGTGATGAGCGCGACCTCGATGCGCTCTTTCCTGATTCGATACGGAATCACGGCCGCCTGGTGCTGTACACGCGCCATCGATCCTCCCGGCCACCTGTTCAGGAGCTCCGTGCGCAGTCGATCTGTCGTGGGTGAATGCGGTTCGGGTTGCTGAAGAGACCGTACCAAATTGCCGCGCGCAGTACAAGAGCCGGATTGTGAAATGTCCGGCGACTTGGCGGCTCTGGGGGCAGCGAACGAGCGGAGAGTCGGAAGACCCTCCGCTCGCACCTATCAGCGAAGGCTGGTCAGATCAGTTCTTGAGCGCCACGAGACCACCAAGCGCCGGATCAGAGAAACTGTCGCGGCCCGTCTCGACGTGCCCCGCAAGGCGATAGCCGAACGTCGGGTCGACATCGGCGGTCACGACCAGGTCGTACCAGCCGTGGAAGCGCTCCAGGCTCAGCCCCTCTTCCAGCGTCTCGTTGGAGTGAAGGAGCCGCCGTGCGATGTGGTCGCCGGTGTACGCATCGAGGATGCGAACCTCGGCACGCGTCGAAACGTTGGTGACGACCAACTCGATCGAGCCGCCATCGCGGCGCCCGTAGCGAGCCTGTACGTCGAGCGCTGCCGCTCCGGCGCCGATGCTACCGTCGAAGTACCGCGCGAAGCCGTTTGGACCGTACACCGCGAGGTGATAGGCAGTGCCTACGTTCCACGTGCCCGACAAGGTCTTGCCCGGCTCGACAGTGTAGTGACGCACCACATCGGCGGCGTTGCCGGAGCGCACCTGAAACACCGCGGTCTTTCTCCCCGTGTTGGAGAACGTCAGCCGCACCGAGCGGCTCGACGCGAGAACCGTCGCGTGCACGTTCAATTCGTACGGGAGCGCACGCGCGGGACGGATGCCCTTCTCCTGCTTCGGCACGCCGACGATGACGTCGTTCAACGTCGGCTCGAAGGTGTCGACGTTGCCACCGGCGAGCTCGGCCGCCGGCGGCTGGTCGGCGTTGGTCGAAGGCAGGTGGATGTGCGTGTCATTCGGGTTGGTGAAGTTGAATACCGACGTCAGGTCGCCGGTCACGGCCCGGCGCCATGGGGAGATGTTGCGCTCGAACACGCCGAAGCGCTTCTCGATGAACTGCACCACCGACGTGTGATCGAAAACCTCGGAATTGACGTAACCGCCTTTGGTCCACGGCGAGATCACGAGGAACGGCACGCGCGTGCCGAGGCCAATCGGTCCATTCGGCGTCGACGTCGTCACGATCTCGTTTTCGATGCTGACCGTTGACGCGCCATAGACCGAGGTCATTGGCGGCGTGGGGGGCACGAGGTGGTCGAAGCTGCCGTCGGCCTCGTCATAGTTGATGATGAGAACCGTCTTGCTGAACACCTCCGGATTGGACACGAGGATGTCGAGGACTTGCGAGATGTACCAGGCGCCATAGTTGATCGGCCAGTCCGAATGTTCCGTGTAGCCAGCGGGTGCAACGATGTACGACACGTGCGGGAGCGTGCCGTTCTTCACGTCGTGTCGAAGGTCGCCGAACAGCTGCTCGGCCCAGGCGTGCCACGCCGGTGCGGACGCCGACGCGTCAGGAATGCTGTTGATGATGTTCGTCCCCGTGGCGCCGCGGTCGAACAGCGGCGTGCCGGGGGCCGCGGTCGCGTACTGATTGAAGTAGAGCACGGAATTGTCGGTGAAGTTGCCGGCGAATGCATTCGAGGTTCCGTCCCCGAAATCCGGTGAGAAGGGAACGCCGGCGATGTCCTGATAGATCTTCCAGCTGACGCCGGCAGCCTGCAGGACTTCAGGAAGCGTTTCCCAGACGAAATACGCCTTGTTGGGCAGGCCATTCGATGTGACCGGTCCGCCGCCGACGCCGTCAGTGCCGCCACTGCCCAGGTAGTTGACGTTGCCGATACAGCCGGTCCACAGGTAACAGCGGTTCGGATTCGTCGGTCCCATGATGGAGCAGTAGTAGTTGTCGCCGACCGTGAATGCGTCCGCGAGCGCGTAGTGATACGGGAGATCGGCGCGCGTCATGTACGACATCGAGATCGGCCCCTTCGTCGCGGCCCAATTGTCGTTCTGCGCGTTGTTCCACGCCGCGTGGGTTCCTGCCCAGCTGTGATCGGTTCCAGGCAGATACGTGAGACCGAGGCTGCCGCGGGACGGGTTGACGCTCGCGGGGTCGATGCGGAACGGCGGAATCACGTCAACGCCGTTCGACGGACCGCCCACAGCATTCGGCGGCACGCCGAACCCGTTCTGCTCGTTGGCCGCTCCGGCCGGCTGCAGGAACACCGGAACCTCCGCAGTGCCCTGACCACCCTGAAGCGGCAGATGGATGTTCACCGCCCGCGGATCCGAGAAGCCGCGCACACCGCGCAGCGTGCCGAAATGATGATCGAACGGGCGGTTTTCCTGCATCAGGATCACGATGTGCTCGACATCGTGAATCGTGCCGGTCCGATGGTTCGCGGGAATCGCAAGCGCCTTGGCGATGTTCGCATTGAGCGAACTTCCCAGCGCCGTCATGCCCATCAACTGCAGGAATTGACGCCGATCAGTATGGCTATTGCTCATGGACGCTTCCCTTTTCTCAAGCTGCCGTTGGCCGATGCACTCACAGGCGCGACGAGAGTAGGCAAGCGCGATTGCGAATCGATGACGCTTTCGTGACGTGTCTGAAACAGACGCCCGGAGGTGTGGGCAGCGGCGGGCGCGCCTCGATTCACGCTTATGATCGACGCGGATGAACGGGCCGCCTGCTGAGCGTTCGATCGATGGCGAGGTGCATCGCATCCGCGAGTGCAGCAGACGCGGCCGACATCACGAGGCGCTCGCCGCGGCAGAGCTGTTGGCGGAGATGGCGCCCGATCATCGCGATGTCCTCTATCTCATTGCGGCGAACCAGCGCTGTCTTAACCAGATCCGCCAGGCGCTGGCGACACTGCAGCGCCTCGAGCAGCAACATCCGCGATTCAGTCTGCTCCACCAGGAGCGCGGCTATTGCTACGCAACACTGCGCGATGCGCCGCGCGCCATCGCGGCTTTTCTGGAAGCCGTGACGCTCAATCCGCTGCTGTGGACGAGCTGGATGATGCTCGAGTTCCTGTATCGCGTATCGGGCGATGTACGGAATGCCACGGCGGCGGGCGAGCATGTCTCATCGTTGAAACAGCTGCCTCGCGAAGTCGTGCGCGCGGGCTCCTTGTGTTCGGACGGAGAGTTCTCTGCGGCCGAAGGCGTTCTCCGCGCACATGTTGCGAGCGCGGATCCGCACGTCGAGGGCACGCGCTTGCTCGCGAGACTCGAACGTCAACGAGGTGCCCTGGACGAAGCGGAACGTCGGCTGGAAGCTGCGCTGACGCGCGGGCCGGAGAATCGTGATGTGCGCACAGACTATGTGTGCGTTCTGATCGATCGCCAGAGGTATCGGGAGGCGCGAGAAGCGATGGCTCCGCTGCTGATTGATGACGCTCGCGATAGGCAACGTCGCTCTCTGTACGCGGCCGCGTGCGTCGGCCTTGGAGAACACGAACAGGCGATTGCCGCGTATCGCGAGCTATTGGCTGATTCGCCGACGTCAGCCGAACTGCACGTCTCGCTCGGCCATGTGCTGCAGACGGTCGGACGAACCGCCGAAGCAGTCGAGTGCTACAGGCACGCCGCGGCAGTGCGGCCGAGCTTCGGCGACGCGTATTGGAGCCTCGCCAATCTCAAGACGTATCGCTTCTCGCCCCGCGAGATCGCCTGCATGCAGGAGCAAGAAGCGGCACTCGCCGCTACGCGGGTCGATCGGTGCCATCTCTGTTTCGCGCTTGGAAAGGCATTCGAGGACAGGCACGAATACGCGCGATCGTGGCAACACTACGAGCGCGGCAATGCACTGAAGCGTGCCGATAGCCGCTACGCTCGCGAGATCACGGACGCCGACATACGTCGACAAACCGAGGTGTGCACGTCGAAGCTGTTTGCCGCAAGGCAGGGCGTCGGCGCGCCTGATCGCGACCCAATGTTCATCGTGGGGATGCCGCGCTCGGGGTCGACGCTCGTCGAGCAGATTCTTGCGTCCCACTCACGCGTCGAGAGCACGCACGAACTCTTCGACGTCCAGCGGCTCGTCATCGAACTGCAGGGCCGTCGGTCCATTGCGGGCGACCCCGGCTATCCCGGCCTCCTCCCGGCGCTCGCACCTGACGAGTTCCGCGTGCTGGGTGAGCGATATCTCGGCGACACTCGCGCGTACCGGACGAGCAAACCGTTCTTCATCGATAAGATGCCGAACAACTTCCGCCACGTCGGTCTGATCCACCTGATGCTGCCGAACGCCACGATCATCGACGTCCGGCGCGAACCGATGGCCTGTTGTTTCAGCAACCTGAAGCAACTGTTTGCCGGCGGACAGGAGTTCACGTACAGCGCCGAGGACGTCGCGCACTACTATCGACGCTATCTGGATCTGATGCGGCACTGGGACGAGGTTCTGCCCCGTAGGATTTTGCGAGTCTCGTACGAGGACCTGGTGGACGATCTCGAAGGCAACGTCCGGCGCATCCTCGAATGGTGTGGTCTCGAGTTCGAGGGGTCATGCGTCGAGTTTCACAAGTCAAAGCGCAGCGTACGCACGCCGAGCGCGGAACAGGTCCGGCAACCTATGTTTCGCGAGGGCCTTCTGCAGTGGCGCCATTACGAGCGATGGCTTGGCCCGCTCGAAGGCGAACTGGGCGATGAGCTGATCAGATATCGTGAATAACCGGGCGATCAGCGGAACGCGACGCTGACGGAGTACGTCACGCCGGACAGCGGCGCGGATCCGAGGTCGGAGACTTCAACGCAATAGCCAACGCTCAGTCCCAACGTCATCGCCGCACGAAATCGCCAGCAGAAGTCCGAAGCCTCGCGGGAAACGCCAGAGCGCCGACGAGTCCCTCGAAATCATCGTTCGATTCTACCTTCAGGAAATCTCGGGACAGAGCCGCCTCGTTTGTCCTGACGCGGCCGTGAACGATCGCAGCGCCCTGCGATCAGCGCGAAGTCGGCGACGCGGCCGGATGGAACTTGCCTGCGAGCGCCTTCGAGATCCGCAGTGCGACGCGACCGTCCGATCGACGATAGGCCACCACGCCGCCCATGTCAGGGTACGAGTCGATGAGCGCGATGCCGTCCTGCGGTCCGAGCACGAACGCCGCCTTGGACATCGCGTCCGCCAGCGTGCCGTCCTTCGAGACGATGGTGACGCTTTCGCACGCGGTGGACGGCCTCAAGGTGCGCGGGTCGAGGAGGTGGCCGTACCGACGGCCGTCTGACGAGACCAGAAAGTTGGAATCGTTCGCGGAGGTCGACACCGATCCTTCGGTCATATCGATCGCGCCGAGTAGTCGGTTCGGTGCATCTGGATCGCGCACACCGACGCTCCATTGCCGCTTGCCGAGCGGTTTCCCGACCATGTACTGGTTGCCACCCGCGTCGACGAGCCCGTTCAAGCCGTGTCTGCGGAGTACTCCTGCGGCAAGTTCGACGGCGAATCCCTTCGCGATGCCGCCGAGATCGAGGTCGACACCCGGTCGCACGAAGCGGACCGTGCGTGATGGTCCGTCCACGACGAGATTGCGAAAGTTCACGAGCGGCCGGATCGCCTGGAGCTCGGCACCGGTCGGTTCGTGCGGGTGCTTGTCGAAGAATCCCCAGAGCTTGACCGCAGGGCCGACGGTGACGTCGAAGGCGCCGTCGCTGGCGCGGCTCATGGATTGCGCGGCCTCGAGGACGCGTAACAGTGGGTCGCTGACTCTGGCCGGCCTCGCCGCGGCCGATCGGTTGACTTCGCTCAGCTCGCTGTCCGGCCTATAGTTGCTCATCAGCCGATCGACCTCTTCGACGGCGGCGAACGCCTCGTCGATCGCGGCGGCGCGTCCCTCTTCGTCGCCGCCTTGCGCTTCGACCCGAATGGACGTACCCATCAGAAAGCGGAAGGCGCGCGTCACGACGTCGTCAGCGCGTGCGTGCAACGGAAGGCAGAAGGCTGCCGACAGGACAGCGACGGCGAGCGATTTCACTTGCAGCCGCAGCCGCCGCTCTGGACGCCGTAGCCGCCGGTTGCGCCTTCGCGTGCATCCTGCCAGTGCGTCATGTACGCCAGTTGACTGCTGTCGGCATCGAACGTCATGCATGGATCCGCGAGCCGCGCGCGCTGCCACGGTTCGACGGTAGCGCAGCCGCCGGCGAATAAGGCCAGGCCGATTGCGAGCGCCGCGATCCAGCGACGGCGGCCAACGCAGTTCGATCTACCTTGATGGAGAGCATCGCTCGGTATCATGGCTGCCGCTCCGAAAGAAGCTGCGCGATTTCGCGCCGGTAGCTCGCATCGACGTTGCCTGAGTAGCCCATGTGGGTGAATCGGATGACACCGCTGCGATCCACGACGAAGGAGCTCGGCATCCCCTGCACGTTGAACGCTTCGGCTGAAGCGCCTTTCGGATCGAGCAGCACCGTCAGATCGTGCGGGTGGCGGGCGAGGAACGCGTCGGCGTCCTTGCGGCGTTCGTCGACGTTCACGGCAAGTACCTCGACGCCCGCGGTGCGCTGCTCGCGGTACAGGGCATCCAGCGCGGGAAATGACGCCTTGCAGGGCGGACACCAGCTCGCCCAGAAGTCCACGATGACGACCTTCCCTTTGAAGTCCGCGAGTCGCACGGTCTCTCCGCGCTCGTTCGGGAGGGCGATGTCTGGCGCGGGCGGCAGCGCTTCGCCGCGAGCGATCGCGAGCACGAAGGCCAATATCAGGAACGCTCCGCCGATCGGTTGACGCCGTGTCATCGGATTTCACCGTCCTTTGAGAGGCACCTGGACGCCGGTCGAGAGGATCGCCGCGTCGAAGCCGTTGTCGGCGCTGTAACGCTCGTACTGAATCATCAGGCCCGTGCCCGCTGGCAGCCACCAGATCGGTCCGCTGGGAGTCATCACGATCTTTGCGATGTAGTCGTTCGAGTTGAACGGCTCGAGACGGAAATCAGCGGTGAAGTACGTCGGCGTTGGACCGGAGTACGACGGCTGATAGAAATACGCACCGCTTTGCGTATAGCGGCGATACGCGACGTTGACGAGCCACTGTCGATCGAGATAGTGCGAGAGGCCGACATTCAGCATGTTCGATCTGATGGACCAGTCGTCGAAATACCGTCGATAGTCCGCCTCGAGGAATGTGTCGCCGGGCAGCGCCTGACGCACGCGTGCGCTCAGCGTCTGTCTCGTGCGGGAATCTGGCACGTGGCCAACGAGCAGCTCGCCATTCACCTCGGCTCGGAGAAAAGGATTGTCCTGGAAACCGTTGATCTGGCCGATCTCGTAGCCCGCTTGTGCAACGGTCGTCTTCGAGAGCGTCTGCGTCAGCGAGACGTAGCCTGTGTTCGCGTATTGGTTCTTCGAATCGGGCAGAGGATGGACGACCGGCTGATTCAGCGAGAACGAGAAGCCCCCGGCGATGGTGGTATTGCCCTTCGCGAGATCCCGCGTGATCGACGTCACACCGGTCGTCGACCGATAGAAGTTCTCCTGACTGTACGCGCCGCCTACCGTGAACTTCACGTCGCCGTATTTCCGCGTCGACGATAGACCACCGTACAGACGGTGGGATCGAATACCCTGCTGATGACATCGCGCACACGAATCCGACGCCGACGAGATGGTATCGACGCCGAAGTTCGCACGAAGCGTCGTGCGGTCGGTGAAGTCGCGTGTGAAGTCGACGCTCGGCGTCAGAACCGTCACGCTGCGTGTGTCTTGAAAGCCATGAAACTGTATGTCGACCTGATTGTTCTGCGCCCAGTTGCGTCCGTCGACGAGTGCGGATGCGAGGGTCATCGTCACGACGAGCGACTTCCGCATGCGAGCGGTCATGACACTACCGCGTCTCCGCTGCGCCGTAGTAGACCATCCATCGGAAGATGACGGTCGCGCTGGTGGTCGCGTCGCCGCTGAAGTATCGATACATGGAGCCGCCCGGCGCGCAATCAGAGACGAGCGAGCTCGACGCGTCGCCCGGCCGCTGGCCATTCATCACCGCGCTGTACGTCTCGACCGAGTAATTGCCGCGCGCATTGCGGCTGCTGTGGCACGAGAGGCAATCGCGGTCGAGGATCGGTTTGACGTCCTGCACGTAGGCGAGCGGCTGCACGCCGACTGCACTTGGTCCAAACGGAAATCCCGGGTCACCCGTATCCGTCGCGGGCCGACCCTGCACGCAGGCCGCGACGTCGATCGCCGCAAGAATGATGCAGAGCGACGCACGCCGACCGGGAAATGGAGCGGCCGTGTTCTTCGGCCGCGCGCGCGAGCGCGCATGGCGCATTCCGCGAGATCCGCCGGCCACGACACATCATGCGTGATCGACATGAAAAACTCATAAGAGGTTCGTCGTCGCAGTAGGATCTGACACGATGAAGTGGCTCGAAGGCATCGTCGCGGTGCTGCTGCTGATCGTGCTCATCCTTCTCGGACGCGAGGCCGCCGCGCACCCGATCGATTTCGCCGTGTACCATCGCGCAGCGCGTCAGGTCATGGCGGGCAACTTCGAGCTCTATCCGCCCGAGGCGTACGGCGGACAGCCGCATCCGTCGCAGGGCTTCCGGTACATTCCTGCAGTCGCGTTCGTATTCGTCCCGTTCGGCTGGCTGCCGCTCGAAGCTGCGGCCGTCGTCTTCTTCGCGTTGAAGCTGGCGGCGTTGGTGTACATCGGCGTCACGGTCACTCGCTATGTGGGCCTCACCGGCGGACGCCGACGCGTGTTGCTGGTCGCGTTCCTCATCGTGTCCGGCTACATGGTCGAGGAGTTCCGCTTCGGCAACGTGCACTTCCTGTGCATCGCGCTCCTGGTATTCGCCTACGATCAGGCAGAATCGGGACGCATCGTCGCGCCGGCCGCCGCGTTGGCGTTGGCGATTGCAATGAAACTCACACCCGCCGCGCTCCTCGCATATTTCGCGGTCAAGCGACGATGGACGCTGTGCGTGGCGACGATTGGAATACTGGCGCTTCTCGTTGTGCTGCCCGCCGCCATCATCGGTTGGGCCGGGAATGTACGCCAGCTGCGCGCCTACGCCACATACGCGCTCGAGAAGACCGACGAGGACGACAACTACTCGCTCCGCGGCGCGCTCGTTCGGTATCTCACGCCTGGACATGCGGACGTCTCACACGTGGACGCGAGCATCGCCAGCCTGTCGCCCACCGTGGTGACCGGTCTCTGGCTCGCCGGCGTGTCGGCGCTCGGCATCGCGGGGCTCGTCGGGGTCTGGCGCGACGATCGCACGCCGCTCGTGCGATTGCTGGAATTCTCGATCGTGATGATCGGGATGGTCCTCGCGTCGCCACACACGCAAAGACGGTACTTCGTGGCGTTGTACGTGCCGACGGTCGCACTCGTCGCGTTGCTCTTTCGGACGGCATCAACGGACGAAAAACGCCTGGCACTGATTGGGCTCGCGGCCACCGCGCTGGCCGCGACCATCCTGCCGCTGATCTTTGCCGGCCGCCGGCTGGCGCTGATCTACGAAGCCGGTTCGCCGTATTTCTGGGGAGCGCTCGTTCTGTTTGGTGTGCTCGTCGTGATGACGCTGCGCCGGAAAGCGGTTACCGCTTGAGGACGTCGTACTTGCCTGCGCGCGCGTTGCGGCGGATGCGGACCAGATCGGCGAGCATGCGCGCGCCTTCGCGAAAAATGCGCACCTTCGTCTCGTCCGAGTGACGCCAGCGGACCGACACCTCTTTCACACGCAATCCACGCCGCGCTGCCAGGAACAGGACCTCCGGGTCGAAGCCAAACCGCTCGGTCGTCAGCTGCTCGAAGATGGGTCGCGTCCTGTCGCGATGGAACAGCTTGAATCCGCATTGGGTATCGTACACGTCGAGGCCGAGAATGATGCGAACCATTCGATTGAAGGCGATGCCGCCGACTTCACGAAACCGCGACTGGTGCCGTTCGATGTACCGGCGATCGAGCGCACGCGATCCGATGACGATATCGAAATCGTCGCGTCGCGCAATCTCGTAGAGCGTGTTGACCTCTTCGATTGGTGTCGAGAGATCCGCATCGGTGAAGAGCACGTAGGTGCCGGCGGCATTCAGGACACCGGCGCGCACGCTGTACCCCTTGCCGCGGTTGACGCCGTTCGCAATCAGCCGGATGCCATTCTTCTCGAAGCGTCGAACGATGTCGGCCGTTTCGTCCGTCGAACCGTCGTCGACGACGATGACCTCGAAGGAGATCGGTGACGTACCGACAAAGTCGGACACCTGGTGGAGAGAGGCACCGAGTCGGCGCGACTCATTGAACGCCGGAACGACGATGGAGATCGTCGGCCGGCTGCCGTCATCGCCTGCCAGCAAACGCGTCTAGGCCGGTCGATGCGCCCGGAGGAAGGAGTGAATCTGGCGCACGGCCAGAGGGATGCGCTCCTTCGGTTCTTTCCACGGGAAGATGCTGACTTCGGCCCGCGGCGCGAGCATCGCGCACTCCATCGCGACGGCAAGCGGGTGCGCAGGAACGTCGTCCGGCAGGACCAGGATCGGGTTCTGGCAGGCGCGGACGAAGTCGCGCGTCACGGTGAACACGAAGTCAGGATTCGTCTCGAACATCCGCGTGACGAACTGCTCAGCCGTTTGCATCGAGACGTCGGGCCGCTTCGCGGCAATCTGCGCGGGCCAGCCTTTCCAGAATGCGCCCGGGTAGCCGGGGTCGCGCATCTCGGGGCGCCAGCCGACGGGCTGCGCCAGCACGGCGCCGGCGATGCGGTTGGGCGCGCGCTTCAACAGGCTCCAGATGAACGGACCGCCGATGCAGAAGCCCATCACCATGAATTTGTCGATGCCGAGGTGATCGACCAGGCCGAGCTGATCGTCTGCGTAGGATTCCCACGGGCGTTCGACTTCGACCGGTCCCGTTGACTGACCGCCCGGCGCATTGCGCAGGTCGGCGGCGATGCAGCGATATTCGCCTTTGAACTCTTCGATCGCGTTGAACGGCGGATTGCCCGTGAAGAATCCGATCGTGGCGTTCAGACCGCCGCCCGGGAGCAGCAGAAGAGGGAAGCCGGATCCGGCCTCCTCGTAGTAGATGCGGACCGGTCCTTTTTCGTAGAACTTGCCCGTCCCTTTGTTGCCGGGCTGCTGCCCGAACACGCGTGGGATAGCGCTCGTTGCCGCAGCGGCGGCGCCTGCGGCCAGCAGCGCGCGTCTCTTTGCATCCACAGTCGACGTTCTCCTTGAAGCTGCCATAGAATGGCCGGCCACCGCGCCACCGTCAATTGATTTCTGGGTGAATCTGCGACGTGGACCTGACCCCGCTCCGCAACCGCGACTACCGCTTCCTGTACACCGCGCAGTTCGTGTCGCTCATCGGCACGATGGTGACGTACGTCGGGCTGCCGTATCAGATGTATCGTCTCACCGGCTCGTCGTTCTCGGTCGGCTTGCTGGGGCTCGTCGAACTCGTGCCGCTTCTTGCCACCGCCTTCATCGGCGGTGCGATGGCCGACGCCGTGGATCGGCGGCGCATCGCGATCGCGACTGACGTGGCGCTCGCGGCCGGCAGCGCCACGCTCGCGCTCATTGCAGCCCGCGGCGCGTCGTCATTGACGCTGTACCTGGTTGCAGCGTGGATGTCCGCGGTCGGCGGACTGCAGCGGCCCGCGATCGAGTCGCTGGTACCGAGGCTCATCGAGAAGCACGAGCTGCCGGCGGCTGCGTCGCTCGCGGTCGTGCGCGGCAGCGTCGGCATGATCATCGGGCCGGCGATAGGAGGACTCCTGATCGCATCAGCCGGGTTGACGGCGACCTATCTCGTCGACGTCGCGTCGTACGCGGCGTCGCTGGCCTGTCTCGGGATGATCCGCGCGGTGCCGCCAGCGGAAGGTGCCGACCGCCCGAGCATCGCGGCGGTGATCGAAGGATTCAGATATGCGATGGGCCGACAGGAGCTGATCGGCACATACGTCGTCGATTTCGTCGCGATGGTCTTCGGGATGCCGCTCGCCCTCTTTCCGGCGATCTCGGATCGCCTCGGCGGGCCATCGGTGCTCGGCTTCCTCTACGCAGCGCCCGCCGTCGGCGCGCTCGGCGCCAGCCTCACCGGCGGTTGGACTCCGCGCGTCCATCGGCATGGTCTCGCGGTCATGGTCGCGGCCGGCGTGTGGGGGCTCGCCATCGTCGGCTTCGGTTTCTGCCGGACGCTGTGGCCGGCGCTCGCCTATCTCGCGATCGCGGGCGGTGCCGACGGCATCAGCGGCATCTTCAGGATGACGATGTGGAACGAGACGATCCCGGATGCGCTGCGCGGGCGACTGGCGAGCATTGAAATGGTCAGCTACATGAGCGGTCCGCTGCTCGGGCACCTCGAAGCCGGCGCGGTTGCGGCGGCGTTCAGCGTCACCGCGTCCGTCGTGTCGGGCGGCGCGCTGTGCGTGGTGGGCGTGCTCGCGTGCGCAGTATGGTTGCCGCGGTTTGTTCGCTACGACGCGCGTCGATTCAGAGTACCCGCCACCGCGCCCAACGCGGCACTTTCTCAAAATTGATGACCTCTGCGTGACGCGAAGAGTGGCAGACTTGCGCGAGAGGAGGGCCGATGCCGAACGCCGTCGACGCGTCGTTCCCACGATGGCTGCGACGCCTGGCACTGTGGATGGCCGCGGCCGCGGTCGCGGCGCCCATGTCCGCGCAGTCTCCGTCGCGCGCGCCCGACGGACATCCCGACCTGCAAGGTACCTGGAACTTCTCCAGCCTGACGCCGCTCGAGCGTCCCGCGCAGTTCGCGGACAAGCCGGTGCTCACCGATGCCGAAGCTGCCGAATTCGAGCGCGAGACGCTTCAACGCATCGACGCCGATCGCCGCCGCGATTCGGCCGACGCGGACGTCGCGCAGGCGTACAACAACGCGTGGTACGACCGAGGGACGAAGGTGGTCGGCACCAAGCGTTCGTCCTTGATCGTCGATCCGCCGAACGGCCGGATTCCGCCGCTGACGGCGTCGGGCCAGGCCGTGGCAGCGGCTCGAGCCGATGCGCGTCGTGAGAGAGGTCCGGCCGATGGTCCCGAAGATCGCTCGCTTGCCGAACGCTGTTTGCTCTTCAACGCCGGCCCGCCGCTCCTGCCCGGTCCGTACAACAACAACCTGCAGATCGTCCAGACGCGCGACTACGTGGTGATTGCCAACGAGATGATTCACGACGTTCGCGTCGTGCCGCTCGACGGCCGGCCGCATCTGCCTTCGGAGGTTCGACGCTGGCAAGGCGACCCTCGCGGCCACTGGGAAGGCGACACGCTCGTGATCGAGTCCACGAATTTCAGCGATCGTACGAGCGTTCGTGGATCCGACACGAAGCTCCGACTCGTCGAACGATTCAGGCGAATCGACGCGAAGACGCTCGACTATCAGTTCACGGTTGACGATCCCAGCGTGTTCTCGACGGCGTGGACCGCATCGCTGCCGATGACGGCGAGCGACGGACGCATCTACGAATATGCGTGTCACGAAGGAAACTACGCGATGACCGGGATCCTGCGCGGCGCCCGCGCGCAGGAAAAGGAACGCTGACGTTCACTGTCCGCGGGCGTAGCACACTTCGCCGCTGTTTCCGGGCGTCCAGAGACACAGGGAGTCGGTCCAGCTTCTCCCGAAGTCCTTGCTCTGCTGTTCGAGGCGAAATTCCGCCGCCGTGCGCCGGCCGTCGTCGCCCGTCATGATCAGGGTGTTGCCGTCGAACGAGTAGGAGCCGTTGCCAAAGAACGTCTGCTGAATATCTGCGGTGCGCGTGCGCTGCATCGAAGCTGCGGCATCCGCGTATCGGCCGTTCGCGGTGAACTCGTAACGTAAGCCCACGCTGGCCGTCGCGGCGATCCACACGCCGGCCAGTCGCTGACGAATCGTCGCATCATTCTGCGGCGACGCGGTCGCGCTCCTGAATCGCAGGCTGTAGAAGAAGGGCGGCCAGGCGTCCCTGACCAACTCGCCGAAACAGTTGCTCACCAGGAACTCTTTGGAGACGCCGGCGATGGTCGCGAGATTCCGTCCGACCTTTGCGACCAGGAGGATCGTTCCGAACTGATTACCGCCGGAAGGGCCGATCGGCTTCTTCACGACGAAGTACTCCCAGCCTTGAGGCGACATGCCGCGGAAAAATTTCGTCGGCGGGTAGATGTCCCCGGTCAGCGGCTCCGCCCGGAACAGCTCGCGAAAAATACCGAGCGCATCATCCGGCAGGCTGCGGACCGACGGCCGCATCGGCAGAAGGTTCAACCGACACTGTTCTCCGCCCGGATACACCGGCGACACGAGGACGGTTGCGTTCTGAGCGTTCTGTCGCACCCACCCGGCCGGTGCGGTGTACGTGTAGTCGCCTGTCCCTGCCGACGGCGCCTGGCCTTGTGGCACTGAACCCGGGTGCGTCTGCGCGAAAGCTGCTTGAGCGATCGCCAGCATGACGGCGAGGGCAACCATCCTCATGATCAAGTGCTCCTGACTTGAACGCGCTATTCAGCGTGATACGAGCTCACGGGGACTGGTTTTGACTGACTTGTGTCGACAGCAGCGTGCCAAGCTCGGCAAGGGAGTGAATCCGCGAACAGTCGACGTCCGCGTACAGCCGCGCTGGATCGAGGAGAACGGCCTGCAATCCGGCCGACCGTGCGCCGACGACGTCGACGTGATAGAGGTCGCCGACGTGCATCGTGGTCTCGCGCACGCTGGCGGAGCGCTCGAGCGCGATCTGGAAGAGGCGCGGGTCCGGCTTTTCGACGCCTTCCTCGAACGAGTCGAAGAGGACGTCGACGCGATCGCTCAGCCCCACTCGATCGAACAGGCGGCGCAGCCGGCCGTTGGCGTTCGACACGACGACCAGCTTGAGGCCGAGCGCTCGGAGATGTTCGAGCGTTGGCGCGACGTCGGCCGGCACGAGCTCCCAGAGATTCTGATCGTCGTGATAGGTCCGCAGATCGGCCAGCGCGGCGTCGGTCGCCGCAGACAGCGGCACACCCGCTTCCTCGAGGATC
Source organism: Vicinamibacterales bacterium (assembly GCA_036557365.1). Lineage (GTDB taxonomy): Bacteria > Acidobacteriota > Vicinamibacteria > Vicinamibacterales > CAVVIG01 > DATKHR01. The sequence goes on from DATBHR010000092.1 coordinate 119,499, forward strand.
AGGTTGAAGTACTGCCACCCGCGCTGCGCGTCGCTCGTCGCCTGAATGTTCGGCGCGACGTCGAGGCGTCGCTTCGCGATCGGCTCGGATGTCGCAAGTGTCGACGCGGCGACGTGCACGCCGTGTGCTGCGAGCGCGGCGGCAACCCGCGTCCAGTTTGGAAAGACCAGGACGCCGCCGGCGTCGAGAAAGAGCGTTTCGACCATCGAGGCGATCAGCTGCCGCCGACTTTGCGCGGCGTGCGGGTCCGCGGCACGAAGCCTCGCGCAACAGGGGCCCGCCACGGTTCACGCGTTGGCGCACGCGGCGTCCGCTTTGGCGGCGCCACGTCTGTCGTCTCAGGCGCTCGCGCCGACGCTTCTTCAGCGGCCTTCGCGCGAGCCGCCGCCACCAGCCGGTCGTCCTTCTCCAGGCAGCAGTGCTTGTACTTGCGCCCGGAGCCGCAGTGACACGGGTCATTCCGTCCCGGTCGCGGATGCGGCGGCAAGGCGGCAGGCGTCGTCACTTCAGCGGCCGGAGCCGCCTTGCTCTGGGAGGCCGGTTTTCCGGCGGCCTTCCGTTTCGGCGCCGCGGCAGGCGGCGAAGCAGACTTTCGGGCCATGTGCATCACGCTCCATCTCGAATACTACAAAGTTTTCGGCGCGAAACTGCTAACCGATGAATACAAGAATCGCCAGCGTCACGCCGACGATGAGGGTTTGAGCCTTCGACGGTTGACCCTTCATCAGCCAGAACGGCATCGAAAGCGTGAAGGGGCCGACGAACGCGAGGTCCATCAACACGTGGCTGGCCGTCGGAAGCACCGTCGTTGACGCGCGCGCCAGGATCTTGAACGTGAGCGATCCGATCAGGATCACGGCGGCGCCTATCAGCCCATCGCGAGGTGTGACGGCTGCCGCTTCTCGTTCGCACGTCAGCCAGGACTCGAGCATCATCGATCCTCCTTCATCAGGCGCAAGGCGAGGGACGCTCATGCGCCGCACATCGGTCGACAGCCACGCATCGAACGCTCCGAACACGATGTCGATCACCTCTCGAACCGTCAGCGAACCGTCTTCGAGCGTCGCGAGAAACTCCTGCCCGTAGCGCGCACGCCAGCCCGGCGGGTAGAGCAGCAGCAGATGTTCGTGGCGCATCTCATCCCTCCGCAAGTCTCGCCCGGCCGATACGGGCGAGCGTCTGCAGGTTCTGAAGCTGATGGCGCAGAACGCGGATGCCGGCTGTTGTGAGGCGGTAGGGGCGGCGCCGTTCTTTGGCCGGCAGCGCTTCAATCCACTTGCGCGCTTCGAGTCTGGCGATTGCGGCGTACAACGTGCCGGGGCCGAGCTTCTGGCCGGCGACGGTCTCGATATCCTGAGTGATCGCGTACCCGTGCTTGGGTCCGTCTGCCAGCGACACCAGGATGTACAGGGCCGGCTCCGAGAATCGTCCCAGGCTGGCAAGCTCGTCCTCGTGTTTCTTCGTCATGTCTCTTACTACGTCATACGTAATACTACGCAGGACGTAGTAAAGTCAAACGAGCGCCTGGATCCCGCGATTACTCCGCGCGCAGCACCGTGAGCGGATCGACGCGGCAGGCGCGGTAGGCCGGCACGAGGCTGGCCGCCAGCGCAACGAGCGCGAGCGTGATCGACACGGCCGCGAGGGTGAGCGGATCGGAGCCGCTCACGCCGTAGACGACCTTCTGCAGCAGCTTCGCCGAAGCGAGCACGCCGATCGCGCCAGCAATGATGCCGGCGACTGCCGGCATCATCCCTTCGGCGATCACCAGCCGGACCACGTCAGCGGCGCTGGCACCGAGCGCGGTGCGGATGCCGATCTCGCGGCTGCGCCCGCGGACGATGTAGGACAGCACCGAGAAGATGCCGACCGACGCGAGCACCAGCGCGACCGCCGCGAAGACGCCGAGGAGCAGCGCGCTGAACCGCTGCGACGTCAGCGTCTCGTCGAGGACGGCCTGCATCGTTCGCACCTGCTCGATCGGCTGCTCCGCATCGATGGATCGCAACGCGGCGACGGCGGACGCCGCAATCGACAGCGGCGGCACCGCCGTGCGGATCGCAAAGTTCATCCCGCTCCAGCTGTTCTCCTGCGTGAATTGGTACACGCTCGGTTCGGTGCCCGCCGACAGCTCGCCCTGCTTTATGTCGCCGACGATGCCGACGATGGTGTGTTGCTGTGTTTTCGATTCGAGCGGAAGCGTGACGCGCGTGCCAATCGGATCGCGGTCGCCCCACAGAAGCTTCGCGGCCGAGCGGCTGACCAGCATCGCATCGATGTCGTTGTCCGCGACGTCACGGCCGCGCAGCAGCGGTATCCGCATCGTCTTCAGGTAGCCGGGCGTGATCTTCCGCACTTCGACGGTCGGCTGGTCGCGCGGCAGGAGCTCCGCGTGTCCTTCGAGGACGACCGGCTGTATCGATCCGCCCTGCGCCGGCAGGTCGTCGATTGCGCCGGCGGACTCGACGCCCGGCAGCGCACGCACTTTGTCGAGCGCGGTCCTGTAGTACGCCGAAATCTGCGACGGCGTGCTGTACCTCCTCGCCGGCAGCTGCGTCGTCATCGTCAGCACGCTCGTCGGGTCGTAGCCGGCATCGACGGAGTGGAGCGCATTGAGCGTGCGCATCATCAGGCCGGCGCCCATCAGCAGCACCACGGACAGGGCGACCTCGCAGACGATCAGGAGGCGCCGCGTGCGGACTGCGACCAGCGCCGCGTCGCCGCGTCCGCCTTCCTTGAGCGACTCGTTGAGATCCGCGCGTCCCGCACGAAAGGCGGGAACGGCGCCGGCGAGCATGCCGGTGAGAAGCGACAACGCGAGCGCGAACAGCAGGACGGAGCCGTCGATCGCAATCTCGTCGGCGCGCGGCACCTGGTTCGCGGCGAGGATGGACGCGCCCGCCTGCAGCGTCACGCGCGCGAGCAGCAGTCCCGCCGCGCCGCCGGCGCACGCGAGCAGGAGTGTTTCGACGAGGATCTGTTGGAACACCCGTCCGCGTCCCGCGCCCAGTGCCGCGCGAATCGCCAGCTCTTTGCGGCGCCCGAGCGCGCGCGCGAACAGCAGGTTGCCGACGTTGGCGCACGCGATGAGCAGCACCAGGCCGACCGCCGCGAGGAGGATGAGGAGCGGTGTCCGCGCATCGCCGACGAGCACTTCCTGCAACGGAATCACGACGGCGCCCCAGCCGGCGTTCTCCTGCGGGTACGCGGTCTCGAGCCGCTTCGAAACAGCGCTCAGCTCGGCGTTCGCGGCGGCGATGTCCACGCCGCGCTTCAGCCGTGCGACCACCTGCGCGTTGTGATTGTCGCGGACCGCGCGCGTCTTGTCGGAGTAGGCGAGAGGCACCCAGAGCTCGACGCCGCCGATTCCCCACGCTTTCAGCGAGAAGCGCAGCGGCATGACTCCGACAATCGTGTACGCCTCATCCGACAGCGTGACGGTCTTGCCCACAACGTCGCGGTCGGCGGCGAACCGCGTCCGCCAGAAGCCGTCGCTCAACACCACGACGCGATCGCGTCCGGGCACGTCTTCGTCCGCACGCAGCGTCCGGCCGAGCGCCGGCGGCATCCCGACGATGTCGAAGAATCCGTCGCCGACGGCGCCGCCCATCACGGAATCTGCGCGCCCGCCGTCCGACATCGTGAACGGCCGCATCCTGTAAATCGACATGTTCTCGAAGCGCGTCGCTTCGCGCTTCCAATCGTAGAAATTCGCCGGCGAGACCGGAAACGTCTTCAACCCAGGAAACGTCGCCGCGGGCGGCGTATGGTAAATGCGCACCAGCCGCTCCGGTTCGGTGTAGGGAAGCGGCCGCAGCAGCACCGTATTCACGATGCTGAAGATCGCGGTATTGGCGCCGATGCCGAGGGCGAGAACCGCAATCACGGCAAGACTGAACGACGGCGCGCGCCGCAGCACGCGCAGGCTGTACGCGAGGTCCGAGAGCAGCGTTCGCACGGCAGGATCTCCAGCTGGTGCCGATGACGGCAGTTGTTCGGTGTGGCGCCCGAGCGACGGCGGCGCGAACAGGCAGCGTATCGACGCGCGCCAGAACCAGGCACGCGCGGACGCCGGCGAGATGCGGGCGCGGCGCGCGAACTCCTCTTCCATGTCGCCGATGACGAAGTCCGCCCACTCGTCGGCGAGAACGCGCGTCAGCAGCCAGCTTGCGAATCGGGGAGGCCGCGGCGTCATCGTGTCGACAGCGCGGATTCGTACCCTTTGGCCATTGCCGTGATGCTGCGATACGCCTGCTTCAGCGCCGCAGTGCCGGCAGGCGTCAGCGCGTAGAACTTGCGGCGCCGGCCGCCGCGCTCCGGCGTTGGATCGCCGACCGACGATCGAAGAAGCCGCTTGCCCTCGAGCCGGTCCAGCGTGGTGTAGACCGCATTGATCGACACGTCGCGACCCGACCGTTCGTGGATTTCCTGGCGGATCGCGGCTCCGAAGGCGTCAGAGCCAAGGCGAAGCACCCCAAACAGGACGAGTTGCTCGAAATCGCCGAGGACGGGCGCGCGGCTGTCGGTCGATTTAACCCACATTGTGGTGTTAGACGGCGGGCTGCCGCGAAAGGTTGCGATGCGATTACTCGTGCCGGAGGGCTTCGACCGGGCGTCGCCAGAAACGCTGCACGTCATGGTTCTCCGGCCGCGCGCATCACGCGTGCGATCGTCCGCACGAGTTCCTGCCATTTCGAGCGCTCACGAGTGAGCTGGCGCCTGCCTGCGGGTGTCAGTCGGTAGTACTTGGCGCGGCGGTTGGCTTCGGACGTTTTCCATTCCGCTGCGAGCCACCCCTCGCGCTCCAGGCGGTGCAGCGCCGGATACAACGACCCGTGCTCGAGTTGCAGCGCGTGTCCTGATCGAGTGCGCAGAAGCTGGCCGATGCCGTGGCCGTGGCGCGGGCCCCACTGGAGCGTCTGCAGGATCAGCATGTCCAGCGTGCCCTGCAGAATCTCGACGCGGCCGCGGGTTGAATCTTGTTTCGCCATGTCCTTCTAGCAGACGTTCTACCATAGCGGCTTCTGCCAGAAGCGAGGCGGCCCGGTGCAGACGCGCTGGCGCGTAATTGCGGTGTAAAGGCGTGGACGGGCTGCTAGCGCGTCCGATGAGTGCGATCAGCGACGTGTCAGAACTGTAAGGGACATACCGGTTCGTAATGCGTTGGTACGTTCCGATGCGTCGGATTCACTCGTTCCGGTCAAGGCTGATTCGTCAACATGGTGTCGCCGCGAGACGACTCGATCGACCGAGGTCCGATGACGCGCGGAATTTGCGCGAGATGTCGTTGCCTGCGAGTCAGCAACCACGATACTGCTGGGCTGTAAATATGTTTCATCCCAGACTCTTGCGGAGGGTGTAAGCTCGCCCGGCGTTGGCGTAGACATTGCCTCCGCCACGCCCAACTTCGCATCTGTTTTCGAAATCCACGCCGGCGTTCAGGCGATTCGGCCATCGGTCCGGGTCGCCGCGGGAGCCGTCGCGTGGACGCATCGCACATCTGAGGAAAGATGGGAACTCGTCCTGAACACGCCGCCTCTCCAAGACGGATTGGGAACACTCTCGCTTCATGCCTGTCGATCGTCGCGCTGACGACGATGTCGGTAGTGGTGCCGTGCGGCGCCGCGTGGGCCACCTCCACGCCGCTCAAAGTGATCACGTGGAACATCAGAATCGACGACAACTCCGAGACGCATGCGCGAACGTCGATGGACCTGCTGCTGGCCACAACGCCGCAGCCGGAAGTCATCGTGATCGAGGAAGCGTACCAGCAGTGGTTCTCGACCTACGTTGACGAGCTGACGAAGAAGAGCGGCCGCACGTGGCATGGCGTGTTCGCGACCGAGTGCGCGCCGGGCAACTGGAACGGGAGCGCCTGCACGACGCAGTGGTATCAGGGAATCGGCATCTTCACCTCGCACACGATCACCAGCTCGAGCTCGACGCTGTTCCCGTTCGCTGACTGCTGGACCTCCGCGCGCGCAGGACTACGCGCTGCCATCGACGTCAGCGGTACGACAGTCCAGGTCTTCGCGACCCACTTGCAGACGGGCAGCTGCACCGACGTGCAGCAGGCGCGCTACAACTCGATGGCGCGGCTGAAGTCATGGGCGGCGGGCTTCTCGGCGCCACAGATCGTGGCCGGCGACTTCAACGCTGACGCCGATCAGATCGACACGACGCAGGGGATGCTTCCGAACTTCGTGGACTCGTGGTCGGTGGTCGGTTCGGGAAAGGGCTTCACCGCGTTCGTGGCGACGCCGACGATGAAGCTCGATTACTGGTTCTCCGACGCGGGCGGACGCGCCCAACCGACGTCCACCGCGGTCGTGACCTCGACAGGAGCGGAGTCCGATCACTATCCCGTTCAGGCCACGTTCCTCATTCAATCTGCGGCCGCAACGACGCTGCCGTCGCCGCCGACAGGGCTCCGAATCCTGGTCAAGCCGTAAGCGCGCGGACCGAGCCCCGCGGCTCCGTGCCGATCACCGGCTGCCGGCGGAGCCGCCGATCTCCACCAGCGCGATCTTGTTGACGCCGCTCTCCGCCATCACGATGTTCTTCCCATCGTCGGTCGTCTTGATGTTGCGAACGACGCCGCCGCCGCCGGGAATGATCCAGCTCTGAAACTTGCTCGTCTTGATGTCGAAGCGGACGAGCACGTTCGGCTTGATCGCCGACTCGACGTACCAGATCGCGCCGCCCTGATACGTGATGCCATACGGCTGCGATTTCGGTCCGCTCGGTGACGGCCATTCACTGACCTGGCCCGTCTTGGGATCGAGGCGTCCAAGATAGCCGCGCGAGTAGTCGGCGTACCAGATGATGTCGTCAGGGCTGATCGCGATCCGCCGCGGACGGCTGTCTTCGTTCGGCAGCGGGTATTCCTTGATCGCGAGCGTGTCGGGATTGATCTCGATGATCTTGTTCGTGCCGAAGTCGCACACGAACGGCACGCCCTTGGTCGTGAACACCATGCCGTACGGGTTTGCGCGCTCCGTCGGCGTTTTCTGAACCTTGATCTCTCCGGTCTTCGGGTTGATGCGCCCCACCGTGTTGGCGCCCTGCGCCGTGAAGAACAGCATGCCGTCCGGTGCGAAGAGCGGCGTATGCGGGTCGCGCGCACCTTCCGGCATCTTGTATTCGACGACGGCGCCGGTTTTTGGATCGAGCTTGCCGATGTAGCCGGCCTGGTTCGCGGTGAACCAGACGCTGCCGTCGCGATCGAGCTCGAGTCCGTGCGGACCGGACCCGGGCGTCGTCAACGGAAACTCCTTGATGTCGCCGGTCTTCGGGTTCACGCGGCCGATCACGTTCGCGAACATCCCGGTCCACCAGATCGATCCGTCCGGTCCCGGTTCCGGATCGTGCGGGCGCGAGCCGAGCGACGGCGCGTTCCATTCGCGAATGTTCACCTTCACATCGCCCGGAATGACGACGGGCTTCGGACGCGGCTGCCCGGGAAAATTCTTCGCGAGGTAGTCGCTGATTTCCGACCGCTGCGCGGCCGGCAGCGACACCATCGTGCCGATCAGCTCGTCCCAGCCCTGCTTCGTGAATCCGCCGGAGTTGGCGATGAGGCCGAGCGCATGGCACTTCGTGCACTGCGTCTGGACGGTCTCTTTCGCGGGACCGTCCGGCAGCGGCAGTGCCGCGCCGCGACCGCGACCCTGTCCGTTGACCTGGCGCGCAAGGCCGGCGCTCGCCAGACAAGTGACGGCGACTACGAACGTGGACCAGCGTGTGGTGCTCATGCAGCACATGCTAGCGCAGGAATGCGGACGGCGGCGCCGACGGTTTCCGCTGAGATCAGCTGACGCTCGTTGCGCTCTTCGGCCCGACGCGAGCTACAGGTGTTCGAGAAACCTCAGAACTGCGCGCTCGTCCGCCGACAGAAAACCGCTGTGCCGCGTCCCGTTCCGCGACGCTCCAATCGTTTTCCCCTCGAGGTAGGCGTCGAGAATGGCCGGATGGATGTAGCTCTTGCGGCAGACCGCCCGTGTGTTGCCAAGACAGTCGGCGACCGCCTCAACCGCGCGCAGAAGGTCGCGCTTCGTCACGCGTCCGGAACCACCGTGACGAATCGCTGCGAGGCTCTTCGCAGCCAGCACCGTTCCGGCCCAGGTTCTGAAATCCTTCGCGGTGAAATCCTGCCGGGCGATCTCGCGCACGTACTGATTGACGTCCGCCGATCCGATGCTTCGTCGCTTGCCGTCCGCGTCGATGTACTGGAACAGCTCCTGTCCTGGCAGGTCGCGGCAGTCCCTGACGATCCGCGCCAGGCGGCGGTCGTGCAGCGTGACGTGATGTTCCTTCCCGCTCTTGCCGCGAAAAACGAATCGGATCGTCGACGCGGCGATCCTCGCGTGCCCGTCGCGCAGCGTCGTGAGGCCGTACGACCGGTTCGCGCGCGCGTACTCCTCGTTGCCCACGCGGATCAACGTTTTCTCGAGGAGCTCGACGACTGCGGCGAGGACGCGCGACCGGCTGAGACCGTGGTGTCTCAGATCCGCTTTCGTGCGTGCCCGAATGGCCGGCAGCGCCTTCGCGAACGCCACCATGCGTCCGTATTTCGTTTCGTCGCGGACCTCACGCCACCGTTTGTGATAGCGATACTGCTTGCGTCCCTTGGCATCGCGCCCGACGGCCTGCAGGTGTCCGTTGGGGTCCGGGCAAATCCGGACGTGCGTCCACGCCGGCGGGATGGCCAGGGCGCGGATTCGCGCGCGGGTGGTTTTATCGACCGACTTTCCGTTCGGTCGAAGATAACGAAAGCGCCGAGCTGAACCAATGCGGCGAATACCGGCGGTCGTCTGTCCGACGTATTTCAACCGCGCCGCACGCGCCGAGCGAACCGGATTGCGCCCGATCTCCACGGCCGGGATCCATTCAGATTGCGTACCGCGCGGCTCGACGATTTCAAACAAGGTTGAGATGGACGGCACGACTGGAGCGGTACGTGCTTTTGAATGAGTCGTATGCGCCAGCCGTCGAGCGTCGGGTTTGCGATGGCGATCGTCGCCGCCGTGATCGTGCTCTACGCGTTGTACGTGCTCCGGCACGCGTGGCTGCTCATCTACGTTGCGGTTGTCCTGGCGATCATGTTCGATCCCGCGGTCCGGCTCGTCGGCTCATTGCGGCTGCGCGGCTGGCATCCTGGTCGAGGATTGAGCGTCGCGGCGGTGTCGCTCGTCGTGCTCGCGATCTTCACGGGGATCGTGCTCTTCATCGTGCCGCCGATTGCTGCCGACGCGGGCCGACTCCAGGCGGAATGGCCGCGAATGTCGGCTCAGGCGATCGACTGGATCCATCGGCATCTCCCGTTCAGCCGGTCGGTGAGCGTCGCGTCGATCATGCGCCTGGCTCGCGAATGGACGGGAGGATCGCCGGTGCGCACGTTGAGTGCGAGCCTCTTCGACATCCTCACCGTTCTGCTGGTTGGCGTGTATCTGCTGGTGGACGCCAGCCGCATCCTGCAGTGGGGCCTCTCCTTCGTGCCCGCGCGGCATCGCGAGGCGACGCACGATGCCTTCATCCGCGCCGGCCGGCGCATGCAGCGTTGGGCTGGCGGCCAGGCGCTGCTGATGTTGACGCACGGCGGTTCTGCGCTGCTGGTGTTCTGGCTGATCGGTCTTCCCTATTTCCTCGCGCTGGGTGTCTTCGCCGGGCTCATCAATGTCATTCCGTTTCTTGGCCCCATCCTGACGCTCATCGTCGCGGGACTGATCGCGGCGATGGAAGCACCGCGGAAGCTGCTCGGCGTCGTCGTGTTCTATCTCATCTACCACAACGTCGAGGGCATCGTCCTGCAGCCGCGCATCATGTCGCACGCCGTGGGCGTGCCGGGCGTCACCGTCGTCATCGCGTTGCTGATCGGATATGACCTCGCCGGCATCGTCGGCATGCTGGTCTCGGTGCCGACGGCCGTGCTGCTCGCTGAATTGAAAACGGATTTCGTCGGCTGATTGCGGATTGGTCCGCTGCGCGACGGTGTTTTCTTCGGTCCCGTCTCGCACCGATCAGCTCAGGCGACGGGACGCGATGGCGCAGGAATCTTGGCCCTGAACTCCCTGGTCCGGCCCGCGAGCGTCTTCAGCCATTTGATTTCCAGCTCGGCGCCGGTGCGGAACAGATCGGTCCACGTTTTCGGAAGCGTCGAGAAATCGATTGCGTGGCGGCCCCAATCGGGACGACGGCCGTCATAGTCGACGACACCGTAATCGCGCGACAGCTCCCACGAGCCGAAGAGCATGCCGGTGCGGGCGTGAACCTGTGGATCCGACGCGAGCGCAGCGATTGCGCGGCCGACGAACAGCGGTGATTCCGACTGAAGAAAATTCGAATCCTTCTTTCCGGCGTCGCGCCAGTTGTTTTCGGTGACGCCGAAGTGCTCCAGCATCGATTCGGATCGAAGGAATCCGGGAGTGACCGCCATTGTCGCGATGCCATGGGGCGACAGCTCGGCGGCCCATAGCAGCGGCAGCACCTTTTGCGCCGTCTTCACGGCCTGCGCCATCGGGTTGCCGCCGCCGCCGAGCATGTCGGCCTCGGTCACCTCGACGATGAGGCCGCGCCTGGCCGGCATCATCGCCAGCGCGGCGTGCTTCGCGGTGATGATGCGTGACGTCAGTCCTTGCCGGAAGATCGCCTCTGCGTGCTTGAGATCGGCCTGCCACAGGAAGCCGTACGTGCCCATCAGCGGATCTTCGCCGGCGACGCTGTCCACGACGATGTCGATGCGCTTGTGAGCGCGTATGATTCGGCGAAACAGCGCTTTAACTTTCGATTCATTCGTGTGATCGACTCGAACCGCGATGGCTTTGCCGCCCGCGGCAGCGATCATCGCGGCAGTTTCGTCGATCGTCTCGGGACGGCGGTAGGGCGACGGCTTGCCTTTCACGCTGCGGCCGGTGCAGTAAACAGTTGCGCCGGCTTCCGCCAGCGCACGGGCGATGCCGCGGCCGGCGCCTCGCGTCGCGCCTGCCACGAGCGCGACCCGTCCGCGCAGCGGCGTGGCCGCCGCCGTCTTGTCCGCCTTTGTGTTCGCGTTCGTCGGACTCATATTGCGACAAAACTAAACGTGTGTTTAGATAATGTCAAGTCTCGATGAGCCCACGACCACGAAAGGCGCAGGACGCCGACGTCTTTGCGGCGCTGGCGCGCGTGATGCACCGACGCGCGCCCACAGAGCTGACGCTTCGGGAGATCGCGGCGGAGGCGGGCGTCACTGCCGGCGCGCTGGTCCAACGGTTCGGCTCGAAGCGGGCAATGCTGCTGGCGCACGCGCGGTACGGCGCAGAGACAGGCGACATCGGCGTGAGCGTCCCGCGTCCGCGGATCTCGTCGCCGCTCGAAGCGTTGCGCGGCGTCACGACGGTCTACGCGCAGCTGGCGAAGTCGCCGGGCGCCGCCGTTCGAAACCTCGCGTACCTGCACAACGACCTGTCCGATCCCGTCCTGAGGCGCCATCTGTTGCGGATGTCACGAGCCGCGCGGGTTCATTACGAGAAACTCGTCAACGACACCGTCGCGGCGGGCGAGCTCCGCGCCGATACGAACATCCAGGCGCTCGCCCGATCGATCGAGATCACGCTTGGCGGTTCGTTCCTGGCGTGGACGATCTATCGCGAAGGGCAAGCCGCGGATTGGTTGCGCGCTGATTTGGAGGCGACGCTCCGTCCGTATCTCGTGCGGCGCAGGAAGGCCTCGGTGAGACGATGAAGGGGACGCCCTGCATCGTCAGCGTTGCCGATCACGCCGGCTGGGCGTACGTGCTGTGTGTGGCAGCGCCCAAGCGGGTCCCGGTCGTCGTCGACCGGCGTCGGATTACGCTCATCGACGCAGGATTGCCGACGCTGCCGTACCACCACGAGTCGCTCGCCATGTCCGAAACCGAGGCGAACGCTCTGATCGCGTGCGTGCGCGGATCCATCGCGGCATGCACCGCGCGCGCACTACGCGGCATCCTCACCGACCTGACGCCGACGTACAACGTCGTGGGCCTCGCGATTCGCGAGCTTCGGCAGTTCACCGACCTGCCCGATACCATCGCGCCGGTGCGGCAATCGTATCAACTGCAGTGCGCCGCGGACGGGATGATGTATCAGCTCGCGGTGTGTCGCGCGGCCCGCGACCTCGGCCTCGACGTGCATTTGTGTCCGCGCGGGAAGGAGTCCGCGCTCGCGGCCGAGCGGCTCGATGTTCGCGCTGAGGACGTGGAATCGTTCGTCGGCGGAGCGGGCCGTCCTTTGGGTCCGCCCTGGACGGAGGAGCATCGACGCGCATTCGCTGCCGCTATCGCGGCGCTTGCGGCAAGCGTCGATTCGCGCCGCAACCTGCGAATTCTGTAGAACAGCGTTCGTTTCCGAACGAACGTGTCCGCCGCCGCGCAACCTGACGCGCGAATCGCCGCGCATCTCCAAACCGGCGAATCTTCCAAAAACAATCGTTGCGGTCGCGTCGCCACAGCTCGCCGACGCTGCGCTGCACGCTCCTAGAATGCATCTCGAGTGTTGAACATGCGCCAATCGCTTTTGTCGTTGCTCGTCGTTCTCGCGGCCGCCCAGCCCGGTGCGCAATCGCGTCTCGACACGGAGGTCGAGCGCGTGCGGCGCCAGATCGGCGCCAGCGTGCCGGCCGATCAGCAAGCCGCGCTCGTTCAGCGTCTCGGTCGGGCGGAAGTGGCGTTGAAGGCGGGCCGCACGTATCAGGCCGCCTATCTGCTCGAGGCGCCATATGACGGCGCCGCGGCGTTTGCCTTCGCGGCCTCGTCCGGAATCAAGTCACCCGAGGCGTTTCTCGAGAAGTGGAACGGACTCGGACCGCCGAAGCCTCGCAGCGGGTCATCAGCACGCATCGCGGCCGTCATCGACGCGCTCGCCGAAGTTTCGGAAGATCGAGGACGCGCCACGTATCAGGCGAGTCGCCCCTACGGTCAGGACTCGGACGTCGAATCCGGTTTGTACTATCTCGGCGAGTCGTACGCGGCGATGGATTTCGCCGCCTTCCTGCGATCGGGCTCGTGGCCGGCCGCCGGATCGCGGCCCGCGTTCCGTTCGATCGCGTCCGAGCTGGCCACGTTCGACCGCGAGATGACGACGAAATACGAGACGATGGAGCCCGCGAACCATCCGACCTACATCCGCGCGAGCGCGGCGCTGAAGCAGGCGCGTTCGCTGAACGATCACGGAGCGTTCGAGGGCGCGCTATTCGAGTACCTCCTGTCGCGCTATCTCTTCGCGCCGCTTCGCGGATCGGCGGACGCGGCTTCGCGCGAGCGGATCGATTCGGCGCGGGCATCGTTGCCCGCCGGCGAAGACCACAGCATCGCGGAGTTGTTTCTGCAGTTCGCGGAAGAGGGCCTGTCGAGCGACAACGCCGATCTGCGCAGCAACGCCGCGTTCGTGAGCGCGGACGTCGTTCCAGCGTATCTCGCAGCGCTCACGACATCGCGCGCGTCGACGATGTCGGACACGACGGCCGCCGTCACGATCACGCTCGTTCGCTGGCCGTTCACCTGAAACCTGTCCGATCCAGCAAGTTTGCTGGTACAAGACGTGGCGAAGGAATTCGACGGCAAGGTCAAGGTGGTGGTCGAGGAGTACGGCAATTCGCCGATGGCGACCAAATTTGGCGTGCGTCGGTACCCGGTGATCTTCGTGGACGACGTGCTCGTCGCCCGGCCGAAGGATTTCGGCTTCGGTGGTGACGAGGACGTCAGCGGCGGTCTGTACGTGCCGTGGCTCGATCCCGCCAATCAGCGGAAGTTCAAAGACGATTTGCGACGCACGGTCGCCCGCCGGCTGGCGGGTGAGCACGTCGGAGGCTTGAACGTCGCAGACGTTGCCACCGAAACGGACGCCTCCGAAGGGGCGCCCACGATGCCGTCGCTGGCGCTTCGCGACATCGCAGGCGCGCCGATTGATGCGTCGCGCCTGCAGAATCGGCCGGTCATCGTCGAAATGTGGGCGACGTGGTGTCCGCCGTGCCGCTCGACGATGGCGTGGCTGCCGTCGCTGCAGAAAAAGTACGGCAATCGCGCGACGGTGATCGCGATTGCGGTTGACTCGAAGCTGGAAGACGTCCGGAAGATGGCGGCGTCCTTAAAGCCAAACTATCCGATCGTGATGGGCACGCCCGAAGTCATCAAGGCATTCGGTGCAGTTGCTGCGGTGCCGAAGCTGATCGTGTACGACGCCCGCGGACGCCGATCAAAAGTGCTCTACGGCGCGCCGGACGATCTGCACGATCAGATCGAGGCTGCGGTGAAGCAGGCGGACGTATCTCGCTGACGGGTTGCCAGCGCCCGGGCGCCTCGTCGACGGTTCACAAGCTTCTGAGCGCAGCGGCAGGATCGATGCGCATCGCACGCCGTGCCGGTATCGCACACGCCAGCAGGCCGACCACTATCAGCAGCGTTGACACGGCGATCCACGTAAGAGGATCGGTCGGCTCGACGCCGAAGAGCAGGCCGCGCACGAACCGTACGCCGACGAGCGCACCGGCCAGCCCGAATACGACGCCGATACCAACGAGCCAGAGTCCGCGGCGGACGATCAGGTCGAGGATTGAGGCTGGCGTCGCGCCCAGCGCGAGCCTGACGCCGATTTCCGTCGTGCGCTGGCGCGTCGTGTACGCCATGACGCCGTACAACCCGACGGCTGCGAGCAGCAGCGCGATGGCGCTCAGGCTGCCGATGAACTGCACCATCGTCCGCTCTTCGATCAGCGAACGGCGGTACTCATCCTCGAGCCGGCGAGGATTCGCGAACGCGATCTGCGGGTCGGCGCCGTTGATCGCGCGCCGCACTGCCGGGAGCAGCGCCATCGGATCGCTGTCCGTTCGGATGTGGAGCGTCACCGCCGCCTCGTAATTCTGCGAGAGCGGCAGGTAGTAGAACGGTAACGGCCTGCGATCGGTGGTGCTGCGATACACGGTATCGGGCACGACGCCGACGATCACGAGCGGGGACGCCGCCATGAGCGTACGGCCGACCGGATCGGCATTCGGCCAGAGGCGGTCGACGAGCGATCGACTGACGATCGCGACCTGCGGCGAGGTCGGAACATCGGTTGTCTGAAAGTTCCGACCCATCAGCAGCGGAATGCCCATCGCGTCCAAATACTGGTCGCTGACGACGTTGACGCGGACGGGAATGACGTTGCTTCGATCCGGTTGCATCGGCTGCCCATCGGCGCTCACCGGCATCGTGCGCGTGGCGCCGCTCAGGACGGTGACGCGCGCCGCTCCCGCCGAGATCACGCCGGGCACTGCGTTCAGCCGCTGCAGCACGTCGGCGTAAAGCGCCGCGCCGCTCGCTGCGGTGTAGCGGTTGCCTGGCTCGATTGTTCCGATCAGCATGCGATCGACGCGGTACCCGAGATTCACCGCGTACGCGCGCAGTAGTGTCTGAAGAAACAAGCCGGCGCCGACGAGCAGGACGAGACTCAGCGACACCTGCACGACGACGAATGCGCTCCGCGCACGCGCGGCGCGGACGCCCGTCACGACGACGCCGCCCTCGTCGCGCAGCGCCGCGATCGTGTCGGGCCGGATCAACTGGAGGACTGGCGCAAGTCCGAACACGAGTCCGGCAACAGCACCCAATGCGAGCGTGAAGGTGAGCACGCGAACGTTGAGGCCGAGATCCACGCCTTCCGGAATGCCGAAGCCATACAGGATCGGAATGCCCCAATACGCAACGACGAGCGCGCCCATCGCGCCGAGCAGGCCGAAGAGGAGTGCCTCCGTCAGCCATTGCCTTACGAGCTGACCGCGGCTGGCGCCAAGCGCTACGCGAACGGCGACCTCGCGCCGGCGCGTCACCGCGCGCGCCAGCAGGAGACTGGCGACGTTGGCGCAGGCGATCAGCAGCACCAGGACGACGGCGACGGTCAGCAGGCGGAGCAGCGGCCTCGTGTCGCGCCGCACCCCGGGTCCTTCGCCGAGCGACAAGGCAGTGGCACTGACGTCCCTGTTCGAATCCGGATACGCCGCCTGCAGCCGACGACCTGCGACGTCGAGCGCCGCGGCGGCCTCCGCGACCGACATGCCCGCGCGCAGTCGGCCGATCATGCTCAGCCAGCGCACGTCGCGCGCGTCGAGCATCCGCATATCCGGGAATCGTTGACGGAGACTTCCGGCCGAAGGCGGACGCACTTCGGGCTGCATCGCAAGCGGCATCCACAGCTCCGAGGTGTCGTCGAGTTCCGGACCGGTGAAACCGCGACGTACGACGCCGATCACGCTGTACGGATGGCCGTTCAGCGAGATCGGGCGGCCGACCACTCCGGTATCGCCGCCGAAGCGTCGTTGCCACGCGCCGTACGACAGAACGACGACGCGCACCGGCGAGCCGACGCGATCGTCGTCCGGCGTCAACGTGCGTCCGAGCACGGCGGGCACGCCGAGGACGTCGAAGAAGTTGCCGCTGACGACTTGCCCGTCGACGCGCTCGGGTGAACCGTCGACGTCAAGCGTCGCGCTGACGTCGGTGAATGCGGCGACGCCGTCGAGCACCCCGCTGTCACGCAGGTCCACGTAGTCGGGATACGAGGCGCTGCCGACCTGATCGCCGACGGCGCGGCTGGTCGTGGCGCGCGCGGCGTACGTCATGAAGACGTTGACCGCGCGATCGGGCTCGGCGACCGGCACGCTTCGCAGCAAAACAGCATCGATCGCGCTGAAGGTGACCGTCGTGCCGCCGATCCCGAGCGCCAGCGTGATGACGACAACGGCCGCGAAGCCCGGCTCGCGAAGCAGTGTGCGAACGGCGTAGCGAAGATCGCGCCGAAGGCCGCTGAGCATCGCTCCTGTTGAGGACTGCGGCGACAGCTCGTTCAAATGATTGCGCCACGCGTCGCCCGCGCGGCCAGCGGGAGAACGACTCGCCGTCCGAAGGGCAGACGCGAGGTCGTCGGCTGCTTTCGGCAGCGCCCCAATCGCATGCGTCCACGCCGCGTCGTGATCGAGGCCCGCCGCCGCGCCCTCCCGATACACATCGTCGAGATGCTGAGCGAGCTCCTCGACGATGTCGTCTTCGCGAGAGATGCCGAGCGTGGGCAGATGTGAGCGGACGTAGCTGTGGAAATCCATCGGCCTCACCTGCCCTGTTGCAGTCCGGCGACCGCCTGGAGCGCCGCGAGGAGCTCGCGCCAGGTGCTGCGCTGCTGCGCGAGGACCTTGCGCCCTTCTCGGGTGAGTCGATAGTACCGACGGCGGCGCTGACCTGCTTTTTCGATCCACTTGCCGTCGATCCATCCGCGCCGTTCCATGCGATAGAGCATCGGATAGAGCGAGGCGATGTGAAAGCGGAGCCTGCCGCCGGATCGATCGTCGATCAGCCTCGCGATCTCGTATCCGTGGCGAGCGCGTTCTTCGATGGCCGCGAGCACCATCAGCTCCGCGCTGCCTCGCTTGATCTCGGTATGCGGCGCCATATATTGCGGGACAATATATCAAGAACAGCATCACCGATGGAAGACCCTTCGCAGCGTCCACGCCATCACGCCGTATCCAGCCGAGGTGGTCTCATCGATCGGGCGCGAAGTGGCATGAACGGCTGGCGAATCGATCGCGGAGAATTGCGACGTGGCGCTTCGCGCCACGTGACTCGACATGCCTTCAGTCGTCATTGCCATGTGCGCCGCCGGTGTCGCGGCGTTCCTGATCGGGCTGCCGGGCGCGAAGAGGGTGTTCGGCGAGGCTCGCGGCCTGGACAAGGTCGTCGCGCTTCGCTATCTGTGCTTCGCGATTCCGCTCGCGGTCTTCGGCGCCGAACACCTGTTCGGGCCGGACATCGTGAAAGCGATCGTGCCGCCGTACATGCCGGGGCGCATGTTCTGGGTCTATTTCGTCGGCTGCGCGTTGATCGCGGCATCCGCGAGCATCGCGACCAGAACGGGCGTGCGCTGGTCCGGCGTGCTCTTCGGCATCATGATGTTCCTGTTCGTCGCGATGATTCACCTGCCCGGCGCGCTCAGGGTTCCGCACGACCGATTCATCCGCGCGATCGTGTTCCGCGAGTTGTCGTTCGGCGGCGCCGCCTGGATCCTTGCCGGGCAGGCGATGGGGGAACGCGGTCGAGGAGGGCGCACGGTGATCACCGTCGGCTGCGTGCTGATCCTGATGACGGCCACGTTGTTCGGCGTCGAGCATCTGCTGCACCCGACCGGGCTTCCCGGTGTGCCGCTCCAGAAGCAGATGGCGACGTGGATTCCCGGCCGCGCGGTCATCGACTACCTGACCGGTGCCGCCCTGCTCGTTCTCGCCGCAAGCGTCCTCGTCCGGCGACGCACGCGGACGATCGGCGCGTGGGTCGGCGCCTGGCTGCTGTTGCTGATCCTCGTCATCTATGGACCGGTCCTGATCAGCGCGCTGTTGACGCCGGGAATGGGCGTCAAGGTGGAGGGCGTGAACTACTTCGCCGACACGCTGCTCTTCGCAGCCGTCATCCTCACCCTCGCGAGCGCGGCGCCGCGCGCGGCTGTCGCAGGCTCCTGAATGCCGGAGTAACTACTCGCCTTCGGAGTTTCCTGCGATCCGTCCGGCGGGACGTGCCGCCAGAAATTCGCGCAAGAGGCTTCCGAACACCGACTTGGGGACGTGGACGATTGCAGGCTATAGTCGGCACGGTTCGTGCCGGTTGAGCTGGGACTCCGTCGGAGGTGTTATGAGAATGAACGCAATCGCGCTGGGTTTCGTGTGCGTGGCGGCCGCAGCGACCGCCGCCGTACAGCTGCAGGCCCAGGATCAGAAGCCGAAGGTCCAGGTGCCGCAGGCCGGCGTCCCGCAGGTGATGACGCTCGAAGGCAAGTTCGTCCGCGTCGCCTACAACAACGAAGGCTACGTGATTCTCGGCTACCAGATTGCCAATCGGACGATCGGATCCGACTGGATCATGCTCGACGTCGGCATCACGCTGATGGAAGACGTCAAGGACTACAAGCTGAAACGCGACGCACTATCGCTCGACACGCCGGACGGGCACCTTCCTCTGCCGTCGATCGAAGAGTACCGACAGAACGAGTCGAAAGTGCAGCCGCTCCAGAACCGCCTGAAGGTCCAGCGCGATTCGATCAACTACTTCCCGCCGTGGACGCACAGCGTCAACCGGCTCGGGATGTTCGCCGACCTTGGATCTCGCGCGATGCCGTGGGACGAAGCTGAAGTCACGAGCGACCGCGCCTGCATGGGCCAGCTCTACTTCCACATTCCCAGCGGCACGAAGTACGGCCAGTACTGGCTGAACGTCAAGTTCGCGCAGAGCGTCGTCCGCGTGCCGTTCCGGCTGCTCACCGAGGAGGAAGAGAAGACGCTCGGCAAGAACTTCGACGACATCAAGAAGCAGGTCGAAGACACGTTCCGGAAGAAGAAGGGCTAAGTGGGTTTGACCCCGGCGCACGAGACGAACAGTCCGCCGCGCTCGGTTGCAATGTTCTGAAAGCCGGCACGCGTGAGGTACGTCTGAAGCTCGATTGGAGTGGATGATTTGCCGATCGCTGCCGGCCTCTCTGCGGGTGGGACAATCAGGAGTTCGCTGAACAGTCCCCACCCCTCGTCGCTGGTTAGATCGAAGTTATCGATGTACACGCGGCCGCCCGGCTTGAGGACACGAAACGCTTCGCGCACGTAGTTGAAACGATCCCACTCATCGAGATGCATGAAGACGACCGTGCAGTACACGAGGTCAATCGACGATGACGGAATCGGCGACAAATCATATCCGTTGAGAGGCACGGTCCTGATGTTTGGCAAATGCGACAACCGTCGCCGCAGATGCGCGAGCATGTTCTCCGATACGTCGGCGCCAATCCATTGCTGGCAGAGCGGGGCAATCAACGAGCCCGAGCGGCCGACGCCGGCGCCGATTTCGAGGATCGTGTCCGTTGGGTGAATGCCGACCATCTTCTGCAGGAGGAAGACGGTTCCCTGGCCGGTGCGCAAGAACTCCGCCTCGTCCGCCGACCCGCTGATGGAAATCTTCGCGGTGTCCTCGTTGGTCGATGCGATGGTCCAGACTTCTTTGTACTGAGAGCGCTGAAACATGCGCGCGCGGCTGCCGACGGGCAGGCAATAGAGCCATAGGCTCCCTGGCAGCCAGGGTGCATGGTCTGCGAGCCGATGCCCAACACCGCGCCAGTCTCTCTGCTGTACTAAGGTTGCAAACGTACCGAGCTTGTTCTGAAGCTTTTCGAACACTGACTCTCCGATCCGCTCACGATTCTATCAATGTGGACGGATCTGCCGCGCAGGTCGGATGCAAAACCGGCGGCGAGCCGGACCCGTGTGGATCCGGCTCGCCGAACGTGTGGTCGAACTACTGCGGCTGAACGGCCTGAACGTTGATCAGATCCGCCTCGCGCGCACCATTCTTGTTGTCCTGCGTCACGATCATCAGGCCCTTCGCCGGCGTGAGCGCCGCTTCGGCCGGATTGATCGCCACCGATACGCTGACGATCGTGTCGGGCAGCACGTTCACGAACTGACCGGTGCTGATCGCGTTCGTAAAGGCGTTGAACGTCGCCGCTTCCGTGAACGCGTCCTCGTCGTTGCTGAGCAGATCGAACCCGGCCGCCGTGTACGAGAACCGCGGATTCGCCGGCGTCACCCCGATGTCCGCCGCGAAGACTGGCAGCAGGATCGTGCTGCCGTTGGTCGGCGCCACGGCGAAAAAGTCTGCGACCAGCGTGTTCGTGCTGAGATTCAGGATCGCGGCAACCATCTCGCCGTTGCGTCCGGCGCCGGTGGCCAGCCCAAGATCGAGGCTGAACACGACGAAGTCCGGCGCGCCGTCGTTGTTCGAATCGATGAGGATGTCGAACTCCTGCTGCTCGGGCGTGGACCAGCCGTTGAACGTGTTGACGGCGAAGACGACCAGTTGATCGCCGCCGCCGTCGAACGACTGCGCACCCGCGGCGCGCAGGTCGATGCGTCCCAGCCGGTCGTTCGGGCTCTCGAGACCCCAGGCATAGAAGTCAGCGGTCGCCGGAATTGGGCTGCCGGCGTTCTTGACGTTGGCGACGCCGAGCGTGGCGCCGCGCTTGATCGAGAAGTTCGTGTTGACGTTCGACGCCGCGCGAGGCACGAGGTAATACGGCACCCGCAGCGCGATCCCGCGGTTCGACAGCGACGATGTCGGTGTGAGCGCGACGAGTCCGGCCACCTCGTGGAATGCGTCGAAATCTGCGGGCGGGTTCGCCAGCGAATTGCCGACGGTCGCTGCGGGCACGTTCAGCGTCAACTGGATCGTCGCCGTGCCGTTCTTCGGAATCGTGACCTGCGTCGCGCTCAGCGACACGGTGTGCGGCGATCCCTGCTGACGTTCGACGCTCACGTTGAACGTCGCGGCCGGGCCGTCGTTCCTGATGTGCAGCGTCTTCGTCTTGGAGAAATCGTTCGAGAGGCTCTCGAACCCGAAGTTCACCGTCGTCTCGTCCTTGTCCGCGTACGCCACCACGAGGGTCCCGACCGCCGCGGCCGCGTTGACGAAACCGGATCCGTTCCGGTGCGTCACGTAGTCGGAGAGGCCGCCAGGATCGCCGCCGTTGATGATGGCGGACTTGATCTGCGCCGGCTTCCATTTCGGATGCGCCTGAATCGTCAGCGCCGCCACGCCCGTCACGTGCGGCGTCGCCATCGACGTGCCCGAAATCGTCAGCGATGCGTCGCCGCTGCCCACGAGCGTCGAGACGATGTTCACGCCGGGCGCGGTGATGTCCGGCTTCAGGAGCGAGTCGGGTGTGCGCGGACCGCTCGAGCTGAAGCTTGCGGTGCCGGTCGGGATCGGCGTTCCCTGCGAGATGGCGATCGACATGCCGTCGCGCTGTACGAGCGCGGCGCCATCCGACGTCGCCGTCGCGACGAGTCCGCGGACGCCGAAGAACGGGATGGTCACCGTGAACGCTTCGCCGGTGTCGGGATTCGACGTGATCGGACCCTCGAAGGGCGGCAGATCCGTCGTGTTGTTGATCATCACGACGGCCGCGGCGCCGGCCTGTTGTCCGAAGATCGCCCGCGCCACGCGCGCGCAGATGCCGCGCTGCGTGACGACGAGCTTGCCCGTGACGTTGGCGGCCACGTACTCCGCCGGATCGCAGCCGAGGCTGACGCCGCCGGCCGCAGTGCGAAGCACCTTCACCTCGAGCGTCTGGTTGCTGAACGTTGCGCCGTTCGCGTCGATGGCCGTGATCGTTTTCGCCGCAGGTCCAGCAGGGATCGCGGGCAGCGCGAAGTTTGCGGTCGGATCGGACGCTTCGCGCGCGCTGGCGGCAACGGCGATGCCTTTGGTGCTGGCTCCCGGCGCGCCGAGCACGTAGCGGATGTCGCCGGCATTGCCTGCGGCCGACACGACGACGACACCGCCCTTGACGGCGTTGTCGGTCGCGAGCGCATCGGCGGAATCGCCGGTCGTGAAGTCCGCGCCAAGCGACATGTTGACGACGTCCATGTCGTTGTCCACCGCCCAGTCGAGTGCTTCCGCGACGACGTCGGTGGATCCCTCGCAGCCGAACACGCGCACGGAGTACAAGTCGGCCTTCGGCGCAACGCCCGGCCCAATCGTGAACGCGTTGTTGTACGTTGTCTGATCGTACGGACCCGAGTAGGTCGACCCGTTCGGGTTCACACCGAATCCGGCAGCCGTGCCGGCGACGTGCGATCCGTGACCGTTACAGTCCAGCGGATTCGGATCGGGAACCGGCGTGTTGATCGCGGGATCGGAACTGTCCGCGTCGTAGTTGTCGCCGACGAGATCGGTTCCGCCTTTCACCTTCGGTGCGTTGGGTCCGAACATCGTCGGATCGGCCGGCATCGTGCTCGCCATCGACGCGGTGTCGAAGGCGCCGACCGTGCCGGGACCACCGAAGTTGGAATGCGTGTAGTCGATGCCGGTGTCGATGATGGCGACCTTGATGCCTTCGCCGCGGACGCCGTTCACGCCGGCCCACGCGAGCGGCGCCTGCGTCCGCGGGACGCTGACGACGTTCTCGTGCCGGTAGACGCCGACGGGCTTCACGTCCACGACGCCGGCGATCTGGCGGAGCGACGCGATGCGGTTGCGCGGGATGCTGACCTTGATGCCGTTGAGCGCGCTCTGGAAGCTGCGCTCGACGCGCGCGCCGGCCGCGGCGAGCGCGCCGTTCGCGGCCGCCTGCTCGGAAGCCCGCATCGCCTTGAGCGCATTCTTCTCAGCGCGGGTCAGCCTGCGTCCCGCGGTTTCCTGCGCGCTCGCGACGGAATCGCCGGCGAAGATGACGACGACCTTCGTCATCGTCTCGTCGAGCACCCGCGGCTTCATGCCCGGTGCGACCCGGCCAAGCGCAGGAACGCGGATGAAACGTCCCGCCGCCGAGGGCGCCTGCTCCGCACGCACGCTGATAATCAGCGAGACGGCGCCCGCGACGAGCAGCATGACAAACAGCGTTCGCCTGACTGCACGCGTCATAGTCCACCACTCCTTTTCCCGGTTTCGAACAACAACAACCGCAGAACTTGCGTAATGGGGAGTGGATTATGTCCGCAGCCGGACAGTGTCGCAACGTGATTTCTTTACGGATCTCGCCCTGTCAATCGTGTCTCACCGGATGAAAATCTCGCCCTGCGCCTCCCACTTGCCGCCGGGAAGGCGAACATCGAGCCACAGATGTCCCCGGCCGGGCGGCGCCGCGAATTCAAAATCGTAAGTCTCGCCGACCCCGACGATCTGCTGCGCCGGCGCCGGCCGCGCGTCGGCAGTGGGCACCGAAGCACCGTCCTTCGCGATCGGCGTCCAGGTAACCGGTCCGTCCGGCGCCTGCAACCCGACGTTCAGGATGTCGTCCGACGTGATGTTGACGAGACGGACACGATGCGTCGCTCCGGCCTTCCAGACCAGGCGCGGACTTCGCTCGCCGTTCATCACGACGGGCGCTTCGACATCGAGCGGCGCGAACAGATTCGACGTGGCGCCCCGCCGGCCGATGACGATCACGTGATCCGTCGCCGGGTCGTAGTCGCTGCCGGGTTCGACGACGATGATCGGACCGTAGAGACCCATCGGCAGCTGATGGTGATCGTGAAGGTGCGTGTGATAGATGAAGGTTCCCGCGCGCGGCGGCGTCAGACGGACGGTGAACGACTCGCCGGGTCCGATCATCGGCGTCACGCGCGCGCCGGCGCCACTCCACCCATGAACGCCGTCGTAGAAGCTCTCGAGCTCGAGGCCGTGCCAGTGGACGGAGGTTGCTTCAGGCAGCCTGTTCACGACGGTGATTTCGACCGGTTCGCCGCGGCGAAGCACGATGGGCGTGCCTTGCGATGGCGGCCGGTGTGTTTCCGTGGCGTCGCGGTCTTCAATCAGTGTCGTGCCGTACGACGGCGTTGCGGATCCGCGTTGCGCCGCTCCCATGACGAGCGACAGGCGCCGCGGTGACGATGTCGGCTCCGCTGCAGGCGTCGGTCCGGTTACGGTCACGCCCAGAATCATTCCTGCCATGCCGGATCCCTGATCCACGTGATGCGCGTGCGCGTTCACTTCGCCGTCGGTCGACGGCGTCAACCGACGTTCGGGAGCGACGTGCGACATCACATGGCAGTGGAACAGCCAGTTGCCGACCCGCTCAGGCGTCCACGTCATCGCCATCGTCGTGCCCGGCTTCAAGAGCTGCGTGACGACCTTGCGCCGATGGTCGGCGTCGAACGAACGATCGTGGACGCCGTCGCCGAGGCTGTCCACGTCGAAATAGAACCCGTGCAGGTGCATCGGGTGGATCTGCGTCGTCAGGTTGATGACGCGCCACCGGACGTGCGCGCCGAGCGGATAGGACAGGCGCTCCGTGTGCGGCCAGGAGCGGCCGTTGATGAAGAAGGCGAACTGAGGCTTCCAGGTGAGAAACAAGTCGCCGGGATCCAGCGCGGCGACGAGCTGGCCGTATTGTTCGTCGGTGATCGCCGTCCACTCGGTGATCACGAAGACGCGGTCGGGTTCGCGCGAAGCGCCGGCCGGATCGACGATGAACGCGCCAGACAGCTGAGTGTCTTCCCAGGCCCGCAGCGGCACGGCGACGCCGATCGTCGTCGCCGCGTAGTGATACGTGCCGGCGGGGCCGGACGGAAACCGGATCGATCGCGATTCACCCGGCGGCACGTCGAGCACGCCGCAGCGCGGCTTCGCTCGATCGCAGAGTCCCGACACATGAAGTGGCATGTCCAGATCGTTGCGAACCGTCGCGGCGATTTCAGTGCCTTCGGGAACGCGGATGAGCGGCGCCGGCGACATCAGCGGCGCGCCGTCCTCGCCGAACGCCTGCACACGGAGCGCCGGACCGTCTTCGCCTTCGGGACGCATCCAGCCGCGCGCTGCGCGAAGGTTCAGCGTCAGGACGCCGTTCGTCAGCGTGCCCGACGTTCGCTGGTTGTCGTTTGAAACCACCGGCGGAAGTGTCGCGTCGTGTGGCGCGCTCATCTGCGGACCGTCCGCCGCGCGCGCGGCGATGGACGCCACAGCAAGAATGATCGTGAAGATGACCGTCGATCGAAGCCGGAGCATACAGGGACCTCTCGCAAGAAATGAAGAACGTCCCACTGTATTGAGCGGCTCGACGGCCGTCATGAGCGAACGGTAAAGAATCGGTGAAGCCGTGCGGAGAACTAGGACGCAGACGGCGCGATCGCGCCGAGGCGGCCCTTGTGGTCGCTGCGGTACCGCCCCGGAGGTTGTCCGAACTCGCGCCTGAACGCGCGGCTGAAAGCGGCTTCCGACTGGTATCCGATGTCGGTCGCGATGTCCGCAACGCCTCGCGATGTTTTCCTGAGTGACTCGGCTGCGAGCTGCAGCCGCCAGTGTGTCAGGTACGTCATCGGCGGCTCGGAGAGATAGCGGCTGAACCGCTCGACGAGCGCGGATCGCGATATGCCCACTTCATCCGCGAGGTCGGCAATCGTCCAGGGATGGGCGACACGGCCGTGCAGCAACGCGAGACTCTTTCCAACGACCGAGTCGCGCGCGCCGGCGAGCCAGCCGTTCTGCTGCTCGGGCAGGCTGTCGATGTATCGCCGCAGCGTATCGACGAACAGCGCTTCCGACAGCTTCATCAGCATCGCTTCGCTGCCGACCCGTCCCGAGACGGCTTCGTCGACGAGATGCATGATCGAGCTTTCGAGCCAGTGTCCGGATGCATCGGCGCGGACGTTGACCTTGAAGATTGACGGAAGCCCGTTGAGGATCGGCCGACTGAGCTGCGGGTCGCACGTCATGTAACCGCAAACGAACCGCGCGACCGCACCGCCGCCGCCCGCACGCAGCGGGCTCAGGTCGCGCGATCGAATCTTCGGGGTGATGCCGTAGTTCGGAAAGGGCCGCGTCGCGTCCTTCCCGCTGCTCATGTGATGCGGATCGCCGTGCGGGAAGATGACGATGTCTCCGGGGCCGAGCGGTACGCAATGTCCGTCTTCCATTTCGACGACCGCGCCGCCGTCGATCAGGAGATGGTAGAGGACCAGATGGGCCGCGTCCGGTGCGACGGTGGCCGCCAGCACTTTCGACGCGGGCGCCGAGAATCCCCACGGCGCTGAAAACTCCGCCGTGAAGAACACGGCGCCGCTCAGCTTCACCCCGGTCAGGATTTCCGAGAACGCATCCATTCAATCACCTGGACGCTCGGCAAGGTCCGGCGGTCTCCGGGCAATGCCATCGATCCGCGCTGGCCGTTCGGACAAATGATTGCGACGCACGGGCATGGTCACGGCCTCCATCGCATTGTACTGTCCACTCGTAGCAGGAGGGATCATCCGACATGGAACCGAATCCGAACCAGGCGCTGTGGGAGAAAGGTGACTTCACGCGGATTGCCGCGACCATGCGCGAAAGCGGCGATGCGCTCGTCGAGAGTCTTCATATCACTCCGGGCATGAAAGTGCTGGACGTCGGCTGCGGCGATGGAACGACAGCGCTGCCCGAGGCCAAGCGGGGCGCGGACGTTCTGGGCGTCGATATCTCGAGAAATCTGGTGGACGCCGGAAACAAGCGGGCCAAGGCGGAAGGCTTGACGAACCTCCGGTTCCAGCACGGCGACGTCACGACCTTGAGCGGGCTGGCCGATCGACAGTTCGATCTGGTCATCAGCATCTTCGGCGCGATGTTCGCGCCCAAGCCGTTCGACGTGGCCAAGACGATGGTGCGCGTCGCCCGGCCGGGTGGACGCGTCGTGATGGGCAACTGGATTCCCAACGACCCGACGTTGGTCGCGCAGATTCTGAAAATCAGCTCGGCGTATACGCCGCCGCCACCAGAAGGGTTCATCAGCCCGATGACATGGGGCATCGACAGCCACGTGATCGAGCGCTTCGGCGCCGCGGGTATTCCCGCCGACCGGATCTCGCTCGACCGCGACACGTACATCTTCAACGTGGCGAAAACGCCCGCAGAATACGTCGCCGACTTCCGGGACTACTACGGCCCGACGATGAACGCGTTCGCGGCTGCGGGGCAGAACGGAAAAGGAGCCGCGCTGCAGAAGGAACTCGAAGATCTCTTCGAGCGCCAGAACACCAGCAAGGTGAAGGGCACGACGTCGATTCCCGCGACGTTCCTGCGCGTCACCGTCAACGTCTGAGTCCGCTCATGACGGATGCCGTGCGCGCACCACCGCACGGCTCCGCCTTCACGCCTCGCGCCGATAGTCGATAGAGTATGGGGCGTGCACACACCACGACGTCAGCTGATTTGCTGCGCGCTGTCGACGCTCGGGCTGCTGATTCCGATTGCGGCCGGCGTGCCTCGCGCGGCAGCCCGGGAACCCGAGCCCATCTCGTACGTCGTCCGCATCCCGGCGCCTGAGTCGCACGAGATCGTCGTGCAGGCGAGCGTGCCGGCGGCCGGCCACCGGTCGCTCGACCTCATGATGCCGACGTGGTCGCCCGGCTACTATCGCGTCGAGGACTACGCAGCGAACGTACGCGATCTGACGGCGCAGGCGCCCGACGGCGCGACGCTCGACGTCCAGAAAACGAACGGTAATCACTGGACCGTTGTCACTCACGGCGCGCCCGTCGTCCGGCTCGCATATCGCGTGTTCTGTCACCAGCGCTCTGTCACGACGAACGACGTGGACGCCGACTACGGTGTGTTCAATGGCGCGCCGACGTTCATCACGATTGCGGAGAAGATCCGGCGCCGGCATGACGTGCAGATCGAGCTGCCGAAAGACTGGACCGCGGCGATGACCGGCCTCGACAACGTGGCTGGCAATCCGAATCACTTTCGAGCTGTTGATTACGAAACGCTCGTCGATTCGCCGATCGTCGCCGGGAAGCTGGGCATCCGTTCGTTCGACGTCGCCGGCAAGAAACACTTCGTCGTGAGCGCTGGCGATACCGACGGCTGGGATGGCGATCGCGCGACGCGCGACCTGCAGACGTTCGTCGAGGAATGCCACCGGTTCTGGGGTTTCCTGCCGTACGAGAAGTACGTCTTCCTGCTGCTGTTCCGTCCCGGTGGCGGCGGGCTCGAACATCGCAACTCGAATCTTTCGACGGTGCTCGCGAAGCCGCGTCCCCGCGCCGATGGAACGCCCGCGCCGCAGAACGTCCGCTGGCCGAGTCTCGGCCTCGAGGCGCACGAATACTTCCACTTGTTCAACGTGAAGCGGCTTCGTCCCGTCGAGCTCGGTCCATTCGACTTCGAGCGCGCGCCCAAAACCGGGAGCTTGTGGATCGCGGAAGGCGTGACGTCGTACTACAGCGGACTGCTCATGACGCGCGCAGGACTGCAGACGCCCGACGAGTACCTGGTGTCGCTGTCGGCGCTCATCGGCGGCCTGCAGACGTCGCCCGGACGCCTGCTGCAGTCGGTCGAGCGTTCATCGCTCGAGGTCTGGGAGAACAGCAACTCGGGCGTCAATCCGAACGGGGGCACTGTCAGCTACTACAACAAGGGCAACGTCCTCGGACTCCTGCTCGACGCGAAGATTCGTCGCGCTACCGACGGTCGCAAGAGTTTCGACAACGTGATGCGTTTGGCGTATCAGCGGTACGGCGGACCGCGAGGATATACCCCTGATCAGTTTCGACAGACGGCGGAGGAAGTCGCAGGCGTCGATCTCCGTCGCTGGTTCACCAGCGCGGTGTCCTCGACCGAGGAACTGGACTACAGCGATCTTCTCGACTGGTACGGATTGCGATTCGTCACGTCGAGCGGGCACGAAGGTGCCTGGACGCTCGAGCGTCGTCCCGATCAGACGGCTGCGCAGAAGCAGCGGCTGGCGAGCTGGCTGGAAAAATAGCGCGCCCGTTCAGAGCACAACGTCGATGCTTGTGCCTGCCTCGGCGACAGGATCGGCTGGCAGCTTGCCGCTCGACACCCACGCCGCAAGAAGCGTGTGGCCGACCGTGAGGACAACCGGTCCGAGGAACAGCCCGATGACGCCGAAGGCGAGCAGCCCGCCGAGCACGCCGGCGAAAATCAGCAGCAGGGGAAGATCGGCTCCGCGCTTGATGAGCAGCGGACGCACGAAATTATCGAGCGTGCCTGCGACGAGCGAGATGACGAGCAGCACCGTCGCGACGCCGTTCTGACCGGACCAGTACAGCCAGCCAACCGCAGGAAGCATCACGAGCAGCGGTCCGAGTTGTGCCAGGCAGAGGAAGAACATCACGGCCGTCAGGAGTCCGGCGGCCGGCACACCGCTGACGACGAGGCCGGTCCCGCCAATCGCCGACTGAATCAGCGCCGTCAGGACGACGCCGAGCACGACGCTGCGGATCGTCTGCGCAGCAAGAACCGCCACGTCGTGGCCCTTCTGCCCGCCGAGGCGTTCGGCGAAGCGGAAGCAGCTGTCGCGTACGAGCTCGCCCTTCGCCATCAGAATCGCCGTCACGATCGTCGTCAGCAGGAACTGGAGCAGCATCGTCCCGACGCTGCCGGCCTTCGCGGCGAACCACTGAAGCGCCGACTGCATGTACGGCGTGAGCACGGCGATCCGTGCAGCGGCGTCGAGCTCGGCGAACGATGCCCATTTCGTTGCGAGACGCGGTCCCGCGATCGGCAACCGCGCCAGCCACGCCGGCGGCGGCGGCAGCGCGATCGTTTCGAGCGTCTTGATGCCGGTCGTGACGTTGTCCGCGTTGCCGACGATCGTCCCGACGGCCAGGATCACGGGGACGAACACGACGAGGAGAATCACGGTCGTCATGATGGCTACCGCGAGACCGCGCCGGCCGCCGAGCGCCGACTGCAGGCGGAGCAGGATCGGCCAGGTCGCGACGCTGACGATCGTGGCCCACAGAATCGACGTCAGAAACGGACTGAGGACCCAGAACGTCGCCGAGACGAGAACGGTCAGGAACAGAATCGACAGGAACACATGCGTGACGTCGATGTTCACGCGTGAGGCGCGGCCGTTCTCACCGATCGGAGGCATGTGTCGAGAATTCGTAAATACGACGAGCGCAACGAACCGATTGGCCGGAGTATCGAACGGCGTCAGACGGCTGTCAAGGCGCGAAGTGCGACAGTCGCTGGTGCGATAGAATTCGACGTCTATGCCGCATGTCACCGGCCGGATTCGTCTGCTCGCGCTCTTCGCGGGAGCCGTGCTCTTCCTGCCGCGCGGCCTGCTCCTCGCGCAGCAGGGTCCCGTCGCGGCGATGTTCGAGTTCGACCAGAAGCGGAACGCCGATCTCGCGATGAGCTTCGTGCCTGCTGATCTGCCCGCGACGGGCAGCGCGCAATCCCCGGCGCGCGTGTATCTCAGTGCCGGCGACCTCGAGCGGGCGTTCGATACGCGCGAGTTCCGGCCGGACGCGACGATTGTGCCCACCAATGCCGAGCTTCGACCGAATGCCTCGTCGCCTGCCACACAGCGGGTGCTCATCAGCCGCGTCCAGAAGCAGCCTGACGTCATGCGCGATCTCGAAGAGCAAGTCGCGGAGCGGCGGAAACGCGGCCCGGCGGCCGGTGGCGAAAAGGGATTCATGCGCATCGGCATCGACACCTTCTTCGCGCAATTGCCTCGCGGCGCGCGGGACGACCAGAAGGACATGCCGTTTCCGAAGTCGGCCTGCTTCGTCGCGACCGATTTTGCGGACGGCGGCGCGCTCAACAACCGCACGCTGTTTGCGCAGGATCGTGTGCGTAAAGGCATCGCCGACTGCCTGGCCGCCATCGACAACGCCGGCGCGCATTCGGTTGCACTGCCGCTCATGGGCGCAGCAAGTTCCACGACGCAGACCAACGACGCACAGTACGAAGGACAGCGCGTGCTCAAGGAGTGCCGCCTGATCAACGCGACCGCGGGCATTTCGCTCGGCATTCACGACTTCGCCGCCTCGCGCCGCAACCTGCGCGAGATCGGCCTGGTCCAGTGGGATCGCGAAATCACCGGCATGTTCAAGGTGGACAGCAAGAGCCGCGCGGCGCAGAGTGCGCTCGCTGCGTATCGCGCATTTGCCGAACAGATCGAGCAGACGTTCCGAAGAGGACTCGCCGGCAACAAGACCGGCGCGAGCGACGTCAACGGCACCTGCGCCGCTATCCTCAACGCCCAGTAAGACCGGCGGTCGAATGCCTGCGAAGGCGCCTCGTCGACCGTCGGCTCCGCGTCTCAAACCGATCGGCGTGATTCGATCGCGGCTCCGATCGCGGCATCGTGCGCCGCGACAGAATGCTGAAGGCGCACCCGCGATCGGATCCTCGAAGGCACGCCCGTCGTCGATATCAAACTGCAGTTGCCGTGATCGGCTCAGCTCCCTCCTGAGCTGGTCGAAGATGCGCGATGCGATGATGGTCCATGACCTCGATCGCAATCCTCGGCGGCACTGGCCGACAGGGCAGCGGACTGGCCCTGCGCTTCGCGCGGACCGGTGCGCGAGTGATCGTCGGGTCGCGAGATCCTGCGCGCGCGCGTGACACCGTTGCGGGCTGGTCGAAGCCTGCGGCCGGATCGATCGAGATCGCCGACTACGCCACCGCCGCGGAACACGGCGACATTGTCGTTCTGGCGGTTCCCTTCGATGCCCTCGACGCCCTCCTGGCTGAGCTCGCGCTCCACGTCAGCACGCGGTCCATCGTCGTCGACGTCACAGTACCCGTGGCATTTCCAAACGGTCGAATGACGATGATCGACGTGGTCGAAGGATCCGCTTCCGAACATATCCGCGCGCGTCTGCCTCCGAAGGTTGCAATGGCCGCAGCATTCAAGACGCTGCCGGCTCATCTGCTCGGTGGGGACGGGCCGCTCGACTGCGACGAGTTCGTCTGTGGCGACACGCCGAAGTCGAGAGCGGCTGCGGCCGCGCTGGTTCAGCGACTTCCGGGCGTTCGCTCAGTGGACGTCGGACCGTTGTCGCGCGCACGGCTCATCGAGCATTCCACCGCACTCGCCATCGCGATCAACCGTACGCACAAGATTCACGACGCGCGATTCCGCGTCGTCGGATTACCATGAGTCGAGGAGTTGCGATGCCGACGACGATCCCTGCCGCTTTCGAAGATCTCTTCCGTAAACCAACCTTCGCGCACGTGGCGACGCTCAATGCCGACGGCAGTCCGCAGGTGACGCCGGTGTGGGTCGATTTCGACGGCACCCACGTCGTCATCAACACGGCGCGCGGCCGGGTGAAGGCCAAGAATCTCGAGCGCGAGCCGCGGGTCGCGTTGTCGATTACCGATCCCGAGAATCCGTACCGCTACATCGCCGTCCAGGGGCGAGTCGTGGATATGACGGAGACAGGCGGCGATGCGCACATCGACAAGCTGGCGAAGAAGTATCTCGGCAAGGACAGCTATCCGTTCCGCACGCCGACCGAGGTCCGCGTCATCGTGAAGATCGCTCCAGAAAAAATCCACACGAACGGCTGACGCGCGTCGGTGGACCTGCACCTCTTCGCGCTGCGCGGATTGCCGGACGTCGAGCGCGGCGCCAATCTCGGCGAGCTCGTGGCGGCAGCGGTCGAGCACACGGGCTGCACAATCGAGCCCGGCGACGTGTTCGTCGTCGCGCAGAAGATCGTGTCGAAGGCCGAAGGCGCGGTTGTTCCGCTCGATGACGTGACGCCGTCGTCGACGGCGACGCGGTGGGCGGAGGAGACCGGCCGAGACGCGCGCGCGATCGAAGTCGTGCTGCGCGAGTCGCGACGGATCGTGCGGATGGGGCAGGGCGTCCTGATCGCAGAGACTCGTCACGGCTTCGTCTGCGCGAACGCCGGCGTCGACGCCTCGAACGTGCCGGCCGGCTTCGTGACGCGGCTGCCTGACGATCCGGACGCGTCGGCCGAGCGGCTCCGCGCCGCACTCGCGGATCGCTTCGGCGTTCCGGTCGCCGTCATCGTGTCCGACACGTTCGGACGTCCATGGCGCGAAGGCGCCGTCAACGTCGCCCTCGGCGTCGCCGGACTTCAGCCGCTCGTCGACTATCGGGGCGCCGCCGATACGTTCGGGCGTCCGTTGACGTCCACCATCATCGCGCTGGCCGACGAACTCGCGGGCGCCGCGGAAATCGTCACGCGCAAGACGACGGGCACGCCGGTCGCGATTGTGAGAGGAGCGGCCGAGTGGATGGGCGAGGGGCACGCGCGGACGCTCGTCCGGCCGGCCGATCGCGACCTGTTCCGGTGAGCGGACGATGGCGCTGACAGTCACGAGACACGGCACAGCCAACCGGATCGCATCGATCGTGCTGACCGTTGCGATCTTCGCGCTGATTCTCTGGCGCATTCCGCTGGCGTCCGTGGCCGCGGCGCTTCGCGACGCGGACACCGCGCGGTTTCTCGAGCTGATGGTCCCGAACACGCTCTTCTACTTTGCGTGGGACACGCTCGTGCTCGCGGTGGCCGTCCGCTGGTTTCACGGTCCGATTCCGTATCGCGAGCTGCTGCCGGTCCGCGCCGCTTCGTATGTGGTGGGCCTGTTCAACACGAACCTCGGTCGCGGCGCGCTCGCGGCGTACCTGACCCGTCGGCTGCACGCTCCATTTCTGGAGCTGGGCAGCACGGTGTTGTTCCTCGTGCTGACCGAGTACACGCAGCTCGTGTTGTGGGCCATGCTCGGAATATTCGGGTGGCGTGCGGATGTATCGCGCAGCCTCGTGGCCATCGCGGTCGGCATCGCGATCATGTGGCTTGCGGTACGATGGCTGCTCGCGCCGCGCAGTTGGTCGATTGCGCGCACGTTCCGTCTGGCAACGCCCGCGCGCTACGCGGGCATCGTGCTCCTGCGCGCGCCGATGTTCGTCGTATCGCTGCTCGTTCACTACCGTGCCGCAGGCGCGTTCGGCATCCACATTCCGTTTGGTCAGATGCTGACGTTCCTGCCGGTGATCTTCATGGTCGCGGCGCTGCCGATTACCGTCGCGCATCTGGGGACCACACAGGCGGTGTGGATTCTGTTCTTCAGTCAGTACGCGCCGACGCCGCGGCTGCTTGCGTTCAGCCTCGCAGCGCACCTCGTCTTCGCGGTCACGCGTGCGGTCGTCGGCGTCCTGTGGCTCCCCGTTGCGTACGGCGATCTCGTGCCCTCGGCGGCCACGCGACCAGCCCCGGCGTAGTCAATTCCGGATTCGTTCAGCGTCGTGTCTGCCGTCGTGCGTGACGCACATCACGCCACTCCGCGACCGGTCCCGCGATCGACGACACATCCTCCACCAGCGAACGCAGGAGCACGGACACGTCCGCGCAGGTGGCGAGCGATGCAGTCTGGCCGGCCCACATGGGGATGAGATCTGAACGATGTGCCGCTTCAGCGGCAGTCGAGAGATGCTTGATGAGACCTCGCTGAAGCGGATAGGGAAGGGTCTCGACGCCTGGCTCGTTGAGACTCTCCATCAACCGGTTGCGGATGCCGCGTGCGAGCCTGCCGGTGAAGCCGGTGGTCAGCGCCGTGTGCCGCCCGCCTCCGGCAAGGAGCGTTTCGCGATGGAGCGGGCTCGCGCCGGATCCGTCGCACGGCAGGAAGACCGTCCCCATCTGCACCGCTTCCGCACCGAGCGCGAGCGCGGCGACGATGCCGCGAGCGTCGGCGATGCCGCCCGCGGCGATCACCGGGACGTCCACGAGATCGACGACCTGCGGGACGAGAGAGAGCGTGCCGTACAGCGAGTCCTCGGCGCGACGAATGAACGAACCGCGATGCCCGGCCGCTTCGAAGCCGGACGCGGCAATCGCGTCGACGCCGGCCTCCTGCAGTTTCACGGCCTCATCAGGCGTGGTTGCCGTCCCGACGATCGCGATGTTCTTCGCGCGGCACTCGTCGAGAATTTCGCGCGGCGGAATCCCGAAGATGAAACTGAACACTGCCGGCTTTGCGTCGAGCAACGCGCGAACCTGCTCGTCGAATCGCATGGCTGATTGCGGCGTGTAGCCGGGACGCGGCAGGCCGAGCGCGTCGAAGTGCGCGGTGAGCGCCGCCAGGCTGCGATTGAACGCGCGTTCGTCCGAGGCGGGCGCGCCGGCGTCCTCCGTCGAGACCCACAGATTGACCGCGAAGGGCTTCGAGGTGAGCGTGCGGATTTCCGCGATCGCGTCGCGAATCGCGGCCGGCGCGAGGCTGTTGGCGCCGAGCGATCCGAGACCGCCGAAGTTGGACACCGCGGCCGTCAGCTTCTGCGAAGGCAAGCCGCCGAACGGACCCTGGACGATCGGATAGTCGATGCGGAGCGCGGCGGTCAGCCGATTGTGATTCCAGGCGTTGCTCATCTGCCGGCCCCCACGCGTTCGACAGTATATATAGATGTTGCGTCGCCCCGGGGCGTCCGGACGCCGGAACAAGCCGTAGACGTCCTACGTCTAATGCCGTAGACTGTCTACGACTATGGCCAAGCCTCCCGCCGACGCCCCGCTCGAGCTCCTCCAGGGCACCCTCGACATGCTCATCCTGCGGACGCTGCAATGGGGACCGCAGCACGGCCACGGCATCGGCCAGGCTATCCGCGCGCAGTCGGAGGATGTGCTGAAAGTCGAAACAGGTTCGCTGTATCCGGCGCTGCATCGGCTCGTGAAGCGCGGCTGGCTCAAGGCGGAGTGGGGTGTGAGCGACGCCAACCAGCGGGCCAAGTACTACCAGCTGACCGCGGCCGGGAAAGCGCAGCTGTCGCGCGAGCAGAAGCGCTGGTCGCAGCTGGTCCACGCGATCGGTCGAATCATGAATCCGGCACCCACAGGGAGCGACTGACCCATGCGACCTGACGACCGCGAGATCGACGACGAACTCCGAAGCCACCTCGCCATCAGCATCAAGGAGCGCATCGAGCGCGGCGAAGATCCTTCTGCGGCGCGCCGCGCAGCGCTCGACGAGCTCGGCTACATCCCGGCGATACACGACTCGGTGCGGCGCGTATGGTACAGCCGCTGGTTCGACGCCGCAGCCGCGCTGGGGCGCGAGATGCGGATTGCGATCCGGTCGCTCCTTCGTGCGAAAGGCCTCGCCGCGACGGTCGTCGTCACGCTCGCCCTCGGGATCGGCGCCAACGCGGCGATCTTCAGCGTCGTTCGCGGCGTGCTGCTGCGTCCGCTCGTCAACCGCGACGAGAATCGCCTCGTCTACATCCGTCAGAGTGCGCCCGGCATCGGCGAGGAGAACACGACGTTCTCCGTTCCCGAGATCAACGACTTCAAAAAACGTGTCACCACCATCAGCGCGTTCGGCGATTTCTCGACGATCGATTTCACGCTGCTCGGTGCCGGCGAGCCTCGCCTCCTCCGCGCGGGCGTCGTCGGTGGATCGTTCTTCGACGTGATGGGCCTGCGGCCCGTACTGGGCCGCCTGCTGAACGCGTCGGACGACGGTGCGGGCGCTGCCGGCGCCGTCGTGCTGACGTATCGCTTCTGGACCGGTTCGTTCAACAGCGATCCGACCGTCGTCGGCAGGACCATCCGCCTCGGCCCGCGCACCGCGACCATCGTCGGCGTCCTCGAGCCGTCCGTGCCGTATCCGGCCGACACCGAAATCATCGCCAACATGGTGACGAGCCCGCATCACCTGAGCGCGATGATGAACGTCGCTCGCACGCACCGGATGACGGAGCTGTTCGGCCGGCTGGCGCCGGGCGCGTCGCTGGAAGCCGCTCGCGCCGAGCTGACCGCCGCATACGCGACGATGGTTCGCGAACATCCCGAATCGTATTCAGCGAGCGCGCAGACGCAGCTCCGCGTCGCGCTGCTTCGCGATCAGATTTCGGCGCCGGCGCGCACCATCCTGCTCGTGCTGCTCGCGGCCGCCGGCATCGTCTTCGTCATCGCCTGCTCGAATGTCGCGAATCTCATCCTGGCCCGGTCCGTTCGGCGCGAGGGCGAGCTCGCCGTCCGCGCGGCACTCGGTGCCAGCCGGGGCGCGTTGCGACGAACGCTGCTCGCCGAGGGCCTGGTCCTTTGCGGATTGGGCGCAGTCCTCGGCGTGCTGCTCGCCCGTCCGCTCGTGGCCGTTGTCGCGCAATTCGCCGCGCGCTTCTCCGTGCGCGCGCTCGAAGTCACCGTGGACAGCACGCTCCTCTGGGTCGGCGCAGGCCTTGCGCTTGCTGCGGCTGTGCTGCTGGCCTACGTGCCGCGGCTCCCGACGTCGAGCGCGCCTTCAGGATTCGGACTGGTCAGCGGCATGCGGATTACACCGGGTACGAATCGTCGTCTGCGCACGTTCGCGACGACGCAGATCGCGTTCTCGTTCGTGCTGCTCGCCGCAGCAAGCATGCTCGTCTCGGCGCTGATCGCATTGCAGCGCGCGAACACCGGCTACGACACGCGCCAGATTCTCGCGCTCGACGTGCCCCTGGTGTCGCTCGAATCTTCACCCGACCGCAACTTTTATCAGAACGTGACGCGGCGAATCGAACAGCTCCCGGGCGTCGATGCGGCGGCGCTCGGCAGCATGGTCCCGTGGCGCGACGCCGGACTGTGGCCACGGTGGCAGTTTGCGATCGAAGGCTACACGCCGGCCGATGGCGAAGAAAATCCGCACGCGCGGACTCGATTCGTCGGTCCGGGCTTCTTCGGGACGCTCGGGATTCCGTTGATCGCGGGGCGTGACTTCACAGACGACGATCGACCCGACACCGAGCAGGTGGCGATCGTCAGCCAGAGCATCGCGCAGCGGTTGTTTGCCAACGGCGAGGCCTTGAATCACAAGGTCTGGATCACCGAGCGGCTCTTCAAGCCCGTACCCGCCCGCATCGTCGGCATCGTCGCGGACGCGGACGACGAGAACGTGGTCCGCGCGCCCGCGATGACTCTTTACTATCCGTTCCGGCAGTCGGGCATGGTGAACCGACTCTTTGTGCGCACGTCCGGCGATCCGTACGCGGTGGTGCCCGCGGTCAGCCGCATCATCCGCGAGCTTGCGCCGGATCGGCCAATCGAGCGACCGGCCACGCTGGACGACGTCCGCGCGGCGGTTCTTACTCCCGAGCGACTGAACACGTTCGTCGTGTCGGGGTTTGCGGCGATCGCGCTTCTGATTGCGGTCGTGGGCGTGTCCGGCGTGCTCGCGTTCTCCGTCAGCGCGCGCACGCGCGAGTTCGGCATCCGCCTGGCTGTGGGATCGGCGCCGCGCAGCCTGCTGCTGCGCGTGCTCGCCGAGGGAGCGTCGATCGTCGGAATCGGGATTGCGGCCGGCGTCGCGACGAGCTATGTGCTTGCCGCCCTGGCTTCCGGCTACATCGATCAGATGCGCCTTCCGAACGCGGTGTCGGTTCTCGCAGCGGCGGCTGTCCTTGGCGTCGCGGCGATCGTCGCGTCGTTGACGCCCGCGGCGCGCGCCTCCCGCGTCGATGTCCTGCAGGCGCTGCGATCGGAGTAGCGTCCGCACGAACGGTGCGCGTCGAAGCGAACGCCGCGCCGTGATGAACGCTACTTGCGCATGTACGGTTCCAGAAATGCGAACACGTCCGGTTCCCACGCCGCGACGCTGTTGTTGGGGAAATCGTGGCCGTCGTCCGGCGTCTGGCCCACGGGCGGATAGATCTTGAGGCGATGCGGCTTTCCGAGGCGCGTAAGCTCGGCGTCCAGCGCCTTGCCCGGATTGGTGGAGTAGTCGTTCTCGGCGTGGAGGAAGAACATCGGAGCTGAGACCGATTGGACCGCGGCCAGGAGACGAGACCGCAGCTCCGGCGATCGATCCCAGCTGTAGCCGGCGCCCGAGAAAATCACCGCCGCGCGCAGCGCGCGATCGCGTTCGGCCATCAACACCGTCAGCGATCCGCCGAACGAGTGGCCGACGAGCGCGACGCGGCGCGCGTCGACATCCGGCATGTGCCGCAGCACCGCGAGCGCGGCGAGCGCATCACCCATTTCGCGCTGTTCGAGCAGCGAGATCTGCAGGGCGTTCCTTGCGTCGGCGCCTTTCGTCGCCGCCGCGGCGTCCATCAGATCGACCGCGCTGGCTCCGGCTGCGGCGGATGGGCCAACGCCGCGTCGAAACAGATACAACAACGCGTAGCCATGGCGCGCGAAGACAGGTCCGACAATCCGTGCCATCTGCTCGTACGGACCGAGGCGCGCCAACTGTTCGCGCGTGCGACCGCTGCCGTGATTGACGAGGACGGCAGGGAAGGGGCCGCGGCCAGGAGGCCGGAAGAGCCACGCTTCCAGCGTGACGTCGCCGCTCTTTACCGCGACGGTGATGGGATTCGATTGACGTGCCGCATCGCGTGCGTCGAGAGACGCGACCGTGGCTGCAGCGGCCAGCGCCAGAATGGCGGCCGAGCGAAAACAGGAAGACGTTCCCAGGCTTCTGTTGGTCATGCCGTGGTCCTCGCATGACGCCGGTTAGCCGCCCGCGGGCCTCGTGTGGCACATCGCAGCCCAGCCGATCGCATCCTGCGGCTCGAGACGATCGAGCACGCGGCTGACAGCATAGAACAAGAGCGACGCGCCCACCGCGAATGGCATCAACGCGGCGCGGCCCACCGTCGCAAGCCCCTTCCTGTCGAGGCGATTGGCGACCGCGTCGCAGCCGAGGCTGATGCCATGCGCGGCCATCACGCTCGCAACCCCACCGAGACGGCGCAGCTCGACGATCTCGAACCCGTGTTTGTCCAGCAGGTACCGCAGGCCGAACTCCGTGTAGCGGTAGAAGTCGTACGGCTCCGAGTGCGTGTACATCGTCATCGGCACCGTGAAGAAGACCGCGCCGCCCGGTTTGACGACGCGGCGGATTTCGTCGAGGCAGCGGCCGGGCTCTGGCAGATGTTCGAGGACCTCGGTGCACAACGCGGAGTCGAATGCGCTGTCGCCGAACGGGATTCTCGTGACGTCGGCGACGACTGGCGGACGCTTCTCGACGGTCCACTCGACGCCGACGTATTCGCGGCAGCCGACGAACTTGCGGTACTGCTGCGAGCCGCAGCCGACGTCGAGCATCCGACCGTCCAGGCGTGCGCCGAATTCGCGAACCGCATCTCGCAGGAGCTTCCGCGGAATGAAGAGATACGTCAGCAGCAGCAAGTCGAGATCCCAGCGGCGCACGAACGCACGCACGCGGCCGGCGACGCCCCTATCTCGCGAACGTTGCTTCGACATTCGATGCGTGCTCAGGTTGCCGACAGCACGGTCGTCGACGTCGTGTGATGGGCAGACGCTGGCACTCGGCCGCCATCCAGGCCGATGCGCTCGCGCAAACGCAGCGCGGGCGTTTCGATGAAAGCGAATGACGCGACTGCGCATGCGAACGCGCACGTGATGTTCAACGGAAACGCAGCGACGAGTCCAACACTGTGTCGATTCAGAAACGGCTGCTGCCAGAGATAGAGCGAGTAGCTGGCGCGGCCGATGAACCTGACAACTGGCGCGTCGAGCCACGCTGTGGCGGTTCTGTTCGAACCGAGGATCGCCCAATGGACGATCGCGGCGATGCCAAGATTCCGGAACGTCATGCCGGCGGTGAAGTAGAACGACGGGTACCGGTCGAGCGCATTGCAAATCAACACGAGTGCCGGGACCGCGACAAACGTGGGCGACGCGAGAAATCGCCGATATCCCGGTCGGCCTGCCAGCCACTCTGCGCCTGCAGCCAAAAGGCATCCGACGGCAATCGCGTCGACGACGGTCGGAAACGTCTCGCCGATAGCCGCGCGTCCGTCCGGCCAGAGCCACCAGGCGGCGACACGCCAGAGCGGCGCGAATCCGACCGCCAATGCTGCCAGCCGGAAGCTGCGCGTGCGACCGAGCAGAACGATCGCAGCCGGCCACAAGAAATAGAACTGTTCTTCGACGGACAACGACCACAAGTGGCCGAGCCACCAGCCGCGCTGCTGGTGATAGTTCATCGTGAACGTGACCGCGTGGAGCCAATCCGCTGACGGGATGCGGATCGCGGCCGTGATCACAGCGGCGAGGGCGATGACCGACAGGTAGAGGCCGAGTGCTGGAAGAATCCGGAATGCGCGACGCGCGTAGAAGCTTCGCAGGCTGACCGTGCCGGTCTGCGACTCCTCCTTCAGAAGCAGGCTCGTGATCAGGAAGCCGGAGATCACGAAAAAGATCGTGACGCCGAGGTTCGCGACGTCGCCGGCGATCTCGATGCCCGGCAGGCTCGCGAAGTTGCGCGTCCCACCGAGATGGCCGACAAGCACGAGCGCGATCGAAACGGCGCGCAGTCCATCGAGCGCGGGAATTCGGCGAGCGGGTAGATCGTTCGCTGAGGCGGCCATCATGCCGGTTCCTCTGGTTGGGGCGGTCTGCCGCGATTTCTTTCGTCACGTCCGCACGTTGAGTCACGTCCGGGTGTGGGACGGCCACGCAGCAGCGGACGGGAATTGCCGTGCTGGTCCTATAGGGACGTGCCCCCGCATTTGTGCGAGACGTGCGCATGACTCGCCGAACGGCGAGCCTGCCTGTGGCGTCGCTGCTGCAGAACACGGGCGCACTCCGCGCGCTGGAGCTGCTCCGCCGGACGCCCGGCCTCCTCGTCCTCAACTACCACCGCGTCGGCGATCCGGAAGGCAATCCGTTCGACGACGCGACGTTCTCGGCGACGGCGGAAGCGTTCAGGGCACAGGTCGCCTACATGAAGCGGTGGTTCGCGATGCCGCCGCCGCACGACATCCTCGAGTCGCTCGCGCGCGGCTCGTTCGACGATCCGACGGCGCTCGTGACGTTCGACGATGGATATCGCGACAACTTCGACGTCGCGTTTCGCGTGCTTCGCGACCTTGGCGTGCCGGCGTGCTTCTTCGTCGTCACCGGCTTTCTCGACGCGCCGCGCGTGCCCTGGTGGGATGCGGTCGCGTATTCCGTCAAGCGGATGACAGTTGATCGCGTGCGGCTCGACTATCCGGAACCGCTCGAATTCGACCTGCGGACCACGCCGCGCGGTCGTGTCATCCGGCGGATCCTCCGCGCCTGCAAGGACGCCCGGCCGTTCGACGAATCGTGTTTCTTCCGCCAGCTTGCCGTCCGGACCGGCGTGGTGCTCGATGCCGAACGACTTGGACGCAGGCTGTTCATGTCGTGGACCGACGTCCGCGAGATGGCGCGCGCCGGCATGACGATTGGGTCGCATACGGCATCACACGCGGTGCTCGCGTCGCTGCCCGAAGCCGAGCAGCGCCACGAAATCGCGTCGTCGCGCGATCGGATCGGCGAAGCCGTCGGCGTGCGGCCGGAGATGCTGGCGTATCCGGTCGGCGGACCGGAGACCTTCACCCGCACGACGAAGCGCCTCGCGCGCGAAGCCGGATACCGCGCAGCGTTCAGCTTCTGGGGCGGCCACAACCACTCGCCGAGCATCGATCCGTTTGCGATCGCGCGCGTCGCCGTCGAACATGCCGAAACGTGGGCGCAGTTCCGTCTGCGGTTGACGCTGGCGACCATTCAGCCGCCACTGTGACCGGTCGCGAGCCGACGACGATCGACGCGGCCCCGTTGACGGCCGATGGTCGAGCGACGGCGCTCGTCATCGAGGACGAAGCAGGCTGGGACGCGATCGCCCGCGACTGGGCCTTTCTCCACGCGCGCGCACGCGCAGCGACTCCGCTCGACCGTGTCTGGCTCAGGACATGGTGGCGCGTGTACCGCTCGGCCTTTCACGAGCCCGCGCTGCGCATCGTCACGATCTGGCGATCGCGTGAGCTCGTCGGAGCGCTGCCGCTGTTCGTCCACGGCGAAAGCCGCCGGCGTTTCGGAGTGCGTCACCTGCGGATGCTTTCGACGGGCGAAGCGGAATTCGAGGAGACGTGTCCGGATCACCTCAATCTGCTGGCGCTTCCCGGCGAAGAAGAGCTCTGCGCGACGCACGCCTGGCAGGCGATCGATCGGATGTCGTGGGATCACCTCGAGCTTCTCGATCTCGACGATCGTTCTGCGCTTCTGGCCGGGAACGTCGCGCCTTCGACGGCGCGACGCTTTCCGCGCGGCACATGTCCCGTGGCGGATCTCACCGGCGGCTTCGAGTCCTACCTGCGACGGCTGTCCTCGAACGGCCGCGCGCAAGCCCGGCGGCTCCTGCGTGAAGGTGAACGTGCATGCGTGCAGTTCGAGATGGTACGAGGCGACTGTGCGACCGACGCTTTCTGCGATCTGATCCTGCTTCATCAAAACCGCTGGGAGCGCGCCAGCAAGCCCGGCGTGTTCGTCGCGCAGCGGTTCGTGGAGTTCCATCGTGCGCTCCTCGCAAAATGGACGCCGACCGACCGCGCCGTTCTCGCGCGGCTGTCGATCGCGTCCGGTCCAGTCGCCGTGCTGTACGGCTTCGTGACGGGATCGACATTCGAGTTCTATCAGTCCGGCGTGATGCTCGACGCGCCAGGTCTGCGCAGCGCCGGCAACCTTTGTCATTTGCTGCTCATGAAGGCGCTCGCCGAACGCGGCATCGCGACGTACGACTTCCTGCGCGGCGCAGCCGCGTACAAGAAGCGACTCGCGACGCACGAGACCAGGCTTTCTGGCATCGAGATGTGGCGACCGACGCTCCGCACCACCGCTCTTCGCTCCGCCCAGCTTGCGTTGTGCGCCGTACGTGCGGCTTGTCGGCGCTGGAGCCGTCCGCTCACAATCGACCGCGACATCGTCGGCGGCGAGCGCTGACGGAGTTTGTGCAGCCGGTCCTATAGGTCTGAATTCGCCGATCAGGCTCGAAATGCCGCACCAACTTCATTCGACTCGCCATCGTTTGTTTACGGCGCTGGTGCTGCCGCCCGCGCTCGTCATCGCGGCAGCGAGCGCACACGCTCAGCAGGCGCCGGGCGCGGACGATCCGGCCGTCGCGTTCGAGCGTCCAACCGCCTCGCCGGCCGTCGATCTGCCCGCGGGATTCGTCATCGGTCCGGACGACGTTCTGTCGATCGTTTTCTGGCGCGACAAGGAGATGACGACGCAGGTCACCGTGCGGCCGGACGGGATGATCTCGCTGCCGCTGCTGAACGACGTTCATGCGGCCGGCCTGACGCCGACGGACTTACGCGCGCGCGTCGCCGCCGATGCGAAGCGCTTCTTCGAGAATCCCAACGTCACCGTCGTCGTCAACCAGATCAACAGCCTGAAGGCGTTCATCACCGGCCAGATCGTGAAGCCCGGAGCGTACGCGCTGACGGCGCCGACGACGGTGCTGCAGTTGATTTCGATGGCGGGCGGTCTGAAGGACTACGCGGACAGCCGGAACATCATGATCGTCCGCCGCGACAACGGCCAGACGTCCAGCTTCACGTTCAACTACAAGGAGATCGCGAAGAATCTCCGCCAGAACATCGAGCTGAAGCCGGGCGACACCGTCGTCGTGCCGTGATGGCCGTGACTGTCGACCGCCGGTCGTACACGCCCGAGGCATTGCTGCGGATTGTCTGGCGACGCCG
Organism: Vicinamibacterales bacterium; assembly: GCA_036557365.1. Lineage (GTDB taxonomy): Bacteria > Acidobacteriota > Vicinamibacteria > Vicinamibacterales > CAVVIG01 > DATKHR01. Next base: position 164,243 of record DATBHR010000092.1, read on the forward strand.
CTGGCAGATCGTTCTGCCGGCTGTCGTGTCTGCCGCCGCTGCAGTCCTCTGGATCCACCAACTTCCCGATCGCTACCGCGCCGACACGATGCTCCTGGTTGTACCGCAGCGCGTTCCCGAAACGTTCGTCAGATCGACGGTCGCTACTACGCGCGTGGACGAGCGGCTGCAGACGATCACGCAACAGATCCTGAGCCGGACGCAGCTCGAGCAGATTGTTCGCGACTTCGACTTGTACGCGGATCGACGCGGAACTGCCCCGATGCAGGACGTAGTCGACGCGATGCGCGCCCGAGACATCGAAATCCAGCCGGTGAAGGGCGACGCGTTCCGTCTCGGCTTCATTGCCGATCGCCCGGACGTGGCGATGCGCGTCGTGGATCGTCTCGCGTCGCTGTTCATCGGCCAGACGTCGCACGATCGCGCGACCATCGCCGAAGGCACCGACCGGTTTCTGGAGGCGCAGCTCGAGGACGCCCGCCGCAAGCTGATCGACAACGAAGCGAAGCTCGAGGACTACCGCCGCCGCCACAACGGCGAGCTGCCCAAGCAGCTCGACGCCAACGTCCAGTCGCTCCACAACACCGAGATGCAGCTGCAGGTGCTGGCCGATTCGCTGAATCGCGATCGCGATCGGCAGCTCGTGCTTGAACGATCGCTGAAGGACGCGAGCGCGGCGGAGCTGATCGAGTCGCATGCGCCTGCGTACATTCGAACAGCATCAGCCGAAGGAGCGGCGCCGACCGCCGCCGACGAGCTCGCGCGTGCCGAGCGCACGCTTGCGGACATGCAGTCGACGTTGACGCCGCAGCATCCGGACATGGTGTCGATGAGGCAGACCGTCGCAGCGCTGCAGAAGCGCGCCGAGGCGCAGCAGTTGCGCGAGTCGGACTCTCACGATGCTGATGCCGCCGCGAGCCTGAGACGCAGCCGCATCGAGGAAGTACGCGCGGAACTGGCGACGCTCGAGCAGCAGATGGCGCAGAAGACGGAAGAAACAGAGCGCCTCCGTGGTGTGCTCGCGGGATATCAGCGTCGAATCGATGTCGAGCCGACGCGGGAGGCGGAGCTGGCGTCGCTGACTCGCGATTACGACACGCTGCAGGAGAGTTACCGCGGTCTGCTGGCCAAGAAGCAGGAGTCGGGGATGGCGGCGAGCCTCGAACGGCAGCAGATTGGCGCGCAGTTCAAGGTCCTCGATCCCGTGCGGCTGCCGGAACGGCCGTTCACACCGAATCGCGCCCGTCTTTATCCGCTTTGCGTCGTTGGCGGCCTCGCCATCGGACTCGCATTCGCTGCGCTTCTCGAGCGGCTCGATCGCGGACTGCGAACGGAAGAAGACGTGCGCGCAGCGCTGGGGCTTCCGGTGCTGGCGATGGTTCCGTTCGTCCGCATGCCGGACGACCAGAGGCAGGCGAGTTGAGCGGCGCGGGCTACGCGGCCGGCGCTGCCAGCTTCGGCCGGCTGTTCGATCTTCGTGACGCTCCGCCGAAGATCGAACGCGCGGACGGAGCCTACGACGTCGCCCAGCTCGGCGACGTGCGACTCGTTTCGCATCCTGACGCGGATCCGCTATTTGTCGAGCAGTACCGGCGGCTCGGTGCGGCTCTTTATCAGGCGCAGCTTCAGTCCGGCGTGCGCAGCGTGATGGTGACGAGCGCGCTCGAGAGCGAAGGCAAGACCGTGAGCGCCGTCAACCTGGCGCTGACGCTCAGTCGATCGTTCAGCAAGCGTGTGCTGTTGATCGACGCTGATCTGCGCAGGCCCGCGGTGCACGCCCTCTTGCAGCTGCCGAACACCGTCGGCCTCGGCGAACTGCTGGCACGGTCCGGCGGACGGCTTCCGGCGCGTGCGTTGTCGCCGACGCTGTCGGTGATGACCGCTGGCCGTCACGATCCGGATCCGATCGCATCGCTCGTGTCGGATGGCTTCCAGCAATTGCTCGCGGAAGCGGGCGATCGCTACGACTGGATCGTCGTCGACACGCCGCCCGTGGTACTCGTACCGGACGCCGGATTGCTCGCGGGCCGCCTCGACACGACGATTCTCGTCGTCAGCGCGGCGACGACAGCGTCACCGGTCGCAGCGAAAGCGGTCGCCGCGATCGGCGCGGCGCGGATTCTCGGCGTCGTGCTGAACCGCGCGCAGCCCGCCGACATCGCGTCCGGATACGGCTATTCCCCCTACGGCTACGGGCGCGAGCCGCGTCGGCAAAACCGGACCGCTGACCGCGGATTCATTTCTCTCGGCACGAACGGGCGCTGATCACGTGTTCATCCGAGCGCCCCGGCTCATCGTGCTGCTCACGGGCGAGACGTGCCTGCTTCTCGCGGCGGTCGTCGCGGGAACGTTCGTCCGACTTGGGGCGCGCGCGGTCCCTGCGCTCTGGGACGAAGCGGGTATCCTTCGCGTCGGTCTCATCGTCGGCGTCTGCCAGCTCTGTCTGCACTACGCGGATCTGTACGATCTGCCGCGCATTCGTGACGGTCGCGAGCTGCTCGTCCGGCTCCTGCCGGCGGTCGGCGCGACCTCGCTGATCCTCGCGCTGCTGTACGCGTGGTTCCCGCGCTGGATGATCGGACCCGGCGTGTTCCTGATCGCTGCTGTCCTGGCGATCTCGCTGGTCTGCTCCTGGCGGCTGACGTTTGCGTGGCTGACGTCACAGGCAGCGCCGCGCGAGCGACTGCTGATTGTCGGAACAAACCCGGCCGCCGTCGAGCTCGCACGCGAGCTGGACGATCGTCGCCACGAGCTCGGCGTGGAGATCGTTGGATTCGCCGACTCGAACGCGCAGTCCGTCGGTCGTCGTGTCCTCGGCCGCAGCGTCGGCGCCGTCGCCGACATTCCGGCGATGATCCGCGACCGCGGTGCCGACCGCGTCGTCGTCAGCCTGTCGGATGCGCGCGGCAAGCTGCCGATGGACCAGCTGCTCGACATCCGTCTTCAGACCAACGTCACCTTCGATCATCTGGCGTCGGCGTACGAGGAGTACACGGGCAAGATCGCTGTCGAAGCGCTGCGTCCGAGCTGGTTTTTGTTTTCTGCGGGTTTTCGGAAAAGCGGACTCGTCGCGGCGGCGAAGCGCGCGCTCGACGTCGTCCTCGCACTCGTTGGATTGATTGTCGCCGCGCCGTTGATGGTCGCGGCTGCGGCGCTCATCAGCGTCACGTCTGCAGGCGGCGCGCTGTATCGACAGCAGCGCGTCGGCCTCAACGGCCGCGTGTTCACGATCGTGAAGCTGCGGACGATGCGCGCCGACGCGGAGGCCGGCGTCGGGCCGACGTGGTCGCCGGTGAACGATGCGCGCGTCACGCGGATCGGAAGCCTACTGCGGCGGACGCGCCTCGACGAGTTGCCGCAACTGTGGAACGTGCTGCGCGGCGACATGAGCTTCGTCGGTCCGCGTCCCGAGCGGCCCGAGTTCGTTTCGCGGCTCAGTGCGTCCATTCCGTTCTTCACCCATCGTCACGTCGTCAAACCGGGAATCACCGGGTGGGCGCAGGTGCGGTACGCGTATGCCGCGAGCGTCGAGGACGCGATCGAGAAGCTGCAGTACGACCTCTTCTACATCAAGAACCTGTCGCTGTGGCTCGACGCCGTCATTCTGATGGAGACGGTGAAGACCGTCGTCCGTCGTCGAGGTGCCCGCTGATGTGCGGCATTGCGGGCATCTACAACTTCGGTGCGGTGCCGACCGACGAGCGCCTGGTCGCGTGTCGAATGCGCGACGAAATGGCTCACCGCGGGCCCGACGGGTCCGGGCTGTACCAGAACGCCGACCGCCGCGTCGTGCTCGCGCATCGCCGTCTCAGCGTCATCGACTTGAGCGCTGCCGCGCGCCAGCCGATGACGAACGAGGATTCGACGGTCTGGATCACTTACAACGGCGAGATCTACAACCATGCCGAAGCGCACGCGGCGCTCGCCGCAAGAGGACACATCTTCAGGTCGAGCTCTGACACCGAGGTCATCGTTCACGCGTACGAAGAGTGGGGACCGGAATGCGTGTCACACCTCGACGGGATGTTCGCCTTCGCGCTGTGGGACGAACGTCGACGCGAGCTGCTGATCGCGCGCGATCGCCTCGGCAAGAAACCGGTGTACTACGCGAGCGTTGGCGGCCGGTTCCTGTTTGCCTCGGAGATCAAGGCGCTGCTGCGGCACCCCGACGTCGTGCGCGCCGTTGATCCGGATGCGCTGGACGCGTTCCTGACGTTTTCGAACGTGCCGGCGCCGTTCACGCTGTTCAAGAACATCTTCAAGCTGCCGGCGGCGCACTGCCTCCGGTGCGCCGCCGACGGGACCGTGCGCGTCGAGCGGTACTGGTCGCCGCTCGACGGAGGCGCGTGGCCCGCAACCGACGGTGCCGAGAGCGTCGAGCGCGTCCGCGATCTGATCGAACGCGCGGTCACCAAGCGCCTGGTGAGCGACGTACCTGTCGGGGCCTTTCTGAGCGGCGGCGTCGATTCGAGCACGACCGTGGCGCTCATGAGCCGCAGGTCGTCACGCCTTCGCACGTTCTCGATCGGCTTCGAAGGCTTCGGGAGCGCCGAAAACTTTCACGACCTGCCGTACGCGCGCGCCGTCGCGCGTGAGTTCGGCTGCGATCACGAGGAGACGACGATTTCCGCCGACGACTGTCGGCAGGCAGTTCCGCAGCTCGTGTTCCAGCAGGACGAACCGATTGGCGACCCGGCGTGCCTGCCGATGCATTTCGTCGCACAGGCCGCGAAGCAGCGCGGCGTCACCGTGGTTCTCGTCGGCGAGGGCAGCGACGAAGTCTTCGGCGGCTATCCGGACATGTCGCGGCTGATTCACAGCCACGATCGCCGCTGGAACCTGCTCCGACGACTGCCGCGTGCGATCCGCCTTGCGCTCTATCACGGCGCGCAGGCTGCGAGGGTTGACGCCGGCCGGACCGACGTCCTCCGCCGCCTGGCGGCGAACGAACCTTTCTACGTCGGACTCGACGTCGTTTTTCCGGACGCCGAGAAGCATCGCCTCTATCGCCGCGGCGCATGGCCCGCGCGCGGAGCGACCGCGGCGTCGATCGTCGCCGGCTACTGCCGCGAGCTGATGCTGCGGCGGCCCGATGCGGATTTCCTGCAGCAGATGTCGTACGTCGAGCTGTCGAACCGGCTGCCCGAACTGCTGCTGATGCGCGTCGACAAGTACTCGATGGCGCACTCGCTGGAAGCGCGCGCGCCGTTTCTCGATCACGAGCTCGTCTCGTATGCGCTCAGCCTTCCGCAGCGGACGAAGATTGCCGGCGCGGAGACGAAACGAATCCTAAAGCAGGCGGTTGCCGACGTGCTTCCCTCTGAGATTCTCCGGCGCCCCAAGCAGGGATTTCGCGTGCCGCTTCCGGCCTGGCTCGCGGGTCCGCTCGCCGGATGGGCAGAGTCGCGGCTCTTCTCGCAGAGAGCACGCGAGCTCGATTTTCTGGATTTCGGGTACGTCCGGCGGCTGTGGGAGCGGCACCGGACGCGAACTGCCGATCACAGCTTCGACCTGTGGTGCCTCATCAATCTCTTCAGTTGGTACGAGTGCTGGTTTGCCTAGAACCGTGCTTCACGTCGTGGACGGCCTCGGCCTCAGCGGAAAGACGCGGCACCTCGTCTCCGTGCTGTCGAAGCTCGATCGTGGGCGTTTTGCGCCGGTGGTGTGTCGACTGAACGACGAGCCGAGTCCGCTGATCGCGCAGCTCGCGGACGCCTGCGTACCGCTCTTCACAGTTGCCTGTCGTGACGGTGTGCAACCGAAGGTGATGCTGCAAATCGCCAGCGTCGCCCGATCCGTGAAAGCGGATGTCGTCCACTGCTGCAATCCGCGGCCGATGCTGTACGGAGGGTTCGCGGCGCGTCTCCTCGGCATTCGCACGACGGTGGGATGTCTCAGCGCCTTCGCCTGTCAGGTTCCCGATCGCGACTACGAATTCCTCCCGCAAGCGCTGACGACCGCGTCCCGCCGCAACGTCTACCGCAACCGGCTGGCCGTCGCGTCGATGCGCGTCCTCGTCGCGGTCTCGTCGTCGCTCGGACGACGGTTCTGCAACTACAACGGCATTCCGATCGACAAGCTCCGGACCATCGCGTACGGTGCGGACCTCGACGCCGTCGATCGTGTGCCCGCGGAACGTGTCGCGCGCCTTCGCCGGGAGCTTGGATTCCGGTCTGCCGACGTGGTCATCGGAAGCGTCGGACGGCTGGTCGAGCAGAAGGACTATCCGACAGCGCTGCGCGCCTTTGCGATCGCGGCGGCTCATGTGCCGAACCTCCGTATGGCAATCGTAGGCGATGGACCGCTGCGGCCCGCGCTCGAGCGGCTCGCGCGCGACATCGACGTCGCGCCTCGCGTCCGCTTTCTCGGGCAGCGAGACGATGTGCCGGCGCTCCTGCAGTGCATGGATCTGTTCGCGCTGTCGTCGAAGTTCGAACCGTTCGGCGTCGCGCTGCTCGAAGCGAAGGCCGCAAGGCTGCCGATCGTCGCGACCGCCGTCAACGAAATTCCCGACATCGTCACGAATGACGAGAGCGGGCTCCTGACGCCGCCCGGAGACGCCGCGGGCATGGCAGCCGCCTTCATCCGGCTCGCGCGCGACCGCGAATGCCGGATGCGCTTCGGAACGCGCGGACGGCGTGAAGCGGAGCAGCACAGCCTGGCAGCGGCGGTCGCCGCTTACGAGGGTCTCTATGACGCAGTCTGACCAGCCTGGAGCGGCGTAGCCATGTCAGCCATCTACGGAACGCTGTTCGGATCGCGAAGGGAGCGCCGCGTCGGACGTGACCTGCCCGCGATGTCGGCCGCGCTGCGGCACCGCGGCCCGGATCACGACGTCCGCTGGATTGACGACGAAGCCGTGGCGCTCGGATTCCGTTTCCTGAGGACGGCGCCCGCCGAACCGAGTCCCGGTCTCGTCGCCAACGAAGACCGGACGCTGCTGATGGTGTGCGACGGCCACGTCTTCAATGCCGCGACGCTCGGCGCGCGGCTGCGCGACCGCGGGCACACGATTCCGCGCGCCCACTCGTGCGAGCTGCTGCTGCATCTCTACGAGGACGAAGGCATCGCCGGCTGGCGTCGCGTGGACGGTCAGTTTGCGGTCGCGCTCTGGGACGCGCGACGGCGTTGTCTTGTGCTCGGCCGCGATGGTCTTGGCGTGCGGCCGTTGTATTACTGGCAGGGCGTCAGCGGCGTCGTCTTCGCGTCCGAGATCAAGGCGCTGCTCGCGCACAGCGACGTCCCGGCCGCTGTTGACGATCTGGCCGTCGCGGACTTCCTGACGTTCACGAGCGTGCCGGGTCCGCGGACGCTCTTCCGCGACATTCAGAAGCTCAAAGCCGGAAGCGCCGCCATCTTCACGCGCGGCAACGTCGTGCGCACCGAGTCGTTCTGGGATCTGCTGGACGATCCGATTCCGGAGTCGAACGACGAGCGCTTCTACGTCGACCGGACGCGCGCGCTGCATCACGAGGCCGTCGCAGGCCGGGACGTCGACGGAACGATCGGTTCGCTCCTGAGCGGCGGCAACGATTCGAGCGCGAATGCGGCGCTGCTCTCGAGGCGCCGTTCGCGCACGCTGCACACCTTCACCGTCGGCCTCGCCGATCTCGAAGGCGACGCGAAGTACAACGACCTTGCGTATGCACGACGAGTCGCGTCGTCCATCGGCTCCGTGCATCACGAACGGCTGCTGACGACGGACGAGTTTCTTCGGACAATCCCGTCCACGATCGACGCGATGGACGATCTCGTGTCCGAGCCTTCGTCCGTCTTCCTGCATCACGCGCTCAACCTCGCCTCTGCCGAAGGCCTCCGCGTCGTCGTCACCGGCGAAGCGAACGACGAGCTCTGCTGCGGCCACGGCGGCATGGTCCACATCCGCGACGGCTACTACCGGCGCTGGATGCCGTACGTGCGACAGCCGCGTTGGCTTCGACGTGCGCTTGCCGCGTTGGCGCCTGCACTCTCGCCGCAGCGGCGCGACGTCCTTCAGCGGGCCGCGTTCGGCGACGAGTACTTCTGGAGCTACGAAACCGCGTGGATGGACAGCGACAAGGCCTCGGTGCTCGCGCCCGACGTCCTCGCGTCCGCCGCACGCGGCGGGCGCGTGGCGACGATGCTGCGGAGCCGCTTCGAGAAGAGCGCGCATGCGGATCGCGACTATCTTGCGTATCTCGTCTACGCGATGATGCAGGACTTCTATTTCACGAATCTCATGCTCGGCAAGCTCGATCTGCTCGCGGCTTCGCTCAGCATCGAGCCGCGCTGTCCGTATACGTCATCTGAGTACGCGCACTTCGTCTTCAACGTGCCGGCCTCGTTCAAGGCGCGCGACGGCCTGGTCAAGTACTTCTTCAAGAAGGCAATCGAAGGCGTTCTCGACGACGACATCATCTATCGGCCGAAACAGGGCTTCCGCACGCCGGTGATCGAATTGTTCCGCGGCGCGCTCGGAACGTGGGCCGAGCCCATCCTGCTCGAGACAGGGCTGACGAGAGCAGGCATCCTCCGTCGCCCGCATCTCGCCGAGACGCTTCGCAGCCATCGGAGCGGCGCGCGCGATTGCTCGAACCGCTTGTGGGCGGCGATGACCCTCAACCTGTGGCACGAGCGTTGGATTGGCAGTGCGGCGGCCCGGAGCGCCGCATGATCGTGCTTCGCACCGGTGCGTGCGCGATCGCCGTGCTTGCCGCGATCGCCGCGCCGGTTCATCTGCGCGCTCAGGCGCCCGACGATCGCGGAGGGTTCGTCGTGCGCGAATTGAGCCTGTCGACGGGCGTTGCGACACAGCAACTGCCGCCGATCACGCTCGACGGCCACGTGCCGAGCGACGCGCTCGACGCCGATCTGATCGCGAGCGGCGCCGGAGGCGTCGACTGGCGGCACGTCACGCCGCACAGCCAGTACACGCTGGCGGCGTCTGGCGTCTTCACGTCGCGCTCACGCTACTCGAGGCTGGACGCGCCCGGCGCGAGCCTGTCGTTCGGCGTCACGCAGGCACTGGGACGCCGATGGCACCTGACCGCGATCCTCGACGGTCAGATCGCGACATCAGACCAGCTCGCGTTCCAGCCGACGCAGACGCGCCGGCTCGTCGACGGCGCGCGCTCGTTTGGTGATTTGGCGGACACGACGGCGTTTGCGCATTCGCCGAGTCCCGACCTGAGTCAGGCGGCGCTCTACGTGCCGATCAACGAGACGCTCGGCAACGCCGACGTGTACGGCAACCGCGTGTTCGCGTCGGGCGTGCGCGCTGAGGCCACGTACTCGGACTCCGCCCGACTGCAGACGTTCGTCCGCGGCGGCTACGCGACCGATCGGGTGATTGCCTCGAACGCGTCGCCGGGCCAGTTCGTAGCGGTGCCCGATTCAAGCGCGGCGGACGCCATCGTTGGCGTTCGCTACGGACGATCGGAGCGCAGCCAGCTGACGGGCATGCTCGCGTGGTCGCGCGCGTCTGGCAGCTACACGGACGAGGCGCTCGTTGCGACCATCGGCTACGCGTGGTCGGGCCGCGGCTGGTTTGCCGCGACCAGCGCCGGCACCGCTCTGCGTCCCTTTCGTCTGCCGACCACCGGGCCGCTGACGACGATTCGGAACCAGTCCCCGGCGATCGTCGGCAGCGTGCTCCTCGGCTACACATTCGATCACCAGACGCTCCTTGCGCAGTACCACCAGGCGACGCACGACGAGTACGGACACGGCGGCCGCGACATCGTCACCGGCTTCGAAGGCAACGTGCAGACGGTCGGCGCGTCATGGTCGTGGCTGGCGCCGCGCAGTCGCTGGATGGCGCGGTCCGACTTCTCGATGCTGCGCGGACCCGGCAACTTCTCGTTCATCTACGCATGGCTCGCAACGGCCGGCGTCGGCCGTCAGCTCAATCCAAACGTCACGCTGACCGGCGAGTTGATCTTCGATCGCCACGGCAGCCGCGCCTTCGAAGGTTTCGACCTCATGGAAGAAGGTGTCCGCGTCGTCTTCGCCTGGACGCCTCGACGGCGGCCGGTCGCGTGAGGACACACGAACCGCTCGCCGTGACGGAGATGACCCGAATGAGATTCCGAATCCTGCTTCTGCCGATCCTGCTCGTCATCATCGCCTTTCGAGGATCGACTCCAGTCCACGCCGACGTGCATCCACGCATCTGGCTGACGCCGACGATGCTGTCCGCGCTGCGGACGAAAGCAGCGGCCGGCGACGCCGACTGGCTGCGCGTGAAAGCGTCAGCGGACACCATGCTGACGCGGACGATGCCGAAGTTCACGATCACCGGGGCCACGAACGCGAATCCGGTGCAGTTCACGATGACCGAAGCGGTGCCGTGGTCGGGCTCGACGCCTATCTACCTCGCCGGAGGCACTGGTGCGTGGGCGGCGGTCAACGCGTCTGGCGATCGGCCGGGCAGTGTCGCTGCGACGCAGACAGGCACGCACACCTTCACGCTGCCGATCGACTCGACGGCGTTTGGATCGTTCAGCGGACAGCGTCTCGAACTGTTCTCGAATGAAGGCGGGTATTCGGCGTACGGATACGAGGGCCTCGACTGGCAATCGGCGCTCGAAACACTCGGTATCGCGTATCAGGTGACGGGCAATTCGTCGTACGCCTCGAAAGGAGTCGAACTCGTCGACTACATCGCGTCGCTCGGCGCCGCCGGCATGCTCGCGCCCGAAGCGATCGACGATGGGTTTCCGTCGCGGAGCGCCGTGTACGGATTGGCAATCGGCTGTGACTGGTTCCACGATCGGCTGACCGCTGGCGAGCTTGCAGCCGCGTCGCAGGCAATCGACGTCTGGTTCGACTGGTTCAAACGCGCCGCGTTCGAGAACAGCGGACCCGCGTACGGCAACTACTTCGGCGGCCACGTCATGGGATTCGGCCTCGCCGGCCTGGCGACCGAAGGCGACAATCCACGCGGCGCTGAAATCGTCGGCTACATTGCCGATCTGTTCCAGTCGAACGTCGCGCCCGCGTTCGCAACCGGCGGCTTCGCCGGCGGTTATCCGCCAGAGGTCTACACGTACGGTGCGAATCATTTTCAGCGCCTCCTTTATTACATGCTCGCCGTGAAGACCGCGACGGGCGACGACATCATCGCGAGAACCGATTACGCGCAGAAGATCGCGCGCAACCTCCTCTACAACCTGAAGCCGAACGACTGGCAGGTCACCGACGAAGGCGACTACGCGGGCGACTACACTGGCGTCCTTCAGCCGTCGCTGCCGATCGTGCTCTCGTCGGTGCTCGCGGGCACGACCGAGGGGCAGTGGATGCAGTACTTCTACCAGCACCTCGCGGCTGCGCCGCACGGCGGCCAGGACATCGATCCGTTCGTGCCGTTCGTGTTCTCCGATCGCGCGCGGCCATCTGCAGACTATCGGCTGACGCAGCCAACGTGGTTCCATTCGCCGGGCGACGAACATTTCTACCGCCGCAGCTCGTGGCAGCCGGATGCGCTGTGGACGTCGATCGCGGCAGGCTCGACGCACTGGGCCAGCCATCAGATGCGCAGCGCCGGCCACGTCGCGATCCAGCGCGGCGGCGACTATCTGCTCGTGAACTCGGGGCAGTGGAAGGGGCCGGCCGGCGACTTCGGCACGCCGCAAGCGTTCGATCTCCGGTCGTGGCGCGCCAACACGCTGTTCGTCGACGATTCCGGCGACTACCTGTTTACCGGCGTCGATTACGTCGGCGGTCAAGCCGACTGGGGAACGAATACCGTCGTCGCGCAGGACGGCGCGTCCGACTTCGGCTACATCAAGGCGGATCTCACGACGGCGTACAGCGTCGGCGACTACAAACCGTTCGACTCGCGGTCGGTGCGCTACTTCTTCCGTGAGGTTCTCTCGCTCGGCGACAGCGTGGTCGCCGTCTACGACCGCATGCAATTCGCGAAGCCAGGCTACGTCAAGAAGCTCTACTTCCATTTCAATCCCATTGGCGGACCGCCGTCGGTGGCTGGCGACACGGCGTCGATCCGCGTCGGCGGCTCGGCGCTGTTCATGCGGACACTGCTGCCTGCCGCACCCGTCCTCAACGCGGTTCCCGATCCTGCCAGCGACTCGGACCCGCGAACGACGACGTACCGCGTGGAGGTGTCGGATTCGGCGGCGAGCGCAACGTTCGAGGCACTGAACGTGTTCGCGGCGACTCCGGCGTCGGCGATGGCGATGCCTTCGTCGGTCCGGCTGCAAACGACCGAGGGTGCGATGGTCGGCGTGATGATCGCTGACGGCAGCAATCAGCGCATTGGTCTCTTTGCGTCCGACGGCAAACCGCAAGCCGCCGTGAGCTACACGGCGAACTATCCATCGGGTCAGACCGGTGTTCACGTGCTGGCAGACATGGTCCCGAATGCGACTTACGCCGTCGCGCGCAACGGCGCCAGCATCGGTCCGGCGACCGCGTCGAGTCAGGGCGTCGTGACGTTCCGATCGGCCGCCGGCGGCGTCTTCACGATGCAGAGTCAGGGCGGCGGCACAGTGCCGAGCGCGCCGAAGAATCTGCGCATCATCGGCGCGGACGCACCGGCGCGCGGGCGCGGAAGCAAGCGGTGACGCTCACCGTGTCTGGTGATCTCGACCGCAGTCGGGGACGCGCGAGCCTCAAGCACCGCGCTGCCCGCGGCGCAGCGTGGACGCTGCCGACGAGCATCGGCTCGCGGGCGGTTGGACTGGTCGGCACGCTGCTGCTCGCCCGCTATCTGGCGCCGCAGGAGTACGGCGCCGTCATGGCCGCGTCGATCGCGGCAACGAGCGCCAGCAGCGTCACCACCTTCGGCGTCGGCATCTATCTCGTCGCGAACACCGAGATCTCGCGCGTCGATACGTTCCATGCGAGCTGCTGGTTTCTCTTGACCGGCCTCGCCGCGGCGCTGGTGACGCTCGCGCTCAAGACGCCACTGGAACAGTGGTCGGGTGCGCCGGGGCTCGCCGCATTCCTGCCGGGACTCGTCGCAGCCGCACTCCTCGAGCGCGTTGTCTATGTGCCGGAGAAACTCCTCGTGCGGCAGCTGCGATTCGGATGGCTGTCTCTTGCGCGCGCGCTCGGCGAGTTGATGTACACGACCATTTCGGTCACCGCCGCCGCGCACGGCGCTGGCGCGTTGGCCATCGTCTGGGGCAGCCTCGCGCGATCGACGTTCCGATTCGCGGCGCTCGTGCCGGCGGTCGACATCCGCGAATGGCTCGAGCCGCATCGTCTCCGCTTTGCAACGCTCGTCCGCATCGTCGGCTACGGAACGAACGTGACCGCGGCGTCGGTCGCCTCGTTCGGCATGCGCCGCTGGGACAACCTGCTGGTGAGCCGCTACTTCGGCGCGGCGGTGATGGGTGCGTACAACTACGCGTACAACCTCGCGGACACGCCGTCCACCGCGGTCGGCGATCAGATGAGCGACGTCATCGCCGCGTCACTGCCGCACGTCGATCGACGGCGGCGCGTCGACGCGCTGGTTCGCTCGTGCAATCTCGTGTCGATGATCATGTGCCCGCTGTCGATCGGCCTGGCCGCGATTGCGCCGACGCTCGTCCAGACGTTCTTCGATCCGAAATGGGCGAACGTCGGGACGATGCTCACGTGGCTGGCCGCGTTGTCGATCGTGCGGCCGCTCGGGACCATCCTGCAGTCGTACTTCTATGCGTGCGGCCGGCCGTCGGTCGTTCTGTGGATCGAGTGGGCGAGCCTGGCCGGCGTTGTCATCTCGATCGCGACGCTGGGCCGCACGGGCATGAACTGGGTGTGCGCAAGCGTCGGCGTCGTCTTCGCGCTGCGGACGCTGGCGTCCATGTGGGTGGTCCGAATCCAGGATGGCGTGGCGATTTCTGACTTCCTGATACCGATGGCGCGGCCGCTCGCCGCGGGCGTCGCGATGGCGGTGGGCGTGACGATGACGCGCGTCGTGTGTGCAGGCGTGGCGCCACCTGTCCAGCTGTTGTTCGAGATCGCTGTGGGCGCTGCCATCTATGTCGCTGGTGTGCTGCTCGTCGCACGATCCACGTGCAGCGAACTTGTCGGGGCGGTCCGGTCCGCGCTGGTGTCGCCGGCATGACCCGGATCGCGAGCGCCGCCGTTCGCGCGGAACGCGCAGAGCCCCCCCTGCGGATTCTCAGCCTCAGCACGGAATTTCCCAATCCGCTCGAGCCGGCGAAAGGATTGTTCGTCCGGTCGCGGCTCGATGCCATGGCGGAGCGCGCGGACGTGTCGGTCGTCGCGCCGGTCGCATCGCTCGACTATGCGAATCCGACACACGATCTGTTCGCGTCGAGACGAATTCCACGAACGCGCGACGAGCGCCGGATTCCGGTCCTGCATCCACGCTGGCTGTATCCGCCAGGAGGCGGCTGGACGAATGCGCTCTTCCTGTTCGGGCGGCTGCTTCCGGCGCTGATCCGGTTGCGCGCGCGCAAGCCGTTCGACCTCATCGACGCGCACTTCGCGCATCCGGAAGGAATCGCCGCGGTGCTGCTCGGCCGGACGCTCGGCGTGCCGGTCGTGATCACGATTCGCGGCAGCGAGCTGCGATATCGCCGTCAGCCGATGAAGCGCTTCTGGATGTCGTGGGCGTTGAGGCGCGCCGATCGCGTGATCGCGGTGTCTGAAGGCCTCCGGACGCTCGCGATCGATTTGCGGGTCGATCCGCGCCGCGTCAGGACGATCCCGAACGGTGTAGACGCCGACGTGTTCTTCCGTCGCGACCGCGCCGGATGCCGCGCGAAACATGGAATTGCGTCTGGCGAACACATCGTGCTGAGCGCCGGCGATCTCGCTGCGTTGAAGGGACACCATCGCACGATTGCCGCCGTGGGTCGGCTCGCCGTCAGCGGAGTGCGGACCCGGTTGCTGATCGCCGGAGGTGTCGGTCGTTCCGGCAGGTATGCCGAGGCCCTTCGCCGCCAGGCTGCCGTGGACGGTCTGGCCGATCGGGTCACGTTCCTCGGTGAGGTCACACAGACCGCGCTCGCGGAGCTGATGACCGCCGCGGACGTGTTTTGTCTTGCGAGCTCGACCGAAGGATGGCCGAATGTCGTCAACGAAGCATTGGCGTGTGGCACGCCCGTCGTGGCGACCGACGTCGGCGCCGTCCGCCAGATGATCGTGTCGAACCGCTACGGATTGATCGTGCCCGCCGGCAGCGGCGAAGCGCTCGCCGCGGCACTCTTCGCGGCGCTCACCTGTCCCTGGGATCACGAAGCGATCGCGAGGCGCGGCCGCTGTCGGTCGTGGAGTCATGTCGCCGATGACGTGCTCTCGGAAATGCAATCCGTCATGTCGGACCGCCAGGCACGCGCCTGAGGCGACGTGGATCTCAAACTCATCGTCAACGCAGACGACGTCGGCATCAGCGACGAAGTGAACGACGCGGTGTTCAGCCTGATCGCGCGCAGGCGGATCTCGTCGGCGACGATCATGGCAAACGCGCCGGCGACCGTTCGAGCGGGGCGACAGGCCGCCTCGTTTCCGTGGTGCTCGTTCGGCGCGCACCTGAACCTGACCGAGTTCGAGCCGTTGACGCGTGGACCGGGCGCGCGGCTGCTCGTCAATGAGCACGGGCAGATGTCGCGGGCGATCATGAGCGCTGCGCCGAGCCTCGAGCGACTGCGCGCCGTCTTCGACGAGCTCTGCGCGCAGGTCGAACGTCTGGCATCGTGTGGCATCCGGATCAGCCATCTCGATTCGCACCATCACGTTCACACGAAGGCGCTCGTCTTTCCCGTCCTGAAAGAGATCCAGCGCCGCTACGGCATCCGCCGCGTCCGGTTGTCGAAGAATTTCTACGGGACCGATCGGCCGTGCACGTCCGGCCTCCTGCTCAGGAAACAGGCGTACAACTGGGCGCTCCGGTCGATTTACCG
This sequence comes from Vicinamibacterales bacterium, assembly GCA_036557365.1. Taxonomy (GTDB): domain Bacteria; phylum Acidobacteriota; class Vicinamibacteria; order Vicinamibacterales; family CAVVIG01; genus DATKHR01. The sequence continues at coordinate 180,103 of DATBHR010000092.1, forward strand.
GACGAAGACCACCGACGCCTTTACCGAATTCCTGACGTATTGGCGGGCCGGGGAGATGCGAAAGCAGTCGGTCGGCGTGATCGAGCTGATGGTCCACCCGGGCGCGCGGTCCGCAGACGAGGAGCGGGAAGTGCTCGAGAGCGACTGGATCCGGAAGGCTGCCCCCGGCGCCCGGCTCCTCTCGTACGCGCAGCTTGACTGACGACCGATTTCGGCCCCGACGCTCCTATCGAACAGCGGGCCTGCGCCCTCGAACATCGTGCACTCGACGTTCTGGATCTCCATCGGACTGCTGTTCTACACGTACGTCGCCTATCCGCTCGCGCTGCTGGTCGTCGGAAGCGTTGGCCAGTTGCTGAGTGACGCGCGCTTCGGCCTGGCGCGCCGGACGCGACGCGCGGGGCGCGGCGACGTTCGTCCTCGCGTGTCGATCGTGTTCGCCGCGCACGACGAGGCCGCCGTCATCGCGCAGAAAATGGCGAACTGCGCACGCCTGGATTATCCGGCCGACCGCATCGACATTCTCGTGGGCTGCGACGGATGCAGCGACGGCACGGCGGCACTCGCGCGGGCCGCAGCGCCGGACAACGCGACCGTGTACGAGTTCATGGAGCGTTCTGGAAAGCCGGCCGTGCTCAACCGGCTCGTTCCGCTCGCGACCGGCGAGATCGTCGTGTTCTGCGACGCGAACACCGATCTCGAGGCGGACGCGATTCACGCGCTCGTTCGTCATTTCGCCCAGCCGGGCGTCGGATGCGTCTGCGGCGAGCTGCGCCTGCGGGCGAGCGGAGGCCGCGCGGACGGCGAGCGGCTCTATTGGCGCTTCGAGACGATGCTGAAGTTCTTCGAGAGCCGGTTGAACATGCTCGTCGGCGCCAACGGCGCCCTCTTCGCGATCCGCCGATCGCTGTTCCGTCCGCTCCCGCAGGACGGCATCGTCGACGACTTCCTCATCGCGCTGAACGTCCGGGCGGCAGGCAGTCGCGTCGTCTACGATCCCGAAGCTGTCGCGCGTGAAGACGTCGCGCCGGATGCGCGGCAGGAATTCCGCCGTCGCGTGCGGATCGGCGCCGGCAACTTTCACGCGCTCCGTCACACGTGGCGGTTGCTCAGCCCGACGGCCGGCAGCGTCGCGCTGGCGTTGTGGTCGCACAAGATCTGCCGCTGGATTGCGCCGCTCGCCCTCGCCGCCGCCGAGCTGTCGGCGGCGTGCCTCTCGCGTGATCCGATGTACGGCGCCGCGGCGGCGACGGGCGGAGCCGTCGTGCTGCTCGCCGCGGCCGGCTGCCGTCTCGAACGGCGCGCGCGCTACTGGGCGCCGGCAAGCGTGCCGTATCACTTCCTGTCCATGAACCTGGCGCTCGTTCTCGGTCTCGTCGCGTTCGCCCGCGGATCGCAATCCATCATCTGGACGCCGACGACGAGGACCGCGCGTGCGGCGGAGACGCCGTGACGCTGGCGAAGCTCGCGCCGATCCGCACGCTCCATTTGTGGCTCCCGGGCTACGCGGCATCAAGGCTGCGCGATGTGCGCGACGCGGATCGATTGACCCTGGCACGTGTCTGGCTGATGTTCGCCGATCATTTCGAGCCGTGGTGGCACGGCGCCGACGATCGGACGGCGCTCGATCGCGTCCATTGGTGGACGCGTCGCTGGCCAGCGATCGCCGCGCGCCATGCGGACTTCAGCGGTCGGCCGCCCTGCTACACGTTTTTCTATCCTGAAGAGCAGTACCAGCCTGCGGCTCTCGACGCGCTCTCGCGGTTGTCGCAGAGCGGCGTCGGCGACGTGGAAGTCCACCTGCATCACGATCGCGACACCGAATCGGCATTCGTCGATCGCGTTGGCCGATTCGTCGACCGTCTGCACCACAGGCACGCGTTGCTCCGCCGCGACGAAAGCGGCGTCCGGTTCGGCTTCATCCACGGCAACTGGGCTCTCGACAACTCGCTGCCCGACGGCCAAGCGTGCGGTCTCGACAACGAAATCACGTTGCTGCGCCGGCTTGGCTGCTACGCCGATTTCACGCTGCCTTCGGCGCCGTCGCCGGCGCAGACGCGCATCGTGAACACCATTTATTGGGCCACCGACGATCCGCGCCGACCCAAGTCCCACGACTCTGGAGTGCCGGCGACGCCTGGCGTTCGTCACGCAGGCGATCTGCTGATGATTCCGGGTCCGCTGACCCTCAATCTGCGCGAGTGGCGGCGTCCGCTGGTCCCGCGGATCGAAATCGGCGAGCTCGGCGGCCACTGCCGAACGACGCGTCACCGCGTCGCCCTCTGGCGCCGGACGGCGCCACGCATCGGTCGCGATCTGTTTCTGAAGCTCTTCGCACATGGCGCGCCGGAGAAGAACGCGGTTCCGCTGCTGGCGGACGATGGCGAACTGGATCGAACGCTTCGTTACGTGGCGAACGACTGCCGCGCATCGGGCGCCAGCCTGCACTTCGTCTCCGCGTGGCAGATGCGCGTCGCGGTCGATGCGGTGTGCCGCGGTGTCGATCCCGTGCGCGCCGTGGACGAAGCGCGGCGGCCGGGTCGCATCGCGCACGTCGGAGCGGCGTCATGACCTACGCACGGTTCCTCGAATCGGTGCTGCTGCCGGCGTACGACCGGGTTCGTGGACGCCAGTACGTCGAGCGGCGCGCGTTCCTCGAGCGCAGTCAGTGGTGGAGCGCCGACAATATCCGTGCGTTTCAGTGGGGACAGCTGCGGCGCCTTCTCGCACACGCGTTCGCGTCCGTCCCGTACTTGAAGGACAAATATCGGTCGGCTGGTATCGCGCTCGAGGATCTTCGGAGCTGGGACGATTTTCGCCACGTACCGACGCTGACGCGCGCGGAGGTCAACGCGCACGGGGCCGAGCTGTGTTCGACGACGTTCCAGGGACCGTTGCTGCCGCATGCAACCGGCGGATCGACGGGTGCGCCGACGCGCTTCTTCCGCACCTACGAGAGCTACGACTGGCGGACTGCGGCGAAGGACCGCGCGTACTCCTGGAGCGGCTGGCGTCTCGGCGAGCGCGCGCTCTATCTCTGGGGCGCGCCGCTCGGCTCGACGTCGCGGAGACGCGCACTCAAAGTCCGCGCGCACGAAGCGCTGCAGCGGCAGCTCGTCGTCAACACGTTCGCGCAGAGTGACTTGCTCTGGAACGACGTCCATGCGCGCGCGCGACGATTCCGTCCGGCGCTCGTTGTCGGCTACGTGTCGAGCCTTGCGGCGTTCGCGGACTATCTGCGGCGAACCGGACGCACCGTTCCTGGCGTCGTCGGCGCAATCGCAGCGGCGGAGCCGCTGGTCGCGGACACGCGCCGCCAGATCGAGCACGGACTCGGTGCGCCGCTCTTCAACACGTACGGGTCGCGCGAGTTCATGTCGATCGCGGCAGAGTGCGAGCAGCGCAACGGCCTGCACATCCAGTCGGAAAACGTCCTCGTCGAGACGCGAGATCGCGGCGCTCGTGCGGCGTCGGAAATCCTCGTTACCGACCTGCACAACTACGGCATGCCGTTCATCCGGTACGAGACGGGTGACCTGGGCGTGATGGCTGACGGGGCATGCGCGTGCGGACGCGGACTTCCGCGGCTGGCGTGCGTCGAGGGTCGCGTGCTCGATGCGCTGCGGACGGCCGACGGCCGAACGGTTCCGGGCGAGTTCTTTCCGCACCTGCTCAAGGAGATTCCCGAGCTGGCGGAGTACCGCGTCGAGCAGCGCCGCATCGACCGGCTGGTGATCTCAGCGGTGCTGCGCGAACCGCTGTCCGATCGCAGCGCACGTTTGCTGCGCGACGAAATCGGCAAGGTCTTCGGCGTCGGCACGTCCTGCGAGCTGGAGCCGGTTGCGAACATTCCGAAGCTGCCGTCGGGCAAGCACCGGGTCACCGTCGGCCTGTCGTCCGAGGACGCGAGATGGTCATCGCCCACGTGATCGACAGCCTCGAAGTCGGAGGCGCCGAGATGATCGTTGCGACGCTCTGCCGGTCGCACGCGGCTGCCGGCCACAACGTCGAAGTCCATTGCCTGATCACCGCCGGACGTCTGGCTGCAGAGCTCGAGCGTGAGGGCGTGCCGATTCACGTGCACGAGGCGGGCTGGCAGGGGACATGGACGCTGTACCGGGCGCTCAGACAGTCGCGGCCCGACGTCATCCACTGCCACAACAAGGCCGCGACCGTTCGCGCGGCACTCGTGGCATGGCTCGCACGCGGACGCGCGATCGTCGCCACGCGCCACGGGATCGTGCGGCCACCGTTTCGTCTCCGCAAGGAGCTGAAGTTCTGGATCGCGGCCGCGCTGCTCTGCGATCGCGTTGTCGCCGTCTGCGAAGCCGCGCGGAGGAACATGACCGACGGCGCGCCGTCGGTCGCGCACAAGCTGGTCACCATTCGCAACGGTGCGCACCCTCCGAGAACAGATTCGGCGCAGATGCCGGCGAAGCGCGGGTTCACGCTCGTCAGCGTCGCGCGCCTTGTGCGCAGCAAGGGATTCGACACGCTGCTGCGAGCGGTCGCGGTCGCGCACCGGGTGGTTCCCGACCTGCGGCTGTGGATCGTCGGCAGCGGCGCCGAATTGAACGCACTCGAACGGCTGTCCAACGAGCTTCGCCTCGAAGCGGTCGTCCGCTTCTGCGGCGAACGGCGCGATGTCGGGAACTGGCTGCACGCCGCCGACGTGTTTGTGCTGCCGTCCAGAAGCGAGGGGCTGCCGATCTCGGCGATCGAAGCGATGGCCGCCGGCTTGCCAGCCATCGTGACCGACGTTGGTGGAATGCCTGAGCTCGTCGCGCTGTCGGGCGCGGGTGTCGTGATCCCGGTTGACGACGTCGAGTCGCTGGCGCGTGCCATTGTCGACGTCGCGAGTCGCCGAGCCGAGCTCCCCATGCTGGGCGCCCGCGCATCGGACTGCTACCGCGCGCACTTCACACCAGAGCGGATGGCCGTCGAGTACCTCGCGCTCTATCGCGAGTGCTTCGAAAGCGCGGCCGCGTAGGCCACATGACGTTCGCACTCTTCATCCTGTACGTCGTGCTCTCGTACATGCATCCGGGAGAAATCGTACCGGCGCTGGCGCCATATCGCGTGGCGTACTGGGTCGGGATGTCCGGCCTGGCGGTCGCCATTGCCGGGGCGCTGGCGAGAGCAGGACGGACGCTCGCCAGTGTGCAGCTGCGTGCGCTCGTCGCGTTCGCGATCGTGACCGCCGCGTCGTTGATCGTTGCCGATCGGTGGCTTGGCGCTCCGCTGATCGTCCTGCAACGTTTCGGTCCATCGCTTGCCATCTTCGTTCTCGCCGTGGCCAGCATCACGTCGCTGGAGCGTCTTCGCGTTGCCGTCGGCTGCATCGTTGCCGTCATGGTCCTGCTGATGGTGCAGGGCGCGGCCGCGTACCACTTCGGCTACAACGCCAGCGTGTTTCTGATCGATCGCACGACGAGAGGCGACGATCCGATGGTAAAGGCTGATGAACCGCTTGCCGACGTCGTCAATCAGCCAGACGACGATCTGACAGACGAGGCCGAGGACACGCCGAGGATTCGCGGTCTCGGCCTGATGCACGACCCGAACGATCTCGCGATGGGGATGATCGCGGCGCTCGGGTTGATCGGCGGTGCGTGGCGTGCCCGCGCTCAGCTCCGGCATGTCGTGTATGCCGGTATGGCAGCCGCGCTGGTGTATGGCGTCTACCTCACGCGATCGAGAGGCGGTGCGCTTGCGCTCGTCGTGGTGTTCTGGCGGTTCGCGGCCAGCAGGTTCGGGCGCGTGCCGGCGGTCGTCGTTCTGGTTGCGCTATGTGCCGGCGCCATGGCGGTCGATTTCGGCGGGCGATCGTTGTCGATGGAGCCCGACGAATCGGCGTCAGGACGGCTTCTCGCGTGGCGCGAAGGGCTCGAGATGCTGAAGTCGGCGCCGATGCTCGGCGTCGGCTACGGACAGTTCGAGGATCACCACAACCTCACCGCGCATAACTCGCTCGTGCTGTGCTTCGCCGAGACCGGCCTGCTCGGCTGCTTCTTCTGGGTTGCGATCATCGTCGTGACGATGATCGAGCTGCAACAGGTGAAGAGTCTGCCGGGTGATGACGGCTTCGACGACACGGCGAAACGATGGGCTGAAGGGCTCGAGCTGTCGCTCGTCGGTCTGCTGACGGCGGCATTCTTTCTCTCGCGAACGTTTGTGCCGACGCTGTATCTGGTGGTGGGTCTCGCCGCCGCGCTGGCGGCCATTGTTCGTGCGGCCGACCGACCGCTTCCGTTGCCCGCGCTGCCCACGCTCGGCCTCGTCGTGCTCGCGTCAGAAGCTGGTGGAATCGCCTTCGTCTACGCGATCGTCAAACTGCATCTCGCGTGAGAGCGCCGATTGAAACGCCGCGGTCCGCGTCGGGATCCGTGCGCGTGAGTGGCTGCGGCTGCCACCCGAGATCGCGCTGTGCCGCCGAGCAGTCGAACCTCAGAGCATTGATCGATCGCACGCGGTAGCGGGACAGCGGCAGGCCGCGTCCGACCGCCGCGGCTGCGAGATCGAGCAGCGCTCCCGCCGCGAGGAGCGCGGTCCGGGGCACGTAGCTCACGCGCAAGCCGGCCAGGCGCTCACGGCAACGATCGATGTAGTCGCGCTGCACGACAGGCATCGGATCGACGAGGTGAAAAACAGCGCCGCAGATTCCCGGTCGCCTCGCCGACGCGACCAGGCCATTCACCACATCGTCAACGTGCACAAGCGGAAGCGTCAGTCGTCCGGATCCGACAACAAGCCATCTGCGGCCGACTGCGATCGTTCCGTACGGTATGGCCGACTCGTACCCGCGGCCGACGATCTGGCCAGGCCTCACGATGACCGCGGCGAGCCCGTGCGTTCGAACGGCGTCGCTGACGATGCGCTCTGCGAGCAGCTTGGCGCGTGTGTACGATCCGCGCCGCTCCGGATGCGGCTCGAGCGGCGCGCTCTCGTCCACGGCCGCTCCCGCGATCAGGCTCGCATAGTCGAGAACGGTCACCGAGCTGACGTGAACGAGCCGTTCAACTCGGTGTGCCAGGCACGATCGCACGATGTTCGCGGTTCCGCGCACCGTGCCTCCCTCGAACTCAGGCCAGCCACCACCGCGCATCGCCGCGCCCACGTGATAGACCCTACGGACGCCGGCGACCGCGCGTTCGACGGCGACCGGATCGCCGAGGTCTCCGTACACGACCTGCACCCCGGACATCTGCTCCAACGAAGGCGCGCGCCGGCGCACCAGGACTCGGACCGATTCGCCATCGGCGATGAGACGGTCGAGCAGCGCGCGACCGAGAAGTCCAGAGGCGCCCGTGACCAGAACGGGCCGTGGCGCGAGCGGTTCGTCGAGATGAAGCGCCACGTCGCGATCGTTCGCCGCTTTTCGACAGAACGGCGCGAGCCACGCGATCGCATGCCGGCCGGCTCCCGCCGAGATCGGCGGCGGACTGCCCTGAGCGAGCGCGTCATGGAAAGCGACGACGCCCGCATGGATGCCCGGCGACGGTCGCAGCGAGCCGCTGGCAAGACGGACGATGGTTCGCGGCACGCGCCACAGCGTCTGTGCCGCTCCGGCCAGTGCGTTCACGCCCGCGGCGATCGGCTTCGGGCCGGGCAGCGCTCGACGGAGCGAGCACGTCTGCAGAAAGCAGTCGATGTGCAAATCGCCGCGTGTGCCATGCACGAAGATCTCGTTCCGGATAGGCCTGGCGGACCACGACAAGTAGAAGGATCCGAGACCGTTCGCGCATGCAATACGTCCGTGCCATTCGTCGAAGAAGACGTTCGGATCGATGCCAGTCGATCGGTACTGCACGTCGACAGAATTGACGGTGCCGAGAAACGCTTCCATCATCGACAACGCGTGGACGCCCATGTCCAGCAGCGGATAGCCGCCGTCTCGAAATGGCGGCGGCAGCGGACCGCCGGCATACGGCGGATAGTCGGAGGAGCGATGGAAGTCCACGGACAGCACGTCTCCGCAGGCGCCGCCGCGAACGAGCTCGAGCGCGCGGACGACAACGGGATCGTGCACCGCGGAATGATTGACGGACAGCGTTCGACCGGCACGCACGGCCGCCGCGATCATCCGATCGCATTCATCGACCGTTGGCGCCATCGGTTTCTCGACGAGAACGTCGCAACCCATGTCGAGTGCTTCGATGGCGATCGCCGCATGCGATGACGGCGGCGTCAGGACGTGAACGACATCCGGACGCACGGCCTTCATCTCGGACAGGCTTCTGAACACAGCCGGAATCGCGAAGCGTTCGGCGATCGTTCGCGCACGATCGATGGAGGGGTCGGCGACTCCGATAATCCGGACATGCGGAAGGGTCTGCAGCGCGCGAGCGTGATACGCGCTGACGTAGCCCGCACCGACGAGCGCGACGCGGATCTCACGCGCTGCGCGCATATCGAACAGACTCCTTCTCCGCGATCTTGCGTTCGACGATCGCGACGACGTCGGCGACACGGGCATCCCAGGTCATCGTGGACGTCGCGGCGATGCGGCGCGCGCGCTGCTCGTCGGTGTCTTCGAGGAGCGCGCGCTCGATTTGTGCGACGAACACGTCCGGTCCCTGCGCGAGGTGCACCAATCCTGCGAATGGCTCGATTTCCGGCGCGGGCACCGCGACGATGGGCGTGCCGGTCGCAAGGTACTCGCGAAGCTTCAGCGGCGCCGCGTGAACGACTTGACGCGTGAGCCGGTACGGAATGATCGCGACGTCGAACGCTTTCGCCCATGCCGGCAGGGTTCGGTAAGGCTGTGCGCCGGTGAACACGACATTCGGCAGCGCCTCGAGCTGCCGGACGTCGACGGCCACGTGGCCGATCATCAGGAACGTCCACGCTGGCCGGCGCCTCGCGATTTCGGCAATCAGATCGAGATCGATCCACGCTTCGATGGATCCGTAGAAGCCGACGATCGGACGGCGTAGATCGCGTGCGACCGGAGGAATCGGCAGCGACGGGTTCGCCGCGGTCCTGAACAGTGCGACGTCAACGCCGTGCGGCGCCAGCGCGGCGTCCGGCTGCACGCGCTGCTTCGCCCGCAACACCAGAGACGAAGCGGCGAAGACCTGATCGGCCTCGGCGGTGAGGTGCGCGTCGAGGTCGGCAATGGCACGCGCATCAACGTCGGGCAGCGCGGCGTAGTCGTCGATGCAGTAATAAACGACGGCGGTTTCACCGAATGCGCGGGCCAGGAGGCTTGGATGCGGCACGGCGAACCACGAGACCGTCTTTGCGAAACCGAGCGCCGTCAAAGCTCGCGCGACGAGCAGCCGTCCGACAGCCGCGTTGATGTGTCGGACCATCGGCAGCGTGCGGAACGGAATCTGCGGCACGCTCATCTGCCACAGGCGTTCGCCGACGCGGCGCGGCGGGCGAACAGCGGCGGCGAGCTTTCGACCGAGCTTGCGCACGTCACGGCCGGTCGCCTTTGGCGCACGCAGTCCCGGGACGTCCACGTAGAGCACTCGACTGCGGCGGGCGAGCCGTTCGGCGACGTGATGGCTGCTCGTCCGATTCTCAGCGAACCAGTCGTTGCCGAAGTAGAGGATGTCGAATCGATCGAGCGAGATCGACGGCACGCTACGCCTTCCGCTTCCCAAGCCGCACGCCCGCGTAGCTGAGTGCCGCGCCGAAGACGGCCATCTGGGTCGTCTCGGACCAACCGGTGCCGTGATCGGCCGCAGGTTCGCTGACGCGTTCAAACGCGACGGCGGCTGATGGCGCGCTCGAACGCGACGCGCCCAGCAGCGCGGCGACGCACATCAGACACAAGAGGAGAGCGCGAGACTTGATCATCGGAAACCCGTCGGCGAACGCGCGCCTTCTCATCCAGAGGAACTTTTGGCGAAAAGACTTCGAGGGCTTCAGCCGAGACGACGGAAATTACCGACGCGGTCCTATGTACGAGCACGACGTGATGGAGCGCGTTCTTCGAGACGAGGCAGAGTTCGCAGACCGCGACTACCGGCCGTGGCTCGATCAGCTCGAGATCAATCCGCGGATATTCCGGCGTTATCAGTTGCCGGCGAAACTCTGGGACTGGCGGCAGCGTTCGGCGATGCTGCTCGGCGACGTCGCCGGAAAAGATCTCCTCGACTTCGGCTGCGGGATGGGCGAGGAGTCCGTCTACTTCGCGAAGCTCGGCGCCAGAGTCACCGCGATCGACATCTCCGAAGTCGGCGTCGCGTCCGTCCGTCGTCGCGCCGCCTTTCATCGCCTCGACATCTGCGCCTGCCGGATGCGCGTCGATCCGACGAACTTTCCTGATGCGACCTTCGATCGGATTCACGGCCTTGGCATCCTGCACCACGTCGGAATCCATCAGGGTCTCCACGAGGCCGCACGCCTGCTCAGACCCGACGGAATCGCCGTGTTTCTCGAGCCGGTTGGAGACAGTCCGACGGTTGAAGCGGCGAAAGCGTGGCTGATGCGGCATCGGCGCTTCCTGCCCGACTTCGATCGTGTCACGGATCACGAGCGTAACCTCACGTGGACAGAAATCGAAGCGGCGCTCGCACCGTTTCCGGATTCGATCGCGGACCCGTATCACCTGCTGTATCGACTGAAGCGATTCCTGCCGTTCCCTACCCTCGACGTGGTCCGGCGTTTCGATCGAGCGTTACTGTCCCTCGCTCCGCGCCTTCGACACTACGCGGGCGCCGTCGTCATCGCGGTTCGTGCGCCGGCCGCTTCCGATGCCGACGATGCAGGCAGCCGCCGTCGAAGCGCTGTCATGAGCGGCTTCTCGAACCAGATGTGAATAGCGACTGCCACCGCGGCGGCAATCGCCATCAGCGCGACTACGAGCGCGCTTGCCGTCATCGATGACAGATGGTCGTGATGTGGCAGCACTGCCCGCAGGATGCCGTAGAGGACGTACGGATGAATCAGGTACAAGACGTACGACGATTCGCCGACGAGGAACACAACGCCTGACGTGACGCGGACGCCGTAGACTCGTTCGAGCAGCAGCGCCGACAGGACGAGTGCAAGCGCGGGCACGCCGGCAGCGACGATGCGCGGAAGGCCGAATGCGCCGTGGGCCTCTTCGATGGCGATCGAGAGCGCTGCGAGGATTGCTGCAATCCAGAGCGCCGCGCGGATGCCCGGGCGATGCGCAAACCAGTCGAGGTGACGCTCAGCTGACGCGAACGCATAGAACGCACATATGCCGAACACGAATTCGAGGACGATCGGCCGCCCGTAGAACGTCACGGTCGGATGCTCGATGCCAGATGCACGGATAACCAGGAAGACGATGGCAATCGCTGAGGCGCAGACGATCGGCGCCGACCGAGGCGCCATGGCAAGCGCCGCCGCGAACACCACGTAGAAGTACATCTCGTAGTTCAGCGACCACCCGAGCACGAGCGTCGGCACGATGCCCGCGTACGACGTGTCGCGCGGAATGAAGAACAGCGAGCAGAGGAGCTGTATTACGTCCGGCCGCGTGCTCCGGAGCATGTGCGGCGCGAGCACGGCCGCCGCGAACACCGCCAGCGTGGCCGTCCAGTAGAACGGTACGATGCGGACGATGCGGCGCAGCAGGAAGCGTTCAGGCGAGCCCGCGCCGACGCGCGCCATGATGAAGCCGCTGATGACGAAGAACACGTCGACGCCGTGCGATCCGATGTTCGCCGTCAGGTTCAGCCCTGCCGGGGACGTCGCGTGAAAGTACACGACGGCCAGCGCCGCCAGCGCACGCAGCAGGTGGAGGTTCAGCAGCATCTCGGGATGGCGGTCGTCCGGGCCGCCATCCCATTGGGCTGAAACGGCGCTGAACCTTTCGCATGCGGATCCGTGGACTCGATCGCGACAGGCGAAACGCCTGCGCGCTCGCGGATCTGTTACGCGACGAGTGTGGACGGCGCCGCAGGCGCCTGCAGAACCGTCTGGTTGACGAGACGAGCTTCGGCGTCCGGATCGTGTGACGGCAGGTAGACGATCGGTCGTTCGCCGGCGAGCGCGAGGATCCGTGAGTGCGTGCGACGCGCGATGGAGGGATCGGGGCTGACCCCGTCGACCTTTCCCGCGAGCAGCAGGCGCTCGGTGTAGCTCGTGTCGCCGGCGAGCAGGTACGACGGATCGCCGCAGACGACGACCGACACGTGGTTCGGCGTATGGCCTGGCGTCGGAACGATCAAGACGTCGCCGCGCTTCGTCAGCGGCATGGCCTCATCGAACGGACCGAACGGTTGACGCTCGAAGTTGATGAACTCGGGCTGCCACCACTTCGGCCAGCGGTGGGGCAGGTAACCCTGCGCACGCCCGACGACCCCGCTCGCACGCTCGAACTCCTCTCGCGCGACCCACACACGGCTTCCGGTCACGTGCATGAGCCCGCCCGCGTGATCCGTGTGCAGGTGCGTCAGCACGACGTGCCGGACGTCGCGCGGACTGATGCCCAGCGCGCGCAGCTGCGCACCAAGCTCTTCGTCCGGATGCACCGAGAAGTGGACGGCACGGCGATAGAAGGGGTGCCACCGCGGGTGATAGCCCTGATCGTGTACACGTGACGTTTCGCCGGTGTCCACCACGATGACGCCTTCGTCGTGCTCGATCGCCCACGCATAAATCGGCAGCCAGTCGGACCATTCGGGATCGAACAGCATGTCGCTCATTCCCGCGAGTCCGCCGCGCCGCGATTCCATCTGTGGGCGTCGGACTTGCACCAGTCCGGTTCGAATCGGGTGGATCGTCGTCATCACGGGCGCTCCATTCGTGTCAGCAGATCGTCGAGCGCTTCTGCAAGCGTTCGCGCAGGTTGTGTGAACTCGCCGAAGTCACGAAACCGCGCGAACTGCTGCAGCGTGCCGATCCACGCGGTCGTCAGAAGGTTGAGGTCGACGTTGCGGGCGACGCGTCCTTCAGCGCGTCCCGCCTCGAGAAGCGCGCGCACGTCGCCGACAATCGAATGGCGGCGCACGCGGTCGGGCATGTGCGGCCAGAAATGCCGCAGGAAGTCCTGGACGAACAAGACGCTGTCGGCGTCACGGTCGAGCGCGGCGAGGTACGCGTCAAGGATTGCGCGCTGCTTCGCCGCAAAGGTGTCGCGTGAGGCAATGGCCGTTTCGACCAGCCCCGCCAGCTCGAGGTAGCAGCGCTCGAACAGGTAGCGGGCGAGTTCGTCCTTGCTTCGAAAATGCTTGAACAGCGCCGGGTTGGTGAAGCCCGACGCCTTCGCGATGTCGCGGACGCTCGTCTCGCACAATCCGTCGCGGACGAACAGCGTGAGCGCCGCCACGAGAATCCGGTGCTTGGCCGGCGCGTCATTCTCGGCGACGTAGAAGGGTCTCGGGCGAGGCTGCCGTCTGGCGGCGCGTGTCTTCATGCATCATATGTTAGCATATGCTAACTCACGGTGCAAGTGGTCACCGCAGACAGCCGGTGGGAAGGAAGATTGAGGTGGTTGAGGGAGGAGCATCCTCCGCGTGTGGCGGAGGACGCTCCTCGAGGACGGTCAGGCCAGGGCTTTGCCGTACAGCGCGAGCAGCCGGCTCCACGCCTTCTCGGCTTGCGGCTCGTTGTAGACGCCGGAGTCGGGCGGGCACCAGCCGTGCGCGGCGCCCGTGTACACCTCGATTTCAGCGGGACGATTGGCTTTCGCGAACGTCTCCTTGAGGACGTCCTTCTCCGTCGGTGCGCGCTGGTCGTCGTTCGCCGCGATCGCGATCAGGAACTGCGCGCTCGTCTTCGATGCCTGGAGGTGCGGGCTGTTCGGTTGATCGGTGACGAGTCCGCCGCCGTGGAACGACGCAACCGCGCCGACGCGGCCCGGGACCGCCGCCGATGTGCGGAACGCGATCGGCCCGCCCATGCAGTAGCCCTGCGTGCCGACCTTGCGGTTCTTGGCGACCGACGCCTGCTGATCGAGCCACCCGATGAACGCCTTCGCGTCCGTCATCTGCGTCGTCTCGTTCAGCGATCGCGCGAGCGGCATCAGTTCCTGAATCGGCGTCGCCGATCCGTTCGCCGCCGTCGGCGCCTTCTTCGTCCGGTAGAACGGGTTCACGACGAGCACCGAGTAGCCCGACTCCGAGAGCCGCTTCGCCATCTGCCGCATCGCAGGCCGCAGGCCGAAGATGTCGGGCCAGATCAGCACGCCCGGCGCCGTGCCGCTCGACGGATGCACGAAGTAGGCGTCCGCGGTTCCGTCCGGCGTCGTGATCGTCACGTCCGCGTCGCTGACGGCGACGGCGTTGACGACGCGCGGCAGCATGAGCGCGATGCCGGCGCCGACGAGGACGCCGAACTGCCGGCGCGTCACCTGTCCGAGCGACTCGAATTGCTGCCGGTCTTCCTCAAAGTGATCCTGATCGCACATGTGTGTCCCTCCAGGCCGAGGTGCCGTCGAACCGGTCGAAATACGGTGCGACTTTATACCGATTCGAGGTGAAGCGCTCACGAGCCGCAGCGACCCGATAAGATGGCCGCCGCACGCGCACGCGTGACATCACAAGGAGAGCGGCATGGCGAGAGAGCGCACGAGCAGGGAGCACGAACCCGGGTCCGCGGTCGATCGTCGCGAGTTCGTGCAGGCGGTCGGCGGCGCGGGAATCCTGGGCGCCATGGCGGGCGCCGGCGTGACTGCCGCGCAGCAGCCGGCGCGTACGTCCCGGCCGGCCGGTCCTGACGAATTCCCGAAGCCGGCGACGCTGCGGGCGGGCGGCCAGCTCGACTCGCGCTTCCCGGTGAGCTTCGCGACGCCCGTGTCCGAAGCGCTGCGGCTGGTCACCGAGTACTTCGTTGCGCTCAACCAGCGCGACGTCGCGGGCCTCGCGCGGACGCTGCACTTTCCGTTCGCGATCTACGAGGACATCGAACCGATCGTCGTCCAGTCGGCGCCGGACTTCATCGCCAATCCGCCGCCAACGCTGAACGCGACCGGGAAGGGGAAGACGCGGATCCTGAAAGGATCGTACGACCTGCTCGAGAGCATCAACGTCCACCTGTACTGTCCGGTCGGCGCAGCGGTCTCGCTGTCGTTCGCGCGCTTCACGCCAGACGGCCAGCGGCATCTGCAGTGCGACGGCATCTACTCGGTGACGAACAACGACGGCCGCTGGGCCATTCAGCTCGCCTCGACGATCTTCCACGAAGCCGACTTCATCGGCCTGACGTATCCCGACGCCGAGCAGGCCGAGATCAGGCAGAGCCAGAACTATCTCTCGCAGTTCGGCTACGGCAACGAGGCGGCGCTCAACGATCTCAGGAGCAGCCGCGGCTCGTACGAGCCGCCGCTGCCGCCCGGCACGCGGACCGCGTCGGTGAATTTCGGCTACGGCCCGCGGGAGCGATCGCGCGACGCGCGCGAAGGGCATCCGATGAGCGGCTGGCGGACGAAAGGCGTCAAGAGCCGGTTGAACGTGTCGGTCCGCAGCGAAGAGAGCGTCAACCGCGCGTACGAGACGAACCTGCCCGAGTTCATCGAGCTCGCCGGCGGCGCCGTCGGTGAGTACGCGTACACGCGCGATCGCCCCGTCCGTCCGATCACGATTCACGCGACGCACGACAAGGCGCACACGCTGAACGGCTATTTCCGCTACACGGCTGGCGGGACGCTGATTTCAGAGACGCGCGGCGTCGGCATCCGCATCTACAAGAACGGCCACTGGGGTTCGGCCGGTTCGCTCGGACAGGTGACGCACCACGACCGTTCGAATTCAAAAGCCTGAACGGATGCTCGCTGCGTCGGGGGGCCGCGCTCAGTCGCGCGGGTCGCCCGGTGCGGTGCTGTGCGGCGCGATCGGCTGACGCATCTCCTTGAGATCGATGCGGTCGGTGTCGGCGATTACTTTCGCATACGTGCGCGTCACCGCCGCGAGGCCACCCGCGGAAATCGTCTCGGCCGTCTCCTGATCGGAGTGCCACACGTAGCCGCCATTGATGATTTCGACGGACGGCGCGTAGCGGTAGTAGCGACCGATCTCGCCGGGCGGCGACGGCGACGATTGCGGGAAGCTCGGGACGCCGAATGCGTCCATCGCGGAGACGACGATGCCCGCGAGACGATCGCCGGTGCCGTACCAATTGAACGCGGCGACGGCGTTCGCGAGGCGGATGTTGCCAGCACCGCTCTCGAGTCCACCGGTGTGCTCGCAGTTCAGGAGCAGCGCGGTTTTCTCGAAGACCTCGGGGTGCGCGGCGAACCAGGCGCCGCTCTCCGCCGTGCTGTTGTGATGACCGGTGGTGCCGAGGAAGACGATCGTCCGCCGGCGCTCTGCGCGCGGAATCTTCGCGAAGTATTCCGCCAGTCCAACCATGGTCGCGACGCCGGCGGCGTTGTCGTTCGCGCCCTCGAACCACCCGTCGCGGTGCGCGACGACCATCACCTGTTCGTCGGTCGCTCCCGGTAGCGTCGCCCAGACCGTTCCGCTCTTCAGGCCAGGCGTCCGATCGATGGCCAGCGAGACCTTCACGTGCGGCGCCGCGCCGGCGACTGTGGCGTCGGCGATCAGATCGCGCGCCGCGAGGCCGTCCTTGAGGCCGACCGAGAACGTAGGAACCTGGCTGTTGACCGGATAGAACTGCGTCCGCTCGTTGCCGGGAATGCCCTGGACGACGAAGATCGCCGCGGCACCGCGCTCGCCGATCCGTCGAATGGCGTTGTCGGCGATCGGCGCGTGGCGCGACGCCGTATCGGTGCTGTAGAAGAAGACGGCCTTGCCGCGGACGTCGCGGGCCAGCTTCAGGTCCGCGTCACTGGCCATGCCGACGTACACCGCTTCGAGATCGACGCCGCCCGAGGGCGTGCCGACGGCGAGATACGTGGGCTGCGCCGTATCGATCGACAGCGTCTTTGCCGACGAGGTCATCGTTACGCTCCACGACTGCGGCATCCACTGCGGTGGAAGGTCGAAATACTGCTCGTGGACGTCGGTCAGCCCGATGTCGCGGAACTTCTGCATCAGCCACTCGGCGTTCTCGGTGTCGGCCGACGTACCGATGATGCGGCCCCAGTACTGCGGATGTCCCTGGTCGCGATAGCGGCGCGCCATCGCGGTCAGGTCGCTCACGTACGTCTTGAGGTGAGCGCCGTCGATCGCCGCGTATCGTTCGTCGGCTGGCGCGAGTCGCCAGCCGATTTCGGCCGCGCGCTTGTGCGGAGGTTCACCAGGCCCGGCTGACGCGGGCCTGGCGCGGGTACCGTCAGGATTCTGCGCGGCGCCCGCGACCAGCACCATGCAGGCACACGCCATCGACGCGATAGCGAATCGTCCGCGTTTCGATCTGATGCGCATGCCGTGCTCCGTTCTTACTCGTCCAGCGCCGCCGTCGCGGGCGCGGGATTCTGTCCGAAGTACTTCCGCATCGCCGCGCGCGGGTCGTTCACCACCCGGGTGGTCGAATCGAAGATCATCGTGGACCTCGCGGCTGCGTCGTACTTCGGCCAGTGCGGGATGTGCTCGTTGTCCGGATTGCCGGTCTTCGCGAAGGCGACCCACGCCGACGCGAGTCCGAGCGCCACCTTTCTGCCCTCGGCGCGGCCCGACCCGCACATGTTCTGGCGATACAGGTTGAAGGACGCGTCCACGTCGTGGCCGTGGACCGCGCCGAACTTACCGTCGAAGCTCGGGTTCACCCACTCCCACAAGTACATGTACGCGCCGCCGCCTCCCTGGGCGGCCTTGCGTTCGGCCTGCGTGATCGCGCGCAGGCGCGCCTGGCTGTCGGTGAAGATCTGCGCCTGGATCAGGTACGGCGTCTTGTGCGGTCCCGCGTCGTGATACATCGCCAGGATTTCCGACGACTTACCGTGATAGCGCTCATTAATTAATGTCGCCAGCCCACTATCTGTAAGGTCCCAGTTCGTCAGCCGGAGCGCGGCGTCCTCGAGCGTCGTCGAGATGATGACCGGGACGTCGTGCGATTCGGCCGGCGCCGTTGGATCGAACGGATGATGCGGCAGGTACCTGCCGTCCATCACCGGCGTGAAGCCGCTGCTGACCTGTGTTTGCGCTTCGAGCAGCTGTTCCCACGGCACGCGCTGGATATCGGCGATGCGGTTGCGCGCGATGCCGAGCTTCTTGAGCAGAAGATCGGCAGACTTCTCCGCGTCCGCTTCCTCGGCAATCTTCAGGGTGGATCCGCTCTGCACCGCGGCGCGGTGAAACAGTCCCTTCGCGGCCGGAGTGCCGAGCAGCGTCGACGTCTTCGAGCCGCCGCCTGACTGACCGAAGATCATGACGCGCGACGGGTCGCCGCCGAACGCCGCGATGTTGTCGCGGACCCATTCGAGCGACGCGACCATGTCCATGACGCCGCACACGCCGGCGGATCGGAATGCTTCCGGCGCGCCGACAGAGGCGAGGTGCGTATAGCCGAAGCTCGCGAGCCGGTGGTTCACCGTGACGACGACGACGTCGCCGAGCAGCGCGAGCTGACCGCCGTCGTACATCGGGCCGTTGCCCGATCCCGTCGCCCAGCCGCCGCCGTGAAACGACACGAGGACGGCCCGCTTCGCGTTGTCGTTGACGCCGGGCGTCCACACGTTCAGCGAGAGGCAGTCCTCGCCCATGCCGGAGGCGACATGGCGGTCCCACATGATCATCTGCGAGTAGTCTGATCGATAACCGGACATCGTCTGCGGCGAGATCGGGCCGTAGCTGAGACACGTGCGCGTGCCGCTCCACGCCGCTGGCTTCTTCGGCGGCATGAAACGGTTTTTGCCCGACGTGTCGGCGCCGTACGGAATGCCGAGGAACAGCTTGATGCCGGTGTTGGCGATGCCGCGCACGCGGCCGTTCGTCGTGTCGACGTCAAAGAACAGCGGCCCGTTCATGCGCGCCGCGGACGTCGCCGGCGCCTGCGCCTCGACGATCCGCAGTCCGCCTGCGCCCGCCGCCACGAATCCCGCCAGTCCGCCTTTCAGCACGCTGCGACGCGATGGGCCGGTCCGATGTGAAGCGCTCATGATCTGTGTGCCTTTCGTGAAGGACGTGTCGGCGCCACTTTGCCCTTGAACAGAGCGGTCGTCAATGGGCAAGATCGCGCGATCGCCGGCCGAAATGAAAGGCGGGGAAGCCGCGTCAGGCGGCTTCCCCGATCCGTGCGCAGCCCGCACTACTTCGTCTTCGGTAACCCTTCGGTGATTTCGAGCCGGCGTCCGCGCCGGACCTGCTCGGGCGGCGCCGGCATCGTGATTTCGAGGACGCCATCCTTGAAGGTGGCCTTCGCCTGATCGGTGATGGCGCCTTCCGGCAGCGGAATCGTCCGGTAAAAACTGCCGTAGCTGCGCTCGGTGCGGTACGTGCCACCGTGCTCTTCCTCGTGATCGTGGCGCCGCTCGCCCTGAATCGTGATCGCATCGTCGGTCACGTCCACCTTGACGTCGTCTTTGCCAAGCCCCGGGAGATCGGCGCGCACGACCAGTTCGTGGTTGCGCTGCGACATCTCGACCTGAGGCATCCACGCTGCGCGGTCAGAGGACTTCGACGTTCGATAGTTCGAGCTGCGGCCGAGCCCGAAGTCGGCGAACATGCGATCGACCTCGTCCGCGAAGTGATCGAGCAGCCGGAACGGGCTGGCGAAATATTGATCGCGCCGACCGAGATGCTGGTCGCGTTGCTGGTCGCGCTGTGTGGTGGCAATCTCAGAGGACTTCTCGGGCATACGTGTTTCTCCTTTGATAATCGGGATACGTCCACCGCATGCCCCGCCGTCGACGGGGGCGTTCGATGCGCGATCGGCTGGCGCACGGATTGGCGGTTCGCGACGAGTGCGCGTGCCGTGAGAGGACGAGAGTGGGCGACGCTCGGAACGACCGCATCCGCGTCTCCGGTTCGCCGTCGAATTGCAGACCTTATGTTATCGGCGGCGGGCGAGGGTGAACGATCGATTATGACCACGCGCGCGCGAAACGCGCATCAATTTTCTGAAACGTGCGTGTGAAAAAAACGGACGAGTACCGATCGCGCCGCCGAGCTGTTCAGCGGCCGTTCGCGCGATTCAGGAACGTGCGAAATGTCGTCGTTTGATTCGGCACGACGGTGACGCCGCTGGCGAACGGCTCGTAGTCAGGCGCGAAGAATTCGACGACGTGGTAGCCCGCGCTCGTTTCGAGATGCTGGAAGTATCCCTTGTATTGATCGACGATGCCGACGAACACACCGTCGACGTAGACGAATGCGCGTCGAGGCTCGACGTCGAGCTGCAGTCCGCCGAGCAGAACAGGACCGGGCGGAGGCGCGCCGGGCAGTGCGACGCTTTCCTCCCCGATATCCGGCGCAAGCCACCAGTACGGATCGAACGCGACGAGACCGAAGAACGACGAGCGGAAATGCAGCGGCCGGTGGCGACCTTGTCCGGAAAAAATCGGGACCGTGGTGATCGAGCCGCGCGGCCGCGCGACCGTCGGCGTTGACGGACGTGGTGATGGTCGGCTCGCCGGCGGCCGACCGATTCGCGCGCCGGTCGAGATGCTGCCGCCCTGTCCATTCACGCTCGTCGAGAGGGCAGCAAGTGCCAGCGCCGTGGCGGCGATCATGCGCGCGTGCATCGCTCGACTATACCGCCAACTCAGCCACTCCGATTTGCTCATGTGGCCGTGCTAGTCTTTGGGCACGAGGTCAACACGATGCTTGAGAAACAATCGATGCCGCGGTCGTGGTTCCCTGTACTGCTTGCAGCACTGATGGTTGTCGGCGGCGCCAGGCGCGCGCATGCGGATGGGTTCATCAGCCCGTTCATCGGTTACAACTTTGGCGGGGACGCGGGCTGCCAGGAGCTCACCGGTTGCGAGGACAAGCACGCCAATTACGGGGTCTCGTTCGGCGCGCTGGGCAGCATCGTGGGGTTCGAGGCCGAGCTCGCGCATACGAATGATTTCTTCGGATCGTCTGCGCTCCAGTCGACGAACGTGCTCACCTTCGTCGGTAACTTCATGATCGCGCCGAAACTCGGACCGGTCCAGCCCTACGGACTCATCGGCGCCGGGCTGATGCGGACGTCCATCGAGAGCGGTGCCACCACCGAAGATGAAAATCAGATTTCGTGGGACGTCGGCGGCGGCATCATGGTGTTTTTCAGCCAGCACGTCGGTGTGCGCGGCGACATTCGCTATTTCCATTCATTCCAGGCGCTCGAAAACCTGAACTTTCTCCCTCTGCCAATCGGCAAAGACAAGATCGACTTCGGTCGGGCGGCGATCGCCGTCGTCTTCAAGTTCTGATATGGAGGCAGCGCGCGGCGACCGCAATTTCTGCCAAGACCGCGCCCTCCTTCGTGCCGTACAACGGTGACGACACACGGAGGTGACGACATGGCAGCACGAGTTGAGGAATCGGCGCGCTTCTTCGAATTCCTGGCCGCACCGGGTCGCGCACCGGAGATTCCCGAGTCCGCCGACGTCTACGGATGGTTGTGCGGAAGCTGGGAGCTCGACGTCGCTCGATACCGCGGCATCGACGTCGCTGGTCGAGGCCTGAAGGGCGAAGTGCACGCGGCGCGCGTGCTCGAAGGCCGCGCGGTTCAGGACGTCTGGATCATGCCGAAGCGTTCCGACCGTTCCGGCGAATTCGATCAGACGATGAACATGTACGGGACGACGCTGCGCTGGTGGGACATCCTGGCGCAGACATGGCGCATCAACTGGACGAATCCGGCGCGTGCGCATGCCGAGGAGCAGGTTGGGCGATGGAGCGGCCACGACATCGTTCAGGAAGGCCAACGGCACGACGGCGCGAAGACGCGCTGGACGTTCACCGAAATTGCCGCCGATAGTTTTCGCTGGCGCGGCGAAGCGCGCTATCCCGGGAAAGACGAGTGGACGCTCGAAGCGGAGTTCCGTGCGACGCGGATGAAGACGTAACGAGTCTGCTACCTCGACCGAAGGTGTCGAGGCGTTGCTCGTCCGCGGTAACATTGGGCGGCTCGCACGCGTCCGCACCGTTCGCCTGGACGACCCGTGCGCGATGGGCCAGCATCTCGAAACGGGAGGCAACATGATCAAGTCGATGATCGCCGTGACGCTCGTGTCTGCATGTGTTGCGGCGTGCGGGCAGGCACCGCCAGCGCAATCTCCGCCGCCAGCGACCCAGGCCGCCACTCCGGCACCCGCCCCGGCTGCTGGGCAGGCGGACGCCGCGGCGACACCGTCGTCAACGCCCGCGGCTGCGGCGTCGTCCGCTGCGGCGCCAGCCACCGCAGCGCCAGCCACCACTCCGGCCGCGTCTGCCGCCGTGCCCGCGTCGCCGCCGCCTGCGGCAGCTCCCGCCGTACCGCCGCCACCGCCCGAGCCGACGTATCGCGAAGTGACGATCCCGGCAGGCACGTCGATGAGCGTGAAGATGCTGAGTTCGCTGGCATCCAACACGAGCAAGCCGGAAGATCCGGTCAAGGGATCGATCGCTAAAGCTGTCAACGTTTCCGGAACGACAGCGCTGCCGGCCGGCACGCAAATTCTTGGAACGGTCACCGAGGCCGCGGAGTCCGGACGTGTCAAGGGCCGTGCGATGGTCGAGTTTCGATTTGAACGGCTCGTCGTGGACGACGAAACGATTCGCATTCACACCGCGAGCGTGAAGCACGAGGCCGCGTCGGATACGAAATCCGACGTCAAGAAGGGTGGCCTCGGCGCCGGACTCGGTGCGGTCGTCGGCGGCGTGATTGGCGGCGGCAAAGGTGCAGCGATCGGCGCGGTCGCGGGTGGCACCGGCACCGTCCTTGCGACGAAAGGCAAGGAAGTCGAGGTGCCCGCAGGCACCGTCGTCAGCGTGCTGGTTCAGGATCCGATTACGGTGCGTGTGCGGGTGCGCTGAGCGCGCGGCGGATCTCCGGAATCACTTTGTCGTACTGGCCGACGATGATCGGCTCCTGCTGATTGATGTCGCCGAGATAGATGGCGAGGGCGCTCGCGAGATCCTTCATGTCGCCTGATGCCAGCGTCGGGCGTGTGAAGGCCGACGCGAGAAAGCTGTTCTCCAGCGTCAGCACGGCGTTCTGCAGCGTGTAGACCTTCGAGATGTCGAACGCCAGGTCGGGTTCGAGGTACGACAACGCCTGCGTGGCAAGCGCGAGATCCCACGCCGTGTGCTCGTAGATGACGGGCCTCGCGCCCTCGTAGTGGACTTCCTTCTGAAAGCGCTCCTCGCTCGGCGCCTTCGTGCGCTGCAGGAAGCCGGCGAGCTCGCGTGCGAGCGTGTCGTGGTAGTGCCGGTTGCCTTCGGTGGCGCGGCGGTTCGTTTCCATCTCGCCGAGAAAATTTCGAAGCGCCGCCTGCGCCTGCGCGCGATGCCGTCGTTCCTCGTTCCAGTTGTTCACCCACAGCGCGAGGAACACGCCGATGGCCACCAGGAGGATCTCGAAGATCAGGTTGGCGAACGTCCGTCCGTGCTCCGCGCCTCGAAGACTCATGGGGCGAATCATCGCCGACGCGTTCCGCGATGACAAGACGCGTCGTGCGCGTGAGCTGACGCGTGTCACGCGGAGCGGAGTGCGGGTGACGGTCCGGGGTGAGATAGCCGCCCGTTTCGACTCACTTCCATCCCATCAGGTCGCTCTCGAATCTTGGGGGTGGATATGAATCGTCGTGACGTCCGCTGTGCGCTGCTCGTCTGCCTCGTCGCGTTGGTGTCCGCCGTCTGCCTGGCTCGCCAGGCGCCGGGCGGTCAGCATCGCGACTCTCGACTGGATGTTCTGCAGGCCGGACTGGCGCCGGCCCTGGCGCAGAGCCACTCGCAACCGCGCGCGAAAGACCCGGGTCCGCGGGCGAATCCCGATTCGATGATTCCGATGCCGGTGGATGGGTTGGACGACCAGGAGAAGGATCTGTTTCACGAGAGCCTGCTGCGCGTCTCGGAGCTCGAAGGATCGTGCGACACCTGCTCGCAGCAGCCGCCGAACGTCGCGCCGATCGATCCGGATCCGAGCAATCCGTTTTCGCCGACGTCGCTCGTCAACTCGGCGGGGATGAGCCCGGTCTTCAACGCCGATCAATGTTTCATCTGCCACTCGCAGCCGAAGATTGGCGGCAGCACGCCGGCACACAGTCCGGCCGAAACGATCGCGCATCGTCTCGGCGGGACCAACACGGTGCCGAACTTCGAAGCGCCCGACGGACCGTTCCGCGAAGTGCGGTTCAAGTTCAATCCCGACGGCACGCGCGACGGCGGCGTCCACAGTCTCTTCACGCTGCAGGGCCGTTCGGATACGCCCGGATGCACGCTCGAGCAGCCGGACTTCGACAAGGCGGTCCGCGATCGCAACATCGCCTATCGGATTCCGCTGCAGCTGTTCGGTCTCGGCCTGATCGAAAGCATCTCTGATTCAGCGATTCGCGCCGGCATGAACGCGAACCGCGAGGCGAAGCTCGCGCTCGGCATCTCCGGGCATCCGAACATCGTGCCGAACAACGGAACGATCAGCCGCTTCGGCTGGAAGGCGCAGAATGCGTCGCTCACGCTCTTTGCCGGCGAGGCGTACAACGTCGAGATGGGCATCAGCAACGATCTGTTCCCGGCGGGACGCAGCGAGGATCCGAGCTGCAACGTCGTGTACGAACCGTTCGACATTCCGCGAACGGAGAAGGAGCTCTATACCGATCCGCGGAAGATCATGCCCGCGTGGATCATGTTTGCGGAATTCATGCGCTTCGTGGAGGCGCCGAAGCCCGCGCCGCTGACCGCGAGCGCGCAGCTCGGTCAGGAGCTCTTCAGCAGCGTCGGGTGTGCGATGTGCCACACGCCGTCGTTCCAGACGCCCGGGACTGCGAATCCGCAGGCGGAGCGGCAGGAAATCGGCCCGCATTCGAAGGCGCTGCGCGGACAGACGGTCAACCTCTATTCCGATCTGCTCGTCCACCACATGGGTGCGACGCTGGCGGACAACATCGCGCAGGGGAATGCGGGCCCTGACGAGTTCCGCACGACGCCGCTCTGGGGAGTCGGCCAGCGGCTGTTCTTCCTGCACGACGGTCGCACGAACGATCTGCTCGTCGCGATTCAGGATCACTTTTCGCGGCGCTTCTCCGACGGCGGCGACAACCCGTCGAAGGACGCGCAGTCGTACCGCTACGAGCCGTCGGAGGCGAATCTCGTCGTTCAGCGATTCAATCTGCTGTCGGAACGGGACAAGCAGGCAATCCTCGATTTCCTGCGCTCGCTCTAAACGGCAGCGCGCGATGCGTCAGGCCGACGCTTCGACCAGCGTCTTCAGCCTGGCCATCGCGCGCGTCAGCGACCGTGCGCGGCGGCGCATGTCGGACCAGACATCGCCGACTTCCGCCAGGCGCGCCGGCATGTTCCTGAGCGTGAACGACCCCGGATCGATCGTTCCGCTTTCGATCTCCTTCCACGTGCACGGCGCAGAGACCGGAGCACCCGGTCTCGCGCGCACCGTGTAGGCTGCCGCGAACGTCGCGCTGTACCCGTTCCGTCCGGTGTCCACGTAGATCCGTCCGCGGCGATCAGTTTTGCTGAACTCTTGCGTCAACCGATCGGGCGCGCGGCTGACGAGCAGCCGTCCCACAGTCTCGACGAACCTGACGACCGTCCGCGTCGGAACCGAGCCGTCGAGCGGAACGACGAGGTGAAATCCTTTCGAGCCGGTGGTCTTGATCCATGACGGCAGCGTCAGCTCGTCGAGCAGATCGCGGAGCTCGAGAGCCGCTGCCCGAACGTCTGCCGCGCGGCCATCCGGCGGATCGAGATCGAAGACGCAGACGTCAGGATGTGTGAGATCCGGAACACGCGACGACCACACGTGCTGTGTGATCGTGTTCTGGTTGGTGATCCACAGGAGCGACCGCAGGTCCGTCACGATCGGATGATGGACGACGCCGTCCTTCTTCGGCACTTCGACGCGCTGCAGCCAGTCCGGGAATCCTTTCGAGACGTCTTTCTGCCAGAATCCTTTGTGTCCGATGCCCGCCGGGTAGCGTTCCATCGTCACGGGGCGTCCGCGGAGGTGCGGAATCATCACCGGGGCGACGGCCTCGTAGTACGCGGCCAGGTCGCCCTTCGTAATCCCATCGTCGGGGAAGAGCACCTTGTCGGGGTGCGTAATCATGGATGCCGTCTCGTCACGGCGTGGACGTCGGTCTTCGCGCCGTCTGCGCTGACCTCGAGCAGGCGCGGATGACGCAGCTTGCCGTGCGCGGTCCATTCGATGAAGGCCGCTCTTACCACGATGTCCGGGACGACCCAGTGCGCGCGCACGCGAGGAAGTCCCGTGCCCTTCGTGAACGGCGGAGCGGCAATCTCGATGGCATCGAGTCGCCTGCGCAGATCGATCAGTAGTGTCGTGTCGAAGCCGGTCCCGATTTTTCCGGCAAAGACGAAGTCGTCGCCGCCGAAGTATCCGACCAGCAGCGCGCCGAGGCCCGCTCGTGCGCCTTGCGGATCGGTAAAGCCGCCGACGACGAACGGCTGCGACGCCTCGCACTTCATCTTCAACCAGTGCTTCGATCGTTTGTGCTCGTAGAGCGATCCGCGTCGCTTGGCGATGACGCCTTCCCAGCCCTCGCGCGCGGCGCGCTCCCACGGCTTGTCGTCCTCGACGAGCGCCACGTGACGCAGCGGTTCTTCGAACGGCAGTTGTTCGAGAAGCGATCGTCGAGCTTCGAGCGGCAGAGACGTCACCGCGCGCCCGTCCAGCCACAGGACGTCGAACACGTGATAGGCGCGCCCCCCGTGCCACGTCAGCTCGCCGTCGAGAATCGCGTCGTGGACGCGCAGATGGGCGATTGCTCGTTCCACATCCGGTATCTGCTGTGGCAGGCGATTGCGCGAGTACAGCCGCACGTCGCGTCCGTTCTTGTACGCGAGCAGCCGGATACCGTCGAACTTGCGTTCGAACAGCCAGTCGTCGCCGACGAATCGTTCCTGCGTCAGCGTCGCGGCCATCGGCTCGAGCCAGTCGGGTCGCGTGTCGTCGGTCATTCCTCGGCTCGCGGCCGCCGCTGATACGGCGGCAGGTCGCCGGTCACTATTGTTTACCAGCCGCGCGGCATCACGCTCGATCGCGTCCCGCGGCCAACTGCAACTGAAATCTCACGCTGCGCTCACGGCTCTCTCATGCCTCGCGGCCGGCGTCCGCACTATCGTGCGGGAGTGACATCGCATCAGAAGGAATTCGGGAAGGCAAGAAACACATGATCGGCGAAAAACGTGCATCCCCATGGGAATTCATCGGAGCGGTTCTGTTCTGTGGCGTCCTGCCGACGATGACGGCAATCGGGATCCTGCTCGACTATTTGCGCCACGTCGGATCGTGATTCGATCGGACCGGTTCGTTCGTCCAGCTTTGACGCTACACTGACGCCTCAGCCGCGTGCGCCGGCCGACGGCAGTGACCGACATCACGAATCGACTCGTCATCCGCAGCGGCGGCCAGACCGGCGTTGACCGCGCCGCGCTCGACTTCGCGATCGCTCGCGCGATTCCGTACGGCGGCTGGTGTCCGCTCGGCGGCCGCGCCGAGGATCTGGAAACGCCGCCCGGGCTGCTCGCGCGCTATCAGGATCTCGTCGAGACGCCGTCGCGCGACTACGAACAGCGAACCGCCTGGAACGTTCGCGACAGCCACGCGACGTTGATTCTCACGAACGGATCGAGCCTGACGATGTCGGCCGGCACGGCCTTCACGTTGTCGTGCGCTCGGTTGACGTTTTTCAGGCCCGTGCACGTCACCGACATGAAATCTCCTGATGCGGCAGCCACCACGGGCGACTGGCTTGCCCGCACGATGGCCGCCGCAGCGCAGCAGCGCTTCGAGCTGAACGTTGCCGGGCCACGGGAGTCGGGATCCCCGGGAATTTACGCCGCAGCGCTGAAATTCCTGGCGGATGTCTTTCCAGGCTGAACGAACGCGTCGATTCCGCGGCGTGATCCGTCCCGGTGATCGTCTTGATGCTGTTACACGGCCGGGATAGCATCTGCCGGTTCGAGTGCGCGCCGATTTCCGGCACTTCGCCGACGAGCTCGCTGAGCTGAAGGCACGCCTACTGACGATGGGTGGGCTCGCGGAGGAGCGGCTGCGCCTCGCGATGCGCGCGCTCGTCGATCGCGACAGCCGCGCGCTCGAGGACGTGATCGCGGGTGACGCCCGCATCAACAGCCTGCACCTCGAGATCGACGATCGCTGCTTCACGCTGATCGCGCTCCATCAACCGGTGGCGATCGATCTGCGGATGATCGTTTCGACGCTCAAGATCAACGGCGACCTCGAGCGGGTCGGCGACCTCGCGGTCAATGTCGCCGAGGCATCGCAGCGCTATCTGACGCATCCTCCGGTCAAGCCGCTGATCGATTTGCCGCGCATGGGCGATCTGGCGTCGAAGATGCTTCGCGATTCGCTGGACGCCTTCGTCGAGCGCAACGTCACCATCGCCCAGTCCGTGCTCCGCCAGGACGACTGGCTCGACGCGTTCAAGGGACAGGTCTTCCGCGAGCTGCTCACCTACATGTTGAGCAACCACTCGACCATCGAGCCTGGCGTCGATCTGATTCTCATCTCGCGCCACCTCGAACGCGTCGGCGATCACGCGACGAACATCGCGGAAGACGTGATCTTCCTGGTCGAGGCGAGGGACGTGCGCCATCGCGGAGGTCCGCCTCCTGGGATCGAGCGGCGCAAAGACACGGGCGTGCTGCCACTCTGACCGAACGGAATTCGGTAGCCACGAAGAAGACACGAAGGGCACGAATTAAATTTTGACGAGCATCGCGAACGTCACCCGGCTCTCTGACTTCTGAAGGTCCGGCGCCCACCCTGGCACGAGCGAGCCCGGCGCGCCCGTGTTGCCGCCGGGCGGCGTCACACCGCCTTCGCCCGAGAAATACGGGACGTTCGCCGCGCGATGCGTGAACTCGCCGCGGAACGTGATGAACTGGCTCGGCATGTAGTCGAACGTCGTCTGGATGTCCCACGCCTTGAAGGGATCGCCGGGCACCGCCGTGAAGTACGGCGTCCCTGAAAACGCCGTCGCGCCGTTGATGGGCGGCAGGAGCACGAGATAGCGGCCGGGATTGTCGATCGCGCCGCCGCCGATCGTCGCCGCAAACCGATCGCGGTCGAACCAGAAACGCTGATAGGTCATGAATCCGAGAAAGAATTGCGACGGAGCAGCCGCGGTCCCGCCACCGCAGCTCGTGGCGCCGGTGACGCTGCCATCGGGACCGACGATGCCCGCGCCGTATTCACAGCCGGCGTCGAAGGTGAAGGTCATCGCCGCCTTGTCGAACAGCGCATCGGGCTGGTCGTAGTACTTCCACTGGACGCTATTGTCGGTGTGCACGCGCTTACGGTCGGCGTTGCCCAGCGTATCCGTGCCCCAGTAGTTGTTGGACACGATCGAGACGCTGCCGTTCGGCCGCCACATGACCTGACCGCCCACGCCGGGCGCATGGTTGAACTTGCCGTACGACTGCCAGCCGTTGATCACCCACGGCTCGATCTTCAGCTTGTCGCTCGTGAAGATCTGCACCCGCAGGCCGTTGAAGAACCATGGCGTGTTCGACGACACGTACGACGGCTGATACGTCCAGTTGTCGAAGTTGTAGTAGCTCCAGAGGCCGATGTACGACATGAAGATGCCAGCCTGCACATTGATGCCGTTCAGCGCGTCGAAGTGGTAGCCGCCGTACGCTTCGGAGATATAACGATACGCCGTGTCGAGATCCCACTGACCGCGGCCCGTGCTGGCGTCGTTGCGCGGCGTGGTCGTCGAGTACATCCCGAACTGTGTCATCAGGCGGCCCTGGACGTTGTCGTAGTGGAAATCGCCGCCGACTCCGAGTTGAGTGAGTTGGAACTCGCCCGAGCGGAAAACCTCGGTCGATCCGGAAATCGTGTCGTCCTGCGGCTTGTTGAAGCTGTAGGAGAAGTTGGTGTCGACTCGGAATTCCCCCGTGAATACCTTCGTGTCGATCGGCGATTCCTTCGTCCGCGGATTGCCGGTCAGCCAGGTGAAGTCGGCGAACGCAAACGGGTCGGGTTTCTTCTCCTCCGGCGCCGGCGGATTGACGGCAGGCGCGGCAGTCGGGTCACCTGTCTGTGCGTCCTGTGCGAATCCCGCGTCCACCGAACCGGCCCAGACGCATAACACCAGAACGCCGAGCCACGCGGTCGATCGCGAACGGATGGTCATGCGGCTCAACGTAGCCGCCGCCTGATTAAGAAGTCCTTAGCGCGTCATCAGGATTTGTCCCGGACAGCGCCGCGGACTCCATGTCATAGTTGCTGGCCAGGCTCATGGAGCAGCGGATCCATCTGGCGGGCCGCATGCTGGTCTCGCTGGCGGCGCTCGGCGCGGTCACCGCCGTTTATGCCTCCCTCGTGCTCGTCAACCCGACGACCATCGCGCTCAGCTACGTGGTCGTCGTGCTCCTGATCGCGACGCGGTGGGGCATCGTCGAATCGACGGTGGCATCGCTCGCGGCCGTGCTGTGTTTCAATTTCTTCTTTCTGCCGCCGATCGGGACGCTGACGATCGTCGATCCGCAGAACTGGATCGCGCTCGTCGCGTTCCTGCTGACCGCGATGGTCGCGAGCCAGCTGTCGGTGCGCGCGCGTCAGCGCAACGTCGAGGCGCTGGCCCGTCAGCGCGATCTCGAGCGGCTGTACGCGCTCAGCCGCGCGATGCTCCTCTCGGAGGCCGGCGCGTCGCTGCCCGGGACGATCGCGCGCCACATTGCCGACGCGTTCGAGCTCGAGGCCGTCGGCGTCTACGATCAGCGGACGGATGTCGTGTCCTGGGCGGGACGGCGCGAGCTGCCCGAGCGCGACGACAAACTCAGAGATGTCGCACGGCGCGGCGTGACGCTGCACGACGCAAGCGGCCTGGTGATCGTCGCGACGCGTCTCGGCAGCGTCCCGACGGGCAGCGTCGCGCTGCTGACCGCGGAGCTGAGCGATCCGGTTCTGTATTCAGTCGCGAACCTCACTGCGATTGCCTTCGAGCAGGCCCGCGGCGAGGAAGCCGCCGCGCAGGCCGAGGCCGCGCGCAGGAGCAGCGAGCTGCGCGCGACGGTACTCGACGCGCTGGCGCACGAGTTCAAGACGCCGCTGACGTCGATGAAAGCGGCATCGAGCGAACTCGTTCACAGCCGGTCGGCCTCCGACAGAGACCGTGAGCTCGCGGCCATCGTGGACGAGGAGCTCGATCGGTTTCAGGCGCTCGTGACCGACGCGGTTCGGATGCTGCGGATCGACGCCGGCGACTTCGCGGTGCACGTCGAGCGTCACGACTTGAACGCGCTCGTGGCCTCCACGCTCGGCGTGTTCGAGCGGCGGCTCGACGGACACAACCTCGCAGTCGGCGTTCCCCGCGGCATGATGGTGGACGCGGACCGCGAGCTGCTCGGCCTGGCGCTGCGTCAGCTGGTCGACAATGCGTTGAAGTACTCGTCGCCGGGCGCGACGATAGAGATCCAGGCGCGCAGCAACGGCGACGTCGACATCACGGTGCGGAATTCCGGGTCCACCATTCCGGAGAAAGAGCAGACGAGGGTGTTGGAGCGTTTCTATCGCGGCTCGCATGCGCGCAACATCCCGGGTACGGGCATGGGCCTCGCCATCGTGCAGCAAATCGCCGTCGCGCACGGCGGCGCGCTGACGCTCGCCAGCTCGCCGGACACCGGGACGGCCTTTACGCTGTCACTGCCGCGCGGAGGACGACGGTCGTGAGCGCGGGACGCATCCTGGTCGTGGACGACGACCCGCAGATTCGCCGCGTGATGCGCGTCACGCTGACAGGGCAGGGTTACGAGGTGGACGACCGCAAGAGCGGCGAGGACGCGCTGGAGAAGCTGCGCGACGAGCGCTTCGACCTGGTGCTGCTCGACATGAACATGCCGGGCATGGGCGGACTCGAAACGTGCCGCGCCATCCGCCGGCAGTCCGAGATCGCGATCATCATGCTCACGGTGCGCGACACCGAGTCCGACAAGGTGGACGCGCTCGACGCCGGCGCCGACGACTACATCACGAAGCCCTACAACCCGCCGGAGTTGCTCGCACGAATTCGCGCGGCCCTGCGACGCACGCCATCGATGCAGGGGCCCGGCGGACGATTGACGCTCGGCGCCGTCGAGGTCGACTTCGACAGCCGCCAGGTCAAGTCGCTCGGACACAGCGTCCGGTTGACGCCGAAGGAGTTCGAGCTGCTTCGCTACTTCGCGGCCCATGCGAACAAGACCATTTCGCACCGCGAGCTGTTGCAGGCGGTGTGGGGACCGGACTACGGCGATCAGGTGGACTACCTGCGCGTCTTCGTGAACCAGTTGCGAAAGAAGATCGAACCGAGCCCGTCGACGCCCGTGTACCTCGTCACCGAGCCGTGGGTCGGGTACCGCCTGCAGCTTCCCTCGGCCAAATCCTAATGGCCGGCTAATGACTTCCTAAGCTCGCGGTTCGTAGATTGGGGCATCGGCGGATCGCCATGAGCCACCTCACCCCAGCTTCCGAAATCGCCTCGCGAATCCCGGACGTCGCAGCGGGCGCAGCGTCACTGCCCACTGTCCGAACGGACGGCATCTCCGTGTTTTTCACCGACGTCGAGCACACGCTCGCAGCGGCGCGCGTGGCGAGCCGGCTCGGCACGGCGATGCGAGTCCCGATCAAGGTCATCGTGCCGAGGCCGGCACACGGTTTCATCCTCAACGCGTCGGTGAGCCCGACGGAGCCGGAGATCGACGCGTTCGCGCGACGTCTCGAAGCGGAGCAGATCGACGCCCGGATTTGCGTGTGCGTCTACCGCGACGAGCGTCAGGTCATCGCGAGTGCGCTTCATCGTCGCTCGCTCGTGGTCATGGCAGGCCGGCGACATTGGTGGCCGACGACGCTGACACGGTGGCGGCGCAGGCTCGAGGCGGCGGGTCATCTTGTCGTGTTCGTCGACAGTCAACGGTCCGGCGCGGATGCGGTGGAGGCTGCTCATGCTTGACGTGATGTACATCGCCATCGGGATCGTGGGCTTCCTGATCCTGTGGGCGATCGCGCAGGCCTGCGAGCGAGTGTAGGGGCGCGACGTGTTCGATTACGCGGTGTCGGGAACTGTGGCGATCTTCCTGCTCGTTTACCTCGGATGGGCGATGTTCAAGCCCGAACGGTTCTGAGTCCTTCGCGATGACCAGCATCGGGATCCTGCAAATCCTCTTCTTCTTCGGCATCATCGTCGTCCTCACCAAACCGATTGGCCTCTTCTTGTCGCGGCTGTTCCGCGGTGAGCGGACGGTCCTTCATCCGGCGCTTCGCCCGATCGAAATGCTGATCTATCGCGTCTGCGGCGTCAGCGAAGACGAGGAGCAGCGTTGGACGGGCTACGCTGCCTCGGTCCTCGCCTTCAGCGTGTTCGCCTTCCTGTTCCCGTATGCCTTGATGCGGCTGCAGGGTGTGCTGCCGCTCAACCCGCAGCAATTCGGTGCGGGCCAGGTCAGTCCCGATCAGGCGTTCAATGCGGCGGTCAGCTTCATGTCGAACACGAACTGGCAGTGGTACTCCGGTGAGTCGACCATGAGCTACTTCGTGCAGATGGCGGGATTCGCGGTCCAGAACTTCGTGTCGGCGGCGGTCGGGATGGCCGTCGCGGTCGCGCTCATCCGCGGCTTCGCGCGCAACGAAACGGACCGCATCGGGAACTTCTGGGTCGACCTGACGCGCTCGACGCTGTACGTGCTCATTCCGATCTCGATCGTCGCGGCGCTCGTCCTGTGCTCGCAGGGCGCCATCCAGAACTTCCGGCCGTACACCGTCGTGAAGACGATGGAGGGTGCGACGCAGACGATTGCGCAGGGCCCGGTGGCGTCGCAGGTGGCGATCAAGCAGCTCGGGACCAACGGCGGCGGATTCTTCAACGCCAACTCGGCGCATCCGTTCGAAAGCCCGACGCCGTTCACGAACCTCGTGCACATCGTGCTCATCTTCATGCTCGCCGCGGCGATGACCTACACGTTCGGGCACATGGTCGGCGACACGCGCCAGGGCTGGGCGCTCTTCTGGGCCATGGCCGCGATGTTTCTGATCGGCGTGTTCATCGCGTACGGCGCCGAGCAGGCCGGCAATCCGATGCTCGAGAAAGCCGGCGTCGAAAGCGCGTCGACCGACCTGCAGCCTGGCGGCAACATGGAAGGGAAGGAGACGCGCAACGGCGTCGCTGCGTCGGCGCTTTTCGCCACGGTCACGACCGACGCGAGCTGCGGCGCGATCAACGCGTGGCACGACAGCTTCACTCCGCTCGGCGGACTCGTCCCGCTCTTCAACATGCAGACCGACGAAGTGATCTTCGGCGGCGTCGGCGCGGGGCTCTACGGCATGCTGCTGTACGCGATCCTCGGCGTTTTCATCGCCGGGTTGATGGTGGGCCGCACGCCGGAGTACGTCGGCAAGAAGATTCAGCAGAAGGAAGTGAAGATGGCGCTGTTCGCGGTGCTCGCGACCGCGCTGCTGATCCTCGTCTTTTCCGGACTGACCGTCGTCCTGCCGTTCGCAAAAGGCAGCTACTGGAATCCGCAAGGACCCGCGATCGCGAACCTCGGCAACAGCGGTCCGCACGGGTTGACGGAAATTCTGTACGCGTACACGAGCGCGGCCGAGAACAACGGCAGCGCGTTCGGCGGACTCGCCGTCAACACGCCCTGGTACGACCTGACGATCGGCCTCGCGATGTTGTTCGGACGTTTCCTGTTCATCATTCCGGTCCTCGCGATCGCCGGGAGCCTGGCGAGCAAGAAGGCCGTGCCGACGTCTGCCGGCACGTTTCCGACGCATGGGCCGCTGTTCGTCGGCCTGCTCGTCGGGACGGTCGTCGTCGTCGGGGCGCTGACGTTCTTTCCAGCACTGTCGCTCGGCCCAATCGTTGAGCACTTCCTCATGCACGAAGGGACCCTGTTCCTGTGACCTCCGCAACCGCTGTGTCGCCTCCGTCTGTGGCCGAAGCGCCTGCCGAGAGCCCGTCGCTCGTTCCCAAAAAGCTGGCGCGCGCGCGGCCGCTCTTCGATCCCGAGATCCTTGGACGAGCGATCAGGGACGCGATTCTGAAGCTGAACCCGATCACGCTGATGAAGAATCCTGTCATCTTCGTCGTGGAGATCGGCGCGGCGCTCGTGCTGCTGTTTCTCATCCGCGACATCGCGACCGGAGCGCGATCCATCGGCTTCGAGCTGCAGATCGATTTGTGGCTGTGGTTCACGGTTCTCTTCGCGACATTTGCGGAGGCGATGGCGGAGGCCCGCGGCAAGGCGCAGGCGGAGTCTCTTCGCAAAACGAAGACCGACACGCTCGCCAGCCGGCTGACCGAAGGCGGCCGCATCGACAAAGTGTCTTCGTCGCGCCTTCGCGCCGGTGACCTCGTGGTCTGCAGCGCCGGAGACGTGATCCCCGGCGACGGTGAAGTGATCGAAGGCATCGCAACGGTGGACGAGTCCGTCATCACCGGCGAAAGCGCGCCGGTCATTCGCGAATCCGGCGGCGACCGCAGCGCGGTGACGGGCGGCACGCGCGTCCTGTCGGACACCGTGACGATCCGAATCACGTCCAATCCGGGCGAAACGTTCCTCGATCGGATGATCGCGCTCGTCGAAGGCGCGGAGCGCCAGAAGACGCCGAACGAAATCGCGCTCAACATCCTGATCGCCGGGCTGACGATCGTCTTCCTCCTCGCGGTCGCGACGCTCGTGCCCTACGCCATCTACAGCGTCAACGCGGCCGGCTCCGGTTCGGCGCCGACGATCGCCGTCTACGTCGCGCTGCTGGTGTGCCTGATCCCGACGACGATCGGCGGACTGCTGTCGGCGATCGGCATCGCCGGCATGGACCGCGTCATGCAGCACAACGTGCTCGCGATGAGCGGCAAGGCGGTCGAAGCAGCGGGCGACGTCAACACGCTGCTGCTGGACAAGACAGGGACCATCACGCTCGGCAGCCGTCAGGCCGTCGCGTTTCTTCCGGCGACCGGCGTCAGCGAGCGAGAACTCGCCGACGCCGCGCAACTCTCGAGCCTCGCGGACGAAACGCCCGAAGGCCGCTCGATCGTCGTGCTCGCAAAAGAGAAATATGGATTGCGCGGCCGCGACGTGGCGTCGCACAACGCCAGGTTCATCCCGTTCTCCGCCTACATGAAGATGAGCGGCGTCGACATCGAGGATCGTCGACTCCGGAAGGGTGCGACCGACGCCATCATCGCGTTCGTCCGCGAGGGCGGCGGCCGCGTCGCGCCAGACGTGACCGAGCTCTCCGATCGGATTTCACGAACCGGCGGCACGCCGCTGGCGGTCGCCGACGGTTCCAGAATGCTCGGCATCATCCAGCTGAAGGACATCGTCAAGGTCGGGATGAAGGAGCGCATCGCGCAGCTGCGCGCGATGGGCATCCGCTCGGTGATGGTCACGGGCGACAACCCGCTGACGGCGGCGGCCATCGCCTCGGAGGCCGGCGTGGATGACTTTCTCGCGCAGGCGACGCCGAAGGACAAGCTCGAGTACATCAGGACGGAGCAGGCTGGCGGACGCATGATCGCGATGACCGGCGACGGCACCAACGACGCGCCGGCGCTCGCGCAGG
Source organism: Vicinamibacterales bacterium (assembly GCA_036557365.1). Classification (GTDB taxonomy): domain Bacteria; phylum Acidobacteriota; class Vicinamibacteria; order Vicinamibacterales; family CAVVIG01; genus DATKHR01. The sequence continues at coordinate 216,610 of DATBHR010000092.1, forward strand.
CCGACGTCGGCCTTGCGATGAACACCGGCACCACGGCCGCGCGCGAAGCCGGCAACATGGTGGATCTCGACAGCAATCCGACGAAGCTGATCGAAGTGGTCGCGATCGGCAAGCAGCTGCTCATCACGCGCGGCGCGCTGACGACGTTCTCGATCATGAACGACGTATCGAAGTACTTCGCCATCATCCCGGCGATGTTCATGACGACGTACCCGGCGCTTGGCAGGCTGAACATCATGTACCTGCGGACGCCGGCGAGCGCGGTCCTCGCTGCCGTCATCTTCAACGCCGTCATCATCGTCGCGCTCGTCCCGCTGGCGCTGCGCGGCGTGCGGTATCGCCCGCAGAGCGCAGCGCAGATGCTGCGACGCAACCTGCTCGTGTACGGAGTCGGCGGGCTCGTCGCGCCGTTTCCGTGCATCTGGGCGATCGATCGACTGCTTGGCCTGATGAGGCTCGCATAGGCGCCTTCATGATCAAGGAACTGAAACCAGGGCTGCTGATGATGATCGTGATGACGATCGTGACCGGGCTCGTGTATCCGGCGGTCGTCACTGGAATCGCGCAGGTGTTGTTCCGCGACCAGGCGAATGGAAGCCTCGTCGTCGTGAACGGCGAGGTCGTCGGATCGCGACTGATTGGACAGAACTTCGCGAGGCCCGAGTACTTTCATCCGCGGCCGTCAGCCGCCGGCGCCGCCGGCTACGACGCGACCGCGAGCGGCGGTACGAACCTCGGACCGACGAGCGCGAAGCTGATGAACGGCGTCAAGGATCGGATCGTCCACTACTGTCTCGACAACGACATCCCGTACGAATCGTCGGCGCCGCTCGCTCGGTTCAAGGATGCAGAGGGTCAGCTCGACGACGTCCGGCTGATCCAGGCATTCGGCGACACCAGGACGCCGCTCGTCTTCACGCCAAAAGTTCCGATTCCAGCCGACGCGATCACGACCTCGGCGTCCGGTCTCGACCCACACATCAGCCCGAGAAACGCGGAGCTTCAGGCCGTGCGCGTTGCCAGAGCGCGCGGCGTCACGGCGGATGAGGTGCGCGCGCTCGTATCGCGACACGTTGAATCCCGCACGCTGGGGCTGCTCGGCGAGCCGCGCGTCAACGTGCTCGAACTCAACCTCGCGCTCGACCAGCAGCTTCCTCGCAAGTGACAGCAGACACGCCTCGGACGCGCGCGCACCCGCCGGAACTGCTCAGCGGGTCGTGAGACCTCCGGATACGCAATACAATCGGGACGATCCTGCGCCGCAACGCTTGTGACCTTTGCTGACAATGGGGACCGGTCGGGGCCGCGCGACCCCGAGGCGCTGCTTCGTGAGGCCGAAGCCGCGGAGCTTGCCGAGCGCCGGGGATCGCTCAAGGTGTTCCTCGGATACGCGTCGGGCGTCGGCAAGTCGTTCAAGCTCTTCGACGAGGGCCGCCGTCGCCATCAGCGTGGCGAGGACGTCATCGTCGCCGCGATGCAGCCCGACGTGTCTTCGGAGATCCGCGACGCGATTCGCACGCTCGAGATCATCCCGACGATCGATGTCGCTGGAACGCCGGTCGTCGATCTGCCCGCGGTGCTTCGGCGGCACCCGCAGGTGGCGCTCGTCGACGGGCTCGCGTACGACAACCCGCCGCGGAGCCGTCACGCGAGGCGCTACGAGGACGTCAACGAAATGCTCGACGCGGGCATCACGGTCCTGACCTCGATCAATCTGGAGTACGTCGCCGAGCAGCAGGACTTCGTCGGGTCGGTGCTCGGCCGCCGACGGACGGAAACCGTCCCGCAGCACTTCATCGAAGCGGCCGACGAGGTCGTCGTCGTTGACGCGCCGCTGGATCTCGATGCCGGCATCGCCGCGCACCAGCTTTCCCAACTCCGCCAGCGTGCGCTGCTCCTGACCGCGGACGTCGTCGATCGCCACCTCGAATCGTATTTGAAGCTGAAGGGCATCCAGTCGTCGTGGGGAACGCAGGAACGCATTCTCGTGTGCATGACGCCGAGAGCGAACGCCGCGAAGATGCTCGCGAGCGGACGGCGCAACGCCGACCGCTTCCACGGCGAGCTGTTCGCGATCTACGTGATGCAGGAGAATCTCACCGCGGAAGATCGCATGGCGCTCGATCGCAACGTGACGCTCGCGCGGGCGCAGGAGGCCATGGTCGAAACGCTCGAAGGCAGAGATCCGGTGCGGACGATTCTTTCGTTCGCGCGCAGCCATGGTGTCACGCAGATCTTCGTGGGCCACAACCTCAGGCGCAGCTGGCGCAACCGACTCGGCGGAACGCCGCTCGATCGACTGATTCGCGACGCCGAAGGCATCGACGTCCGCGTGTTCCCGCAATGATCGATCATCGTCCGCGCGGGCGGTTGAAGGTGTTTCTCGGCTATGCTGCCGGCGTCGGCAAGACCTATCAGATGCTGACCGAGGCGCGCGCTCTCCAGGAGTCCGGCGTCGACGTCATCGTCGGATATTTCGAGCCGCACGGCCGCGCGGAGACCATCGCCCTCACCGACGGTCTCGAGATCGTGCCCCGACGCGTCGTCGAATATCGCGGCACGCGCATCGAGGAGATGGACACCGACGGTATCCTTCATCGGCATCCGCAGGTCGCCGTGGTCGACGAGTTCCCGCACACGAACGCGCCGGGATCCGCACGCGTGAAGCGGTGGGAGGACGTGCACGTCCTGCTCGACGCCGGCATCGACGTGCTGACGACGATGAACGTACAGCACGTGGAAAGCTTGAACGATCAGATCTGGGACAGCACCGGCGTCCGCGTGCGCGAAACGATCCCGGACTGGGTGCTGAAAGCGGCGGACGAGGTCGTGATGGTCGACCTGACGCCGCGGGCGCTGCTCAACCGGCTCGCGCGAGGCGTCGTGTACCCGCCGGAACGCGCGCGTGCGGCGGTCGAGAACTTCTTCAAGGAATCAACGCTGGTTGCGCTCCGCGAGCTGGCGATGCGGCAGGCGGCGTACGCGGTCGAGGCGCGTCTTCCTGACGATGAGGCATCGCCACCGAGCGACCAGAGTGGCGGCCTGCATGCACACGATCGTTTGTTGTTGGTCATCACGCCCGATCCGTCGAGCGCTGCGCTCATCAGGCGCGGTCGGCGCGTGGCGGATTATCTTCGAGCGGAGTGCCTCGCCGTGCACGTGTCAAAAACCGGCGATATGAGAGGAGAGACGGCAGCGGAACGGGAGAGCCTCGAACGGCACCTCAACTTTGCGAGAGGTCTGCAGATCGAGGCGCGCACGCTCGCCGGCGCGGATATGGCAGAAACTATCGTGAACTTCGCCCGCCTGCACAACGTCACGCAGATCTTCGTGACGCGCGAAAAGCCGACGGCGCTGCGGTCGTGGTTTGCGTCGGCGTTCGTGCAGCGGATCGTGAACCTCGCTCGGGATATGCAGGTGACGGTTGTCGCGGATCGGTCGGTTCGCCGAAGGGAGGCGGCGCTTCGCGCCGCCGTCGGCCGCTGATGGATACCCAGCAGATCGACACGACGCGAGACCGCGCACAGACCGGCGCTGCCCGGAACGAGATCGTGGCTGAAGAAGGCCTGCTTGCGCAGCTGAAGCGGTTTCTCGTCGGCAAGCCGATCCCGTCTCACCTCGCGCACCACCAGCGGCTCTCGCGTCTGACCGGACTGGCGGTGCTGTCGTCGGACGCCTTGTCGTCGGTCGCATACGCGACGGAAGAAATCCTGCGCGTGCTCGTCCTGGCCGGTACAGCCGCGATGAGCTATGCGAGTCCGATTGCCTTCATCATTGCCGCCATCCTCGCCGTCGTCGTGTTCTCGTATCGCCAGACGATTCACGCGTACCCGGGCGGCGGCGGCGCCTATCTGGTATCGAAGGACAACCTCGGCGTGACGCCGGCGCTCATCGCCGCGTCCTCGCTGCTCATCGACTACGTCCTCACCGTCGCCGTCAGCATCGCCGCGGGCGTGGCCGCGATCACGTCGGCGTTTCCGCAGTGGCACCTGAATCGCGTTGAGATGACGCTCGCCTTCGTGCTGCTGCTGATGATCGGCAACCTCCGCGGCATCCGCGAATCCGGACGGATCTTTTCCATCCCGACCTACTTCTTCATCACGACGATGCTCCTGCTCATCGCCGTGGGCGCGTGGCAGGTGCTCGCGGGAACCGCGAGTCCGGTTGCCCCGCCGCACCCTCTCCACTCCGAAGGCGACGCGCTGACGCTGTTCCTGCTCCTGACGGCGTTCGCCAACGGATGCACCGCGATGACAGGAGTGGAAGCGGTTTCCGACGGCGTGCCGGCCTTCGAACCGCCCGAGCCGAAGAACGCGGCGGCGACGATGCTGACGATGGCCGCGCTGTCGATCACGATGTTCGTCGGGATTACGCTGCTGGCGAAGTATTTCCATGTCGCGCCGAGCGAGCAGGAAACGATCGTGTCGCAGCTGGCGCGCGGCGTGTTCGGCCGCGGTCCGGTCTACTACGCCATCCAGACCGCCACGACGTTGATCCTCGTCCTCGCGGCCAACACCGCGTATGCCGATTTTCCGCGCCTGGCGTCGATCCTCGCGCGCGACCAGTTCGTGCCGCGCCAGTTCATGAACCTCGGCGACCGCCTGGCGTTCTCGAACGGCATCGTGGGCTTGAGCGTGTTCGCCGGTGTGCTGCTGATCATCTTCGGCGGCGACACGCACGCGCTGATTCCGCTGTACATGATTGGCGTGTTCGTGTCGTTTACCCTGTCGCAGGCGGGCATGGTCCTGCACTGGCGCCGTTTCCGCAGGCCCGGATGGCAGGCCGGCGCATTCGTCAGCGGCCTCGGCGCCGTCGTCACCGGCATCGTGCTGCTTGTTGTCGCTGTCACGAAAGCGCACGAAGGCGCATGGATCACGCTGCTGCTGATCCCGCTGGCCGTCCTCTTCTTCCGCGCGACCCACCGGCACTATCAGGTCGTGGCGGCGCAGCTGTCGCTGCAGGACTGGAGCGCGCACCCGCCGCGCCGGAACGTCGTCGTGGTGCCGATCAGCGGCATCCAGCGCGCGGTCGTCGAGGCCCTCGACTACGCCCGGTCGCTTTCGCCCGACGTCAGGGCCGTGTACGTCAACATCGATCCGGTCACGACCGAGCAGCTGAAAGCACGATGGCCCGAGTGGGGCAATGGCGTGCCGCTCGTCGTGCTCGAGTCGCCGTATCGATCGTTGATGGAGCCGCTTCTCGACTACATCGAGCATCTCTACGCCGAGCATCCCGGCGACTACGTGACCATCGTGCTGCCCGAGTTCGTGCCGGCGCGGTGGTGGCACAATCTGTTCCACAATCAACGCGCGCTGCTGATCAAGGGTGCGCTTCTCTTCAAGCCGAACACCGTCGTCACGAGCGTGCCGTTTCACCTGCGACAGTGAGGATCGATCCGATGTCCATCAAGCCGGTGCTGCGTGCAGTCGTTCTCGTCTTCGTCGCGACGGCAGCGTTCGCGCAGGACACGGCGCGGATGGACGCCGTCGTGCAGAGTTACGTGAGCAACAAGACGTTCATGGGCGCCGTGCTCGTTGCGCGCGGCGGCGATGTGATCCTGAGCAAGGGCTACGGATTCGCGAATCTCGAGTGGGACATCCCGAACACGCCGGCGACGAAGTTCCGGCTCGGATCGCTCACGAAGCAGTTCACGTCGACGTCGATTCTGCTGCTGGAGGAACGCGGGAAGCTGAAGATCGAGGATCCGGTCAGGACGTATCTGCCGGACGCGCCGGAGACGTGGGATCGGATCACGCTGTTCAACCTGCTGACGCACACGTCGGGGATCCCCAACTACACGAACCTGCCCGAGTTCAAAACGCTGCAGGCGGCCGAGACGACGCCGGAGAAAACGATCGCGCTCGTCCGCGACAAGCCGCTCGACTTCGCGCCCGGCGAGAAGATGCTCTACAGCAACACCGGCTACGTCGTCCTCGGGGCGGTGATCGAAAAGGTGAGCGGCGTCAGCTACGAGAAATTCGTGCAGGACAACATCTTCACGCCGCTCGCGATGAAGGATTCCGGATACGACTCGAACAGCGCCGTGATCAAGCGCCGCGCGGCCGGTTACGCGCCGTCTTCGAGCGGTTTCCTCAATGCCCCGTACATCGACATGACGGTGCCGTACGCGGCCGGCGCGCTGTACTCGACGACGGAAGATCTGCTGCGCTGGGAGCAGGCGCTCTTTGGCGGCAAGCTGCTGTCTGCCGCATCGCTCAAGAAGATGACCACGCCGTTCAAGGGCGACTACGCGCTCGGCGTGACCGTGACGAAAGCGGACGGGCGGACGGTCGTCGCGCATAACGGCGGCATCAACGGCTTCAACACGTTTCTCGCGTACTACCCGGACGACAAGCTGACGGTCGCCGTGCTGGCGAACGTCAACGGAACGGCGCCCACCGACATCGCGTCGAAGCTCGGCACCATCGCGCATGGCGGAACGGTTGTGACGCAATCCGAACGGAAGGAGATCGCGGTTCCGGCGGCGACGCTTCAGAAGAACGTCGGCACGTACCAGCTCGCGCCGGGGATGAAAATGTGGATCCGCCTGCAGGACGATCACCTCACGGCGCAGCTTTCCGGTCAGCCGCAGTTCCCGATTTTCGCGGAGTCGGACCAGAAGTTCTTTTTCAAGATCGTCGACGCGCAGCTCGACTTCGTCCGCGATCCCGGCGGCGAGGTTACGGCCGCCGTCCTGCACCAGGCCGGCCGCGATATCACGGCGCCTCGCACGAGCGGCGCGATCGTGGACGTGCCGCAGCACACGGAAATCACGCTGCCGACCACGACGCTGTCGAAGTACACCGGCACGTATCGACTGCGGCCGAACGTCGACTTGACGATCACGCTGGACGGCACCCAGCTCATCGCGCAGGTGGGCGCTCAGCAGAAGCTTCCGATCTTTCCAGAGACCGAGACGAAGTTCTTCTACAAGGTCGTCGAGGCGACGCTCGACTTCCAGTCCGACGCGACCGGCGCGATCACCGGTGTCCGATTCCGGCAGGGCCCGGCGGACGAAATCCTTCCGCGGAAATAGCTCACGTACGTGTTAACATCCGCCGCTCCGCAGGACCCGGAGCCGTCTGCCGACGCGCGGCCCTGAAGAAACGAGAGGGCTCATGACCATCGCGTTCACGTTCGGCACCCCTCAGCTGACCGACGAAGATCGCGCCTACCGCGGCGCGAGATACCGCGAGGTCGCCGACGCGCTGTTCGCCAATCCGTACCAACGTGTTTGGGGCGCTGCCGGCGAGCCGCCGCTGCCGATCTACGAGGTGACGTTCCCGACCGTCGCCAGCCCGCAGTTCGAGCAGTCCGCAGAAAGGACCGTCGATTCCGGCGCCGACCTGCGCTGGGGTCCCGACCGAAAAGGTTTCCGCCGCATCGTGCATCCGAATGGCGTCTGCTTGTTGGGACGCTGGACGATGACGGCTGATACGGAATACTCCGGCTACTTTGCGAAAGGACGCACGGCGCTCGTGGTCGCGCGCTATTCGACGTGCTGCACCGACACGCAGCGCGGCCGGACGCGATCGCTGTCGATGGTCGGCAAGCTGTTCCCGACGACCGATCCCGACCACGCCCTGCCGCTCGTCACCGCAAACTTCATGACGCAGGACGACATCGGCGGCGAGGACACCGAGTTCATCAACGACGTCGAGCTGCGGAACGCACCGAACACGACCGTCGCGCGTCGCGGCCTCGGCGCGCCGACGCTGCTTCACACAGGACTCGTGTTCGACAAGGTCGATCAGAAGCCGACGATCCGTCAGCTGTACACGATTGCCGAGCTGGGAAAACCTGCCGACGAGCCGACACGCGCGCCCGAGTACATGCGGCTGCTCGTGTCGACGGATCAGCCGAAGATCGCCGGCGACGGACTCGATTTCCGCGACGAGATCATGGCGCAGCTGTTCGATCGCGGCGATCCGAAGCCGAAGCGCACGCTGACGTTTCACATCGAGCTCACCGACGAAGGGGAGACGAGCGGTCCCGCGACGAACGAGCGGCGCACCTTCCGCAACTGGCGGCGCGTGGGCACGTTGACGTTCGACAACGCGGTCGTGTCCTACAACGGCGACTTCGTTCTTCACTTCAACCACCCGACGTGGCGGACGGACAAGAACGATCCGGCGACGGCGACGCGCATCGGCGGCAGGAAAGTGCGCTGACCGCCAACGATCCGCGTGATACGCTCGACGGATGCCTTTGACGACCGTTGCTGATTCAGTACTGAAAGCGATCGGACACACACCGGTCGTTCGCCTCAGAAAAATCGTGAGCGGCCCGTCGGCCGACGTCCTGGTCAAGCTGGAATCGTCGAACCCGACCGGCTCGTACAAGGACCGCATGGCGCTCGCCATGATCGAAGGCGCGGAAGCCCGCGGCGCACTCCGCCCTGGCATGCGCGTCGTCGAATTCACTGGCGGCAGTACCGGATCGTCGCTCGGGATGGTCTGCGCGGCCAAAGGCTACCGCTTCGTCGTGCTTTCGTCCGACGCATTCGCGCGCGAAAAGCTGCTGACGATGGAAGCGTTCGGCGCGGATCTTCGAATCGTGCCGAGCGATGGCGGGAAAGTGACGCCGCCCCTGTTCGAGCGGTTCAGGAAAGAGATCGCCGTCCTCGCCGCCGAGCCGGACACGTTCTGGACGGATCAGTTTCACAGCGAGGACGCGGTTCAGGGCTACATGGGCATCGGCCGCGAGCTGCTCGAGCAGACCGGCGGGGTCGACGCGTTCTGTGGCGCCGTCGGCACGGGCGGAATGCTCCGCGGTGTCTGGCGCGCGCTGCGCGACGGCGGCAGCCGCGCGCGGGTGGTGGCGCTCGAGCCTGCCTCGTCGCCGGCGCTCACGCTCGGACGCAGCGGCGCGCACCGCGTCGAGGGCATCGGCACGGGCAGCGTGCCGCCGCACATGACCGATCGGCCGTACGACGAAGCGCGCAGCGTCGACGAGGCCGACGCGCGGGCGATGGCGAAGCGGCTCGCCCGCGAAGAAGGATTGCTCGTCGGCACGTCCAGCGGACTGAACATCGCGGCTGCCGTGCAACTCGCGAAGGAACTCGGTCCCGGCAAGACCGTCGCGACGGTCGTAGTCGACAGCGGCCTCAAGTACCTGGCCGGCGATCTCTTCACCGCGTGAGCCGCGCGGCGACTGTCAGACCTCGAGGCCGTACGCCACGCGCTTGATGTTCAGCAGGTGACGGTAGCCGACGTTGTCGGTCGTCGAGTTGCCGCCGAACGTGCCGCACCCGAGCGTAATCGAGCACTCGAGTCCGGTCGTCATGCCGCAGCAGCCCTGCGCCGCCTGCGTGTTGACGAGGATCCGTCCGGCCGGCATGGTCCGCGCGAATCGATCGACACGCGCCGGGTTCGTCGAGTGAATCACCGCGGTGTGTCCCGCGCCCGCTTCGTCGAGCAGCGTCCGGCAGAGCCGGAGCGCCTCGTCTTCTCCAGCTGCTGAGAACATCGAGAGTACGGGCGCCAGCTTCTCGCCGCCGGAAAACGGATCGAGCCGGGCGGCGTCCGACGGAATCACGATCACGCGGATCGGGTACGGCCGCGAGATTCCGACGGCGGCGGCAATCGTATCGGCGAGCTGGCCGATCATCTCGCGCCGCAGCGTTCTCGACTTCCGATCGATCACACTTTTGTAGAATCGTCCGCGCTCCTCCGCCGTGAGGACAGCGGCGCCGTGGCGCGCGAGCGCGTCGGCGAACGGCGCCGAGACGCGATCGTCGACGACCAGGTTGTGCTCGGCGCCGCAAATCAGGCCGTTGTCGAACGCTTTGCTCTCGACAATCGCGCGCGCGGCCTCCTCGAGGTCCGCATCCGCGCAGATCAGCGCCGGCGCGTTTCCGGGTCCGACCCCGATCGCCGGCGTCCCCGAGCTGTACGCCGCCCTCACCAGTCCCGCGCTGCCCGTCGCGACGATCAACGAGACCTTCTCGTGGCTCATGAAGCGACGTGTGATGGCGCGGTCCGCGCGGTTCGTCAGGCACTGGACGAGATCCGTCGGCGCGCCGTGAGCCGCAAGGACCTGCCGGATCACAGCGCCCACGCTGCGGCCGACGCCAACCGCACGACGATGGAAGCTCAGGATGAGCGCGTTGCGCCCCTTGAGCGCAATCAGCGTCTTGAAAATGGCGGTGCCGACCGGGTTCGTCACCGGCACGACGCCGAAGACGACGCCGACGGCGCTGGCGATCTCCGTCACGCGGCGCTCCTGGTCGACGGACAGGACTCCCTTGCCGACTTTTCCGACGAGCGACCGGTACGCGGCGAGGCTGGCGAAGCGGTTCTTGCGAACCTTGTCGGCGACGTTGCCCATGCCGGTTTCGCGCACGGCCTCGATGGCCAGCGCTTCGGCGCGATCGGCGACCGCGACCGCGAGGTCCCGTAGCAGCGCATCGACGCGTTCCTCGGGCCAGTTGTCGAACACTTCCTGCGCGCGCAGCGCGCGCGACACGGTGGTCTCGACTTCCAGGCTGACACCGAGATCAGTGGCGAGCGCTTCCATCAAACGGTTCGACGTCTGGCGGAGCGCCGGCGAATCGGCGCCGCCGAGCGCGCGCACCAGCGCGAGACCAATCGCAGGGTTCGAATCGGCGAGTTGTTCCAGGATGGCCGGCAGCTCCGCGGGCATATCGTCGACCGCGGACGGTGAAGCAAAGGTCGTAATCACACATGACTCCTCGGGAAACATAGGAACGCGAAGGCCGAATCCCGTCGCGATTCCCACGATAGCGCGGTGGGGCGCAGCAACTCAGGTGCGAACGGTGAGTGCGACGTCAGAATTCGGTGAGACCTGAGCCTTTCGCGGAGGCACGCGTCATGCAGTCGAGTCGTGCCGATGACGGAACGCGCATGGTTTCGTGCGGTTGCGGCGTGTGCGCTCGCGGCGACAATTGGCGGCGGTGTGGCGGCCTCTACCGCGAAAGAGAAGCGGCCGAACGCGAAGCGACCGCCGCTGCATCTTGCGTGCGGCGATTTGCTGGGCTTCCAGGTGTTCCTCGATCGCGCAGCCTTTTCGCCCGGAGAGATTGACGCGAAGGCGGGTGCGAACCTGCGTCGTGCGTTGACAGCGTTTCAGGAGTCGCACGGCCTTGCCGTCACGGGTGAACCGGATTGCCAGACGTGGCACGCGCTCCGGAGTGGCGCCGCGTCGCAGACACAGGGAGAGGCCGCAGCGCCGCAGGCAACCGTCACGTACGACGTGACGGCAGACGATGTGAAGGGGCCGTTCGTCGAGAAGATTCCACCGAAGCTGGACGAACAGCGGGAGCTTCCCTCCCTCGCGTACCGATCGCCGCTCGAACGCCTTTCAGAGCGATTTCACGCCGCGCCCGCGCTTCTGCGCGAGCTGAATCACGGCGCAACGTTTAATGCCGGCACACGCATCACGGTGCCTGCGGTCGAACCGTTCGATGCGATGACGAAGCCGGCGTCCGACGCGGACGCGGGTGACATCAATATCGCCGTCTCGCGCGAGGAGTCCGCCATGCGAGCGACGCGATCTGACGGCAGCCTCGTCTTCTTTGCGCCGGTGTCGAGCGGAAGCGTTCACGATCCGCTGCCGATTGGCGACTGGAAGGTCACCTCGGTGTCGTGGCGGCCGGTGTTCCACTACAACCCCGATCTGTTCTGGGATGCGGCGCCCACCGCGAAGGCGGCGCCGATCCAGGCCGGCCCGAACAATCCCGTTGGCGTCGTGTGGATCGGCATCAACCTCGAACACTACGGACTGCACGGTACGCCCGAGCCGTCGAGGATTGGCGCGTCGCAGTCACACGGATGCGTGCGCCTGACGAACTGGGACGCGGCGCGGCTCGCGTCGCTCGTCAAGCCGGGGACGCCGGTCGCCTTCCGCTGATTGAGGGTCGCGATGAAGAGGAGGATGGCCTCCCGCTCGTACCCGCTCGGCATTGCGGCGGCTTCGTTCGCCATTGGTATCCTCGTCGGATGGTGGCTGCACGCTGGTGCCCCGCGTCCTGCAGGTGTCGACGCGTCCACACTGAGTTCAGTCGCCTCGACGACGTCCGCGTCCGCAGCGGTCGAATCGAAGCGCGTGGCTCCCGTGGCGGGGACGTCCGGCGTCCGTCAGCCCGCAAATAGCGGCGACGCGATCGACGATCTCCGCGATCGCCACCTGCGTCTGCCGATCGACGAGGCCCAGATCGAGTCGATGAAAGGAAACTTCGACGAGCACCGGGCCGGAGAGGGTGGGCATGTCCACGAAGCCGCAGACCTGCTCGCGCCGCGAAATACGCCGATTCACGCCGTTGAAGACGGAACGATCGCGAAACTGTTCCTGAGCAAGGCGGGCGGCCGGACGATCTATCAGTTCGATCCGAGCAAACGTTTCTGCTACTACTACGCGCATCTCGAGCGCTACGCGGACGGACTCGCCGACGGTCAGGCGGTGACGCGCGGCGACGTCATCGGCTACGTCGGCACGAGCGGCAACGCGCCGCCGAACACGCCGCACCTGCACTTCGCGATCTACGTGCTCGGACCCGAGCAGCACTGGTGGCAGGGAGCCGCCGTCGATCCGTACCTCGTCTTCAAGAAGTAACCGGAGAACGCCGCGCGGATCCGCGCGGCCGTCGTGCTAGCATCGAGCGCCCGAAACGGGTTGTCGCTCGAGGAGGCATTCATGCGAGTCCACTTCTCTCTCGTCCTGTCGATGGTCGTCCTGCTCGCGGCGTCGTTCAGTGCGGAACGGCAGGCGCAGCGCGGTGCCGCTCCGAGCGGTCCGCCGATGACGATGACGATTCCAGGATTTCCCGACGGCGGACAGATTCCGGTGAAGTTCAGCCAGGCCGCGCCTGGCGCGGCGCCCGGCGAAGGCACGTCGCCCGCGATCAACTGGACCAACGCGCCGAGCGGCACGCAGTCGTTCGTCCTCAACATGCACGACATGGAGGTCGTCCGCAACAAGACGACAGACGATCAGGCGCACTGGGTCGTCTGGAACATTCCGGCGACGGCGACCGGCATGCCCGAAGGCGTCGCGAAGGGCGCGCAGCTGCCCGACGGCAGCTACCAGATCAGCGCGACGGGCCAGGTCTATCGCGGGCCCGGCGCCGGGGCGAACGGTCCGTTCCACCATTACATGTTCGAGCTCTATGCGCTCGACACGCAGCTGGACGTCAAGCCGACGGCCGACGCATTCGAGACGCGCGCGAACGTGATGAAGGCGATGCAGGGCCACATCCTCGCGAAGGCGGTCTACGGAGGACTGTTCCGCCGGCCACAGTAATCGAGGGCGGCTAAATCAAGCCGCCCATGATCGGATCGCTGATGCTGTCCTCGTCGTTCTCGACGTGACCAGCGAGCTGATAGGCGAAGCTGGCGTCGCCGTCAGCCGTGATCGTCAGGTCGTACCATCCCCAGACGCGCGTCAGCGACCAGCGCTTCGAGATCAGCTGTCCAGGGGCGAGGAGCACTTTCGTCGAGTGGCCCGAGTAGCCCTCGCGGATGGCGATGCGCGACAGGCGCGACGCGCGGTTCGAGATCTCGAGCGTGACCCCGAGCCGCTCGTCATACCGCGCTCTCACGTCGAGGTTCGTGCCACGCGACCCCGGACCGCCGCCCTTGAACGCCCGGAAGAATCCGTTCGGCCCGAACACTTCGATGTCGTACGCCGACGCGGGCGGCGCGCCGATGCTCCACGTGTCCGTCAGCTTCATGTGCGGTTCGACGGTATAGGTTCGCGGTGCGTCGGCAACGTGCGCGGATCGGACGTGGTAGACGACGGCGGCTTTGCCGCTGTTGCGGAAATCGATCCTGAGCGATCCGTCGGCGGCGTCGAGAGTCCCGCGCGCGTCCAGGACGTAGGGCAGCGCGCGCGCCGGCCGCACGCCGCGCTCCTGCCGTGGCACTTCCTGCGTCGCCGGCGGCACCGGCACATCGTCGTCGTGACGATCGAAGGTCTGCGGTTTGTACGCGTCCGTGCTCGGCAGCTTCACCTTGCGCCACGCTTCCGGTCTTGCGAAGTCGAACGCGCTGGTCAGGTCGCCGGAGACCGCACGGCGCCACGGCGTGATGTTCGTCTCGACAAGATCCGGATGGCTGTCGCCGAATCGCGCTTCGAGGAAGCGGATGATCGACGTGTGATCGAATACCTGAGAGTTCACCCACCCGCCCTTGCTCCACGGCGACACGACGAGCAGCGGCACGCGCATGCCGAGCCCGTACGGGCCGCTCGCATGTTCGCTGTCGCCCGCGAAGATCTCGTTCGTGGTCTCGACCGTCGAGAGTCCTTCGTCGCGTGACTGCGGCGGAGTCGGCGGAACGAGGTGATCGAAGAAGCCGCCTTCTTCGTCGTAGTTGATCAAGAGGACCGTCTTGCTCCAGACGTCGGGATTCGAGACCAGCACGTCCACGATTTGCGAGACATACCAGGCGCCGAGGCTCGCGCGCCAGTTCGGATGCTCGCAGTACGCCTCGGGCGCCACGATCCACGAGACCTGCGGCAGCGTTCCTCGCTGCACGTCGCCGCGGAAGATGTCGATGAGCCGATCGGGATCGAGACTCTGCGTGAGGATGTTCGTGCCGGTCTTCGCGCGGTCGGCGAGCGAGCTGCCCGTCGGTGCGTTCTGGAACTGATGGAAGTAGAGCAGCGAGTTGTCGCCGAAGTTGCCGATGTAGGCGTTGTCGGTCCAGCCCCACGAACCGGCCGCATCGAGGCCGATACCGGCGTCCTGATAAATCTTCCACGAGATGCCGGCACGCTCGAGGCGCTCGGGAAACGTGGACCAGTCGTATCCGGCCTCGGCGTTCGTGATCACCGGTCCGCCGCCGTTGCCGTCGTTGCCCACCCAGCCGGTCCACATGTGATAGCGGTTCGGATCCGTCGGTCCCAGCAGCGAGCAGTGATATGCGTCGCAGACGGTGAACGCGTCTGCGAGCGCGTAATGGTACGGGATGTCCTTCCGCGTGTGATACGTCATCGTCGTCACGCCCTTGTTGGGCACCCACTGATCGTGGCGGCCTTCGTTCCACGCGGCGTGCGTGTCGGTCCAGCCGTGCGGCGGATCGGGGAGGAATTCCATGCCGACGTTTTCGACGTCCGGCCGGAACGGCAGGAGGAAGCCGGCGTCGGTCGGCTGGAACCACACCGGTTGTCCCGACGGCAGCTTGACGACGTGCGGGTCCGCGTAGCCGCGGACGCCGCGCATCGTGCCGAAGTAGTGATCGAACGATCGGTTCTCCTGCATCAGCACGACGATGTGTTCGACGTCGGCAATCGTGCCGGTGCGGCGGTGTGCCGGAATCTCGAGCGCACGGCTGATGTTGGCGGGCAGCGCCGCGGCCAGCGCGGGCGATCCCATCAGCTTCAGGAACGTACGTCGGTCAGTGGGTCTCATGAGGGCCTCCTCGTTGTCTGTGGAGCGCCCCGAAAACGTATCAACCCGATGTTGAGTTTCTGTGCAGCGCGTTTGACCGTCGCGTAACTTCTCGCCGAAGGCAGCGGAAGTGCGTGGTCCAGCTGGTATCCTCGTCGACGTGCGATTCGGCGCCGTGCTGTTCGTCATTGCGACCGTGATGCTCCTGTCTGCGCCAGCGGGCGCACAGGACGAGCACGACGAGCAGGACACGCCGACGGTCACGCTCTTCGACCATCCCGACAAGGCGCCGTTCTACCTCGGCGGCCAGTTGAACTTCATCTTTCAGGCGCACGGCGACTTTCATTCGCCATATTCGGGACCGAACAGCCTGAAAGCGTCGGCGGAAGATGCGCTGTCGCGCGTGCTGACGCTCTACACAGGCGTACGGATTGCGCGCCGATGGGACGTCCTCTTCGATGTCGAGAGCGCGGGAGGCCGCGGTTTGAGCGATGCGCTCGGTCTGGCCGGCTTCACGAACCTCGACGTCGTCCGCAATCCGTCGCTCGGAAGCAGTCCCTACATCGCGCGCGTGATGGTCCACGGCGTGATTCCGCTGTCAGATGGCGAGACGAGCGTTCCGGTGTCGCCGCTCTCCGTGGTGACGCACGTGCCGGAGCGCCGGATCGAGATCCGCGCCGGCAAAATCAGCCTCGTCGACTTCTTCGACAACAACGCGGTTGCCAGCGACAGCCACCTGCAGTTCACGAACTGGACGGTGGATAACAACGGCGCGTTCGACTACGCCGCCGATACGCGCGGCTACACGTTCGGCGTCGTCGCGGAGCTCGACACGCCGCGGTGGTCCGTTCGCTGGGCGGAAGCGCTGATGCCGACGGTTGCGAACGGCATCGATCTCGACTGGGACATCGCGCGGGCGCGCGCTGACAACCTGGAGATCGAGCTGCGGCCCGCGGCCGGCACGATCGTGCGGCTGCTCGGATACGCGAACCACGCGAACATGGGCAGCTACGGAGAAGCGATCGAAGCATTCGAGGCCGGCAAGGATCCGAAGCCGGACATCGTGGCGCATCGAGAGCAGGGACGCGTCAAGTACGGCACCGGCGTCAATCTCCAGCAGGACGTGACGCACGGCGTGCGAGGTTTCGTACGCGCCGGCTGGAACGAGGGCGACAACGAGTCGTTTGCGTACACCGAGGTGAACAATACCGTCAGTCTCGGCTTCGACGTGCGCGGCGACCGGTGGCAGCGCGCGGGCGATCGTGTCGGCGTCGCGTTCGTCTCGAACGGTCTGTCAGAGCTGCACCGCGAATACCTCAAGCTCGGCGGGCTCGGGTTCCTGCTCGGCGACGGGACGCTCACGTACGGGCGTGAAACGATCGTCGAGACGTATTACACGGCGCGAGTGTGGCGCGGAATTGCCGCATCGGCCGGTCTGCAATATCTCCTGCATCCCGGCTACAACCGCGATCGCGGACCGGTGTGGGTGCCAGCAGCGCGCCTGCATCTCGACCTGTAGCACGACCGGTAATTTTTTCCACGCATACGATTCATACGGTCTTTACAATCCCCCACTACTATCGCTGCGCTCGCCTTACACAATCTTCGGAGGATGTTTCGATGAAGCGAACTCTGCAGTGCGCGCTGGCGTTAGGTGCCCTGCTTCTGTTGAACGTGACCCTTGTGCACGCCCAGGTCGATCGCGCCACGCTCAGTGGACTCGTGACCGATACCGGCGGCGGTGCGCTGCCTGGCGCGACGGTCGTCGTCACGAACCTGGCGACGGAGGTCGAGTCGCGGCAGGTGACCTCTGAGGTCGGTGGCTATCAAGTCGTCAACCTGATTCCCGGCCGCTACCGCGTGGAAGTCGAGCTGAACGGTTTCAAGAAGAGCTCGCAGGTCGTTACGCTCGAAGTCGGCCAGCGCGGACGCGTCGACGTCGAGCTTGCCGTCGGTTCGTTCGCCGAGACGGTCACGGTCGCGGAGTCGCCGCAGCTGCTGGCCGCGAACGACGCCTCGCTCGGCGCCGTCATCCCGCAGATGCAGGTCGCCAACCTGCCGCTCGCCATCCGCAACTGGGACGACCTGCTGGCGCTCGTGCCCGGCGTCCAGGGCGATCGATACACGGAGCAGGGCGGCGGCACGTCGTTCGGCCGCACGGGCGGGATCAACGTGCACGGCGCCCGCGCGCTCCAGAACAACTTCCTGCTCGACGGCGTGGACAACAACAGCATCTCTGAAAACGTGCAGGAGCTGACGACGCAGGTGTCGCGGCCGTCGGTCGATGCGATCCAGGAGTTCAAGGTGGTGACGAGCCCGTACTCGGCGGAGTACGGACGGTCGCCGGGCGCCGCCGTCAGCGTCTCGACGAAGTCGGGCACGAACGATTTCCGCGGCACCGCGTACGAGTACTTCCGCAACGAGTCGTTCGACTCGATCGACTACTTCTCGCAGCGCGCCGGCGCCGCCAAACCGTCGAACAACCAGAATCAGTTCGGCGGCAATCTCGGCGGCCCGATCGTGTCGAGCAAAGCGTTCTTCTTCGCCGATTACGAAGGCACGCGGATTACGCGAGGCGTGACGCGATTGACGCGCGTGCCGACCGCCGACGATCGTGCGGGCGTGTTCTCGTCGGCGATCAACGACCCGGTGACGGGCCAGCCTTTTCCGAACAACACGATTCCGCAGAACCGCATCGATCCGGTGGCTGCGGCAATCCTCGCGCTCGTGCCGATGCCGAATCAGCCCGGCGCCAATAATTTCTTTCGCACTGCCGACCTGCTCGACAACGCGGACCGGCTGCTCGGCCGCGGCGATCTGAAGCCGACGCAGAACGACAGCATCTTCGGCCGCTACATCTATTCCAACCGCACACGCCAGATTCCCGGCGCGTTCGGCGGCGTCGTGGACGGCACCGGCACGTCTGCATTCGGGAATCAGACGATCAAGACGAACGCGTTCGTCGGCGGCTGGACGCGCATCATCTCGTCGTCGATGGTCAACGAGTTCCGGCTGTCGTGGTCGCAGGCGACCTCGGACGCGGTGCAGCAGCCATTCGGGCTCGCGCCGCCCGCGGCGGCGACGATTCCCGGATCGGTGACGAACCCGCTCGTGGCCGGGGGACTCGCGGGCATCACGATCGACGGCTACTTCGGCGGATCGGGACTCGGCCGCATCGGGTCGCCGGATTTCCTGCCGAAATTCCAGCACACGAATCAGTTCGAGTTCATCGACAGCATCTCGTGGATCCACGACGCGCACGCGTTCAAGGCCGGCGCGGACCTGATGTTGCCGATGCACAACGACTTCATGGACGTGCCCGCGACGCGCGGATCGCTTCGCTTCAGGAACGCGTTTACGGGCAACCCGATGGCCGACTACCTCCTCGGCTACGTCTCGGATCTTCAGGCGTCCAACGTCTGGGTGGTACAGCAGCAGCACCAGGCGCAGATGTACTTCATCCAGGACGACTGGAAAGTGAACGCGAGGCTGTCGCTGAACCTCGGCCTCCGGTACGACTACATGACGCCGGCGCTCGAGGCCGACAACGAGCAGACGAACTTCCTGCCGGCGGGCACCGGCTCCCTGATCTTCGCGAGCGACGGATCGCTTCAGAACCGCGCGCTCGTCAACCCGGATCGCAACAACTTCGCGCCGCGCGTCGGCGTCGTCTACAAGCTCGACGAGCGCACGATCCTGCGCGGCGGCTGGGGCATCTTCTACAACCTGTTCGATCGCGTCGGCAGCGAAGATCAGCTCGCACTGAACCTGCCCGGGCTGGTCAACAAGACGATCACGCAGACGTCGGGATCGCCGGTGTTCTTCCTGAACGCGGGATTTCCGGCGGGCTTCCTGAATCCGCCGAACCTCAATCCGGCCGCCGGACAGCTGACGGCCGTCCGCGTCCGCGCCGTCAACCAGGACGATCCGGCGACGATGACCAGTCAGGCGAGCGCCGGCGTGCAGCGCGAGCTGCCCGGCAGCCTCGTGATGTCTGCGGACTTCATCTACTCGCGAGGCTCCAACCTCGCGACGCTCGTGAACCTGAATCAGCCGCTGCCGAACGCAGCCGGGAACAACGCGCTCGGCGCGCTGCCGTATCCGAACTTCGGGTTCATCGAGTGGCGGTCGGACAACGGCCGATCGGAGTACAAGGGCCTCGACTTCGGCCTCGAGCGCCGCTTCGTGCACGGCTACGCGTTCGGCGTCGCCTACACGCTGGGAAGCTCTCAGGACAACGCGTCCGAGCAGCTCACGACGCAGGGCTCGAACGCGTTCCCGCAGAACTCGCGCGACTTCGGTCCGTGGTACGGGCCGAGCGACTACGACGTGCGGAATCGCTTCTCGGCGAACTTCGTCTGGTCGCCGCCCGGCAAGAGCGTCTGGTCGAAGGACTGGACGATGTCGGGCATCTACACCGCGCACTCGGGCCACCCGTTCACGGTGAATCAGAGCGGGAACAACGTCGGCACGAGCATGACCGGGCTGCCGAACGTCGTCGGCAACACCGACGGGCCGAAGACGGTGGATCAGTGGTTCAACACGGCCGCGTTTCAGGCGGTCTCGTCCGGGACCTTCGGCAACGAGCAGCGCAACCAGTTGACCGGTCCCGGATTCCAGAATTTCGATTTCACGGTCCAGCGTCAGATCCGGTTCAGCCCGACGCTCGCGGCGACGCTGCGCTGGGACATCTTCAACCTGTTCAACACCGTCAACTTCGGGCTGCCGAATCGCGACATCAGCAGCCCCGCCACGCTGGGCACAATCTCGAGCCTGGCGAGCGATCCGCGAACGATGCAGATCGCGGTGAGGTTCACGTTCTAAGGACGCATCGTATCGTTGCGGCGAGCGTGGCGGTCGGCGTGCTGGTCGTCTGCGCCGCGCCCGCCGCACTGCGCGCGGGCGCGGCGTTCGAGCCCGGCGGCCGCGTCCTCCTGGACGCGCACAACTGCTATCCGTACGACGGACGCTGGGCGGACCGGATCGATCGCGCGCTCTCGACCGGCACGCCGCTCGCGATCGAGCAGGACCTCGTGTGGTATCGCGATCCGGCGACCGGGAAAGGAAGATCGCTCGTGGCGCACGACGAGCCGGGCAAGCCCGCGCTCGGTCTCACGGGACGCGAGCCAACGATGCGCGATTATTTTTTCGAGCGCATCCGCCCGATCGTCGAAGCCGCGCTGCGAGACAACCATCGCGAGAGCTGGCCGCTCATCACGCTGAATCTCGATCTCAAGACGGAGGAGCCGGAACATCTCGCCGCGATCTTGGCGCTCTTGCGCGAGTACAAGTCGTGGCTGACGACCGCGCCTCGCGCAGCCACGCTCGCCGACGTCCAGCCGATGACAGTCGGTCCGGTTCTGGTGCTCACCGGCGAATCCGATGCGCAGCGCCGCGCCTTCCACGACGCCGTGCCGGTCGGTGAGCCTCTGCTCGTATTCGGCGCCGCGCACCCGCACATTCGTCAAGCCGGCACGGCCGCGGAAGTGCGCGTCCGATCGGGTGAGGAGCTGCCGGACATCACGCCCGGCCCGCGTACCAACTATCACCGCTGGTGGAACAACCCGTGGAGCGTCGTCGAACTCGGCGGCCAGCGGCAGGCAGGCGCGTGGACGCCCGCCGACGAAAAGCGCCTCGACGATCTCGTCCACGCGTCGCATCAGGCGGGACTCTGGATCCGCTTCTACACGTTGAACGGCCACGATCCGCAGGACGAATCGGGCGGGTGGTCCGCCGGCTACAACTTCGGATCCGAGGACGCCGCCCGGCTGCGGTGGAACGCGGCGATTCGTGCCGGCGTGGACTTCGTCGCGGTCGATCAATACGAGCGCTTCGGCGAAACGCTCCGTGCCGCACGCGCGTCCGCCGCCAAACCAGTTCGCTGAATCATCCTCAAGAGTTCGGCGGATGTCCCGAAGGCGGTCACACGTCACCGGTTTGAGATGTCCGTGTCGTACCCTGAGACATCTCTACTTCCGAGGCCGATGTGCAAAAGACCATCCTGAAGCCGGGCGACTTCATCGTCGTCTTTCGGAAACGCGGACGGTGCGACCTCGAGCAGGTCGGATGCCGCGGTCAGCGCGTCGGGCTGCGCTGGGACATTCCGCTGGATGAAGCGCGCGACGCGGCAATGCTCGCGGCGGCGATGCGGCACGCCGACGTCTGGGAATGCCGCCGATCGACGTTCGCGATGAGGACGAGGACCGAGCCGCGACGGCACGCGGGCTGACGCTCGAGGCGTCCGCCCGCGTCTGGCCGTCAGCTGAACTCGCCGCTGACGTACTGCTTCGTGTGGGTGTGCTGCGGATCTTCGAACAGCTGGCGGGAGGGACCGTATTCGACGAGATATCCGGTTCTGCCGCCCTCCGACGTGTCGACGTACAGGAAGCCGGTGTAGTCGGCGACGCGCTGCGCCTGCTGCAGATTGTGCGTCACGATCGCAATCGTGAAGCGCTGCCGCAGCTCGAGCATCAACTCTTCGATCTTGCGCGTGGCAATCGGATCGAGCGCCGAGCACGGCTCGTCCATCAGGAGCACTTCGGGTTCGGTCGCGATGGCGCGTGCGATGCAGAGCCGCTGCTGCTGGCCGCCGGACAGCGACAGGCCGCTCTTCTGCAGCTTGTCCTTCACCTCGTCCCACAACGCGGCGCCGCGCAGGGCGCGCTCGACCTTCTCGGCCCTGTCGCCGCGGAAGCCGTTCAGCCGCAGGCCGAATGCGACGTTGTTGTAGATGCTCGTCGCGAACGGATTCGGCTGCTGGAAGACCATGCCGATGAAGCGGCGCACGGCCACCGGATCGATTGACGGATGGTAGATGTCGCGCCCGCGATACTTGATGTGGCCTTCGAACCTGAAGCCACGAACCAGATCGTTCATCCGGTTCAGGCAGCGAAGCACCGTGCTCTTCCCGCAGCCCGACGGTCCGATGAAGGCGGTGATCGAATTCCGCGTGATCGGAATCGCGGTGTCGCGTACCGCGCGGAACGACCCGTAGTGCAGGTCGCGGATGTGGCAATCGAGCACGACCTCGCCGTTCGTCGCCGCGCCAGACATTTTCGGCGGCATCGGAACGGTCCGCGCCGAAGCGGCTGCCGGATTGACGGATGGCATCATGATGGACTCCCTGTATGACTACGCGCGACGCGATGACAGGCTCTGGCCGACGAGATTGGCGACGAGCACGAGCAGCACGAGGACGAGCGCCGCAGCCCACGCGAGCTCGACCTGGTTCTGGAACGGCACGCCCGCAAAGTTGTAAACGAGCACGGCCAGCGACGCCGTCGGCTGCATCAGGTTGGCGTGGCCGTGCGACACGAGCCAGTAGTTGCTGAAGAGAGCGGTGAAGAGCAACGGCGCCGTTTCTCCGGCGGCGCGCGCGATCGCGAGCATGACGCCGGTGAGGATTCCCGGAACGGCCGTCGGCAGGAGCACCATCCAGATGGTCTGCGTGCGCGTCGCGCCCATTCCGATCGCGGCGTCCTTCATGCGTGCCGGCACCATTCGAATCGCATCTTCAGACGTGAGGATGATCGTCGGCAGCATCAGGAGCGCCAGCGCAACCCCGCCCGCCGGCGCCGAATAGCCGCCCGTCGTCAAGACGACCGCGCCATACGCGAACACACCCGCCAGGATGGAAGGGAATCCGGTCAGTACCTTCGCGCAGAACCGCACGCAGACCGCGAGTCGTCGCCCGCCCGCCTGCGACAGATAGATCGCCGTCATGATGCCGATCGGGACGCTCACGAGGACGGCGATCGCGACGATGACGAGCGTGCCGACGATGGCGTTGCCGAAGCCGCCGCCTTGTTCGAGCGCGGACGGCGGCAGCTGGGTGAAGACGCTGACGCTCAGCTTCTGTCCTCCGCGCCACAGCAGCATCAGGACAACCGAGAAGAGCGGGATGAGTGAGAGCAGCGTCATGCCGGTCACGATCGCGCTGAGGCCGAAGTCGGTCAGCGTGCGCGGCCGCCGCAGCGATCGTTCGAGCTGCGAGAAATCGACGCCGCTCAGCGGGTCGAGGCTTTCGATGGTCGTCGTTGCTGTCGATGCCATCTTCGTCAGTCCACGGTCGCGATGGCGGCGCGCTGAATCACGAGCGCGCCGAGGATGTTCACGACGAGCGTGATGGCGAGCAGGACAAGCGCCGCATACATCAGCACTGGCACCTGGCGTGCGCCGGCTTCAGGAAAGTTGTTGGCCAGAAGCGCGGCAAGCGTATTGGCGGGCGAGAACAACGACACGCTGATCTGATTCGAGTTGCCGACGAGCATCGCCAGCGCCATCGTCTCGCCGAGCGCGCGGCCGAGCGCGAGCAGGATGCCGCCGAAAATCCCGCGCGACGCGGTCGGCACGATCACGGCCAGAATCGTTTCCCAGCGCGTCGCACCGAGACCGTATGCCGCCATGCGAAGCTTGGGCGGCACCGAGACCAGCGCGTCGCGGCTGATGGCCGTAACGGTTGGAAGAATCATGATCGCGAGGACGAGGACCGCCGGCAGCACGCCCGGTCCGCTCAAGTCCGTCGAGAACAGCGGAATCCATCCGAGGTTGAGGTGCAGCCAGGCACACACCGGCCTGATGACCGGGATGACGACGAACAGTCCCCACAGACCGTAGACGACGCTCGGGATCGCCGCGAGCAGCTCGATCAGATTTTTCAAAAGATGTTCGAGTTGATCGGGTAGCCGTCCCCAGACCGGATGCAGGTGACGGTTCATCCGCTGCAGGACGCTGAATGCCGCCTGGCCGATGTAGCCTTCGGCGAGAAAGATGGCAGCCGCGATGCCGAACGCGCTGCCGACCACGAGCGCCAGCAGCGACGTATACACCGTGCCCCAGATCTCCGCGAGGATCCCGTAGCGCGCGGTGTTCGGATCCCACACGCGGCCAGTGATGAAGCCGATGCCGTACTCGCGGATGGCGGGCACGGCCGAGATCGCGATGCGCAGCACGATGAACGTCGACAGCGTGAGCGTCAGGCACGCGAACGCCACGCACGTCCATTGAAATCCGCGGTCGACGAGCAGCTGACGGCGGCTCGGCGCCTGGCTGATTTCGCCGCGACGCGCGACGAACATCGCGCCGATGGTGTGCTGCAGGCGAGAGTGTGCCGGTGTGGCCATGCCCCGACGGACTCCGATGCTATTGCGCGCCGACGTTCTGGATGGCGGCCGTGGCCCGGTCGACGACAGGCGAGGGCAGCGGAATGTAGCCGAGCGACTCGGCATCCTTCTGACCGTCGGTCAGTCCGTACTTCACGAGCTGCTGCATCGCCTGCTGCTTGTTCTTGTCGGGATACTTCCGGTAGCAGATCAGCCAGGTGTAAGTGACGATCGGGTACGCCTCGGGCACATCAGGATCGGGCGCCCACGCGATCAGGTTGTCTGGCAGCTGCGTCGATGCGAGCGCCGCCTGCCCGGTTTCCGTGCTCGCCTGCACGAACTTGCCGGCTTTGTTCTCGAGCGTCGCCATCGGCATCTTCTGGCTCTTGGCGTATCCATACTCGATGTAGCCGATCGCGCCCGGCGTGCTCATGATGCTGGCGGTCACGCCCTCGTTGCCCTTCGACTTCGTGCCGACGGGCCAGTTGGGCATCGTGTTCGCGCCGACGCCCTTGCCGAACTCGTCGCTCATCGCGCTGAGATGCTGCGAGAAGACGAACGACGTGCCGCTGCTGTCGGCGCGCACCACAACGTTGACGGGCAGATCAGGCAGCGTCGTTCCGGCATTCGACGCCGCGATCAACGGGTCGTTCCACTTCTTGACGGTGCCGAGGAAGATGCCGGCGTATGCCTTGCGCGAGAGCTTCAGGTCCGAAACGCCTTCGAGGTGATACGCGAGCACGATGGCGCCAGCCGTCATCGGAAACAGCTGCACGCCTTCCGGCACCTTCGCCATCTCGTCGGGCTTCATCGCAGCGTCGCTCGCGCCGAAATCGACCGTGTGGTCGATGACGCTCTTGATGCCGCCGCCGCTGCCGACCGACTGGTAGTCGACGACGATGTCCTGGTGCGAGGCGCTGTAGGACTTGAACCACTTGTTGTAGAGCGGCGCGGGAAAGCTGGCGCCGGCGCCCTGCAGCTTGACCGATGTGCCGGCGTCGCCTGACGTTCCGCCGCCGCAGGCGGGAAGCGCCAGCGCGGCCGTCACGATGAAGATCGCCGAGCGCGCGGTTCGCGATATCACGAAATGCTCCTTATTCAGGTCGAGTTCAGGTCGAAGATCGACGGCACTGCCGCCGGCGTCAGATGCCTGTGCGAACCCGCATTCTGCCGACCGGGTGTAACGACCGTGTGAAGATTGGGTGAATTCGGGCTACCGCCGGGCGCCGTATCGGCGGAGAAGTTCGACGATCGCCTGCTGCTCGGCTTGCGTGCCCTTCGTACCGCTCGCGCCCGTCGAGTGCGTCGCAAGGCGAAGCGGAGTCGTGCCACTGCCGCCGTGAGTCGCGTCCGCACGCGCGCCGTGCTCCAGCAGAGAGCGGACGGCGCGAAGATTCCGCGCGCGAACGGCGCGATGCAGCGGTGTCGCGCCCGATTTGTCGTTGTGCTCGATGTCCGAACCCGCATCGATCAGGCGCTCGATCACCGACTGTTGACCTGACGGGTTCGAGTGCTGCCCCGACCGGGGACGTGCATCGCACGCATAGTGCAGAGCGATCGCCCCGCGCCGATTCTCGGCGTTGGCGTCGGCACCGGCGTCTATCAGCGCCTGGACGACGAGCGGACGAAGTGCAGCCGCTGCGACGTGGAGCGCCGTGTCCTTTGCGTACAGCTGATGCGGAATCTCCTCGACCAGCCGCTCGTCCAAAAAGCGCGCGAACGCGATCTCGGGCGTCGCACGGACAAGCCGCACCGCCTCGGCTTCTTCGCCGACGATCGCAGCGAGCACATCGTCAAGCGTCGTCGATCCGTTCGGCGTGGTCATCGGCCAAAGCGTAGTCCGAGCCACACGTCGCGCGCCAGCCGGTGATAACCTTCGCGGTTCAGGCCTCGACGTTCAGGCCTCGACTTCGATGAACCCGGGACTGACGGAACGCTGGTTGGAATTTGCGCAACTCGCCGCAGGCGTCGTGATTCTGACGGCGGGCATCGTGCAGTGTCTGTTTTCGAAGCCGATCCGGAAGAACGGCAACGCCGCGCTCGGCGCGCTGGGGATCTGCGGCGTCCTGTATGGCGTCCGCCTGCTCATCGGTGGTCCGGACGTGCGCGCGCTCGTTCCTGCCTCACCGCGCTTCTGGATTTATCTCGACACCGACATCACGTACATCATCCTCGTCCCGCTCCTCTATTTCTTCGAGCTGACGTTTGGCGCTGGTTGGCGCGGCTCGATCCGCTGGATGCGCATCGTCGCGACGGCATACGCGGTGATTGCCGTCGTCGTGGACGCGGTGACCCGGACTCCCACGATTTCGAAATGGGTGAACGGTTACGTCGTCGTGGCGGCGATGATCCTCATCGTCTGGAACAGCGCGAGCCTTCGCGCGGCAGATACGCGCGGCATTCGCATCGTCCGTCGGGCGTCATCGTCTTTGCCGGATTCGTGCTGTTTCAGAACGTCATCAACGATCGATTCTTTCGAGGCGCCTTGAACGTGGAGTGGGCTGGCGCGCTCATTCTGCTGGGATGTCTCGGGTACGTGGCCGTGACGCGCGCCGTCGACAATGATCGGCGCCTGCTCGAGCTGCGGCACGAGCTCGACACGGCGCGACAGATTCAGGCGTCGATTCTTCCGCACGAGATGCCGACCATCGAAGGTCTCGGTCTCGGCGCGCGCTATCTGCCGATGGCGGCGGTCGCCGGCGACTTTTACGACTTCCTCGATCTGGGCGGCGGCTGCCTCGGCGTCCTCGTCGCGGACGTGTCAGGTCACGGGATTCCGGCCGCGCTGATCGCGTCGATGGTCAAGGTCGCGCTCGTCGCGCAGTCGGCGCACGGCGACGACCCGGCGCGCGTGCTCGCCGGCATGAACGAGATTTTCTGCGGCCGGCTCGAACGTCAGTTCGTCACCGCCGCGTACGCATACGTCGACGCGGCCGGCGGTCGCCTGCGATACGGCGCGGCGGGCCATCCGCCGGCGCTGCTCGCGCATCGGGCCGGCGACGTCGAGGAGATCGTCGAGAACGGCGTGATGCTCGGCCACTTCCCGGGCTGGAAGTACTCGTCCGTTGATCGGCCCTTCCTGCCGGGCGATCGGTTGATCCTGTACACCGACGGACTCGTGGAAGCGACCGATTCAGCCGGTGAGTTCTTCGACGGCGACCGGTTGCGCGCGTTCGCGCATCGCGACTCGTTCGCCAGCGCCGATGCGTTTGCCGGCGCGCTCGTCGAGCACGTCAGCACGTTCGGCGGCCGCACTCACAATCATGGTTTCGATGACGACGTGACGGTCGTCGTCGTCGACAGCACGCGACGCGGCTAGTGGCGTGCGCTCCGGCACGCCTTGTCAGCGCGCGTTGTCCAGACCGATCGCGCGTCCGAGCGAACCGACGACGATGAGGCCGACGTGGAGATCGTAGCGGGCGCTCTTCGCGACGGCGTATTCCATGATGACTTCCGAGTCGAGCTCCCGTCCCACCGTGTCGAGGCCCGACGAATAAACCGCTCCGGCAGCGCCGCGGATGTACTTGCCGCTCGTGCGCAAGGCGAGCGACTCGAGGACGTCGCCGCCGCCGCTCTGCGGCGACCGCAGCTGCGATTGATGGTTCGTGCCCTGATTCAGGCGCAGCGAGCGTCGATCGACGATGTGCACGATCGCGTGGCTGGCCAGCACGACGGGCAGGACGTCGGCGGTTCTCGGAGCGGTCGTCTCGATGCCGCCAGCCGATGTGACGACGATACCGGTCACGGGCGCGTGCCGTGCGCGCAGATCCTCCGCGGCCTCGCGGATGGTTTCGAGCGTGTGCGTGGTCGCCGTGCGGCTCGCGAAGAGCCGCGTGACGCCACGGGCAAGCGCGTCATGATCGCGCGTGAAGTCGACGACTTTCGTGACGGGCGAACCGCTTGCGTAGACAGCCACGTCGCGTTCGCCGGACGCGCGATCCACGAATCGTTCGACGGCCTGACGCATCAACTGGAATTCGCTGGTCGCGAACGCGCTCGTATCGACGACCACCGCGATCGGGTAAGCGGCCGGCGTCACGCCGATCACGTCGCAACGCCTGTGATCGTTTTCGACGATGAAGTCGCCGCTGCCCAGGCCCATCATGGGTGCGCCGGTTTCGTCGACGACGCCGACGAGCGCGTAGCGGCTCTGTTCCTGCGCGGCCGGGGTTGCATCGATGGCCATGCAGGCGGCGAGAACGCAGCACGCGGCTGACGGGACCCGCATCGGCGTCATTGTAACGCCCGAGCGGGTGCTAAAATCCCTCACCCATCGAGCCACCGTGACAAAAACCGTGGAGCGCGCAGGAGCGGACGGCGAAGCGGCACCCGGCGCGGCCACCGACCTGCTGTTGCGATGGGGCGTGGACGAGGAGGCGCCGGCGGCGCTCATCACGCTCGTCTACGACGAACTGCGGCGCATGGCGCGGACGTATCTGCGGCGCGAGCGCCCGGACCACACGCTGCAGCCCACCGCGCTCGTCCACGAAGCGTATCTGCGCATGATCGACCAGCGGCGCGTCGACTGGCGGAACCGCGCGCAGTTCGTCGGCCTCGCCGCCACGATGATGCGGCGCATCCTCGTCAACCACGCGCGCGACCGCGCGGCCGCCAAGCGCGGGGGCGACGCGGAGCACGTGCCGCTCACGATCAGCACGGACCAGATTGCGAGCGACGAGCCGCCGCTCGATCTGATGGAGCTCCATGACGCGCTCGATCGGCTCCACGCGCTCGACACGCGCAAGAGCCGCATCGTCGAGCTGAAATTCTTCGGCGGGCTGACGACCGACGAGATTTCAGAGGTGATTGCCGTGTCGCCCGCGACCGTCGAGCGCGACTGGATGTTCGCGCGGGCGTGGCTCCGGGACGCGCTCGGATCGCCGGAGGGCTTGTCGCGATGAGCACGCCGGCGTGGCAGGCGATCACCGAACTGTTTCACGCGGCGCTGAACCAGCCGCTGCGCGAGCGCGACACCTTCCTGGCGAACGCGTGCGCCGGTGACGCTGCGCTGCTCGCGAGCGTCCGCCGCCTGCTCGCCGCGCACGAGACCGCATCCGGATTCCTGGGAACGCCGGCAGTCGCCGACGCGCTGGCCGTGCTTGACGCCTCGGAGTCGACCGCTGCCGGCACGTTGATTGGTCCGTATCGAATCGTGCGCGAGATCGGACGCGGCGGGATGGGTGCGGTGTACCTCGCGGACCGCGCGGACGACCAGTTCACGAAGCAGGTCGCGATCAAGCTGATCAAGCGCGGCATGGATACCGACGGCGTGCTGCGCCGCTTCCGCGAGGAGCGGCAGATCCTGGCGGATCTCGAGCACCCGAACGTCGCGCGTCTGCTCGACGGCGGGACGACGGCGGACGGCCGTCCGTACTTCGTGATGGAGTACGTCGACGGCCGGCCGATCGACCGCTATTGCGCCGAGCGCGCCATCGGCATCGCAGATCGTCTGCAGCTCTTCCTCCAGGTGTGCGGCGCCGTTTCCTTCGCGCATCAGCGCCTCGTCGTCCATCGCGACATCAAGCCGTCGAACGTCCTCGTCACCGGCGATGGGACGCCGAAGCTCCTCGACTTCGGCATCGCGAAGTTGATGCGGCCCGGAACGGGCGACACGCTCGACACCCTGTCTGCGATTTCGGCGATGACGCCCGAGTACGCCAGCCCGGAGCAGCTGCGATCGCAGCGCGTCGACGCGATCAGCGACGTGTATTCGCTCGGCGCGCTCCTGTACGAGCTGCTGGCAGGCCGTCCGCCGTACATGTTCACGTCGCGAGCGCCAGCCGACGTGGCTGCGGTGATCGACGCGAAGGATCCGGTTGCGCCGAGCGCCGCCGCCGGCGAACGGATTCGGCGTCAGCTGCTCGGCGACGTCGACACGATCGTGCTGAAGGCGATCGCACGCGAGCGCGAGCGCCGCTATCAGTCGGTCGAGCAGCTCGCCGAAGACCTGCGGCGGCATCTGGACGGGCGGCCCATCGCCGCGCGCAAGGACGCGACGATGTACCGCGCGGCGAAATTCGTCCGTCGCAACGCCGTCGCCGTGACGGCGGCGGTGCTCATCGCGGCGACGCTCGTCGGCGGCATCGCTGCGACCACGTGGCAAGCCGTCAAGGCGCGCAGGGAATCGCGACGTGCCGACGCGCAGGCCGCTGCCGCGCGCGCCGTCACGCAGTTCCTGCAGAACGATCTGCTGGCGCAGGCCAGCTTTCGCGCGCAGGGCGCCGGTGTGACCGCGGACCCGAACCTCACCGTACGCACGGCGCTCGATCGCGCGTCCGAGCGCATCGCGGGACGATTTGCGGACGAACCGCTGATCGAATCGGCCATCCGCCACACGATCGGCGTGACGTATTCGGATCTCGGTCTCCTCGCGCAGGCGCAGCCACACTTGGAGCGGGCGCTCGAACTCCGACGGCAGACGCTCGGTCCTGCGGACGCCGAGACGCTGAACACGGCCCGCCGGCTCGGATGGGTTCTCCACCTCGAAGGCCACAATCAGGCGGCGGAGCCCATCCTGACAGAGGTGCTCGCGCAGCAGGAGCGGCAGCTCGGTCCGAACAACGGCGATGTCGCCGAAACGCTGAACATGCTGGCGTCGACGTTGTCCAGTGGAGGACGTCGGCGTGAAGCGATCGACGTGGCGGTGCGCGTCGTGGAGATCCAGCGTCGTGTGTACGGCGCAGAGCATCCCGAGACGCTTGTCGCCATGAACAATCTCGCCGTCACCTATTCGAATGACGGCCGCTATGCGGCCGCGGAAGCGATCGGCAAATCGCTGGTCGAGATCAAGCGCCGCGTGCTCGGCAACGACGATCCCAGCACGCTGACCAGCATGAACAACCTCGCGTTGTCCTATCGCAATCAGGGCAAGTTCGCGGACGCAGAGGCGCTCGTCACCGAAACGCTCGAGCGCCGCCGGCGCGTGACCGGCCCTGGCAGTCCGGACACGCTGCAGACGATGAATACGCTGGCGAACGTGTATGCGGCGGAAGGCCGGTACCCGGAGGCCGAGACGCTGCTCGTGCAGGCGATTGACGGACGGACGCGTCTCTACGGCGATAAGAATCCTGACACGGTCGCGGCGATGAACAATCTCGCGGACGTCTACCGCCGCGAAGGCAACCTCGAGAAAGCGAAGACGCTGTTCGGTCGCGTGCTCGAGACCCGTCGTCAGGTGCTCGGTCCGAATCACCCGAACACGCTGACCGTGCTCGTCTCGCTCGGTGCGATCGAGCTCGAGCAGCGTGAGCCCTCGAAGGCGGAGGAGCTCCTTCGGCAGGCGGTCGATGGCTATGCGCAGGGCAAGTCGGATACGTGGCAGCGCTATTACGCGCAGAGTCTGCTCGGACAGAGCCTCGCCGCGCGTGGCCGGTACGCGGACGCCGAGCCGCTGCTGACGGGAGGCTATGAGGGGATGACGAAGCGGCAGCAGTCGATCTCCGCCGAGAATCGTCCGAAGCTCGACGAAGCGAAACGGGCGATCGACGAGCTGAGTCGCTCGCGGGGAAAAGGCGACCCGGAAGCCGCACGGCGGTAATTTCCGCCGAAACGGATCACGCGTCGCCTCCGGTCACGCCAACCGCAAAGGCGTCTTCTACCTTATTTACTGAGTTTCAGATTCGCGGTGGTGTTCTTGCTGACCGTCAGCATCTTCTCCTTCGGTTGGTACGACAGCGACGCCTCGATGATGATCTTCTCCGGCTTGACGCCGGTCAGCTTGTAGCGTCCGTGTGAATTCGTGTACGCCGTCTTGCCGAAGTTTCCGCCGGAGCCCGCGACGATCTTGACCATCGCGTTGCGCACGGAGGCGCCGGTCTGCGAGTCGGTAATCCGGCCCTTCAGCGTGTAGGTGGGTGGCATGCTCGCGCTCCTTTCGAAGGGTGGAGCATACCCTGCCCCGTCGTCGAGATCACGTCGGCGGACTCGTCGCGATGGCGGAGAAGGCCGGCTGTGACAACCTCGTTCCGTGTCGGACAACGCTACAAGCGCGTCATCGATTGTTTCGGAGCGCCGGATACGTTGAAGCAGATCGAGATCGCCATCGACCGTGAATCGGGTACGTCGAAGTGGGTGAAGGGCGATCATTAGGTGGAACCCCTCTTGCACCGTTGCGGTTCAGTGGACCCCCGCGAAGCGTGGCAGCTCCTGCAAGCTCAGCTGACGGCAGCTCGACAACGGCTCGACGCTGGCGACAGGGCGGGTGCGCTCGAAGCGGTGGACGCGGCGCTGGCGATCGATCCCGATTTCCTCGCGGCGCATTCGTTACGGCAGAAAATTCAGCTCGGCCAGGACGCAGCAGTAAAGCACTCACCTGCGAGCGTGACGCCAGCCTCGCGCGCGCGCGATGAGCTGACGTCCGCGCCGATCACGCCGACGCCCGGGCGCATCGAGCGCAAACTGCTCGTGCCTCAGGCGCTCACGGTGCCTCGAGTGCCGGCGCCGCGGCCCGTTTCTGTGCGGCGCACGGAGCGGCAGCCCGCGCCACGGCACCACATCGAGCATGAGGCCGCTCCTCCGTCGCACATCGAGAAGCCGCCCGTCTTTTCGCCGCTCGCCGAGGAGCCGCTCGTTCCGCCGCGCGTCGAGGAGCAGCCTCGCGCGGCGAACGTCGCGCTCGAAGACGCGAATCTGCGGCGGACAACTACGGCTCCGCAGCTCGTCGCCGAACTGCCGTTGAGGCCGGAGCGACCGCAAACGAAATCGCCGAAAAACGTCCGATCGCCCAGACGGAGACCCGCACATCGTTCCTCGGTGTTTGCCCGTCGACTCGCGGCAGCCGCGGTCGTTGGCGGCGTTGTCTTTGGCGCGTCGTACCTTCAGGATTGGTCATTGGGCGACGTCGGGCGCTTCACGCAGGCCTGGTCGGTTGCCGACATCCAGCGTGCGCTGCACGAGTGGTCGCAGTCGAACAGCACACCGGCGGCATCGCAAACGACAGCGGATCCGATGCAGCGGCTACTCGCCGCATCGACGACGGTGCCGTTGTTGACGACGACGTTGAACGGATTCGAGCCTGTCGGTGCGCATCAAGCGAGCGCGCGTCCGCAGAACGCGGATGTCGAACGAGCGACCACGCCGACGCCATCGTTGCCGCCGACACCGGCGCCGGCTCCTGCGCGTGCGGTTGCGGCCGTCGTGGACGAGCAACCGGCCGACGTCACAAGGACGCCGCCCGTTGAGCGCGCGGTCGACCCGGCGCCGTCAACGATCGCGCGCAATCTCGATCCGCCGAAGGACGCCGTCGCATCTGCGCCCGACGCCGCGCCGGTCACTCCGCCGCCGGCAGCATCAGCCGTCGAGACGAACCCTGCCGCGGCCACGGCGTCCACCGTGCGCGGGCCGGACGACGAACGACTGGTCAGACAGGCGCTGCTCCATTACCGGACGGCGTACGAATCGCTCGACGCGCGCTCGGCGCAGGCGGTTTGGCCGACGGTGAACGAGGCGGCGCTCGCCCGCGCGTTCGAAGGACTCGATTCGCAGACGTTGACGTTCACCAACTGCTACATCACGTTCGTCGAACAGGCCGCCCAAGCCATCTGCCAGGGATCCACTCGCTACGTGCCGAAGGTCGGGAGCCGCGAACCGAGAACGGAGCCGCGCATCTGGAACTTCACGCTGCGGCGCAGCGGTTCGGACTGGAAGATCGAGTCGGCGCGCACGGATCGCTAGCGTTCATACGCCACGAAAGCGCGAAAGCGTGGCAATGCTTGGCGTCAACGCCCGAGCGCGTAGTCCAGCCCGATGTACGGCGTGAACGGCGCGGTCAGGCCTCCCGCAGTGATCGGGATGTTGACGTTGGCGGACAGCACCCATGTCTCGGACAAATTCCACTTGAGGCCCGGCACGATCGAGACGATGTTCAACCGCGTCCCCGCAGGACCAAGACGGATCGTCTCGACATCCTGCAGCGTCGGGTGCGGCGCGGTCACGGGCACGATGCCGTCGGGAGTGTCGATGAGACGACCGAGCAGCTCGCCGATGACGGTCACATGCCGCGTGGCCGCGGCGGCGACTGCTCCTCCATAGCTGAATTCACGCGCGAGCCCGCCGAAGCTGATGGCTGCGTTCGCGTGCGTCGACACGCGGCTGCCTTCGACGGATCCAATCGCCGTGAACTTTACCGACGGCTCGCCCGCACCGAGCAGGTTGTCCGGATTTCCGGTCGGCAGGCGGAGATCCACGGCGCCCGCGACCGCGGTGCCTCCATCCTCGTACGCCGTCACCTTCGATCGGACGACGACGTCCGCGAGCCCGACGCTGTGCGCGTGTGCGGTGGCCTGGGTGAACTCCTGTCCGCGGTACGTGTTGACGCGCGTGCCGTCCAACACGAGCGACACCATCGGCACCGCGAAGCCGATCTCCATGCGATCGGTGACGCCGATGTTCCCGTACAGCGTGGCGACGCTCGCGTCGATGTTGAGCGCGAGCCGATCGACGTCGAACGGCGCCGATTCGTCCACGAACTGGTTGGCGGTCGTGACGAGCGTGCCGTCGCGCAGCGACTGGCCGTCCAGCGACGTGAAGTGGAGTTGCTGAAACGCAAGGCCGATCGACAGCTGTCCCCGGCCGGCCGTGAGCGCGCGCTCGACGAAGAACGGTCCGAAGTTCTGCGTCGCGCGCTCCACGGTGCCGAGCTCGGGATTCAGACGGTACACGAACCCGCTCGACGAGGACGGCACCGGCAGCGTCGCAAGGTTGGCCAGGAGCGCCGTCGAGATCGTCGTCGCCGTCGCGAGGGCGGCCGCGCGGTCGCGTTCGATGCTGCCGGTCTGCACGTTCTGATTCGTGACGAGGAACGTCAGGACGTCAGAAACCGTTTGTGCATCCGATCGGCAGGGAGCGACGAGAACGGCGGCCAGAACAACCGCGATTGTCCGAAGTCTAGCCATCGTCGTCGTCGTTCTTGATCGCGACGGTCGTCGCCTTCACCGTGCCGTTGTTGTCGGCCACGCCATCGACGGTGACCCTGGATCCCTCGTGCACGTCGCGGCACTTGCTCTTCTTCGGGTAGTCCGTCGATCCATCGGTCACGACCAGCGTCCCCATGACGAGGAAACGCAGCGTCGGGCAGCGCCCGGTGATCGCGATCGCCGAGCCGTCGAGGTGCACCGTCTTCGGCGGCGGCGGCGGCGGTGGTGGCGGTGGCGGAGTTGGCGTTGGCGTCGGATCAGACGGAGGGGGTGACGGCGGGTTGGACGTCGGCGGCGGTGTTGGCGTCGGAGTCGGTGTGGGCGACGGCGGTGCCACTCCGTCCTGGGTCACCGTGTACGTCTGTCCGCCGACGATCACGCGGCCCGAGCGTGCCGCTCCAGCGTTGGCCGAAACCGAGAGTGAAACGGTCGCGGGTCCACTGCCGCTTCGTCCACCCGTGACCGCGATCCAGGCGTCGGCCGGAGTCGCGGTCCAGCTGCAGCCGGTCTGCGTCGACAGCGCGACGCTCAGCCCGCCGCCGGCGACGCCGATGTTGCTGCCTCCGCTCGCCAGCGTGAACAGGCATGGCGCGGCCGCCTGGCTCAGCTGGATTGTCGTCGACGCGATCGCCAGCGTGCCGGAACGCGGACTCGGCAGGCTGTTCGCCGCCACGACGTAGGAAACCGATGCATCGCCCTGACCGCTGCTGGCGCCGTTGATCGAAACCCAGCTCGTGTCGGACGCGACCGACCACTGGCAGTCGCGTTCGGCCGACACGCTCAACGTTCCAGATCCGCCGGTGGAGTTGAATGACGGGGTTGAATTGCTGACGTTGACCTGGCATTTCGTGCCGGTCGGAGCCGTGCTCGAGATTTGAGTTGACGTGCACGCGGCCAGATTGAGGCACACCGCGGCCGTGAACGAGGCCCACCAGAACGCGACCGCCTTCGACATCGAATCTGCCCTCGCGTCGCGATGCATACCTCTCGCCATCGTCGACGACGAGTTGAAGGCGGATTGGCGCGTCGATTTGGAATTCTTCTGACGCTTATCGGCAGCCGCGTGGAATGGAACGGTCAGCCCTGTGGTCAGTGCGCGTCACGGTACCGACGCAGCAGGCTGCTGCGTTTCGAGAAACCGCCGCATCGGCGTCGGGGAGTTCCTGCTACGGCCGCGCTACTGCTGGCCGGCGGATCCCTGTGCCGGTTCGGCGAGCAGGCGTTCCACCATCTCGCGGATTTCCTGCTTCAGCCGCGTGTGTTCGGCGCCGGTCGCCGGGCTTGCGAAGCCCGCGTGCACGCTCCGGACGCGTCCATCGCGGCCGAGGAAGATCGAGGTCGGGTAGGCGCCAAAGTTTACGAGCTGCGGCAGCGCGTCGTTGATGGTCTTTGTCGTGGGCGACGGCTGCATCGTGCCTGCGATCAGCATCGGGTACTGGAGGTTGTAGCGCTTGACGAACGATCGGACGCGCGGACGCGACACGTTCGGATCCGGATCGTTCTCGAACATCAGCCCGACGATCTCGAGGCCGCGCGCGCGATAGTCCTTGTACAACTCGGCGAGGAACGGCGCCTCGTCGTGGCAGTTCGGACACCAGCTGCCGCCGATCGACAGAATGACGACCTTGCCGTGGAACTGCGCGTCGGTGTTGGACACGATCTTCCCGGACAGATCGGGGAACGCGAACTGGAATGGTGTCGTCGGATCCTTGACGCTCGTGTAACGCGACGGATCCGGCGGCTCGGGGATTCCCTTGGCGCGCGCTTCGCTGCTGCGGACGACCATGTAATGCGCGTTGCCGTTCAGCGTCGCCGCCAGGCTGCCGTCGGCGTTGAGCGTCGCCACGAACAGGTTCGGCCGCTCGCCGGCGAAATGACTGAGCACCAGCTTGCCGTCGCGCCAGTGGCCGACAAGGGTCCCTGTGTCGCCGTCCACGCGGAGGATCGATCCGGACACTTCGGCGCCCGACTGCCGCAGATACACGTGCCACGTGCGCGTGTCGCGCGGCGCGGTCACCTCGTCGGCGTTCCGCCGCATCTCCCACGTACCTTCGAGCGCCGGCGGTTCGTCGGCCGTCGCCTCGAGCGGCGCGAACCGTCGCATCCGCACTTCCTGGGGCTTCGCATTCGCACGTTTGTTGCGATACGTACCGACGAGTTGATCGTCCTGCAGCTTGAGTGCGAGGGACGTGTTGAGAAATTCGTAGTCGAGTGTGAGAACGCCGTCGGCGAAGCTGCCATCGGTCGAGCCGATGCGCCGATCGCCTTCGAAGAAATATCCCTGCGCGGTGGAACCGGTCGTTTCGATCTCGAACCGAAACGGAACCTCGGCGTCGTTGGTCACGAGCGTGGCGTCCCAGAGTCCGTTGATGGACGCCGGCTTGCTTTGCGTGGTGGCCGGAACGACTGACGATGCGACGAAGACCGCCGCCGCAAGCAGGTTCTTCACGGTGAATCCTCCCGGTGGCTGACTGACTCCCGGAATCTTATCCCGATCGGCCCCGGCGCCGCGCGCCTGAGTTGCCGCCAGCCCGTCCGCGGGCTACTTCAGGAACTTCCCGATGTTGTCGTTCAGGAACTTCAGGTCTGCCGGGTTGCTGGCGGCTCCGGCCGTGTGTCCCCAGAGCGAGGGAATCGGCATGAACGTCACGCCCGCGATGAACGCCTGTTCGTACCGCGCGTCGGTCACGGGGAAATACAAGTCCGTTTCCGACGGCATGTACAACACGCGGGCCTTGATCGATCGGAGCGCCCGTACGGTGTCGCCGTTGAACCCCGGCGTCGTGCCGACGTCGTGGCGCTGCCAGGTCCGCGCCTGCAGGATGTAATCGTTCGCGTCGGCGCTGAACCGCTTGCGGAACGCCTGCCACGCCTGCTCGAACGTCGTGCCCGCCGGAGAATTGGTCCGCCACAATTCCTGCCGCCACCACTCCTGCGAGTACAGCCATCCGGCCCAGACGACGCCGAACGCTTCGAGACCCTTCGCGGGTGGCGCCGTATAGTCGCCGCCGCGCCACTCGGGATCCGTCGTCAGCGCCGCGATCTGTCCCTCGAGCCTGACGAAGCCGTGCCCGTAGCATTTCGCGGTGCCCGATGTCGCGACGATCGAGTCCACGAAGGCCGGATAGCTGACGGCCCATTGAAACGCCTGTTCCGCTCCCATCGAGAAGCCGACGACCGCGCGCAGATGGCTCACGTGCAATTCATCCGTCAGGAGCCGATGGACGATCTCCACGTTGTCGCGGATGGTCGTGACCGGGAAGCGCGGTCCGTGGAATGGCTCCGGCGTGTTGCTCGGCGACGACGACCGTCCGTTTCCGAACAACTCGGTCAGCACGAGATAGTCGCGACGCGGATCGAGCGCGCGATCTTTTTCGCCGATGAGCCAGTTGTAGCCGTTGAAGTTCGCCATGTAGTGCGACGGCAGCAGGATGGCGTTGTCGCGCGCGGCGTTCAGCGTGCCGAGCGTCGTGTAGACGAGACGGGCTTCCGGCAGCGTCGTTCCGCTTTCCGTGCGGAAGTTGCGGACGACGAACTCGTGACGTTCGAGCGGCTGCGCCGGCTGCGCGTTCGCGACTGGCGCGAGGAGCGATGCGGCGAAAGCGAGCAGAAGAGCGATGGTTCTCATCGGGCCAGATGATCGCACGAACCCGCGCGCGGCCGGCACGAAAGAAATTCCGGACCGCGCGCCTACTTGAGTGCGCACCCGACGCGTGCGAACTCGATCATGTCGCTCATCGCCACGACGCTCACGCTCCTTCTCGGATTGTTTCCTCCAGCTTCGACGCACGTGCATCTCGACCTGGCGTTCAAGGGTGTGTATCTCTCGCCGCGCGAGAAGGCGATCGCGGTCGACGAGGTCAATGAAATCTGGAACGCGTACGGCGTCGACGTCCGCGACGCGGACGGCGAGGACGGCGAGTGCGCCGATACGACGCTGACGGTCATGATGGCGCGGCACCAGGGGCCGCGCATCGCCGCGGACGCGCTCGGATCGATCGCGTTCGTCGGCGACGAACCGCAGACGGTGATCGCGATGTACCCGGAGACGATCGCGCAGTTCATCGGGAGCCTGACGATCATGGGGCACAGCGACTACCAGTGGACGCCGCGCCTCCGCGATCGCATCCACGGACGCGTGCTGGGTCGTGCGCTGGCTCACGAGATCGGGCACTATCTCCTGCACTCGCGCGGTCACTCCAAGAACGGCCTGATGCGGGCGGAGCAGTCGATCGTGGATCTCGCCTCCGACGATCGATCGTCGTTTTCGCTGTCGGTCATCGAGCTCGCGCGGCTTGCCGCGGACTCGATCGATGGCGCTCGCTAGACACGCCGCCTGAACACACACGTCCTGTCGCGCACGTGTAACGCCTGTCTTACATAAGAGCGACGGGCACGAAACCTTTCACATGAAACCTGGCCGTGATCGATGCGTCTAAAGCATCGATCGCGGCGTTGATGTTGCATGAAGGTTTCGATGAACACCGCAATTCAGTCTGATCGTCGAGTGTGATGTCGCAAGTCCCCGTCGAAAATACCGGGGCGGATCGCGTCAGAAGCAGAGAGCAGTGTGCACGTGCTGACAGAAAAAGTCTTTCGAGAAGAATCAGTCCTTACGGAACTCGCATTCAACCGGTTGCTCGAGTGGCTGGACGACGGCGTCGAGTCGCAGGGCGAACGGTACCTGGAGATGCGGCGTCGTCTGGTCTCGTACTTCGACCGACGCAACCGCAAGTCTCCGGATGAGCTGGCGGATGAAACCTTCAATCGCATCGCCCGCACGCTCGAACAGTCCGGCGTCATCGCCACGCGGCCGCCCGCCCGCTACTGTTACGTCGTCGCTCGCTTCGTCCTGCTCGAGGACGTGCGCCGCGATCACCGGCATGTCAGCCTCGACGAGACGCGCGCGACCGACGCATCACGCACACGCAGCATCAGCCTCGTCAAGCCGGACGACACGGCAGTCCTCCGCGAGCAGCGACTCGAGCGCCTCGACATCTGCCTGCAGGGGCTTCGGGCCGACCAGCGCGATCTGGTGATCGAGTACTA
The DNA here is from genome assembly GCA_036557365.1 of Vicinamibacterales bacterium. GTDB lineage: Bacteria > Acidobacteriota > Vicinamibacteria > Vicinamibacterales > CAVVIG01 > DATKHR01. The sequence continues at coordinate 257,022 of DATBHR010000092.1, forward strand.
CCGCGACGCGCGCCGGCAGCGCATCGAGCGCCGTCAGGCGATGGCGCAGCGGCTCGGTATCTCCATGAATGCGCTCGGGATACGCGCCTGCCGCATCAGGGACACGCTCAAGGCCTGCGTCGAGCGCCGCCGCGAAGCCGGAAAGATTTAGCGCGGCGGTTTCCTATTACTTCAAGCGGATGGTCAAGACCCAGGATGCCCGTGTCAGATAACCCACTCGACGTCGAGCAACAGCAGCAGCTCACGAAATACCTGCTTGGCCTCGTGCCGGAAAGCGAGGCCGAGCAGATCGACGAAGCGTCGATCGCGGACGACGAAATCGCGTCGCGCTTGCGCGTCGCCGAAGACGACCTCGTCGACGACTACATTCGAGGCAAGCTTGCGACCGAATGGCGCGAGGCGTTCGAGTTGCGCTATCTCGCGAGCCAGCGCCGCCGGAACAACGTTCAGTTCATCGGCGCATTCCTGCGTGCGGTCGACGGCGACGCGTCTACAGAAAAGATCCGCGGAAGCGGAGGAGGACCGCTGACGGTCGCTGGCTGCACGACGTCCGGCGGCGTGGTGACGATCGTGGTGCCTGCGGGACGGTCGTGGAAGATGTTCTCCACGGTTACCGCGGTTGCGGCAACGTTGCTGCTCGCTGCAGGCGTGTTGCTCGTCCAGGCGATGCGCCTGAGGAGCGGGCTCGACGTGGCCCGCCAGCACGCCGCGGTCCTCGACCAGCGCGGTCGTGAGCTCCAGGCGCAGCTCGCGGACCAGCGGCTGCAGAACGATCGGACCTCTCTGGAGGCCGATCGCCTCCGTGCAGCGGCGGCGTCGGCATCGCCGGCCCCTCGACCGTCGCCAGCGTCGACCATGGCGCTTGTTCTCCTGCCGCAGACCCGCGCCAACAATCCGGTACCGGCCGTCGTCGTCTCCGCTCACGCAGAGCGCGTGGCCTTCGAGCTCCAGCTCGAGCCGAACGATTTTGCGCAGTATCGCGTCGTCCTGCGAGATCCGAAATTCAATCGCGCGATCTGGAGCAGTGAGCCGATGAGCGCGCCGCGCGATCAGGCGACGACGCTTGCGGTCGCTCTCCCGGCATCGCTGCTCGAGGCACAGCACTATCTGCTGACGCTGACGGCGAACGACTCGAGCGACGCCGAGGTGATCAGCAGCTATCCATTTCAGGTGGTGCGGCGCTGACCCACTGGTCTGCGATTGCGCTGCTGAGCGTGTCCCTCGCCAGCTTCACGGCCGCCGCTGACGGCCGCGCCAGTCCTGCTGCACCCACTCGATCCGAATCCGTAACGGCGCGAGAGATCGGTTCGCTGACGGTCGATCGCGCCATCGAGCACGAAGTGGGTCGCGGGCAGGAAGATCGATATCAGATCGACCTGGCGGCCGGAGAATACGCGCGTATCGTGGTCGAGCAGCGCGCGCTCGATGCCGTCGTCGACGTTCGCGATCCCGACGGCACTCTCATCGCATCCTTCGACGACGACAATCGCCGCGGCGGTTCCGAGCACATTGAAGTCGTCGCCGACCGGGACGGCACTTACGTGGTTGGTGTCAGGACGGTGCCGGGCACGCCTGCCGGCACGTACGTGATTCGCGTCATCGACCGACGGACAGCGGTCAGCGCCGATCGATCGATGCAGGACGCGCGAACGCTGCGGACGAACGGCCGCCGGTTGTTCGACGAGGACAAGACGGAAGAGGCGCAGCCGCTCTTCGAGCGCGCGCTTGCGTTGACCGAGAAGGCGCGCGGATCCGGCGACGAACAGTTCGGGCGCGTGCTCGCGGACAACGCGTCGATCGCACTCGATCTTCTCGACTTCGCCGGCGCCGAATCGCAGTATCAGCGTGCGCTCGCTGTGCTCGACGCCACGCTCGGCGCCGACGATCCGACGACGGCGTTCGTGCGATCGCGGCTGGCGGTCGTCTATCAGCTGACCGGTCAGCGGCCGAAGGCGGAGACGCTGATTCGGCCCGCCCTCGAAACCATCGAACGGACGCTCGGGTCAGAGCATCCGCAGTACGTCCGCTGCCTGGCCGTCCTCGCCGCGCTACGCAACGACGCGAACGATTTCGATCAGTCGGAAGCGCTGCTCACGCGCGAGCTCGCCATCCTGGAGAAGGTCGACTACGCGCAGAGCCTGATGTATGCCAAGGTGTTGAACAACCTCGGCGAGATCAACGGACGGAAGAAAGCGTACGACCGTGCCGTCGATTTCCTGAACCGCTCGATCGCCGTCGACGAAGCGCTTCGGGGGTCGGACGATTACTTTCTCTCGAATCCGCTGACCAATCTCGGCATCATCGCCCGCGAGCGGCGGGACTACGCGACGGCCGAGTCCTACTACCGCCGCGCGTTGTCCATCCGCGAGCAGGTCGTGGGGCCCGATCATCCGGAGCTGATGCTCCCGCTGATCAATCTCGCCAACATTTACCACGCACGCGGCGACTACCCGCGGGCGCTCGAGATGCACCGACATGCCTTGCGGATCGGCGAGCGTACGTTCGGCCCGCTCCATCAGAACACGCTCCTCTCGCTCGTCAACATCGCGAAGGACAGCGCCGCCGAAGGCGACATCGATGACGCCATCGCGTTTCAGCGCCGCGTTGACGAAGTCATCGAGCGGCAGCTCGAGCTGAATCTGTCGGTCGGATCCGAACGCCAGAAGCTCGTGTTCGTCAAAGGCATCTCCGAACGAACCGATCGGACGCTCTCGCTGCACCTGGATCGCGCGCCACAGAACGCTGATGCTGGTGCCCTCGCGGCCCTCGTGCTCCTCCAGCGCAAAGGCCGTGTGCTCGACGCGATGGTCGACGCCGTTGCGGCCGCGCGCGAGCGGATGGCGCCCGATGATCAGCGCCTGCTCGACGAGCTGCATGATGCGACGGCGCAGCTGGCGCACGTTGCGCTGAACGCGCCGGAGATCGCCCGGCCGGACGCGCGTCAGCGCGCGATGCGCGAGCTGGAAGCACGCAAGGAGCAGCTCGAGGCAGCGCTCGCCGAGCGCAGTCTCGAGTTCCGGTCTCAAGCGCAACCGGTCACGCTCGAAGCGGTGCAGGCCCGCCTGCCGTCGGACACCGCGCTCATCGAATTCGCGATCTTTCGTCCGTTCAATCCCAGGGCCGAGCGGAGCAACGACGCCTACGGCGCGCCGCATTACGCCGCGTACGTCATTCGACACGCGGGCGCACCGCGCGGCATCGATCTCGGGTCAACGCAGGAGATAGACGAGACCGTCGATCTCCTCCGGCAAACTATTCGCGACCCGAATCGCAGCGATTTTGAGGAACACGCTCGCGCGCTGAACGATCGGGTCGTCGCGCCGTTACACGAGTTCGTCCAGGATGCGGCGCGGTTGCTCGTCTCGCCGGATGGCGAGCTCAACCTCGTACCCTTCGAAGCGCTCGTCGACGCGCACGGCAGCTATCTCGTCGAACGGTACGCGGTGAGCTACCTGACGAGCGGCCGCGACCTTCTGCGGATGCAGACGGGCACTGCTTCACTGAATCCTGTCATCTTCGCGGATCCGAACTTCGGCGAGCCAGGGCCGCGCGCGCCGTCGAGCCGGAAGTCACCGCCCGCGCGGCTGGCCCGGCGAAGCGTCACGACGGGCGACGATCTGTCGTCGGTCTACTTTGCGCCGCTGGTTGCCACTGGATCGGAAGCGCGCGCGATCAAGGCGCTGTTCCCGGATGCCGCGCTGTTCACCGGCGCACGAGCGACGAAGGCGATGCTGCAGCATGTGGAGTCGCCGCGGATGCTTCACATCGCCTCACATGGGTTCTTCCTGCACGACTCCGACGGCGATCTGCAGAATCCGTTGCTGCGATCGGGTCTCGCGCTGGCTGGCGCGAATCTGCCGCACGAGTCGCGGGACGGCGGCATCCTCACGGCGCTCGAGGCGTCAGGCCTCAATCTGCGGGGCACGAAGCTGGTCACGCTGTCGGCGTGCGATACCGGCGTCGGCGAGGTTCGTAACGGCGAAGGCGTCTACGGTCTGCGGCGTGCGTTCGTGCTCGCGGGCGCGGAAACGGTGGTCATGAGTCTCTGGCCGGTCAGCGACTACGTGACGCGCGAGATGATGGTCGCGTACTACACGGGACTGCGCGCCACCCTCGGACGGGGAGACGCGCTCCGGCAGGCGAAGCTCGCGATGCTGCAGCGGACGTCGCGGCGCCATCCGTTTTATTGGGCGAGCTTCATTCAGTCTGGCGAGTGGACGCCGATCGACGATACGCCTTGAGGGAACAGAGGGACGGAGGGCGGTAATCAACAGAGAAACGGAGTAACGGAGGGAAACGGAGTCGGGCATAGAGCGGCGATTCGACAGCGTCGCGTAGCGACGCGCGGCATTCGGGTGGGTCGTCGGCGAACGACGCATCCAGTTGCCAGGCGTCGTTCGTCCGGCGACCCATCCGATGCCGGCAGCGGCCTGCAAGCAGGCCGAGCCGTCGAATCGCCGGCCGTTTCCCTCCGTTTCTCCGTTCCTCCGTTGAGAGTGCTCCCGCTATCTCTGTCCGCTCCGTTCCCATCACCTGTCGGCCAATGGAAAGGGATCCACCCCGCCATCCCTATCTAGGTACAGGCAGCCATGTGTGTATCCACCCGGCCTCAGCGGCGATTCCCGTCAAGCGACCCGCTGAGTCAATCGAGCGCGCGGACGAAGCGGGTGCGCTGAATGGGCATCGCGCTCACGGCGATCGACGGCCGCCAACATCGCGGGATTTCCAACTGGTTCGGCTGGCTGTTCCTCCCGTCGGCCGCCGGCGCGGCGATGGCGCTCCACGCGCAGGGAACCGTCGGCGCGCTGTGGTGTTATCCGGCGGTTGCGTTCGCCTATTTCGTGTTGCCGACTCGTCTGGCGGGGATCGGCAGCGTCGCGCTGCTCTCGTTGTGTGCGGTCATGATGTATCGCTACGCAGGCGCGCTGGCGACCGTGTCCTTCGTGGTGTCGCTCGGGCTGGTGATCGTTCTCGTCGCCGCAATCCTGCAGGTCTTCGACCACCTGCGCCGTGTGTTTGCGGCGCAAGCCATCACGGATCCGCTGACCGGCGCCTTCAACCGCCGCCACCTCGAATCGTGTGTGGCCGCGGCGATCGAGCGGCGCGATCGGTCGGCTGAATCGGCGTCGCTGCTGTTGTTCGACGTCGATCGATTCAAGGAGATCAACGACGAGCTCGGTCACGGCGCCGGCGACGAGATGCTGAAAGCGCTCGTCACGCTGGTGACCGAACGGGCGCGGAAGCTGGATGTCCTCTTCCGCATCGGCGGAGACGAGTTCGTGCTGCTGCTTCCCGGCGCGCGATACGGCGGCGCGTTGGCCGTGGCCGAGGACATCCGCGGCCTGGTCGCTTCGTCGCCGCTCCTGAACGGACGCTGCGTCTCGATCAGCATCGGCGTCAGCGAATTGCAGCGCGATCAGTCGGCATCACGATGGATTGAAGACGCGGATGCGGCGCTCGCCGAAGCGAAGCAGGGCGGACGCAACCGCGTGACGGGTCATGTATTCGCGGCCCTCGAGTCGGGCCGGAGAACGTCTCCGGCATTCGTGCGGACCCAGAGGAGCGGGCGACGAGGTATCAGGCGATGAAGATTGCAGCGTTCGAATCACTCGAGTATCCAGGCGACCTTGCAGGCGAGGTGACGCTCGACAACCGGCGGACCCTGCGCGTCCGTCCTCTGCGGCGGAACGAAGAGGAACCGGTTCGCGAGCTCTTTGCGGCACTGAGTCCGCGCACCCGGTATCGGCGTTTCCTGTCGCCGATGCCCACGCTGCCCGACGCCATCACGAGGCTGCTCACGCGCGTGGACTACCGGCGGCGGCTTGCGCTGATCGCCGAACACGACGGGACAGCCGGCCGCGAGGTCGTCGCGATGGCCAGCTTCGGCGCCGTCGACGAGGGCACGGCAGAAGTCTCGCTCGTCGTGCGCGACGACTGGCAGCACCAGGGCGTCGGCATCGCGCTCGGCACGCGCGTCCTGCAGGCGGCGGAAGCCCGCGGCTATCACCGCTTCATCGTGCACTTTCTCTCGGACAACGTTGCCGTCCGACGGTTCCTGCGGCACGTGGGCGAGGTCGTGATGGTGCGCGTGACCGGCGGCTTCTCGGAAGTCGTGTTCGTGCGGCAGCCGCCGCCGACGACGACGGCGGCGTGAACGGCGCGATACCGCTGTCGTGACGCGGAAGAACGGGATACTCTGACGCCGAGGTGATGTCATGCGCTTCGCAAAGATCATGTTCACCGCCGCCGGCGTGTGGGGTTTTCTCATCCTGACGCCGCTGCTGTTCCTGCTCGACTACATCGGCCGTACGTATCCGCCGCCCATCACGCACGCCGACTTCTTCTACGGATTTCTCGCGATCACCTTCGCGTGGCAGATCGCGTTCCTGATCATCGGCCGCGATCCCGTGCGGTTCCGGCCGTTCATGATTCCGGCGATGTTCGAGAAGTTCTTGTATATCGGCGCGCTGTGCGCGCTCTACGCGACCGGACAAATCCAGGCCGGCCAGGTCGCGCCAGCCATACCCGACGCCATTCTCGGTCTCGGCTTCATCGTCGCCTACGCGAAGACGCGATGACGGTGTAACTGTCATCGCGACGCCATCCGCGTCGCCGGATGTCCGTGTTGTGAGTATGATGTGGCCGCGATGACGTCTTCATGCTCCGCTTTCCGATCCGCGTTCGCATGCGCGCTCACGGTCGCATGTTCGCTCGTCGCGGTATCGGGCGGCAGGCCAGTCGAGGCCATGGGAAAGCCTGGCGTCAACCCGGTACCGTGTCCCGCGCAGGAATGGCAATACACGGATCCGGCCTTCGATGCGATGGCCGGCGCGAAAGCATTCTCCGGCCGCTATGACGGCGGTCTGTACCGGATCGAAATCCCCGACAACTGGAACGGAGAGCTCGTGCTGTACGCGCACGGCTTCGTCTCGAACGGAGGCACGCAGGGTTCGACGCTGCGCGCGCAGAACGACTCGATTCGCGAACATTTGATAAAGGAAGGCTTCGCCTGGGCGGCGTCGAGTTACCGGTGCAACGGCTATGTGCCCGGCATCGGCCTGCTCGACACGATGGCGCTGGTCGATCTGTTCACGAAGTCGAACGCTGGCCGATCGCCGCGCCGGACGTATCTCACCGGCGTGTCGATGGGCGGACACGTCACGCTCCTCGGCATGCAGGAGTTTCCGACATCGTTTGCCGGCGGCCTCGCGATGTGTCCGGCCGGTCCCGAGCTCTTCGACTTCTTCGGCGCCGTCAGCGCCGCCGCCGAGGTCGTCACCGGCGTGCAGTTTTCGCGCGACACGGTACAGGCCGACGTGGCGAAGATGTCCGAGCTGCTCGGCAAACCGCCGGAGTACACGGACAAAGGCCGCCAGCTCGCGAGCGTCGAGATCGAGATCAGCGGCGGACCGCGGCCGTTTGCGATGGAAGGTCTCGCGTCGCGGTTCCTGGCGAACATGAGCACGAGCCCGACGGCGCTCGTCGGCATCGAGACGCCGGTGAATCGCGCGCTCACCAATTCGCACGTGACCTACGCCATCGCGCCGGGCCTCGGCCTGACGGCGAACGATCTCAACGCGCGGGTCCGCCGCAAGCCCGCGGATCCCGAGATGCGAAATCCGAACGGACCGTACGAAGAAGTTGTTCCGTTCGACGGCAAGATCGAGCGTCCGACGCTGACGATGCACGGGACCGGCGACCTGTTCGTACCGGTCTTCCTCGAGCAGAAACTGAAGCACGCGGTCGTGCAGGCGGGAAACCAGCGGCTGCTCGTGCAGCGGCTGTACCGCATCGGCGCGCACTGCCAGTTCAGCCAGCCCGAGCAGATCCGCGCCTTCGACGATCTCGTGAAGTGGGTGCGCGACGGCGCGCGGCCCGACGGCGACGACGTCGATGGCGATCTTTCCGATGCCGGCCGGAAATTCACCACGCCGCTTCGCGATAACGATCCGGGACAGAGGGAGGTCTCTGCGCGCACCGCATCGCCGGCCGTGCGCTGATCGTCCTGAGCACTTGACTTAGTGTTAATTTTATAGCAGCGTAGCGGCAGCTGCGGATGCTCGACGCGCTTCGACAGGACCTCCGCTACGGGCTTCGCTCGTTCAGGAAGAGTCCCGGGTTCACCATCGTCGCCGTTGCGACGCTCGCCGTGGGCATTGGCGCGGCGACGGCCATCTACACCGTCGTCGACGCCATCCTGCTGCAGCCGCTGCCATTTCCTGACGCCGATCGGCTCGTGCGCGTCGTGGAAAACGTTCCCTTCATCGACGCCGCTCGACCGCCGGCGCAGCGTGGCGTGACCTATCCCGAGTTCCTCGAGTGGCGGGCGCGGACGAAAACGCTCACGAACCCGGTCGCGCTGATTGCGATGGCGCAGCGATCGGTGCAGACGCCCAATGGAACCGCACGAGTGTTCGGCGTCATGACGTCGGGCAGTACATTCAGGCTGCTTGGTGTTCACGCGCTGCTCGGCCGGACGCTCCTGCCCGATGACGATGCCGATCCGAACGTCGCGGTGCTGTCGTACGACGCCTGGAAGCGGCTGTTTCAGGGCGACCCTCACATCGTCGGCAAGGGCTTTGAGATTCGCGCGCCGGGCACCGTTGCGCGAGTCATGACGGCTGTCGGTGTCCTCGAGCGCGAGATCGAGAATCCGTCCGGTATCTCGGATTTCTACACGCCGATCGCCCTCGATCCGGCCCGGCCGCCACCGTTCGTTCAGATGATCGGCCGCCTTCAGCGCGGCGTGTCGCTGCAGACAGCCAACGACGAGGCGAACGTCATCGGCGCGGCCGTCCGTCCGCCGAGACCGGCCGACGCGCCACCGCTCGCCGTGCCGCGATTCGAGGTCCAGGGGCTGAAGGATCGCCTCGTCCAGCCGATGCGGCCCGCGTTGCGTGTCCTGCTTGCCGCTGTCGGCGTCGTGCTCTTGATCGTCTGCGCGAACGTGGCGAACCTGCTGCTCGCGCGCGGCACCGCCCGCCAGCGCGAGATGGCAGTGCGGTTCGGGCTCGGCGCCACGCGTGCGCGGCTCGTCCGGCAGATTCTGACGGAATGCCTGATGCTCGCCGTCGTCGGCGGCGTACTCGGAACGCTCCTCGCGAGCCTCGGCGTGATGCTGATGGCGCGGCTCGGAACCATCGAAGCGCCGGGACTTTTTCGTCTCGTGTTCGGCGCGACGATTCTGCCGCGCGCGGCCGAAGTCGCCGTCGATGTGCGGATGCTCCGCATCGCGGTTGCGACGACGGCCATCGCCAGCGTTGTGTTCGGCGTGCTGCCGGCGCTCCATTTGTCGAACGCCGGTCAACTTCAAGCGATGGGATTACGTAGCGCCCGTACTGGACGCAGCGAGTCGCGTCTTCGCGCCGCTCTGGTGATTGGACAGCTGACGCTTGCGACCGTTCTGCTCGTCGGCGCCGGGCTCCTCATCCACAGCTTCGCCCGCCTCTCCGTCGTCGACATGGGCTACGACCCGTCGAACGTCGCCGCCGCGCAGCTCGTGTTTCCGGCCGACTATTCGATCGCCAGGAAATCAGAGACCATCGCGTCGCTGCTGGATGGCATTCGCGCGATTCCGGCAGTCAAAGCCGCGGGATTTTCACGCGCCGGCTTTCTCATCTCCGAGGAGCTGGTGATCGGCACCATCGTTCCCCAGGGACGGACGCTCGCTGAGATGCGCGCCGAGGCGTCGCGGCCGCGCGTACGGTCCGTCAGCCACGACTATCTCCGCGCGTTGAACGTCCGGATCCTCGAAGGCCGTGGCCTGCAGGAGAGTGATGGGGCGAATGCGCTGCCAGCGCTCGTGATCAACCGCACCGTGGCGCGACGCCTCTTCTCCGCGGGCAATTCCGTCGGCCAATTCGTGGACTGGTATCCGCTGAACAAGGGCGGCGCTGTCCAGGCGCAGATCGTCGGCGTGAGTGACGACGTGCACAACACGACACCGGACCGCGAACCCTTTGCCGAAATCTTCGTCGATTACCGGCAGCTGCTCGCGGTCGAGCAGAAGTGGGGCGATTCCGCGCAGCAGCAGGATGTGAACGCGATTGGATTTCTCTCGTTCGCGATCCGCACGACGCAGGATCCCGCAGCGACGATTCCCGCCATCAGCCGTGCGATCCGTTCGATCGACGGCGATGTCGGTATCGAGTCGATCCTGCCGATGGAGCGGCTTGCGGCCGGCAACCTCGCGCGCCAGCGCTTCTATACGCTGATGCTCACGATCTTCGCCGCGGTCGCCGCGTTTCTTGCCGCGATCGGGATTTACGGCGTGCTCGCGTACGGGGTGATCCAGCGGACGCAGGAAATCGGCATCCGCATGGCGCTCGGCGCGCAACGCATTCAGGTTCTCGCGCTGATCCTTCGAAAGGGCGCCGCGCTGACAGCGCTCGGAATCGGTCTCGGACTCGCGGCAGCGGCGGCATCGACACGATTGCTGCAGGGACTCCTATTCGGCATCACGCCCCTCGATCCCTCCACGTTCGCGGCCGTCGCAGCTCTCTTCGGACTGGTCGCCGCGCTCGCGTCGTTCGTCCCGGCGCGTCGCGCGACGCGCGTCGATCCGATGGTGGCGTTGCGCGCGGAATAATTCAGCAGGCTACCGCAGCTTCCGTCCATAGATCGCCACGCTTCCCACGCCCAGGGCGATGAGGACCGTCACCGTCGCCTCCATCAGATGCGTGCCGTTGGCGCCCGATGAAACAGCAATCGCCAGCGCGCCGAGAAAAGCGATGCCGCACAGCAGCGCGGTGAAATTGAAGTGCATGACATCAGGATAGCGCTTTCAATGCGGGCCGGATACCAATGGACCCGATGGCGCCCGAGTCACGTGAGGCTGATTGGAGCGAGCGGCCAGGCCGCCCGCTCCGAAGTCGAACGTCGCCGCAGGGTGCTACTGCGAGCAGCTGTCGGCGATGACCTTGCCGGACTCGACGCGGAACCCAATCGACGGATCCGCAGCGCTCGGTGCGGGGCTCGACTTGTCGATCGTGCCCGTCAGCTCGAGCTTCTTCCCGACGTGCGGTGCGAGCGCCGTCGGATTGGCGATCAAACGATACGTTGACGCGGATGACGTCGACGGCTCGGCGCCTGTTGCGGCTGTCGCGCCTGACGACGGGTGTGCAACATCTGTGAGTAGAAATTTCGCATCGGGATTCACGGCCGAGGCGCCCGGAGGCGTCGTGGTTCCCGCCGTGCCTGCCGTGCCCGTCGGACTCGAGACGTCGGTTGCCGACGGCGGAGCGGCCTTCAGACAGCCGGTGATCGTGATCTTGTCGGTGCTCGTCGCGCTGGTCTGCGGCGTTTGGGGTGCCTGCGTTTGCGCCATGACCGCAGCGGTTGCGAAGGCGACCACCGCAGCACATGTTCCGGTCCAGATTCGGTTCTTCATGCGTCCTCCACGAGCGACCCGCGCTGCAACGATTGGGCCGCGCATGGCTCGGCCGTTCTCAACTGGCAAAAACCGCAGCAGTGTTCGGTTTTCTGACTGCGCCGATCAGCGCCGTTCACGCGACCATTCGCCGACGGCGATCGCCACGAGCACCACAAGGATTCCGCCCGGCACGATGGCCGCGAACAGCTGACCGAACGACGCCCACACCGTGACGGCGCCGATCGTCGTGGCGATGAGAAGCAGGAGGCCGACCAGCCGTCACGTATCCGCCGGCGCGATGCACGCGCTGCCACAGCTGCACGTTCGCGAGCGTCCGCGCGGTCCGCACGCCGACCGCAACGTTCGGCCGCGTGCGCGGCAACAGGTTGCCGACTGCGAGGAGGAGAATGCCGAACAACACGACCACCACGCGACCTGCAGACGGCTGGAGGCCGACGTCCGCGAGCGCGCGCGTCAGGTCGAGCATCACCAGGGTGTGCAGCGCGACGACGAACAGCGTCGTCCGCAGCACGATGGCGTGATACGTCGACTCGAACGCGCCGTTGCCTGTCCGGACGCGATCGATCGCCTGGTCCGCGATTTCGCCGGACGTGCGCGGCCCGCTGCGAAGGAAGTCGAGGATCTGGCGGCGAGTCTCGTCGGCGAGCGCCTGGAACACCGCATTCGAGGGCCGCTTCTTCTGCGCTCTTATGGCCTCGGCGGCGTGCTTCGGGCCGTCGACGGAGGGACGTGGCCCTTCAGCCGCATGTACACGACCATGTTGCCGTAATGTTCGTTGTTGTGGGCCGTGTTGAACATCAGGACGGCGCCGCGGGAGCTCTGTCGGTCGTTTCGCGAACTGAGCTTCACGAGCTGACCGAAGCTGGCATCGGTCGTCGACCCGTAGGCATCGTCGCAGGCGGCGAGCGAGTCGTTCAGCGCTTTTACGAGCGTGTCCTTGCTCGCGACTTTCTCGTAGTTCGTCGTCGACTGCGGACGCTCGCCCTTCGCGAGCGCGCAGAAGAAGAAGTTCGTGTTCACCACGTGCCCGACGAGTTCCGCGAAGCTGCGGACCTCGGGCGTGGGCTTGAACGCGTACTCGTCTGCAGACATGGCAGCGGCGGCTTCCGCGAGATCCCGCCGGATCGTCGCAAACATCGCCTTCGTCGTCGCCGCCATCGACGGCGACAGCGAGTCGTCGTAAAAGGCTCCGGTCGTTTGCGCTGCGGCCGAAGCGACGAAGAGCGCGAGGATGGCAAGGGTCAGGGTGAAGTGACGCATGGACGTGCTCCTCGATGCGAGCGAGCCTTACTCACCGGCCGGACGTGGCTGTGCGTTCCTCCGGCGGCGCGACGGACCTGAATGCGCGATACAGCAGGAGATCGTACGCGATCTTCAGCGCCCCCGCGAAGAAGAACAGGTAGTTCATCCAGGATGGACGCGCGAGGAGGAAGCCGGCGAAGAGCGGACTGATCGCCGCGCCCGTCGTCCGCGCCACACCGGTCACGCCTGCTGCCGCCGATCGTTCCTCCGGTTTGACGACGGCCATCGTGTAGGATTGCCGCGTCGGCACGTCCATCTGACTGATGCTGAATCTCACGAGCAGGACGGCTGCGGCGAGCGGCCACGTCGGCATCAGCGGCACGATCATCAGCAGCACATTCGACGGCAGGTGCGTCACGACCATCGTCTTGAGGAGACCGATCCGCTTCGCGAGGCGTGACGCGACCAAAGCCGATATGCCGGCGAGGACGTTGGCGCCGAAAAACAGCAGACCGAGACGTTCGAGATCCACGCCGAAACGCAGATAGAACCAGTAGGCAGCGAAACTCTGCACGACGAAGCCGCCGCCGAATGCGTCGAGCGCGAAGAGCGCGGAGAGCTTGAAGACAACGCGGCTCGAGCTGCCGAGCGCCGCGAGCGTCCATCCCGGCCGCCGCTCGGCGCGCGGGACAGGTCCGCGCGTGACTTCAGCGGCGGAGGTGACGCGCGCGAACGCCAGCGCCAGCACGATGCCGGCGCACGCATACAGGACGACGACGACGCGATAGCTGTCGACGGGCGCGAGGCTGCGCTGCAATCGCGTCGTGACGATGCCGGCCGTCAACGCGCCGAGCGCCGTCGCGACCGCACCGAAGAGCGTGTACCACGCGAACACGTCGGTGCGCGATCGCTCGTCGACGACGTGCGCGAGCGCCGCCTGTTCGATCGGAAGGAAAGGACCGACCTCGTTTCCGCTCGGGCTGATGACGCCGATAGTCCCCGCGACGAGGAGCAGCCAGAACTGGTGCGTAAAGGCGAAGGCGACGCCGGCGGCTACCATCAGGGCTGCGCCAGCGATCAGCATCCGCCGGCGGCCCACGCGGTCGGCGCGCGTCGTGATGAACAGCGAGACGCACGTGTCGCCGACGAGCGTGAGCGTCAGCAGCAGGCCGATTTGCGACTCGCTCAGGCCGAGGCCGACGAGATAGAACACAAGGACCACTGACAGAGCGCCGTATGCCAGCAGCCGGACGAACCGCGTCAGGAAGAGGAGTTTCGCGTCGAGCGTCAGCTGCTGAAAGGGCCCAGGCACGTCGGGTCAGCGTCCACGTCCACTGTACCGCGGCGTCCACGGACCGCGAAGACGGCATGTCGATCGCGGCCGACGCCGTTCGACATGTATGGAGAAGAGGATGAGCGCCATGCCACACACCACGTCTGCGGACGGAACGACGATTGCCTTCAGCACCACCGGAAGCGGACCTGCCGTGATTCTCGTCGACGGTGCGCTCTGCCATCGGCGCTTCGGCCCAAGCGGCGCGGTGGCGAAGGCCCTCGCTGATCGCTTCACCGTGTTCACCTATGACCGGCGGGGACGCGGAGAGAGCGCCAACACGCCATCCACACCCGATCGCGAGGTCGAGGATCTCGCCGCCGTGATTGAAGCGGCCGGTGGCTCGGCGTACGTCTGCGGCGTGTCGTCGGGCGCCGCGCTCGCGCTCGAAGCGGCAAATCGCGGCGTGCGGATTCGCAAGCTTGCCCTCTACGAGGCGCCGCTCATCGTGGACGCCGCGCGGGAGCCGATCGGGCCGGAATATCTGGCGCAGCTCAGAGCGCTCGTTGCCGAAGATCGGCGGAGCGATGCCGTCAGGCTGTTCATGAAGGCGGTCCAGGTGCCGGCGATCTTCGTCGCACTGATGCGGCTGATGCCGTCGTGGTCCTCGATGAAAGCCGCCGCGCCGACGCTCGTCAACGACGTCGCGCTCGTCGAACCGTACTGGCGTGGGAAGGCGCTCCCGGCTGATCGATGGTCGGCTGTTGCCGTCCCGACGCTCGTGCTGGACGGCGGAAAGAGTCCCGCCTGGATGAGAAACGCGCAGCACGCGCTCGCGTCGGTCGTTCCTCATGCGACGAGCCGGACGCTCGACGGCCAGACGCACATGGTCAGCGCCAAAGCGCTGGCGCCCGTGCTGGCGGAGTTCTTCGCCGGCTGATCGGCAGGTGAACGCGCGGGCGGGACGCGTTCATCTTGGTGTCATGTGCGGATCGCTACACTTCCCGCATGAAAAAGCTCCTCGTTCTGACGCTCGCTCCGCTTCTGCTGGCCGCGGCTCCCACCGGCTACCACATCGTCGGCGAGATCAAGATCGGCGGCGAGGGCGGCTGGGATTACCTGACGGTTGATTCCGCGGCGCGCCGGCTCTACGTGTCGCACGCAACGCACGTCGTCGTGGTGGACGTGGACGCCAACAAAGTCGTAGGCGACATTCCCGACACGCCAGGCGTTCACGGCATCGCGATCGCGCCGGAGGTTGGCCGCGGCTTCATCAGCAACGGCCGCGGCAACAACATCACGATTTTCGATCTCAAGACGCTGAAGGTCACCGGTACGGCCGCGGCTGGCGAGAATCCGGATTCCATCCGCTACGACAACGTGTCGGGCCGCGTCTTTGCGTTCAACGGGCGATCGAAGAGCGCGACCGTGGTGGACGCGAAGACCGGAACCGTCGCGGCGACGATCCCGCTCTCGGGCAAGCCGGAGTTCTCGGTCGCTGACGGCAAAGGCAAGGTATACGTCAACATCGAGGACACGAGCGAGATCGTTGAGATCGACGCCGCCAAGGCGACCGTCCTCAAGAAGTTTTCGTTGAGCCCCTGCCAGGATCCATCGGGCCTGGCGATCGACACGAAGAATCGCCGACTGTTTTCGGTCTGCTCGAACCGGCTGATGGCCATCTCCAACCCAGACACCGGAAAAGTAGAAACGACATTGCCGATCGGCGCCGGACCGGACGGCGTCGCCTTCGATCCAGGAACGGGCTACGTGTTCAGCTCGAACGGCGACGGCACCATGACCGTCGTGCAGCAGACCGGCGGCAAGTGGGAAGTCGTCGAGAACATCGCAACCGAGCGCGGTGCGCGCACCGTCGCGGTGGACGAGAAAACGCACAAGGTGTACTCGCCGACGGCGAAGACCGCACCGTCCCAAGGCGGCGGCCGCGCGTCGTTCATCCCCGACACGTTCAAAGTCCTGGTCGTCGGCAAATGACGCCGCGATTCCGTCGTGCAGGAGCGCGCCTCGTTTTGATCGGCATCGCCGCGACAGGCGGCGCGGCCCGCGCCGCTGCGCAGAATCAGCCGCCAGGTTTGACGCTGGCGCAGCCGGAAGCGCCGTCGGGGCCGCCGGTCGTGCTGACGCTGCACGACGCGCTCGAGCGCGCGCGGCAGCTCGATGTTCAGGTGCAGTCGGCCGCGACGGATGCAGACGTGGCGAAGGGCGACAGCGTCCAGGCGAAGTCAGGCCTCCTGCCCACCTTCAGCTACTCGTTGCAGTACCTCGGCAACCAGGCAAACGGCGTCAACCCCAACGGCCGGTTCGTGTCGCTCGATGGCGTCAACATGTATCGCTCGTGGGCGATGATGCGCCAGGAGCTCTCCGCGAACACGTTCACATCGTCGCCGCTGCGGCGCGCGCGCGCGATGGAAGCGTCGGCGCAGGCGCGCCTCGAAGTGGCGCAACGCGGCCTCGCCGTCACGGTGACGAGGTCGTACTACGCGCTCGTCGTCGCGGAGCGGAAGTACGCGACCGCGCAGCAGGCGGCGCAGCAATCGGCGCGTTTCCTGGAGATCGCGCAGCAGCAGGAGCGGCTCGGCCAGGTCGCGCGGTACGACGTCGTGAAGGCGGCGGTTCAGGACGGGCAGCAGCAGCAGAACTATCGCGAAGCATTCGTCGCCATGGACAATGCGCGCCTCTCGCTCGCCGTGCTGCTGTTTCCCACGTTCAGCGAGAACTTCACCGTGGTGGACGACCTGCACACCGCGCCGCCGCTCCCGTCCTTCGTCGACGCGCGGAACATGGCGTCGCGCGACAACCCGGAGCTTCGAGCCGCAAACGAGACGCTGAACGCCGCGTCGCACGACGTTCGCAGCGCGAAGAACGCGTTCTATCCGACGCTGCTCATCGACGCCGTCTACGGCATCGAAGCGAACGAGTTCGCGCTCCACAGTCCGATCGCCGCGCAGCCCGAGCTCGGTGTCCTCCCGAACCTCGGCTACTTCGTGACGGCGAATCTGACCGTTCCGATCTGGGACTGGGGCGGTCTTCGCAGCAAAGTGCGCCAGAGCGAATCGCGCGAGCAGCTCGCGCGCGTGACGCTCAGCCAGACACAGCGTCAGCTGCTGAGCAACCTGTACGCGCTCTACAATCAGGCCGTCGTGGCGCGTGCCGCGGTGGACAATTTGCAGCGGGTCGCAGACATGGCCGCCGAAGGGCTCCGGCTGACCAATCTCCGGTATCAGGCGGGCGAGTCGACCGCACTCGAAGTCGTGGACGCGCAGAACACGCTCGTCCAGGCGCGCAACGCGGCCGACGATGCCGTAGCGCGGTATCGTGTGGCGCTGGCGGATCTCCAGACACTGACGGGCAGCTTCGAATGACGATGAGGCACGCGCTCCGCCGGAATGCGTCGGCGTACGGTCTGCTCGGTGTTGGCGTTCTCGTGACGCTGTCAGCCTGCCGCGCCAAGCGTGAGGCGGAGACGCCGGCCGTTGTTACGGTCGACGTGGCGCCGGTCCTGCAGACGACGATTCAGCGCACGATTCGAGCGGACGCGCTGCTGTATCCGTTTCAGCAGGCAGCGATCATCCCCAAGATCACCGCGCCGATCAAAAAGCTGTACGTCAAACGCGGAGCGCACGTCCATGCCGGGCAGCTGCTCGTCGAGCTCGAGAACGCCGACCTCGCGGGATCGGTGGTCGAAAGCCGCGCCGCCGCCGATCTGGCGGATGCGAATTACGAAACGACCGCGCACGCAACTGTTCCGCAGGAACTGCAGAAGGCCGAGCTCGATGCGCGTACTGCGAAGGACGCGCTCGATGCGCAGCAGGCCGTGTACGACAACCGTGTGAGGTTGAACAAGGAAGGCGCGATCGCGCAGAAGGACGTCAACGAGGCGCAGGTCGCCCTGAGTCAGGCGCGCACGCAGTACGAGACGGCCCAGAAGCACCTCCAGGATCTGCAAGGATTCGCGCGCGATCAGGAACTGAAGGCGGCGCGTGCGCAGCGTGACGCGGCGAAGGGCCGCAACGAAGCGGCCCAGGCGCAATTGAACTACACGAAGATTACGAGCCCGATCGACGGCGTCGTCACGGATCTGCCGTTGTATCCGGGCGAGATGCCGCCCAGCGCGGCGCCGATCGTGACGGTCATGGATGTCTCGAAGGTCATCGCGCGCACGCACATTCCTCCGAGCGAAGCCGCAGAGCTCTCCATCGGCGACGACGCGAACATCATTACGTCCACCGGCGCGCCGATCGCCGCGAAAGTCACGGTTATCAGCCCTGCGCTCGATCCGTCCAATACGACGGTCGAAGTGTGGGTGCAGGCGGACAACGCGGACGGCAAGCTGAGACCCGGCACGAGCCTGCGCGTCGAGATGATCGCGAAAACAGTTCCGAATGCACTCGTCGTTCCACAGACCGCCGTGCTCACGAGCCCGTCGGGCGCCACGTTCGCCATCGTCATCGACAACGACAACACGCCGCACCTCCGCAAGATCGCCGTTGGCATTCGCGACGCGGGGCAGGCGCAGGTGACCGACGGTCTGTCGAGCGGTCAGCGTGTCGCGACCACCGGCGCGTTCGAGCTGTTCAAGCTCGAACCCGAGGTATTGAGCAAGACGAAAGTGAAAATCGCGCCCGCCAAGGAAGAAGAAGAACCCGAGGAGACCTAGGCTCCGCACTCCATCCATGGCACAGACCGCAGACGAGCAGGCCGAACGCTACTGGTTCGCGCGCCACTCGAAATCGATCATCGTCCTCATCGCGATCCTGAGCGTCGTCGGCATTTACCAGGCCGCGACGCTGCCGGTCGCCGTTTTTCCGACGACGAACTTCCCGCGCATCATCATCGGCGTCGACAACGGCGTCATGCCGATCGAGCAGATGGACGTCACGATCACGCGGCCGCTCGAGGAAGTGGTGCGCACGGTCCCCGGCCTCGAGGACGTGCGGTCGGTGACCAGCCGCGGATCGGCGGAAATCAACCTGTTCTTCAACTGGCGCGTCGACATGTTGGAGACGCTGCAACTCGTCCACGCCGCGGTGTCGCGCGTCCAGAGCACGCTGCCGGCGACGGCGCGCATCCAGACGCACCGGCTCGATTTCTCGAGCTTTCCGATCATCGGTTACAGCCTAACGTCCGATACCGTTCCGCAGAAGGATCTGTGGGACCTCGCGACGTACGAGATCAAGCCGCGGCTGAACGCGCTTCCAGGCGTGGCGAGCGTGCTCGTGCAGGGCGGGCAGCGGCCGGAGTTTCACGTCATCGTCGATCCGGCGGCGATGCTGCGCGCGAAGTCATCGATCGCCGACATCGTCGGCGCGATCAATCGCACGAACGTCATCGACTCGCCCGGTCTCCTCAGTCGCAATCACCAGCTGTTTCTCGGGCTGGTGAGCGCGCAGGCGCACAGCGCAGACGACGTCGGCGACATGGTCGTCAAGCAGGTGAACAACGTCCCGGTGCGCGTCCGCGATCTGGGACGTGTTGAAGCAGCGACCGAACCCATCTACACGGCCGTCAGCGCGAACGGGAAGCCGGCGCTGCTGCTCAGCGTCAATCGTCAGCCGGACAGCAACACCGTCCAGGTCGCCGACGAAGTGCACACGGAGATGGCCGCCATCCGCCCCGGCCTGCCCGCCGGCGTCGAGATGCGTCCGTTCTACGACCAGTCCGACATCGTGCAGGAATCGGTCGGCAGCGTGCGCGACGCGATCGTCATCGGGCTGTTCCTCGCCGGATTGATCATCTGGCTCTTCCTGCGCGACTGGGGCACGGCGATCATGACCGGGCTCGTGGTGCCGGTGACGATGGTGGTCACGTTCATCGCGATGAGGATGCTGGGACAGAGCTTCAACCTGATGACGCTCGGCGGCCTCGCGGCCGCGGTCGGCCTCGTCATCGACGACAAGATCGTCGTCGTCGAGAACATCGTCCTGCATCGCGACGGCGGAGAAGGTCCGCTGCAGGCGACCGCGAGCGCGTTGAAGGAGCTGACGGTTCCGCTGATCGGATCGACGCTGACGCCGATCGTGGTTTTCCTTCCGCTCATCACGATCACCGGCGTGACCGGGACGTTCTTCAGGGCGCTGGCGATCGCGATGAGCGTCTCGCTCCTCACGTCGCTCGTGCTCGCGCTGGTCTGGACGAGCAATCTCAGCACGCGACTGATACGGCGCGGACAGAAGACATCGCCCGAGGTGGCGGCGCAGACGGTGGATTCAGCCGACGCACGTCTTCGCCGCATGATGGCGGCAGAAGAGGCATCGCTCGATAGGGGCCGATTCGGCCGCGTCCTGACCGCGTACGAACGCTGGATGCGATGGTCGCTCAGGCGGCCGGCCGCGCTCGCTGGACTCTGTGCGCTGCTCATCGTCGTGTCGTTCGTCTGCTATCGCGCGCTCGGCACCGATCTGCTCCCGGCATTCGACGAAGGCGGCTTCGTCATCGACTACGTGATGCCGGCGGGAAGCGCGCTGCAGGAAACGAATCGCGTCCTCGGTCACATCGAGTCGATTCTGCGCGCGACGCCGGAGGTCGAGAGCACGTCGCGGCGCACCGGCCTGGAGCTCGGTCTGGCTGCCGTCACCGAGCCGAACACCGGCGACATCGCGGTCAAACTGAAAGGCGGACGGCGACGGCCCGTCGACGAGGTGATCAGCGAGGTGCGCGCGAAGATCACCGCGTCCCATCCGGGGCTGGACGTCGAGTTCGTCCAGGTCCTGCAGGACATGATTGGCGACCTGACCGGCGCGCCGGAACCAATCGTCGTGAAGCTGTTCTCGCCCGATCCGGATCTTCTGAGCACGTGGGCGTCGCAAGTGGCGGATGCGCTGGAGAAGGTGAAGATCGGAAGCAAGAGCCCGATTGTCGACGTGGAAAACGGCGTCGAGAAATCCACGAGCGGGCCGGCCATCCGCTTCACCGTCAATCCGGACGCAGCCGCGCGATCCGGGTTCACACCCGAAGAGCTCGGCACGGTGGCGGTCGCGATGGTCGAAGGCGAGCCGGCGGCGGCGCCGGTTCTCATCAACGATCGGCCGTATCCGCTGCGCGTGCGCTTTCCTGCCTCGACGCGTGCGTCGCTGGAAGCGATGAGCAGCGCGCTGATCGTCAGTTCGTCCGGGTCCACCGCGACGCTCGGCTCGGTATCAACCGTCGACGAACTGCCCGGCCAGACGGAAGTGCGGCGGGAGAACCTGCAGCGCGTCGTCGAGGTGACGGCGCGCCTGGAAGGCGTCGACATGGGCACGGGCGTCCAGGCGGTTCAGCGGACTGTCGCCGACCTGAAGCTGCCGCCGTCGATTCGCGTCGAGTACGGAGGCACGTACCAGGAGCAGCAGCGATCGTTCCGCGACCTGTCAATCGTCCTCGGCCTGGCGGTCGTCCTGATCTTCCTCGTGCTGTTGTTCGAATTCCGATCGTTCACGCCGGCGGTCGCGATTCTGTCGTCGGCAATCCTGTCGACGTCCGGCGTGTTCGTTGCGCTGCTCCTCACGAAAACGACGTTCAACGTCTCGTCGTTCATGGGACTGATCATGGTCGTGGGCATCGTCGCCAAGAACGGCATCCTGCTGCTCGACGCCAACGAGAAGTTCCGATCGGTCGGCTTCTCCGTGGAGGAGGCGATCGTCCAGGCGGGACGGCGGAGGCTGCGGCCAATCGTGATGACGGCGCTCGCGGCTGTCGCAGGCATGATGCCGCTCGCCATCGCACTGGGCGCCGGCTCGCAGATGCTGCAGCCGCTCGCGATCGCGGTCATCGGCGGCATTCTGATCTCGATGGTGCTGTCGCTGATCGTGACGCCGGCGATCCAGTATTTCCTTACTCGAGGTTAGGAGAGGACGGAGACAACGGCAAACTCAACGGAGGAACAGAGGAACGGAGGACGAACGGAGAAGAGCGATTCGCCGTCAGCCGGCCTGCGATGCAGGCCGGCCGTCGAATCGCCGGTTCCGTTCCCCTCTGTTTCTCCGTTCCTCCGTTGCGATCTCCGTTCCCTCCGTTCCCTCCGTCACCTCTGTTCACTCACCACGAATTTCTGCACGCGCTTCCCTTCGTACGTCTCGGTGATGAAGAGATCGCCTTTCGAGTTCACCGCGAGGTTGTGTGCGCCGTAGAACTGACCGGCCCAATGGCCGGCGCCGCCGAACGTGCTGACCAGCCGGAGCGTCTTCCGTTCGAGGATGTAGACCTGCTGATTGGTGCCGTCGGGCACGATGAGCCACGTCTGATCCGGATCGACCGAGAACCCGACGTCCCAGACCGATCCGCTGCCGAACGTATCCTTCGCGACGAAGGCTTCCTGAATGAACGTCCCGTCCTTGTGAAACACCTGCAGCCGGTTGTTCGTGCGATCGCACACGTAGACGAGCCCATCGTGTGAGATCTGTACGGCGTGCACGATGCGGAACTGCGGCGGCGGCGGCCCATTCGGATCGTATTGGCTCGGTTTGTTCTCGTGCTGCACGACACCGCTGAATGGACCCGGCAGCTGTTCGCCGCTCTTCTTGAAATAGTCATCGTCCGGCCGCTTGCCGTACGCGCCCCAGTGCCGCTTGTACGCACCCGTGGTCGCGTCGAAGACGATGACCCGATGATTGACGTAGCCGTCGGCGACGTAGAGCTCGTTGGCCGCTCGATCGACGACCATGTTCGCCGCCGCGCCCAGATTGACGGTGTCGTTGCTGCCGTGGCCCTGACCCTTGCGGCCGATCTGCATCAGGAACTTTCCCGCGCGCGTGAACTTGAGAATCTGGGCGTCCTGCTCGCCGCCGCCTCCGAGCCACACGTTGTCGTCCTGGTCGACGTAGATGCCATGTTCGAGCTGCGGCCATTCGTAGCCGTTGCCCGGTCCTCCCCATGACGAGACGAGCACGCCGTCGGCGTCGAATTCCAGCACGGGCGGCGCCGCTGACCAGATCGAACGCGTCTCGTTCGGCTGCAACGTTGACGGGCGATGCGTAATCCAGACGTGATCGCGCGAATCGACGGCGACGCCGACAACCGCGCCCAGAATCCAGTGGTTGGGAAGCTGCCGCGGCCAGTACGGATCCACGTGAAACGTCGGGACCTTCCGGGGCGTGGATGACTGAGGAGCGGTTTCCGTTCGTGCCGACACCATGATTGTTCCAAGAATGATGGCGATGAGCGCGACCCTCACCGCGAACCCACCGGAAGTTCGATGCAGAACGTCGTGCCGGTCTCGCCGCTCGATTCGAGCTCGAGCGTGCCGCCGTGCGCTTCCGCAATCCAGCGGGCGATCGGAAGGCCGAGGCCGCTGCCGTCCGCGCGCCGCGACGGATCGAGCTGCACGAACCGATCGAAGATGCGGTCGCGGTCTCCTTCGGCGATGCCGGTCCCGGCGTCGCTCACCCGTATCGCGATCGACACGCCGTTGGGGACGACGTCAACGGCGACGAGGCCGTGCGGGCGCGAGTGCTGGACCGCGTTTCGGAGGACGTTCAACAGCATGCGCCGCAGGAGATCTTCGTCGCCAACGAAGGTGATATCGGCGGGTCCGTGCGAGCTCACCGTGACGCCGCGCTCCGCGCCGAGGACGCTCGCCGCGCTGCGGCATTCGCTGACGAGCTCGTCCAGGTACAAGTCCACCGGCCGCAGCGGATAGCCGCCGGCATCGGCTCGCGCGAGGACCAGCATGTCCTCGACGAGTCGTCCGACGCGCTTGGCTTCGTCACCCGCTATCGTGAGCGCCTCGCGGTACTCAGGTTCGTCCCGGTGCGCGCGCGACAGCGTGACGTCGGCCGCGGACCGGATGACCGATAGCGGCGTCCGCAGCTCGTGCGACGCGTCGGCCATGAACTGACGCTGCGTCTGGAGCGCCGTACGGAGACGGGCGACGAGGCCGTTGAACGCACGCGCGAGGACGCCGAGCTCGTCGGTGCGATCGCTGTGGCCGAGATCGTCGGCACCGGTGAGTGGAATCGACGCCGCTCGCTCGGCCATCGCCGCAATCGGACGAAGTCCGACCGATGCGATCCACAAACCGCCGGCAATGGCGAGCAGCAGCATGATCGGGATGCCGACCATGATCGCTTCGCGCGCCTCGCGCTGCTCGCGCATGACGTCCGCGAGCGAGATGCCGGTGACGAGCACCAATGTCCGTCCGTCGATGGTGGCCGGCTGCACGTGCACGCGCCAGTCATCGGGCGGGGAATGCACGATCAGCTGTCGGGGCGCGGATGCGTCCTCCGGGCGAATCGGAATCGAGAACGGATCGGCCGTTGTGCCGAGCCTTTCGCCGTTCGCAGTGAAGACGGCGATTGCGTGGCCGGGCGCGCCAACGAGTTCGCGCGCCTCGTCCGCGGCCGCCTTCGCGTCGCCGGTTTCGTGGAGTTCGTCCCGGAGCACGTTGCTGAGCGTGCTGGTCACGGCGTCGAGCTCGCGATCGACGCGCCGGAGACCAATCCGTTCGAGCTGCCAGGCGACGACCACCGCGGAGACGGTGATCACCGCCAGCAGCACGAGCGAGTACCAGACGGTGAGTCGCGTCCGCAGCGTCATGGCGCCACCGCGTCCCACGCCACCTGATAGCCCTCGCCTCGACGCGTGTGGATGAGCGACTCGGCGCCAACGTGTCCGAGCTTGCGGCGCAGCCGCTGGATGTACACATCGACCACGTTCGATCCGGCGTCGTAGTGCTCGTCCCAGACGTGCTCGAGGATGTCGGCGCGCGTCACGACTTCGCCGGCGCGTCGAACGAGGTATTCGAGCAGCGCGTACTCCTTCGCGGTGAGGCGCAGGTCGCGCAGCTTCACCTGGACGCGGCGGCTGCGCGTGTCGAGTGCAAGCGGGCCCACGACCAGACGATCGGGCAGCAGCGGTTGACGTCCGCGGCGAATGACCGCCCTCAGCCGTGCGAGCAGCTCGCCGAAGTCGAATGGTTTGACCAGGTAGTCATCCGCGCCGCAGTCGAGCCCCTCGATGCGCGATTCGACCGCGTCGCGCGCGGTGACCATCAGGATCGGAACGGTCGATCCCGATTCGCGGATGGTCCGGCACACGGCGAAGCCGTCCTTGATCGGGAGCATGACGTCGAGGATGACCGCGTCGTAGTCGGTGGTGCCGACGCGGAACGTCGCCGCGTCGCCATCGGCCGCGACATCAACGGCGTACGC
The DNA here is from genome assembly GCA_036557365.1 of Vicinamibacterales bacterium. Classification (GTDB taxonomy): domain Bacteria; phylum Acidobacteriota; class Vicinamibacteria; order Vicinamibacterales; family CAVVIG01; genus DATKHR01. The sequence continues at coordinate 282,073 of DATBHR010000092.1, forward strand.
GTGCTCCCGCAGGCCTTTCGCCAGCAGATGGGCGGCGTTCGGCTCGTCGTCCACGAGGAGCACCCGCATCCGCCCACTATGCCACGGGTGCGTTCGTGTTTGCAGACCGTCGACATTCCGGATTGCGGATTGCGGATTGAGGATTGATTGCGGATTGCGGATTGCGGATTGCAGATTGCAGATTGCGGATTGACCGCCATCAAGTCGCATGCCTCGTTTCTGCTCGACCTTTTCGGCCAACTCTTTAATCCGCAATCCGTAATCCGCACTCCGCAATCCGCAATCCGCAATACGGCTCTCTCAGACATGAACCGTCGGCTGGACCTCACGCCGGCCGGTGGCTGCGTAGGAAATCGACGATCAACGTGCTGACACGCGCCGGCTGCTCCTGCTGGACCCAGTGGCCCGCGCCGTCCACGAACTCGACGCCCGCCATGCGCGTGCACGCGACCTTCTGCATCCGTTCGAGCGCTCCCGGATTCTGATACGCGCCCCAGTCGCTCCGGCCGGCGATGAACATCGACGGCTGGTCGATCGTGCGGCGCGAGAACAGCTGAAGCTCCGCGCCGAAGCGCCCGCTCGAGCCGACGCGGTACGACTGCAGTCCGCCCTGAAATCCAGTGCGGCCGTATTCCATGCTGTAGACGCGGAGCTCAGCGTCCGGCAGCCATGTGCACGCAGCGATGGCCGCTGCCGACGGCATTTCCGGCGCGACGGTGGCTGCCATGCCTTTATCGAGATCCATGACGTAGTAGCGGGGGAGCCTGGCCCACTCCTGCGCCGTCCTCGCGGCGAGCGGATGCGGCTGGTTTTCGCGCCAGTCCGCGCTCTTCATGTGGTAGTACGCGCGCATGAACGCGTGCACGCCTTGTGGCGCGTGCCACATGTCGTCGTTCGCCTCGCGTGTCGAGTAGTACCGCTGATAGTGCTTGCGCGGCGGCGTCAGATGCGCGAGCTCCTCGTAGATACGATCGCCGGGAGCATCGGCGGCCTTCGTCGTCGGCGCGTTCACGGTATCGAAGGGCAGCGACGGTGTGCCGCCGAACGGCGCGCTCATCAACACGACGGACCGGAACACATCCGGCCGCGTGACCGCGCACCACGCAGCCACCGGCGAACCGAAGTCGTGTCCGACGACGGCGGCGACGTCGCGATAGCCGAAGGCCGACACGAGTCCCAGCATGTCAACGACCTCGTTGAGCGTCCGCCATGGACTGAGGTCGTCATCGAATCTCACGTCGGTGCCGCCGGATCGTCCGTAGCCGCGAAGGTCCGGCGCGATCACGTGGTAACCGGCGTCGGCGATCGCGGGCATCACCTTGCGCCAGCTGTAAGCGAGCTCCGGAAATCCGTGGACGAGCAGCACGAGCGGCCGCCGCCCGTCGTCGAATCCCGCTTCGAGCACGTGGGAGCGGATTCCATTGCCGTTCTGGACGAATCGTGCACGGATGCCGCGCGGCAGGACGTCCGCACCGAGCGGCGCGAGCGCGGCGGCGGATTGCGTCCGCTCCGACGCCGTCTGCGCTCGACCGATCGCGGCGCGTGCGGCGAACGCCGACGCAGGCAGGGTCCGCAGAAGCTGACGACGGGTGAGAGCAGCTGACATGTGGTTCGTCTCCGTGCTTGAATAGGCGCGCTCGTCGGCTGGCCGAATCTTACTCAAGGGCAGTTCATGAAATCCAAGACGTTCACGGCGACTATTCTCCGCGACGGTTCGAATTGCATCATCCCGCTGACCTTCGATCCCAAAGCGGTGTTTGGCAAGGTGCGCGCGCCCGTCAAGGTCACGTTGAACGGCTACACCTATCGCAGCACGATCTTCTCGATGGGCGGTCCGCCGTTCATCCCGCTTCGTCGAAGCAATCGCGAGGCGGCCGGACTCGAGGGCGGCGAGGCGATCGAGGTCACGCTGGTGCTCGACGAGGAGAAGCGGACCGTCACACCACCGGCCGATCTCGTCAAGGCGCTGAAGGCTGCACCGAGGGTGTGGGAGCGCTGGCAGAAACTGAGCTACACGCACCAGCGCGAGCATGTCGAAGCGATCGAAGGGGCGAAGAAGCCCGAAACGCGCACGCGACGGATCGCGAACGCAGTCGGCACGATACGGAAAGAACTAGGAAGGAAGAATTAGGAATTAGGAATTCCTAATGCCTAATTCTTATTTGTGCGTGTCTCTCTTCTCACCGATTGATGGGAATCATGATGTGCGCGCCGGGCGTGCCGGGGAGCATCAGCCACGGACGTCCGTCGCCGCCGATGGCCTCGTCGCGCTGGCTGCCTTCGGAGACGCCGATCGAGTCCGGCGTCGCGTTCGGCACCGACAGCACCCAGAGCAGCTGGATGCGATCCTTCTTCCCGTACAACCGGTACGTCATCGTGCCGAACGGCGCCGGCTTGAGCGTGCCGTCCTTGGTCGCGGCGGCCACCGCTTCCTGGATTTCCTTGTCGCTCTTGCCTTGCGCCTTGAGCTTCGCCGAGAAATCGCGGCGGGGCGCCGTGATGCGGTTGTAGCACCAGGTAAAGCCGTCCTCGGCGCGCGGAATGCACTCCGCGAAGTTGTTGCCCTTGCGCAGCCAGATGCGCTCGCCGGTCTTCGGATCGTACTTGTAGACGCTGGCGTCGGCGCGCAGGTCCTCGGGCAGCGGCAGCGTCGCCTGCGTGACCTCGTCCGGCGCTTGATCGGTGACCGTCGTCGCTTTCACCGGCGGATTGATCGGGATCATGATGTGCGCGCCAGGTGTGCCCGGCAGCATCATCCATGGCAGCCCGCGGCCCTGCAGCGCGGCATCGCGCTGACTCACCGTCGACACGCCGACGGCTTCAGGCGTCGCGTTCGGCAGCGACATCACCCACAGGTTCTGGATGCGATCGGTCTTGTCGAAGCCGCGATAAGCCATCATGCCCTTCGGCGACGGCGGCAGCGCGCCGGACTTCACCGCTTCGGCGACGGCCTTCTGAATTTCTTCATCCGACTTCTTCTCGGCGCGGAGCTTGGCCTCGAGGTCGCGGCGCGGCGCGAGCACCTTGTTGTAGCAGCGCTCGAAGCCGTCGGCCATCTTGGGCTGGCATTCGACGAAGTTCGTTCCCTGACGCAGCACCTTCCGCGCGCCCATGGCGTCGTAGGTGACCACCGTCGCGCCGGCGCGCAAGTCTTTGGGAAGTATGCGGGTCGCTTCGTCTATCTGTTGATCGACGCTCGGCGCCTGGGCACCGGCCATCAGCGGCGCCGACACGAAGATCGCCGCAAGGATGCCGTATCTCATGATCTGCACCTCCTGAACGGACCGATAGGGGCGGAACGTATAGCATTGCCAGAGGCAAGTCAATGGTCAGAACCCAAGCTGATAGCCGAGCGTGATCGCGAACGTGCGATCGATGGGGTCCTGGCCGAGCGGCGGACGGCGGTCGTAATTGAGACCCAGTTCCGCGGACATCAGCAGCCCGCCCACCAGCGTGAAGCGGAGGCCCGATCGCGTCTGGACGAACTGATTCTCGCCGCCCGTGATGCCGAAGTAGCCGTCCTGCTGATGGTAGACCTGCAGCCGCTGGGGCACGATGAAAAGCTCGAACTTGAGCGTCTCGCGCGCCGCCCAGTACGCGCGATCGGCTTCGACGTTGTGCTGCTCGTTCACGTAGCCGCCGCCGCCGTCGATCGAGAAGTTGATGACGCCGTACCGGAACAATTGATAGCCGATGCCGATGCCCGGCGCGACGCGCAGCGCGAGGTCGCGGAACAGGTCGTTCGTCAGAATCATGTTGCCGTTCGCGTAGATGTGTTCCGTCAGGAATTCCTGATGCCTGACCGTGGACGTCAGGTTCCGCGTCGTTTCGATGCCGGCGGTCGATGCGTGGTTGATGTTGATGTCCGCCGACGTCTGCTGGAAGAGCGTGCGCCAGCCGATCTGGCCGGCGAGATGCAGGCTGCTGACGTCGGTCGGCCCTGACGCGACGAGCACTCCCCCCTCGGCGCGGCTCGTCATGATCACGCCCGACTGCGGCCGCACGATGGTGAGCACGTCCGGCAGGCGGACGTCCACCGACACGCCGGCGTTGGTGAGGAGCCGAAGCGATCCGTCCGGTCCGGGAATGATCCGCGCGATTCGCCATCCGCGATCGCGAAGCGTCACGCGCACTTCCTGCAGCGTTTCGAGACCCGCCACGTCTTTCCACGGCACCTTCACCGCGTCCGCGAACGGCGTGCGGAACGTCAGCACGCCGTTCTCCATCGTCTGCGTCGTGCCGGTGATGCTGTCGCCGTTCAGGAACCACACCTCGTCCGCATCCGCTCGCGGGGCCGCGAGCATGATGACGACCAGACACGACATCAAGAGGCTGAGGTGACAGCGTCCGCGCACAGTGAAATGAATCAGACGCGTCCCGATACGACCCTGCACGCCAGCCGTGCGCCTATCAGGCGGAACGCACCAATTCAGCGACGTGTAGGCAAGAACGCGGCCACGGACGAGCGGCGTGTTCGAAGCAAACACGACCGTGAAGCTCGACGGTGTTGCTAGGCGGTGAGCCGGGAACTTCTCGAACTGCGGGCCACGGCCGCGCGACCCGCGAGGCCGGCGAGGAGTAGCGCAAGGGCGATGACGCCGTTCATGCGATCACCAATCAACGTACCCGCGAGGAGTGCGACCGCGCCGACCAGCACGACGAAGGCGGACCACGGATATCCCCACGCGCGGAACGGACGTGTGCGCGCGGGCTCGCGCCGCCGCAGCACGATGAGTGCGAGGCAGCAGACGGCGTAGTTCAGCGCGAGGAAGAATGCGGTGATGGCGACCAGCCGCTGAAATGTGCCGCTTGCGATCAGGGCGACAGCGACGACCGTCGTGACCACTGTCGACATGACGGGCGTGCCGCCCGATGAGACGTCCGCCGTTCGATTCCACACGAGGCCGTCCCTGCCCATCGCGTAGAGGATGCGCGTACCGATCATCATGATGGCGTTGAGCATCGGCGGCAGCGAGATGAGCGACAGGATCGTGATCAGCTGCTGGCCGCGCGGGCCGACGATCGCGCCCGCCGCGTCCGCAGCGGGGAGCGTGGATCTAGCGAAATCCGACATCGGCAGCACCGCGAGCAGCGCGACGTTCACCAGCAGGTAGACGCCGATCACCGATACGACGCCGCCGATTGTCGATCGCGGGATGTTCACAGCCGGATTCGGATCTTCTTCCGAGAAGTACAGCGCGCTCTGCCATCCCCCATAAGTAATGATGACCGCCTGCAGCGCGATAATCGCGCCGGCCGCACCGGCCGCCCCCGCGGCGGACGCCGACGGTCCCGCCGCAGGGCTCACGCCGCGAACGGCAAACGCCAGCACGACCAGTGCGACGAACGCCACGAACTTCAGCGCGGTTGTCGCCTGCTGGAAGCGGCTGCTCACTTTGACGCCAGCCATCTGGAGCGCGACGAGCGCGACCAGAATCGTGATGGCGACGACCGTGACGAGCGGCGCGAGCGCGGGAACGAGCACGCCGATGAATTCGGCCATGCCGATGGAGACGTAGCCGAGGACGGAGCAGTACGTCAGCCAGTCGGTCCACCCGACCGCGAACCCAATCGTGTCGCCGAACGCGTGGCGGGCGTAGACGTAGTAGCCGCCCGCCTCGGTCCACGTCGTGCCGAGCTCGGCGAAGCAGACCGCGCTGACCAGCGTGTACAAGCCGCCCACAATCCATACCAGGAGAACCGCACGCGGACTGGACAGCTGACCGGCGACGAGACCGGGCGTCCGCAGGATGCCGATGCCGAGCGTGCTGCCGACGATGACGGCGAGCCCGAAGCCGAGGCCGAGCACGCGCTGCAGTCGGCGCGCGTCGGCCGACTTAACGCTTGAGGGCGACAAGGACAACGTCGACCGCGTGGCCGATGTTTCGCGCGGAGTGGCTGGATCCCAGCGATTCGAATTCGACGTCGCCCTTCTTCCAGCGGTTCACGACCGTCTTGCCGTCAGCCGTGTCCTCGATCTCGCCGCCGGACAGGTGGACGACAACCGTGTCCGATGCGTGCGTGTGAAATCCTTCGCGCGCGCCGACCTCCATCCGCGCGCGCAGGACCGACACGCGCGCGTTCTCGAAGAGCGGCGTGAAGCTCATACCGGTGAACGGCGCTTCGCCGGGCCGTGAGCCGCCGGCCGCCGGAGTGGTCGCCGGTGCAGACCCTGGAACGAGCTCCACGACGACGATGGTCCCGTGTCCCGGTCCGCGTGGAGGCGCAACGGCCGCGTCGTCGAGCCACACGGCCTCGCCCGCCTTCTGCCCCTCGGCGTCGTCCAGCCAGACGACGACACCGGGCTGGTGGTCGAGACCGTTCAGGACACCCGCGGTCGTCCGGTAAATCTTGACGCGCGCGTTGCTGAGCACCACCTCGGCGCGCCCGGCATTCGACGCGCGCTGTCCGGCAACCCACGCGGTCGACGCAGCGACGAGGACCGCAGCCACGATCATCTGTTTCGCCATGTTCATGAGCGGCGCCCATCTTACTGCAGGCGCTGGCTTCCATTCCGTCGAACCGAGTACGCTGGGCGTCGCATGGACTACCGGCGCCTCGGATCCACCGGCCTCAAGATCTCGCGTCTCGGTCTCGGGTGCGGCAATTTCGGCGGCATCGGTTCGGCGCCCGAGTTCTTCGGCAAGGGCGAGAGCGAGGCCGAAGCGTACGCGCTGATGGACCGCGCGCTCGATGCGGGCATCAATTTCTTCGACACGGCCAACGCGTACGGTGGCGGTCGAAGCGAGAGCTACATCGGGCGCTGGTTGAAGGCGAAGGGTTCGGCCGCGCGGGAAAAAATTCTTCTCAGCTCGAAGGTCTTCAACCCGGTCGGTCCAGGCCCGAACGATCGCGGCCTGTCGCGCGCGCACATCCTTCGTCAGGTCGACGAGAGCCTCGCGCGGCTGCAGACCGATCGGCTCGACATGTACCTCGTCCACGAGCCCGATCCGGATACGCCGCTCGACGAAACGCTGGCGGCGCTCGACGATCTGATCGACAGCGGGAAAGTCCTGTACATCGGCTGCAGCAACTTCGAGGCGTGGCGGCTCGCGCGCGCCTTGTGGATCGCGGACGTTCGCAAGCTGGCACGGTTCGAATGGGTGCAGAACTCGTACAGCGTCCTCGACCGCGCAGCGGAGCGCGAGATGTTTCCGCTGCTCGACGAAACCGGCGTCGGGTTCACGGCGTTCAGTCCGCTGGCGGGCGGCTGGCTGACCGGCAAGTACCGCTCTGCGGACCGCTATCCATCGGGATCGCGGATGACGCTGCGTCCCGAGCCGTACCTCCATCTCGTCTCCGACAGAACGTTCGCGGGCATCGACGCCTTCGCCGATGAGGCCCGACGCCGCAGCGCCGACATGAGCGCGCTCGCGATCGCGTGGGCCCTCCATGACCCGCGAGTCGACGCCGCCATCATCGGGCCGCGGACCACCGCACACCTCGACCTTGCCCTCGCGTCGTTGACCGTGTCGCTGACGGACGAAGAGGCGCGTCACATCGCCAGTCTGTTCTAGCAGCGGGACCTCGCGATCACGATCGCTCGCGTCGGCTCTGCCGTAGCCGACCTCGAGCGGTTCACGACATTCTTAGGACGAGCCATCGCGGCGGTCGGTAAGATCAGTTCGATTGCCGATGCTCGTGGTCGCCGTGCACTGATGACTCGCTGGACCTTGCTCCTTCCAGGTCTCGTGTTTGCAGCCGCGCTCGCGGTGTTCGCGATACGCATGCAGCCGCCGGCTGCCGCGACGGCGTTCAGATGTGTCGTCGCGATCGCGTGCCTGCTGATGGCCAAGCTCTTCGTCTGGGTCGCACGCGACGGCGGCGGCTTCCAGCGCGAAGAGCGGCTGGCGGCGTTCGTCAGCTTCGTCGCGATTCTCATGGGCTCGTACGCGGCACGGCAGGCGATCGCGGAGAAGTCGTTCGATTACCAGGTCTCCTTTCAGCGGCGGGGACTCGAGGAAGGCAGTCGCAGTTTGTCGCGCGAGATCCTCAGCTTTGTCGATGGACGGCGCCGTCTCGCGCCCGTGGTGCCGAGGCCCGGGACGTGGGAGGACGACGAAAATCGATGGACCGCGTTCGAGAACGAAACCGCGGACGAGTACAGCCGCCGATTCGGCGCCCGCGTACGGACGGCGCACGACCTCATGTCCCTGCGTAACATGCGCGATCGCGATCTCGATGCGTTCTATCGCGGGCCCGCCAACGATTTTCAGATCACGGTCGTCGCCGAACGCCTGGCGTTTCTGGCTGCTCGCCTCGAGCGCGAGGACGGCGCCCACTGAACGCTGACATTCACTCACTCACCGAAGAAGGAGACGCCAAATGGTCAAAGTAGGACTGTGGGTCCGCCTGGAAGCCAAGCCGGGGAAAGAACGCGACGTCGACGAATTCCTGCGCGGCGGATTGGCGATCGTGCAAGCCGAGCCGGCGACCGTGGACTGGTTTGCGATTCGCCTGAACGCGTCGACGTTCGGCATCTTCGACACGTTTGCCGACGATGCCGGGCGGGATGCGCACCTGGCTGGACGCGTGGCGGCCGCGCTCATGGCAAAGGCGCCGGATCTGCTCGCCAAGCCGCCGAGCATCGAGAAGATCGAGGTCCTCGCGTCGAAATAACGGAGACCGAGCGTCGATTCAGTGAATGGACGGCGCTTTCGCAGCCGCATCTGGCTGCGAGAGCGCTTCGGTCAGGACGCGGCCGGTCGCGTTCGGCAGCATCACGTTGGCGAGAAACGCCAGCGTCGGCGCGATGTCCGTCGGCTCGACTGACGTCAGGTACTCGCCCTTCGCGATCCCCTTGCCCATCAGCAGCACCGGCACGTGCGTGTCGTACTCGTAGCCGGTGCCGTGCGTCGTGCCTCTCTCCTGAATCATCCAGTACGGCTTCATCGTGAAGCTCAGATCGCCGCTGCGTCCACGGAAGTGGCTGTGCGCAAGACGCCTCGCCCAGCGGTTGTCGTCGAAGCGATTCGTTTCGAGTTCTTCCGCGGTGTACACATCCGCAATGCCGTCGACCGAGCGGAGCGCGTCGCGAATCGCGTCCACCGCGCCCGGACGTTCCTTGAGCTTCGCGTACACGCCGGGCTTGAAGTAGATGTCGGTCTGCGCGATTCGCTCGATCGCGGTGCTGCCATCGGTCGTGCCGAGCGCACCGGCCGCGGCCTTCTCGACGGCGGCGATCACCGGTTTCAGATCCAGTCGTCCGGCGTCGAGGCCGTAGGAACGGACACGCTCAGGAAACGGCGCGACGCCGTGATCCGCCGTGAGTGCGACGGTGTACTCGCCCGCGCCGACGAGTCGATCGAGCCCGGCGAAGAACGCTCCCAGCGTCCGATCGAGCCTGATGAGGATGTCCTGATTTTCGTGGCTGTTCGGTCCGAAGTCGTGCCCGACCTTGTCGAGCGCCGAAAAGCTGATCCCGATGAGATTCGTCGCGCCGCCGCCCTTGCCGAGATCCAGCTTCCCGGCGACGTCGAGCGCCATCTTCGCGAGGTACTCATCGGAGAACGGACTGCTTTGCCACCGATCGTAGAAGCCCGCGTCGGCCGCACCCGATTTGCCTTTGAGCGCGTGCGGAAAGCTGACCGTCATGCCGCCGCGCGGCGCGGTGATGCCGACCGCTGGGTCCTCATAGAGATATTGATTCTTGGGGAGCGTGCGGTCCCAGACCTTGTCGAGGTCGTTCTCCACGGGATTGCGTTTGACGAAATCGGCGATCGCAGGGACGGGGCCCTTCGAAAAAGCTGACGACGTCGCCCATGCCCCGGCATCGTCGAACCATGCGATGGCGTCAGGATGTCGGCCGCCGAGCGGAGCCGCGGCCCGCGCCTTCAGGGAGAACGCGATCACGCGTGCCGCCGGACTGAGCTGCAATCGCAGTGAGTCGGCGAGCGTCGGAATGCGCAGGTGAACCAGACTCTCGCCTTCGGTGTTGATCGGCTTGCCGTAGCTGATGGTCTGCGCCGACGGATCGTCGGTGCACGTCGTCGCTTTTCGCGTGGTGCGATCAAACCATCCGTTCAGGATCATCCCGTGCACGGCCGGATACGCGCCAGTGGCGACGCTCGAGTGGCCCGGACACGTCACGGTGTTGTAGTACGGATATTCCGCGCGCCTGAACCAGGCGCCCTCGGTGACGAGACGCCGCAGCCCGGCCGACCACTGATGGTGGTAGTGCTCGATGTAGTCGCCTCGGAACTGATCCACCATCAGCAGCACGAGCAACTTCGGCGTGCGGCGATCGGCCGGCACCTGCTGGGCCGACACCGCGTTCGTCGCGATCACGACGGCGAGCGCGACGGCGATCATCGATGCGGAACGGAACAAGACTTTCACACGCGACACGATGGTGTTCTCCTCAAATCGTCTGCGCCGTCAGGGCCTGCACGTCTACGGCGCGACCGGTGTCGCAGGCGCGCGCTGCCGCTAACGCGATCCGCAGCGCTTCGATGCCGTCGCGTATCGTGACGGGCGCCGGACGGCCACGCTGGACGTTGTCCGCGAAGTCGGCAAGCTGCGCAGTGTACGCCCGTTCGAATCGTTCCATGAAATACGGCACGGTATCGTGCGCCACGCTGTTTCGCGTCATCAGCAGCATCGGTGTTTCCCGAAGATAGCCGACGCGCACGGTGCCTTCCGTGCCGAGAACGTCCGTGGAAATGTCGTATCCATAGTATCCGGTCCGGGTCAGATCCACGATGCCCAGCCGCCCGTCCGAGAATGTCAGCGTCGCAACCGCATTGTCGTGGTCGCCGACGGCCTCGAACTCCTTCACGCTGAGCACCGCGCCGACTGCCTGCACCCGTGCCACGTCTCCGATGAGCCAGCGCGCCAGATCGAAATCGTGGATGCCCATGTCGACAAAAATGCCGCCGCTGCTTTTCGGATCGGCGTAGCTCACGCTCGGGGGGAATGGATCGCGCGACGTCGACTTGAACACCACCGGCCGGCCGATGCCTCCGTCGTCGATCTGCCGCTTCGCCGACGCGTAGCCCGCGTCGAAGCGCCGCATGAATCCCATCTGGAAGAACGTGCCCGTGCGCGCCTCCGCCGCGGCCATGCTTTCCGCCTCGCCGAGTGAAATCGACGGGGGCTTTTCACAGAACGTCGGCTTCCTGGCTTCCAGTGCCTCGACGACGATGCCGCGGTGCGTGTGCGTTGGGCTCACGACCACGACAGCGTCGACGTTCGGGTCGGCGATCAGATCCGCGGCGTCGCCATACGCCTTGCTTACGTCGAAGGCGCTCGCCGTTCTCTTCGCGAGATCGACATCCACGTCTGCCACGGCGACGAGCCGGGTGGCCGCGATGCGAGACGCGAGATCGCGCGCGTAAACCTGTCCCAGCCGCCCGAGACCGATCAATCCGACGTTCAGCCTCGCCACTACCGCGCTCCCTTCGTCACGAGCTCGATCTTCACCTTGACCTCGCCGGCCACCGGTTCTCCACGAACCGCCTTGAACGCGTTTTCGACCGCGACGCGTCCCATTTCCTCAGGCGACTGCGCCACCGACGCGGCCATCAGGCCGTCCGCGATCGCCTTGCGTGCATCGTCGATCGCATCGAAGCCGACGACGCGGATGGAGCCGGTGCGATTGGCGGCGCGGATAGCCTCGAGAGCGCCGAGCGCCATCACGTCGTTGCACGCGAAGACCGTGTCGATGTCCGGGTGCGCCTGCAGCATGTTCTGAAAGACCGTGAAGCCCTGATCGCGTTCCCAGTTCGCCGTCTGCGACGCGACGATGACGGCTCCCGGGCTGCCGGCGAGCCCGTCGCGGAATCCGCGCATGCGCGAGTCGCCGGTCTCGTGCCCGGGAATTCCTTCGAGCACCGCGATCTTCGCGTGGCCTTTGGAGGATTCGACGATGAAGGATGCGGCGAGGCGTCCGCCTTCGTAGTTATCGGAACCGGCAAAGCTCGCGACCCTGGCGCCCGCCGCCGATGCGGCTGCCGGATCGAGGCGCGTGTCCACGACGACGACCGGCACGTTTGCGCGATTCGCTTTGACCACCGCGGGCACGAGCTCTTTCGACCCGCTCGGCGTCAGGCACAGCGCGTCCACCCCGGATTGAATCGTGTTCTCGACGATCTGCATCTGACGCTCGACGTCCACCTCGCGCTCGGGCGCCTGGACGACGAGTTCCACACCGAGTCGATCCGCGGCGCCTCGTGCGCCGCGTTCCATGTAGTTGAAGAACGGACTGTTCAGCGTCTTCAGCACGAATGCGATGCGCGGTTTGCGCGCACCCGCGCCGCCGCCGCGGTTGCACCCCGCGACCGCGGCCGCACACACAACGCCGAGGAGCACGCTGAACGCGAGGTGTTTCATGGATGTCGCTCCCTGACGATTCGATCGACCAGCACCGCGGCAATGATGACGCCGCCGATCACGATTTGCTGCAGGAACGAGGACACACCGAGCAGGTTCAACCCGTTCCTCAACACGCCCATCGTCAGCGCGCCGACGAGCGTGCCGCCGAGCGAGCCTTCGCCGCCGCTCAGGCTCGTGCCGCCGATGACCGTCGCCGCGATGGCGTCGAGCTCGTAGTTGATGCCGGCGATCGGCTGCGCCGTGTTCAGCCGGGCCGTCAGCAGCACAGCCGCGAGCGCGCTCGTGACGCCGGACACACCGTACACCATCGTCTTGTGGAAGCGAACGGCGACGCCGGAGAGACGCGTCGCCTCCTCGTTGCCGCCGATTCCATACACGTAGCGGCCGAATCGCGATCGGGTCAGGACCACGTGCGCCACGATGTAGAGAACGATGGTGAGGAGGACCGGCGCCGGGATAGCCAGCAGCCGTCCGGTGGCGAGCGCGCGGAAGCCGGCGTCGAAGCCGGAAACCGGTCGGCCGTCGGTGACGAGCAGCGCGGCGCCGCGCGCGACGCTCATCATGCCGAGCGTCATGATGAAAGGCGGCAGCCCGCCGATCGCGATGCCGATGCCGTTCAAGGCTCCGATCCCGGCGCCGAACGCGGCCGTCGCCGTGATAGCGAGCGCAGCGGGCCAGCCGGCCTTCAGCATCTGCGCGAGAACGACGCCGGTGAGCGCGAGAATCGAGCCCACCGATAGATCGATGCCGGCTGAGATGATGACGTACGTCATGCCGATGGACACGACGGCATTGATCGCCGTCTGTTCCATCACGTTCAAAAGGTTGGCGACGGTGAGGAAGTGCGGCGTGAGAATCCAGAGCAGCAGGCACAGCCCGCACAGCGCCGCAATCGTTCCGGACTGCCGGCCCAGGTGACGGACGATCTTCAAGAGGCGAGTCCCAACGCGGCCTGGAGGACGCGCTCGTCGGTCGCGGCGTCGGCCGTGAATTCGGCCTGGATGCGACCGTGGCGCATGACGTAGATGCGATCGCTCATGCCGAGCACCTCCTGCAGATCGGACGAAATCATGAGGATGCCGACACCAGCGTCGGTGAGCGCGTTCATCAGTTCGTAGATCTCGACGCGGGCGCCGACGTCCACGCCGCGCGTCGGCTCGTCCATCACGAGCAGCTGCGCGCGCGCGGCCAGCCAGCGCGCGAGCACCACGCGCTGCTGCGTCCCGCCGCTCAACCGCGACACGCGCTCGTCGACGGTCGGCGTCTTGATGCGCAGCTCGCTGACCCAGTGTTCCGCCGCGAGGCGTTCGGTCCGCGCTGGCACGAAGCCGCGCTTCGCCCATCGCGCGAGGTTGGGCAGCGCGATGTTCTGCGAAACCGAGTGCGACATCACCAGCCCCTGCCGCTGACGATCTTCCGGCAGGAATCCGACGCCGGCCTCGATCGCGTCGCGCGGCGAGCGCAACGACACGACGCGGCCTTGCACGCTGATGCGCCCAGACGCGGCGATGTCGGCGCCGGCGATCACCCGCGCCAGCTCGGTGCGTCCGGCGCCAAGCAGTCCGGCGATGCCGACGATCTCGCCGCGCCGAACGGTCAGGCTGACGCTGTGGACGCCTGCCGCTGCGCTGACGTTGTCGAGCTCGAGCAGCGTGTCGCGTGGCGGCGACCGTCGGCGTGGAAAGTGGTCGCGCACGTCGCGGTCCGCCATGAGGCGCACGAGATCGTCGACCGATCGATCCGCGGCGCCGACCGTGCCGACGTTCCGGCCGTCGCGCAGGACGGTGATGCGATCGCCGATCGCCGTGAGCTCCCGCATGCGGTGCGAGATGTAGACGACGCCGACGCCCGAGGCGGTGACGCGGCGGATGATCGCGAAGAGACGGTCGGTTTCGCGGGCCGTGAGCGCCGACGTCGGCTCGTCCATCACGAGGATGCGGGCGCGGTGGTAGAGCGCTTTCGCGACCTCGACCATCTGCCGCTCGGCGATGCCGAGCGAGCCGACACGCCGGCCGGCGTCGACGTCGGCGCCGGCCTCCTCGAGGCTGCGCTTCGCGTCCGCATTCAGCCGGCAGCGATCGATCCATCCTGCGCGCGACGGTTCGTGGCCGAGCAGGATGTTCTCGGCGACGGTGAGCTGAGGGACGAGGCTCAGCTCCTGATAGATGATGGCGACGCCAAGCGCCTGTGCGTCTCGAGGGCCCGAGATGTCTGCGGGGACTCCGGCGATCTCGATCTCACCGCCGTCGCGGGCGTACGCGCCGCTGAGGATCTTCATCAACGTCGACTTGCCCGCGCCGTTTTCGCCGAGGAGGACGTGCACTTCGCCGCGCCGGAGCTCGAAGTCGACACCGGCGAGCGCGACGACGCCCGGGAACGTTTTTCGAATGCCGCGCATCCGCAGGACGTGGTCGTCTGCGGGTCGCGGGGGCCGATCGGTGTCAGAGGTGTGTTCGCGGATGAAGTTTCTCCCGGTCGCGGCAACAGTCTATTACGGGCTGAACAGAGGGGACGGAGGAACGGTAACCGCAAGTCGCTGCGCGACGCCCGTCGAATCGCTCAGCACGGTTTCCCTCTGTTGCTCTGTTTCTCCGTTGAGGGCGTCGGCGTTGGAAACTAGGCGGGCGGTGGGACGGGCGTCAGACCGTGGCGCCGCATGATCTCAACGAGCTTCGCGCGGTCCGGCGGACCGGCGACGTTGATGACCGCGGCCATCTCGCGGAAGAACTGCGGACCGATTGCCGCAGGTGTGACGACCGAAAGCGCCTTCGAATCGTGGGTTCCATGGTTTTCGAGGCGGTGCACGGCTCCGCGCGGAATGCACACTGCCTGACCCGGACCGACATCGAACCGCTGCCCGTCAATCGTCAGCGTCGTCGTGCCCTCGATGCCGTACGCCGTCTCTTCGTAGTGATCGTGACTGTGTGGAGGCGCGGCGACTCCCGTTCCGGCGGCGATTACGGCTTCGAACATCGCGACCGTGCCGCCCGATTGTTCTCCTGTGATCAGGAAGCGGACGGTGACGGGGCCGATGCGTATGGTCTCTTCAGAAGGATTGACGCGAATAGGCACGGCGGCATCATACCTGCCAGCCGCCTCCGAGCGCCCGGTAGATTTCGACGAGCGCCGACATCTCGCCGAGCTGCGCCTGCGCGAACCCGAGCTCGGCGGCGAACAGCCGCGTATCGGCGTCGAGCACTTCGAGATAGCTGGTTGCGCCGCCCTGATAGCGGATATCGGCCAGCCGCCGCCCGTCGCGCGCCGCTTCGACGAGCAGTGTCTGCTGCTCGCGGAACTCACGCAGCTTCCGGTATCCGACCAGCGCATCCGCGACCTCGCGAAACGCCTGACGGATCGTCCGCTGATATTCGATCGTCGCTTCCTCGCGCCGCGCTTCCGCCAGCGCGACCTGGGACTTGATCCGGCCCGCGTTGAAAATCGGCTGGACGGCGCTGAGCGCGACCGACCAGATCGCGTTCGGTCCGGCGAAGAGGGACGAGAGCGCCGTGCTCTCGAAGCCGCCAGACGCCGTGAGCGGGATGTCCGGGAAGTACGCCGACTTGGCGACGCCAATCTGCGCGTTGGCGGCGACGAGCTGCTGTTCCGCCTGCTGGAGATCGGGCCGTCGATCGATCAACGCCGACGGCAGTCCGGCCGGGACCGTCGGTGGATGTGGCTGTTCCGCGAGCGATCGCCCACGATCAATCGCGTGCGGATTGTCGCCGAGGAGGACGCTGATCAGATTTTCCTGCTGCTCGATTTCGCGCTGAAGCGTCGCAATTTCCGACGTGGCGCCGTACACGAGCTGTTCGGCCTGGCGCACGTCCACGAGCGACGTCGCTCCGCCGCGCTCGAGCACCTGCGTGAGCCGAAGCGATTCCCTGCGCGTCTCGAGGGTGCGCTGGGTGATGTCCAGCTCGAGATCGAGCGCGCGCAGGCCGAAATATGCGTTCGCCGCCTGACTCACGAGCGTCGAGACGACGGCGCGCCGGCCCCATTCGGCGGCGAGCAGTTGAGCGCGCGCGGCTTCGCTCGCGCGTCGGTACCGGCCCCAGAAGTCGAGCTCCCACGACATCGAGCCCTGCATGACGAAGGCGCCGATGTTCCTGTTCGGGAATCCGAGCGCGACGGACGGCTTTTGTCCGAGCACGGTCGCGCCAGCCGTGACGGTGGGGAACTGATCGGCATGCGTGATCCCGTACTGCGCCTCCGCTTCGAGAATCCGCGCGGCGGCGATCCGCACGTCGAAGTTGTGTTCGAGCGCGGCGCGGATCAGTCCCTGAAGCTCGTCGTCCTGGAACACGTCCCACCAGTGTTCGTCGCCGAGCGACGGCGCGGTCTCGTCGGCCTCAGGCGCCTGTCCGCGAAACGCCTCCGGCGGATCCGTCGGCGGGCGTTTGTAGTTCGGCCCTGCGAGACATGCTGACGCCGACGCCGCGACGAGCAGCGCGAGCGCGCGCCTCGCAAGACCGCTCACGACGGGCTCTCCCCGGGCGCAATCTCCGTCGATCCGCCGTGCGCGGTCGCGCGGCCCGCGGCAATCCGTTCGATGAGCACGAAGAGCATCGGAATGAGGAAGATGCCGACGACCGTCGCGGCCAGCATGCCGGAGACGACAACGGTGCCGAGAATTTTCCGTGAGACGCCGCCCGATCCGGCGGCGAACCAGAGCGGGAGCGCGCCGAGGACGAACGCGAACGACGTCATCAGAATCGGACGGAGACGCAGCCGCGCACCTTCGAGCGCCGCGTCCAGCAGGTCGCGGCCTTCCTCGAGCCGCGCCTTCGCGAACTCGACGATGAGGATCGCGTTCTTCGCGGCCAGGCCGATCAGCATGATCACGCCGATCTGCGAGTACACGTCGAAGTCGAACTTGCGCATGAACAACCCGAGGAACGCGCCGAGCACGGCGACGGGCACCGACAGCAATACCGAAAACGGCAGCGACCAGCTTTCGTAGAGGGCGGCGAGGATCAGGAACACGAACGCAATCGAGAGCGCGAAGATCATGCCCGATCCGCCGGCTCGCTTCTCCTGATACGAGAGGTCGGACCAGTCGAATCCCATTTCGCGCGGCAGCGTCGATCGCGCGACGCGTTCGAGCGCATCGAGCGCCTGGCCCGAACTGTAGCCTGGAGCCGCGGCGCCGGTGACCAGCGCGGCTCGGTACACGTTGAACCGGTTCGTGTACTGCGGCCCGAAGCTCGGCTTCGTCGACTCGAGCGCTGAGAGCGGCACCATCGTCCCCGCGCTGTTGCGGACGTAGAACTGCGCGATGTCAGCTGGCGTCGTGCGCTGTTCGCCCTCGGCCTGAAGAAACACACGCCATTGCCGGCCGAACCGGTTGAACTGGTTCACGAACAACCCGCCCAGAAACGCCTGCATCGTTTGATAGACATCACCGAGCTGGACGCCCTGCTTGAGTACCTTGTCGCGATCGACGTCGGCGTACAGCTGCGGCACGGCGGCGCTGAATTGCGTCGCGACGCCGGCAAGCTCCGGCTGCTGTCTCGCGGCGTCGAGGAATCGCTGCACGTTCGTATTGAGGAAGTCGAGCGTCCCGCCGCTGCGATCCTGCAGCCAGAACGAGAAGCCGCCCTGCGTGCCGAGACCTGGAATCGACGGCGGCAAGACCGCGAACGTCGACGCTTCGGGGATGTCTTTTCTGAGCTCCCGATTCAGGCGATCCACGATCGCGCGCGCTTCGAGCTCCGGTGTGTCGCGCTCGGCCCACGCCTTGAGCCCGATGAAATAGAAGCCGTAGTTGCTGGCCGTGACGCGCGACAGCAGGCTGAATCCGGCAATCGTATTGAAGTTGGCGACGCCGTCGGTCTTCAGAAGAATCTGATCGATCCGACGGCAGACCGCGTCGGTGCGCTCGAGCGACGCCGCGTTCGGCAGCTGGACGTTCAGCAGGAAATATCCGTAATCCTCTTCGGGCACGAAGCTCGTTGGCAGGCGGCCGCCCAGCCAGACGGCGGCGGCGGCGAACGCGGCGAGGATGGCCACGCCGATCACCACCTTGCGCGCAAGCACGCGGCTGACGCTGACGTACCCGTGCGTGACGCGGTCGAACGCGCGGTTGAAGATCCGGAACGGTCGTCCGAGCAGACCCGTTCCCGGTTTTCGCGGACGGAGCAGCATCGCCGACAGCGCCGGCGACAGCGTGAGCGCGTTGAATGCCGAGATGATCACGGAGATCGCGATCGTGATCGCGAACTGCTTGTTCAGGCGGCCCTGGATGCCGCTCATGAATCCGACCGGGATGAACACCGATGCGAGGATGAGCGCGATGCTGACGACCGGTCCGGAGACCTCGTCCATCGCCTTGATGGTCGCCTCGCGCGGCTTCATCCCTTCCTCGATGTGATGCTCGACCGCCTCCACGACGACGATCGCATCGTCCACGACGAGACCGATCGCGAGGACGAGACCGAAGAGCGACAGCGTGTTGATCGAGAAGCCGAGCGCCGGAAAAACGGCGAACGTGCCGATGAGCGATACGGGCACGGCCACCATCGGGATGAGAGTCGCGCGCCAGTTCTGCAGGAACAGATAGACGACGAAGATGACGAGGACGAGCGCTTCGCCGAGCGTGATCAGGATTTCGCGGATGCCTTCCGACACCGGAAGCGTCGTGTCGATCGAGTAGCGATAGTTCAGATCCTCGGGAAAGCGCTGGCTCAGCTCGTCCATCACTTTCTTCACGCCGTCCGCCACCGCCAGCGCGTTCGATCCTGGCGTCTGGAACACCGCGACCGCGCAGCCAGGTCCGCCGTTCACGCGGCCGATCTGCTGGTAATTGAGCGCGCCGAGCTCGATGCGTGCGACGTCTCGCAGCCGGACGGTCGATCCGTCCGGGTTCGAACGCACGACGATGGCGCCGAACTCTTCGGGCGTCTGCAGGCGGCCCGCCGCGCGGACGGTGTAGGTCATTTCCTGGCCGGACGGCGCCGGCTGCGCGCCGATCTGGCCGGAGGGATTCACGGTGCTCTGCTGCTGAACGGCGCGGACGAGATCGGGCACCGTCAGTCCCAGCTTCGCCAGCAGATCGGGCCGCGCCCAGACGCGCATGGCGTAATCGCCCGCGCCGAAGATGCGGACGTCGCCGACGCCCGGGACGCGGAAGATCGCGTCGATCAGGTTGATGTTGGCGTAGTTGGCGAGGAAGAGCGCGTCGTACGTGTTCTTCGGCGACGACAGCGAGATGATCAGCATCGGAAAGCCGGTGACTTTCCGCATCGTCAATCCGAACGTGTTGACGTCGGGCGGCAGATTCGGCTGCGCCTGCGCGACGCGATTCTGCACGTTGACCTGATCGATGTTGGGATCGGTCGCGACGTCGAAGGTGACCGTCAGCGTCATAGTGCCGTCGTTCGAGTTCGTGGACTGCATGTAGAGCATGTTGTCCACGCCGTTCATCTGCTGCTCGAGCGGCGTCGCGACGGCTTGTTCGATCGTCAGCGCGTCGGCGCCGGTGAACGTGGCGCTCACGCTGATCTGCGGCGGGATGATGTCGGGGAACTGCGCGATCGGGAGAGCCCCCACCGACACCAGTCCGGTCAGCACCGTCACGATGGCGATGACGATGGCGACGATCGGACGGCCGATGAAGAACCTCGACACGGTCAGTGGCTCGTGGTCGCGGGCGTGAACGGCAGCGGGTTCACCGTCGTGCCGTCACGCGTCGGCGGACCGTCCACGACGACGCGCGCACCGGGATCCAGGCCCTGTTCGATGATCCAGCCGCTGCCGACGCGCTCGCCGGTCTTCACCATCTTGGTGCTCACGACGTTGTCCGGCCCGACGACGCGGACCTGAAACGCACCCTGGAGCTCGGTGACGGCGCGCTGCGGGACGACGAGCGCGTCGGTGCGCACCTTCGTCTCGGCGCGGACGCGTCCGTACTGGCCCGGTCGCAGCGTCCGCTGCGGATTGGGAAACGTCGCGCTGATCCGGATCGTGCCGGTCCGGGCGTCGATCTCGCGGTCGGCGGCGAGGAACGATCCGCCGTGCGGATACACGCTGCCGTCGGCGAGCACGAGCGTCAGCACCGGGCCGGTGGCCCACGGCACCTTCGGACCGCGCCCGTTGATCCGCTCGGCGATCTGCAGATATTCCTGCTCGCTCAGCGGAAAGTACGCCTTGATCGGATCGATCTGCGAGACCGTGGTCAGGAGCGTCGACGGTCCGACGAGGTCGCCGATCTGCGCGGTGGCGATCGCGGCGACGCCGTCGATCAGCGACGTCACCTTCGTGAAGCCGACGTTCAACTCTGCCGCTTCGACCGCCGCCGTCGCCGAGCGGACCGCGGCCTGCGCCGCAAGATTGGCCTGTACGTCGTTGTCGAGTTGACTCTGCGCGATCGCGCGCTGCTCGGCGAGCGGCTGATCGCGCTTGAGGTCGCGTTCGGTCTTTCCGAGCTGCGCCTGCGCCTCTCCGAGTTGGGCGTGCGCCTGGGCGAGCGTCGCTTCGAGCGGACGCGGATCGATTTCGAAGAGCAGCTGTCCCTTGCGAACGACCGCGCCTTCTTCGTACGTGCGCCGCACGAGATAGCCGCTCACCTGCGGCCTGATCTGCGCGTTCACGTAGCCGTCGAGCGTCGCGATCCACTCGCTGGTGAGCGCGACGCGCTCAGGTTGAACCGTCACGAAATGGACTTCCGGAACGGGCGCAGGTGCGGGCGCGGCCTTGCCGCTCTTGCACGCCACCGCGCCGGCGACGAGGCATGGCAGGAGCAGGAAACGGAATCGTTGACGTCGGCGTGGCATGCTGGTACCTGGTCGACATCCGTGAGAGACGGACGTGCCTGCAATCGTCCACTGGAATCGACCGACCGTCAACTCCAGAGGGGCGCACCGGCTCAACTATCTACGCCCCGCGCGCCAACCCTTCGTCGCTGCACACCGTCAAACAAGCCGGTCATGGCGAGAACCATCCCCTACGACGCTTCGTATTGAGGAAGAGGTCCGAATGCCGCACCTGTTCGGCGACGTACGGTATGCGCTCCGCCAGTTCCGCTTGTCACCAATCTTCACGGTCGCAGCCATCCTGACGCTGGCGCTCGGCATCGGCGGCACGACGGCCATCTTCACGCTGATTCACGCGGTCATGTTGCGGTCGCTGCCGGTCGGGGATCCGTCGGCGCTGTATCGAATCGGCGACGGAGACGACTGCTGCGTCGAAGGTGGACCTCAGGATCGATGGGGCCTGTTCTCATATCCGCTCTACGAGCGGCTGAAGGCCGAAACCCCCGAATTCGAAGAAGTCACCGCGTTTCAAGCCGGCGGTTCACGTCTGAGCGTTCGCCGGCAGGGGGCCGATGAGTCCGCGCGGCCGCTTCGCTCCGAGTTCGTGACCGGTAATTATTTCTCCACGCTCGGCGTCGGCGCGTTCGGCGGGCGCGTGTTCACGAAAGACGACGACAAACCGTCGGCGCCGCCGGTGGTTGTGCTGAGTCATCACGTCTGGCAGAACACGTACGGCGCCGATCCATCGCTTATCGGTGCGACGCTCGTCATCGAGGGGCATCCGTTCACGGCGATCGGCGTCGCGCCGCCCGGATTCTTTGGCGAGACGCTCCGGGGCAATCCTCCCGATCTGTGGGTGCCGGTGCAGCAGGAGCCGATCATCGCGGGCGACAGCTCGATGCTGCGTCAGTCCGTGTCGGCGTGGCTGCGCATCATCGGCCGTCTGCGCCCGGGCGCATCGACCGATGGCATGGGCCCGCGGCTGACCGAGATTCTGCGGCAGTGGATGCAGCACGACTCCGGATATCCCTCGAACTGGATGCCCGACGTCATCCGCATGCTGCCGAAGCAGGTGATCACCGTCGTTCCCGCGGGCGCCGGCGTCGGCGTCATGAAAGAGGAGTACGGCCGCAGCCTCAAGATCCTCTTCGGCGTGTGCGCGGCGGTGCTGCTCATCGCGTGCGCGAACGTCGCGAACCTTCTCCTCGCCCGTGCGGTGGCACGCCGCGGACAGACCGCGGTGCGCCTGGCGATCGGCGCGTCGCGCGGGCAGATCGTCAAGCAGGCGCTCATCGAGAGCATCCTGCTCGCTGTCGGAGGCGGCGTCGTCGGGCTCGGCGTCGCGGTTGCGGCAGCCGATCTGCTGCTGGCGCTCGCGTTCAGGAACGTGCGATTCATTCCTATCAGCACCGCGCCGTCAATCCTCGTCCTGTTGTTCGCGTTCAGCGTCGCGCTCCTCACCGGTATCATCTTCGGCGCGGCGCCCGCGTGGTTCGCCACGCGAACCGATCCGGTCGACGCTCTCCGAGGCGCCGGACGCAGCACCAGCGACCACTCGTCGTTCACGCGCAAGGCGCTGCTCGTCGTCCAGGCGACGCTGTCGGTCGTGCTCGTCGCCGGCGCGACCATGCTGGCGCGCAGCCTGAATCGACTCGAGCACCAGGATTTCGGGTATCAGACGAAGGGACGAGTCGTCGTTTCGCTGAATCGTCCACCGTCGTCGTACACGCCGCCGCAAAACGCGGCGCTCTACCGGCGGCTCGAGGATCGCCTGACGAACATGCCGGGAGTCAAGGGCGTCGGCCTCGCGTTGTACAACCCGCTCACCGACAACTGGGGCGAGTTGATTCTCGTGGCGGGGCATCCGGCGCCGAAGATGGGCCAGGAGGCCGGCGCGTCATGGAACCGCGTCAGCGCGAACTACATGCAGAACCTGGGCATGGTGATGGTGCGCGGACGCGCTTTCACGGAAGCCGACAACGAGACGGGCGAGCGCGTCGCCATCGTGAACGAAGGCTTCGTGAAGCGCTTCTTCAAGAGCGACGAGGATCCGCTGGCGCAGCACTTCGGCATCGATCTGCCGGAGAACGCCGGCTCGTTCCGTGTGGTTGGCGTCGTGCGGGACGCGAAGTTCGCGAGCTTCGGTCTCGCGCGCGCGGCGCGGCCGATGTTCTTCGTGCCGCTCGCGCAGACGATCGACTATCCCAACGAGTTGATGCGCCGGCTCGAAGTCAGCTCGCATAAGGCGGGCGGGCTGCTGCTCGTCACCGATCAAGCGCCGGGGGTCCTCGAGCCGGTTCTCACGAGAGCCATCGCCGAGGTCGATCCGAACCTGACGATCAACAGCGTCCGGACGCTCGATCAGCAGGTCGAGCTGACGTTCGATCAGGAGCGAGCCGTCGCGAGTCTTGCGGGGCTGTTCGGCATCGTCGCCCTCGTGCTCGCGGCCGTCGGACTGTACGGCGTCACCGCGTACAGCGTCGCGCAGCGCACGAATGAAATCGGCATTCGCATGGCGCTCGGCGCGAATCGCGCGAACGTCATCGACCTCGTCCTGCGCGGCGCGTTCCGGCGCGTGGCCGTCGGACTGCTCCTGGGAATTCCGCTCGCCGTCGGCGCGGGCCGGCTGATTTCATCGGAGTTGTACGGTGTGCCGTTCTGGGATCCGTTCGCGCTGACGCTGGCGGCCGGATCGCTCGCCGTGTGCGCGTTTTTCGCGGCGATGATTCCTGCGGGCGGCGCCGCGTCGATCGCGCCGATGGATGCGCTCAGGTCGCCGTAGCCGCTCGTCGCCGCGTCACTGTTTGTTGACGGCGCGCTTGTTGAAATCGCCGGAGAGGATCAGCTTCAGCGTCAGCTTGTCGGATCCGCTCGTCAGGCCGAAGCCGACGCCAGCCTCGACGTCAACGATGCCGCCCGTCCGATCGACGACGAAATAGAGCTGGTGCGCCTGCTGATCGGCCGGGAGGAACTGGCTGACCTTTCCGAAATCGTCATATTCCTCTGCCGCAACAGCCCACGTGCCGTCCAGCTTCCACGCGACGCGCGTTGCAGGCACGAACTCGAGGTTCTTGATGCCGTCATACGCCGTGTCGACGATCGGGTTGACGATGAAATCGATCCGTTCGAAGTGCCAGCCGATGATCGGCCGGATTTCGGACGAGAAACGCTTCGAGTCCCATCGCTTCGCGTTGAAGCTGAACTCGAAGTTCGACCCGTAGAAGAAGAAGCGATTGTCGGCGTTCGGCACCGCGAACAGCGTACGGAGCTTGAATCCGTCCAGCCCCCAGCCGGTCGTGTTGTCGCGGCTGTAGAGCGGCATGTAGAGTCCCGCCTCGAACCACGGCGTGACGCCGTACGCCCATTCCGGTACGCCGTTGAACGATTTGTCGGCGACGACGGCGCCTGGAAATGCCGGCGTGGTCACGCCTGACGGCGTGAAGTTGTTGTGGACCGTCAGGTTGAAGACGCCGGGTGCGGCGAGGCCGCCGTCGTACACCTGGATTTCATCGGTTTGCGCGAAGAGCGGCCGCGGTTGAATGACAGCAACGAGCGCGACCAGCATCGCGAACGCGAAGCGTCCGCGCGCGCTTACTTCGACGCGGGCGCACGGCTGCCAACGCAGACGTCGCCTTCCTCGGGCGGGTCGATCCACTGTTGCAGCTGCTTCGTCCGCTCTTTCGTGAGCGCCGTCAGTACCTGAAGCCGACATAGCTGATACGTGCTGCCGTAGGCGCGCGCCTTGTCCGCTGCCGGATAGATCGCGGCGACATGCGCGTCGCGGAAGAGCGCCCACGCCTGCTGCGCCGCCTTGAAGTGCAGTACGAACGCGCTGTCGCGCTGATGCGCTTTCAGGATCTGATCGTAGACCCGTGTCAGCTCCTGTCGCGCGGCAGTATAGTCCGCGCGCGCGCCTTCGGTCATCGCCGCCTGCGTCTGCGCGGCGGCCGAGTGAGGCATAAAGAAAACACAGGCGAGGACCAGCGCGGCCAGTGTTTTCATGACGGTGTGCCCTGGAGTGCGCTCGCTCCCGCGACGGCTGCCGCGCCCGCGACGGGAACCGTCGGTGTTGGCACTGCGGCCACGACCGCTGCGAACAGTGTCGCTTCGGCGGCGCGTCGTCGCGTCAATCCCGCCAGAACCTGTCCGCCCGCCTTGTTCCACTTCCCGAATTCGCCTGCCGCGCCCGTGAAGTCCTTCGCGTTCACGAGGCGGAGCAGCGTCGACTTGTTCAGATTGCCGAGACCGCAGTTGTACGCAAACGAGACGAGCGCCGCGAACTGGTTGTCGTTGACGATCGTCGTGACGACCGATTCGACGTCGCGGCAGGCGTCGAGCAGGTCGCCGCGGAGGAGCGCCTCCGCCTGCGCCAGCGTGATGCCTCCCGGGTACATCGACTGTGCGCGCCGTTTGTTCTGTTTGCCGCGGAGGAAGTCGTTGCCGGCGCGAATCGCGTGTCCCCATCCGATCGTCCAGATGCCGATCGGATCGATATACGGATCGAGATTGACCGTCGTCGGATCGCCGTCTTCGAGACCTTCGAAGCTCTTGATGAGATCGAGTCCCGCTTGATTGATTTCACGCACCATGTCGTGCTCCTACTCGACCTTGACGTACGCGACGCGTCTGCCGTCCGGCGACAACGCCGGCTGCACGCAGTTCGACCCGTCGCACGCCGTGATGTTCCGCGGCTCTGCGTTGCCGCGCCGGACGTACACGTCGGTCCACTCGATGTCCCGCGAGAGGCCGTGCTTCGTCTCGGTTTTCGTATAAAGCATCGTCGAACCGTACACGCGATCCTGTCCTCGAATCTGCGCAAGCATCCGCCGCTCGTCGTCGGAGCCGGCATTGTAGGGCAGCGGCGTGACCGTCCCGGTCGCGAGCGACACCATTCCCAGCGGCGATGCGCCGCCGTCGAGGAGCACGAGGAGGTCGTCGCGGCTGGAGCTGTCGAAGCCCACGAGCTTTGTGATGCCGGCGACGCGATGCGTTGACGCGGCCCGGCCGCCATCCGCAGGGATGCGGACGATCGTGTCGCCCTTCATGGCGACGACCGACCCGTCCGCAGGAGAGAACTGCGGCGATCGATAGCCGCCGTCAGCGGTGAGCGCCTTTGCGTTGCCGCCGTCGATGCTGATGACCCAGATGTTTCCCGCGGCCGTGTCGTCTGCCGGTCCTCTCATCTGAGAAGGCGACGACGTGAGGCCGGCGATTCGAAGCAGACGCGAGAGAAGCGACGAGGATGGTGGAGGCTGCGCGGCAAGCGTCGTTGCCAGGGCCGCTGCCACACAGAGCGCGTATTTCATCGGCCGTCTTCCTGGGACCGTCCGAAGAGCGCCGGGAAAATCCGATCGAAGCCGACGATGTCGGTTTGCTTCACCTGATCGCGTGCGATCGTGCGTAACGTCCTCGTGCGATCGGGATGGCGGATCAGATACGTGACGCCGTCCTTGCCTTCCCAGACGAGCCACGCTGTTTCGCCAGCCGCGCTCGCAACGCCGCCGACGGCGGTCACTCGCGGAAACGTCTTGTCCATGATCAGGATGCCGTAGTTCACCGGAAGAAACAGGATCTGCACGGCCGCGAGAAAGGCGAGGAGGCCCTTGCTGAACATGAGCGAGCCGCCGGCTTGCAGCGGTTCGACGTCCGAAAGCCGCCAGAGCACCAGCAACGAAATGGCACAGGCGATCACGAGGCCGCCAAAGTAGAGCGGCATCAGTGTGTCGTCGAGCAGCAGGTGGCCGAGCCACGCGGGTTCCGGCGGCAGCTCTCGCGCAAGCAGCAGGTTCGCGAAATCGAAACATCGGCGCATCGCGAGCTGGATCGTCGCGACCGCGACGATGATGGCGCCGATGACGATCGGCAGCGGTCGGATTGCCCACGCGCGCGACAGCCACATGCCGACGCCCGGGGCAACCTTGAGGACGATCCATCCGGCGATCGCCAGCGGCGACAGCACCAGCAGAATGCTCGGCACCGTCGCGACGAGGTACACCAGAAATCTGGCGCCGGCGAACAGGTAGCGCTCGTCGAGGACGGAAAGGTCCGTGCCGATGCCGATCGCGGTGAGGTGAAAGCGGACCGCAAGATACCCGAGGACGTACAGCAGGAAGCTGCCGACGACGCTGTATTTCGTCCAGTTGTTGCCCAGCGCGGAGAGGCCGTCGCCGAGATCGCGCAGCACGTTGGTCACATCATCGTCCGATCATGCCGAAAGCCGCCCAGTAATAAGGATGGCTGAACGCCGGTTTGGCCCTGACCGCCGCGGATGCTGCGCGCGCCGCGTCGGGCATCGGCCGTGTGAGCGCCGCCTGATAGAACGTCTGCATCCACAGTGCGGTCGCGTCGGAGTCCACTTCCCAATACGAGAGTACGAGCGAGCCTGCGCCAGCGTAGAGCAACGATCGCACGATGCCGAGGACCTCATTGCTGTGTGTGGCCTCGGCGCGGCCCGTTTCACACGCCGACAGTACGACGAGGCGGCTGTTGTCGAGCGGCAGGCCGAACATCTCGGCTGCCGTCAGACGACCGTCGTCGCCGCCGCCGGCACCGAGTGCGACGTACGACAGCATCGGCTCAGAGGCGTCGAACTTTCCGTGGACCGATAGATGAATGACGTCGAAGTCGCGAACCGCGGCCTTGACGTCAGCTTCGCGAGCCAGCGGGTCGTTGACGACTTTCGGATTGGAAAAGAGCTTCGCGATTGCGCCGACCTCAGGACCCGCGGCGGGAATTCCCGGATCGGCAACGGCGAACAAGCGTCCACCCGACAGGCTCTGTGCACGCTTCAAATTCAGGAGAACCGAGACGCTCGGTGCGTAGGTGATCTGAAAACGTTCACCAAGGTAACGGCCGTCCGCCGGATTCTGGAACACCTGAAACGGCAACGTATTCAGATCTTCGTGCGGGATGACGACGACGCGGTCCGCGTGCATTTGGGCGAGGACCGGCTGCACCAGGTAGAGGAACAGCTCCTTCGCCGTCGTGTCATCGAAACGCTTGTTCCGATCGGCCACGCTCGCCTTGAGAGCAGCGACTTTCGCCGTGAGCTGAGCGCGCGGCAGGAATACGTCGCGCACGGTGACCGCGTCCGCCGAGATGTGCCACACGATGACGGCATGATCGAGGACGAGGTACTGCAGCGTCTCGAAATGCTCGTCGCGCATGGCCTGCTGGAGCGCCTTCAATCCTGGCGTCGGCGCGTTGACCAGCGTCTGCAGCCGCGGCGCCTGTGCGGCGATGCGCGACGTCACGTCCTGATTTTGCGTCTCGAGCTTGGCAATTTTCGACTGCACGGCGCCGAGTTGAGCCGTGTTCCTGCTGCCCTGGCTGGCGAGCTCGAACAGCTGGCCCTGCGCGTCGGCGATTTGCGAGCGGAGCAGCTCCGACTCCGCATACAGGTTCTGCTCTTCCGGACGGGCAAGGCCGAGTTTCTTCTGCGCCAGCAGATCGGCCAGCGCGCGCGATCTCGAGCGCTCGAGCAGGTCGAACGCGTCCGCGAAGCGCCGCCGATCCAGCAACTGCAGAATCGGCGCGTAATAGAAGTTGATGCGGTCCTCCGCGAACGTGCCGCGGCTCCGCTCGTCATGGAGCGATCGCCGGTCGCGTTCGAGCATGTCGACGGCCTTGACGTACAACGCGAGCGCCGCGTCGTTGTCGCCCCGCATCTCGCTCATCTGACCTTCGACGAACTGCGCCCTCGCGTCATTGAGCTTGCCGAACGGACCCATTTGCTGTTCGTACTGCTTCTCGGCCTGATACACGGCGACCAGCTGCGGAGGAATGGGACCCGGCGGCGCGAGGAAATGTTCGGTCGCGAGGACGTCGGCCGGCTTCTTTGGATTGAACACCGTCGTTGCTGCCAGCCGTGACGCCTGCGACTGCTGCGATTTCGCCATCGTCGTCGCGACGTCCACCGTCTGCTGGAACTGCCGGCACTGCTCGACGAGCCCGGCGTAGCCGAGGCGCTGCGCGATCGCGGACGCCTGCTGCAAATCCTGTCGCGCATGCTCGAGCGACTGATAGCAGGAGTCGAAGCTCGTCTTGTACTCGCATTCCTGTCCGAGCTTCAGATAGACGTCCGACCGATTGAGATACGCGAAGAACGACGCCATCGGATTGGTCGCCTGCGCCGCGACGTCCACTTCGCGATTGAGCGTCGCGCCCGCGCCGGCGAAATCGCGCTGCGCGATTTGCACCGTGCCGAGGATGTCGAGCGCGTTCGCGAGCACGTCCTTGTCGGCCGTCGTTTCGGCCATTCTGACGGCGAGGGTCGCGTTGGTGAATGCGGCGCCGACCTGTTTCGCAGACGACTCGGCGAGCGCGCGCCACGCAAGCGCGTCGGCCTGGCGGACGACGTCGCGGCCTCGCGCGGCCGCGTCTGCCGCTTGCTGATAGAAGCTGATCGAGTCGGCCCACTGCGCCTGCATCCGTCGGATGCTGCCTTGCTTGGTCAGGCCGTAGGAGAGCGCCGACCAGTTGCCGCGCGTGACGAAAACGCGGTTGCTCGCCGCGAGCTCCATGTCGGCCTGCATCAATTCGGAGGTCTGGAGCCGCGCATCGCCGGTGCGTCGAAAGCGATCGACGACGGCATCGATGCGCGCGACCGCGCGCTTCTGGACCGCCAGCGCGTCGTCCTGCGCGAGCACGAGAGTCGAGCCGAGAAGCGCCAGTGCGAGACCGGCGGTGACGGCGCGCGTGACTTGGTGCAGCTTCCGCATACAACCCTCCGCGTCAGATCACGAGGGAGTACCACGGCTGAGATCGCCTGCGAAATGATACGCACACTCGTGGCCGATTGGCACCTGCATTAGACGCGTGTCTCGCGCGGTTTCGGGCTCACGCGCGGCGCTTAGGGATCGGGGCTGCGGCTCGCCTAGGCGTCGGCCGCCGCCATCGATACAACCCCGGCATTGGCGTTGTCGGAGTCTCGCTGGCGGTCGACACGCGTCGCGAGCCCACGACGAACAAGCGGCCAGACGACGGTCGCAATGATGAGCGTCCAGGCCGCCACGCGCGGAAGGCCGAGAATGACGCTCCCTTGACGGAACGCGAGCAGCCACAGCGCCGTCATCGCAGCACACGCGGCGACGGTGATTCGGCCGCGCAGCGACGCCGTCGCCTGTTCCACGACGGCCGCCTGAACGGCAACTGCGAGAGGGACGGCGACGACGATGTCCGAAAACCAGTGCGTGTCGTCGAGGCCCATGGCCGCCCAGATGGTCAGCGCAGCGAACACGCGGAGCGCAGCGCGCGACGGACGACGTTTCAGTGCGGCGGCGTTGAACCAGATGATCAGCGCCCACACGGTGTGCAGCGACGGCATGCCGTTGCGCGGCGCGTCCGTAGGTACCTCGATCGGTGACGGGACTGCGGCGATCGTTGGAAGCGACCGCGGGTACTCCGGCGCGAACGCCTGGAGTGGCCCGACGACCGGACAGAGAAAATAGAGCGCGAATCCGCACGCGCCGGCGACGATGCTGGCGGCGAGCACGGCGCGCGCACGTTCTGTCGTCGGCTGCCCGAGCGCGGCGAGGACGATTCCGCACGCCAGAAACATGTAGCAGGCGCCAGCCAGCGAGCTGAGCGGCGCGAGGGCGTGGTAGGTCCGGACGCCGATGATCGAGAACTTCAGACCGAGGATTTCCTCAAACGCGTAAATCGTCGGGTCGTACACAGGGTTGACGTGTGATGATGCCCACAGGCCGAACGAGACCATCGAGGCGGAAACGGGAAGCATCACCGCGTCGAGCAGCTCGTCGACGTGCTCCTGTCGGCGGACGCCGTCGCCGACGATGGTCTGGCCGATGAATCCGAGAAGGCCCAGCGCGCCGACGGCGCACATCAGGTCGAGAAATTGGAGGACCGGAGGGGCAGTGGACGGTTCGATCAGCCTCGGAACAATCGCCGCGAGCGGCGCGGCGCGGACAATCCACGTTCGCCACGGACCGCGCGCACCGCGCATGACAAAGCGCAGGAAGATCGTCGCGGCTGCGATGGCTGCAAACGGATTGCGCACAATCGCCACGAGCGGTCCCGGTCCGCCCATGCGATCCGCGAGGATCTCGGCGACGGGAAGCGCCGCGACAAGAGCCGCGAGCAGGGCGTGACGCCGAATCAGTGTCGGAATTGAAATCGACATTACAGAGCGGTACTTCGATCGCCGAGCGCATCGAGCGGCGACCTGCCTCGATTCGTCCAGATTCCGCGGGCGAATCCGCGCGCGCGGGCCCTGCGAATCACCCGCGCAACGGCGAGCTTCTTGCCATCGCCGTTCCGTTTCATGTCGACGCTGCGCGCTCTCGATTCAACCGCTGACGGACGTCTCGCGTGGCTCACGTTCGACCGCCTTGCCGCGGCGCTCCTGTTCGTCGTCGTCGGCGCGACCGCCTGTCTCATGCCTGCGCACAACGACACGTGGTGGCTGCTGAAGAGCGGTCAGACGATCGTGGAGACGCATGTCATCCCGCTGCGCGACACCTTCTCGCACACGGTGAACGGCCAGTACTGGCCCAACCACGAATGGCTGTCGCAGGCTCTTTTCTACCTGCTGTACCGCGCGGGCGGTCTGCCTCTGGTCACTGCGGTGGCGGCTGCATTCGTCACGCTGGCCTGGTTCGTCGTGTGGCAGCTCACGCCCGGCCGTTTCGGAATCCGATTGTTCATCTGCGCGCTGCCCATTGCGACGTTCGCGACCGAATGGGCGCTGCGGCCGCAGGTGTTCACGCTCGCGTGCATGGCGGCGACGCTCTGGCTGCTGACGCGCAGGCAGTACTGGCGGCTTCCGCCGCTGCTGCTCGTCTGGGCGAACCTGCATGGCGGCGTCACGCTCGGCATGATCGTCATCGGCGCCGTTGCGGGTATCGAAGCGCTGAAGCAGCGTCGCGTGTTGATCGCGCCGGTCGTGTCCGCGGCCGCGTGCGTGCTCGCGACCTGTCTTACCCCGCTCGGTGTCACGCTCTGGACCTACGTGCCGCCGACGCTCAAGCGCCTGCGCGAAGCCGGCGTCAGCGAGTGGCAGACTCCGGTGCTTGCCGATCCGGCGATGTTCAGTTTCTGGTGCCTGCTCGTCGTCTTCGTGGTCGCACTCGTGACGGTCCGGCCGTGGCGGAAAACGATCCTCGAGCAGGGCCCAGCATTCTGGGGAGCGATCGCGCTGATTCCGGCGAGCTTCAGCGCCGCGCGCAACGTTCCGGTGCTGATGGAAGTGCTCGTGCCCGCGGTTGGCGGTTTGCTGGCTGCGCGATTTCCTGTTCGCGTCGGGGCAGCCGAACGTCGCGAGCGGCCGCTCGTGAATGCGGCGATGCTGGCGACCGTGGGCGGTTTCGCGGCCGTTGCGGTCGCCGTCGCGTGGACGCGCGAGATTCCGCGGTTGCAATGGCACCCCGTTCCGTCCGACGTCATCACCGCGATCGAGTCGTGTCCCGGCGAAATCTACAACCGCTACGACGAAGGCGGCTATCTGATCTGGTTCACGCCGGACCGCAAGGTGTTCATGGACAGCCGGCTCGATCCGTATCCGGCCGATCTCGTACGCGAGCATCTTCGCGTCGAGTCGACGGGCGACTACGATGCGCTGTTTCGCCGCTACGCGATCGGCTGTGCGGTCGTGCCCGCCGATTCGGTGCTGGCGCGCCGGCTGAAGGAGACCCACTGGACGGGCCGCGCGCAGCGCTCGAACTGGCTCGTACTGACGCGTTCGTAATCGTGTGCAGATTCCCGATGCCGGCAGACTTCAGTCTGCCCTGTGTTCCGGAAATCGCAGGCCGATCGTCCCGCCCTTGAACACGATGCGACAGTGCGAGCGGTACTGCTGGCAGTTCCCTGCCCGCAGGTGCCTGCGATCGCACCAATCGACACCTCTTGCCGCGGCGTCGAAAGTGGCCGTTCGTTTGCTCTAGAGATCGTTGTCAGCGTTGTCGGCGTCGTCATCAAAAAATAGTGCGTTATGCATGTTCTAGCGCTCGAGCGCGATCAGGTTCAGGCCGAATCCATTCGGCGCGTGGTGTGCGGCATCGTGGGCGCCAAGCTGACGCTCGTCGAGTCGATGGACCGCATCCTGCGGCTGATTCAGGCGGAGCTGCCTGATCTCATCCTGCTTCCGGCGCTGGTGTCTCCCGTCGACGAACAGGAGCTGATCACGGCGCTTCGTGCGCTGCCGGACGGGCTCTTCACGCAAACGCAGATTACGCCGTCCTTCGGATCGAAGGACGAGGAGCCCAACGGGTCGCAAGGCTGGCGGCGCTGGACGTCGCGACGTGTGGCGGTCCCTGGCGCGGCGTCCGGTGAGATGGAGGCGTTTGCCGAGCGCGTGCGCTGGTCGCTCGAGTGCGCGCGCGAACGTCGTCCGGCCGTCGAGCACGCGTTGACGGCGGCGGCGGTCGCGTCGATGGAACCGCCGCACATCGATCGTCCCACGCTCGTCATGCCGATCGACAGCGGGGAGATCGTCGCTCCGGGCACGCTGCTGTCGCTGCTCCAGGACTTCGACGAAGCGGACATTCAGGACGTCCGCGAACTCCGGCTCGCCGATGCCACCAGCCGGCTGCTCGACAAACTCGACAAGGATCGCCGACGGCACAAACGATTCTCGATGGGCGAGCTGCCGGGTCTGCGGTCGGCGCGGATCAAGTTCGGACCGTACGTCGCGCTCGTCGACGTCTCCGCGGGAGGGGCTCTGCTGCAGACCGACGCGCAGCTGCAGCCTGAGACCGAGGCGATGCTGGAGTTGTTCAGTGACGGACGGCAGACGCTCGTGCCGTTTCGCGTCCTCCGCTGCCAGAACGCGGAGCTCGAAGGCACGCCGCGCTATCTCGGTGCCTGCGCGTTCAAGCATCCGCTGGATCTCGACAGCCTGGTGCGCCAGTCGGTCCGCCGGAGCGCCGACGCGATCAGATCCGCGTCGCTCCACCTCGCATCACGACGGCCCGCCGTTCGGAATTCCTGGTAAGACAGGCGAATCGCGACGTACACGGTTTCTCGGGTGCACTTGTGTCCGGAGTACCCAAGTACCTCGCGTAATGCACTGAGCACCCGTGTACCCATGCACCTGTGCACCTCGGGTATTTTTCATGTGCCCCGTTACGCTCCCGCTTGGCGCGTCACTAATCAGGAAATGGACCCCATCAACTTGGTGTAGAACTCCTGTCGAGATACGCCATGACACCAACTCGTCTGTTCGAACGGCAGTACCCCCAGGGCCTCCGCGATCGCGAGAACGAGCTGCTCAATCACCGGCGCGACACGGCAGGCGTTTCCCGCGACAAAACTGTGGTCGGGCTGGCGCTGTCGGGAGGCGGTATCCGGAGCGCCACCTTTGTACTGGGGTTCTGTCAGGGGCTCGCCCAGCTCGTCAATGGCGACCCTGGACTCCTGCGCCGCGTCGACATCGTCTCCACCGTCTCCGGCGGCGGCTACTTCGGTGCGTTCCTCGGCGCGCTGTTCACGCGCCAGACGAAGACGGGCGAAGTCGAGTCGCGCCTGAACAACACGTTTTCACGGCCGATCAACTGGCTGCGTGAGAACGGACGCTACCTCGCGCCGAACGGCAGCGGCGATTCGCTGCTGGCCGGCGCCATCGTGCTTCGCAATTGGGCCGCCGTGACGGTTGTGATGAGCACGGCGATGCTGGCCGCGATGACCGCGGCGCATGTCGTCCGCGGACTCGTCCGCGATCTGCTCGAATCGCGCATGGGTTCGGACGGGGCGGCACGCCTGCTCGCCGGCGTCGGCAGCGCAACCGCACCGTCGTTTGCGATTTATTGGAGCGCGTATCTCTTTCCAGCGCTCGTGATGTTCGTGTTCATCGCCTTCCCGCTCGGGTGGGCGTACTGGATGGGGCGATGGTCGAAGAACCTCGATCACATGTGGGTCTGGACCACGACGCTCAGCGTCGTGCTCGGAGCGGCCGCGGCGGCATTCGTCTTCCGCGACGCGACTTACGGCACGGCGATGCTCTTGCTCACCGTCGTCGGCGCGGAGACGCTGGCGGCGGGCGCCGTCGTCAGCCTCAAGTCGCCGAAGAGTGACGACGATCCGTCGGGAGATCGGAACTTCCGCAACGTGCTGTCGCGCGCGATGACCGCGGCGCTCGTGCTCTCCGCCGTCATCGCCATCTTCGCCGTCGTCGACACACTGGGACAGACGACGTACGTGCTGGCGTGGGGCGGCGCGTTTCAGCAGAAAACGCTGGGCGCGGTCGCGGCCGGCATCTTTTCGCTGGTCGCCGGATCGCAGGGGATGCTGAAGTTTCTCGACAGGGGCAAATCGAAGAACCGCCGCGTCAAGCTTCCGGTTGCGATTGTCGCCGCGCTCGTCGCCATCGTCGTGTCGCTCGTGTTGCTGACGGCGCTGTCTGCCGTGAGCCACGGCCTCGCGCGACGCTGGGCGGAGCCGATGCAGGAGCCGACCTGTCCGCAGAGCATCGAGCTGACGCTCAGCCTCGAGAGCTTCATCAAGGTGACGCAGAACGCCGCGTGCCGCGCGCCAATCCTGCCGCGGATCGACTGGCTGGCCGCGATCGCCGCGACGATCGTCCTGTTGATCGTGTCGTTGCTCTTCGGGCGTTCGCTGCCGTTCGTGAACCTGTCGTCGCTGAGCCAGTTCTATTCCGCGCGCCTCTCGCGCACGTACGTCGGCGCATCGAATCCCGCGCGCCTGACGGGCGCCGGCATCAATCTCACCGAAGAAGTCCCCGGCGACGACATGGCGATGGATCGGTACGCGCCGCAGGACAAAGGCGGCCCGCTGCACCTGATCAACGTCACATTGAACGAAACGGTGGGCGGGAGCTCGCAGATCGAAGATCGCGATCGGAAAGGCCTCGCGATGTCGGTCGGGCCCGCCGGCGTCAGCGTCGGCGTCACGCAGCACGCCGCGTGGAAGCAACAGGACGGCGTGTCGCAGCTCGTCGAGATTGAAACGTCCCCGACGGCTGTCAGCGAACTGGAACGATCGTTTCGAGTCTGGAAGGGCAATCCCATCGTGCCGCGCAAGCTGTCGCTGTCGCAGTGGACCGCGATTTCCGGTGCGGCGGTCGCGCCCGGCATGGGTGCTCAGACGAGCATCGGCGTCAGCATCCTGCTCGCGCTGTCGAACGTCCGGCTCGGCTACTGGTGGCAGAGCGGCGTCGATCCGTCGAAGCAGGGCGGCACACGCCCGAAGCCGAGCGTGCGCATTCAGCGGGGCATCGCACGAATGTTTCCGGTTCAGAGCGCGCTCCTGCGCGAACTGGTCGGCCTCTTTCAAGGCGCGCACGAGCGGCTCTGGTTCCTGAGCGACGGCGGCCATTTCGAAAACACCGCGTGCTACGAGCTGCTCCGCCGCCGTGTACCGATCATCATCGTGTGCGACGACGGCGCCGATCCGGACTACGAATTCGAGGATCTCGGCAACCTGGTGAGAAAGGCGAGGCTCGACTTCGGCGCGGAGGTTCGAGTCCTCGAGCCGCTGAACGACAAGTTCGGCGTGCCGGCCGACTTCCGGCGGAAGGCGGCGCGTCAGGGCGGCCCGGGGCTCGCGCGCCATCACGTCATGGCCGCGCAGGTCCTCTATCCGGACGGCGGCCACGCGTCGACCGGCGACATGCGCGACGGCCGTGCCCAGTCGCTGCTCATCATCGTCAAGCCGGCGCTGACGGGAGACGAGCCGTGGGACGTCCTGCAGTACGCCGCGGCACATCCGGCGTTTCCGCAGGAACCGACGAGCGATCAGTTCTTCGACGAAGCGCAGTGGGAGAGCTATCGCAAGCTCGGCGAACACGTCGGCTCGCAGGTGAACCTGCTCGACGTCGACAAGCTGTTCAGCGAGCTGCCGGCGCCGGAAGGGTAACGCTCAGCGCGTCGCGGACGGTTCGGACGGTGTCGTCGTTCGACACGATCCATTCGGTCAGGCTCGAGAGCAGGTTGACCTGCGCGGTCGTGAGCTGGATGACGTGCGGTTTGTTCTGCTCGAAGGTGCTGAACCACGGGAAACCGTCGAAGTTTTTCCCGTCTTTCGTCGTGTCGCGTCCGGTCACGAGCGCGCGCACGGCGTCGGGCAGCGCGGCCTGCCACGCGGGCGCGGGCGCGTTGTAGAAGAAGCAGATGTTCAGGCCGTCGTACTTGCGCACGTTGAAGTGCGCATTGCCGTTCACCGTCCAGTTCCTGCCGCAGTAGACGAGCGGCTTGCCGGCAGCGCGCTGCGCTTCGAGCCCTTTCATCAGCTCGGTGTAGTGGGACCGATCGAACACCTGGTTGTGCGTCTTGTCGCCGCTGCCGCCCGGCGGCCCGACGGCAAAGAAGAGCGCCTGCAGGTCGTCGTTCGCCTCGAAGTACTGCGTGTTGGTGTTGACGAAGGCGAGGACGTTGTGGACCTGGCGCGCGAGGAGCGGCAGGACGCCGAGGTTGTCGCCGAACCCGCCGTCGCCGTGCGCCAGCTCCTGCGTCAGCAGCGGCGTCTGGCCGCCCCGAACGCTGAAGTGCGTGAAGAACGGGAAATATCCGGCTGACTGCTGGATGATGCCTTTCACCTGATCCGGCACGCCTTCGCCGAGCATCATGAACAGCTGCGGCGCGGCACCGGTGCTCGCCGCGACGTCGGCGAGCGAGAAGGTCCGATCGGCGTCGTGCCGCACCTGGACGAACGTGTCGGTCGCGTCGCCGACTTCGAGCGTGTCGTACGCCCACGACCAGACATACGATCCGCCGAACCGGCCGCCGAACTGCTGCCGGACGCCCGAATAGAGCGGCGTGTACTCCACCGGCATCAGCAGCGGATACCCGTAGTCGCGCCTCGCGGAAATCATCGTCCCGCTGACGACGAGATACGGGCGATCGCTTCCGGCGACGACGAAGTCGCCGGGGAATGCGCCGGGGTTCTCGGCCATCGTCTCCGCGACCGAGTCCGCGTTCCATGTGAACAGACGCGAACTCGCGCTCGTGCCGCCGGGCTCCACGAGCGGATCGATGAAGATGCCGCCGAGCATCCGCGCGTACGTCTTGCTCAACCGTCCGGGTTCGCGCCGCGCATGATGAGCGAACGACAGCACGTGCGAAACGAGATCTTCGACGTGCTTCGAGTTGAACTGCTGCGACAGGATGCCCGCGGCTTCCTGCACGCTGCCAGCCGCCAGCGACGACGCCGCAATTGCCTTGACCATCGCGCCGTTGGGCGTCGTGGCGACGGTCTGTCGATCGATCTGCGCAGGATCGATCGGACGGCCGAGTAGATCCGGGTCGGCGATCTTGGAGAACGTGAATGGCACGGCCGCCCAACCACCGCCCGATACGGCGGAGATGTAGCGGACGTACGGATTGAGCCAGCCGTTGCGCATGAGGCCGCGCAACTGGCCGACGGACGCGGACGCCGAGCGCGTGCCGCCGCCTGAAAACGCGATCGCGAGATCGCCGCGGTTGGCGACGATTGCGGTCTCGGGAAACGTCGGCGGTCCTGATTGCTGCCAGTCGTCCGGCGCCACCGACCAGTAGCGCGCCTTCAGACACGATCCGCATCGTCCGGACGCGGGCAGGACTGTCGTCGCGAGCGCGATCGCCGAGACGACGATCGCGATGGCTTTCAAAACTGGACTCCGGAGAACGCTTGCCGCAGATCGAAGAGCACGCCGACGTACGTCTGCACGGCGTCAGGGCCTTCGCGGAGGTTGCGATCGACGGATATCTCCACGAAGAAGCGCGTGGATCCTGCGGCGCGCTTCCAGAACTCGACTTGATCCTTGAGCGACGGCACGACGTCGAACGCGAGCAGTCCGTTGACCTTGAGCCGGTTCCAGTGCGGATCGCTGCCGAACTGCTCGCTGATCCCCCAAGCCACCTGCGCGAGGCTGCCGCGGAACACGCCTTTGGGTGCGAGGATTCCCGCGCCGAGCGAATTGCTGTTGTAGACGCGCGGCGCGCCCTCGAGATCGAGGAAGCCGAAGCGTGCCGCGGCGAACAGCTTGATCGGCAGGTCGGACTCACGCTGCAGCGTCATGAACTCGAAGCGCGCGTCCACGTGCGCCTCGAGCGTGGATGCGTGTTCGAGCACGTACAGGAACTTGTCGCTCGTGCTCGATTTCACGCTGCAGATCGGCGGCGCGTCCGGCACGCTGCAGTCGACGTCCGCCGTGCGAAGTCCGTGCAGCGTGTAGCTCGAGAGCCAGAGCTGGTAGTTGTCGCCCGGCTTTCCGATGAGCCGGTACTGCGCGGTGACGCCGGCGCTGAACCGCGACTTGACCTGCGTCGCGGCGGCCGCGCCTGCGGGATTCTCGTAGCCTCCTACGACGTTCGGCGCGAAATTGTCGAAGACGCTGCCGAGAAAGCCGGACGCTTCGAACACGGAGCGGTCGTCGTACTTCGACGTCACGTCGGTCGAGCACGACGCGACCGCCGGTCCGCTGGACGCTTCGACCACGGCGTCGTAGGTGACGGTGCCGGCGAGGACGCGGATGTTGTCGCGCTCGCGGAGCGGTTCGGCGAGCCGGATCACGAAGTCCGCGCCTTTCGCACGCGTGACGCGCGAGGCGGTCTGACCGTTGATCAACAGGCGGAATCCGCTGACGTCTGTGTTCTGCGGCCACTGGATCCTGATGCGGCAGTCGCCGTCGTGCAGCAGGCCGATGCCCGTCTGCGCCGAGGCACTATTCGTCCACGACGCGCACAGCGCGATCGCCGCGCCGATGGCCAGAATCGCTCGTCTCGTCGAACGCATCGCCTATCCGTTTCCGCGCACTGCACGCGCCGCGCTGATAATCGCCAGCCGCACTGCCAGGAAGGTCACCGCCGCCCAGAAGAGCAGCGCCAGCGCGCCGATCAGCGCGAGGCGCGCCGGGCTGGCGAACATCGCGCCGAGCGCGGCGACCTGCGTCATCGGCTCCTGCAGCGCAGCGACCCGCTCCATCGGCTCGCGCAGCGCGCTCAGCGTCGTCATCGCGGCCTTGAGGTCGGCGACGGCGGCGAGCTGGTGGTCGAGCGCGGCGACCTGGGACAGCGACGGTTGGAGCGCGGCGACCGCGTCGAGGCTCGATCGCATCGCGGCGACATGCGTCATCGGATCCTTGAGCGCGGCGGCTGCGTCGAGGCTCG
This sequence comes from Vicinamibacterales bacterium, assembly GCA_036557365.1. Classification (GTDB taxonomy): domain Bacteria; phylum Acidobacteriota; class Vicinamibacteria; order Vicinamibacterales; family CAVVIG01; genus DATKHR01. The sequence goes on from DATBHR010000092.1 coordinate 322,214, forward strand.
GACCGATGGTTCCCAGCCGCGTCAACGGCTGCTCGAGGCCGCCGACCGCCTGCAGGCTGCCGCCGAGAGCGGCCACGCGGCTCATCGGCGCGCTGAGATCCGCGACGCTCTTGAGCGTCGGATCGAGCGCCGCGACCGATCGCATCGGCTCTTCGAGGCGCGTGACGCCTTGAAGCGCCGGCACCAGGTCGCCGGTCGCCTTCGTCGAATCGCTGACCGCGCGCGTGTTGGTCGCGATCGCCGACGTGCTGCCTTCGATCGCCTTGCTGTTCTCCTGGATGGCCGTCGCGAGGGAGCAGGAGGCCGTGAGGCTCGCCGCGGCGAGCCCCGCAAAAAACGCGCGTGGCTTGTGTGTCATGTTGTCGCTGCCTGCTGCAGGCTGATCCGCTGACGTTCGAAGGCTTCGGTCTCGACCGGTGCACTGGGCGTCAGGTTTCGGCACGGCTCGTCGGCGAGCACTTTGTGCTCGGCGACCGTGTAGTGCAGCAGGTCCGTGGCGGCGACGTCACGCCACGTGAGCTTGCTCAAATCGCTGAAGAAGTTCGGACGGATCCGGTCGGTCGGGCAGCAGGCGCCGTCGGTGATGTTGGCGTCGGTGAACGGCAGCTTGCAGAGCATCGCCTTCCGGATCATCCAGCGCAGCGCGATGTTGTTGAGGCCTACGTTCTCGTTCCCGCCGCCGATGTCTGAATGCACACCGCGGAACCACGTTTCGTACGCACCGGCGACGCGCGTCACGGCGAACGCCGGCCGCCGCTCGTCGAGCGCCATCGCGTGGAAGCAATGCTCCACCGTGGCAGGCATCTTGAGATGGTGCAGCGGATTGAATTCGGCGAAGGCGAAACCGAGATTCGCGACGCCAAACGCGGCGACCACATCGAAGAGTCCCAGGAACCGGATCTTCGGCGACGCTTCGACGACGGTGCTGCCCTGGCGGATGCCGTTGCCTGAGACCTTGTTCGCGAAGTCGAGGGCGATGGCTGATCCGCGACTGAAGCCGATGATGTCGATGGTGCGGTCGCCCCTGACGTACGCGGCGCACAAGCGGCTGTAGGTCTCCTCGACGCGATCGATCCAGCCGGCGCCGAACGCGCCGCCCGCGACCTTGCCCACGAGGCCCAGCTTCGTGCCGACGCCCTGCACGTAGACGCTGTCGATTCCGGTCGGACGCAGATACCCGTCGTACGCGGAGTAGAACTTCCAGACGTTCGTCGACTTCGCGACGCTTGCCTGATCGGTCGCCGAACCGCTGCTGTCGTCGTTGGTGCCGTCGAATGCGTAGAGAGCCACGATTACCTCCCGAACACGAGACCGCGTTTCATGCCGACTCGACCCGTGTGAACGTGCCGACTACAGCGTCTTCAGGAATTCGATGAGCGCCCGCTTGCTCTGCGCGGGCAGCGTCGTGCCGTACGTGTGCCCGGCGTTGCTGTTGCCCGGGAGCGAGGTGTCGAAGCTCGTTCCGACGCGCTTCGCTTCGGTACCGTCGGTGACGAAGCCGACCGGACCCGGATCGAAGACGTCGTAGCCGCGCCAGAAATGCGTCGGACGTCGATCCGGCGGCTCGAGCAGCGCCTCGAGGTTCGGGACCGATCCGTTGTGCAGGTACGGCCCGCGGAGCCACAGCCCTTCGAGTGGTACCGACACGTAGCCGTTCGTCGAGCGGAAATGCGAGAACTTCCAGTCGTGGCCTTCGCCGTACGCGTTGTAGGCGGCCGCGGACGCCGGCGTCCACATGTCGAGGCGATGGCGATCGGTGCCGATTTCGGCCAGCGGAATGATCGTGCCCGTCCGCTGTCCACCCGCGGCGTGGCACGACGCACACTGCGACGCATAGATCTGCGACCCCTCAGCAGCGAGGGTCTGATCGACGCTGTAGGGATACTTCGGCGCCGGCACGGTCTCGATGAAATTCTGGATGCGCCGCAGGCTCGACATGCGCTTCGGATCGGTCTGATCCCAGTTCTTGTTGTCGCGATCGACCCACTTCACCGGCGCGCCGTCACCGATGGCCGACGAGAGGACGACTTCCTTGAGCGTGTTGTTCAAGCCGTCCCAGTGGTACGAGTAGCCGTTGTGCGCCTTCAGGTTCCAGAGCGGCACCATGTCGGAGTTGCCGATCGTGGTGTCGATGGGCTGCTTGAGCGTCGTGAACTTCACCGGATTGAACGGATCGATGCGCCCGCGCCCCCAGTCCGGATTGCGATCCATCCAGCTGTCCTGATCCTTCAGCTGGAGGAGCGCCATCTTCGTGCCCGGGATGATCGCGAAACGATAGAGCAGCTGATCCATGACGGACAGCTTGACGTTGCGCGCGATTTCCGCGAGCAGCGCGTCCGCCGTGAAGCGCGGATCGGACGCGCACGCGATGAGGAAACGCAGGTACTGCTGCTCCGAGGTCTGATGCGACGGTCCGGCCGCATAAATCTTCTGCGGCTCGCCGGGCTTCAGCCGGACGCTTGCGGTGTGGCACATCGCGCAGTTGATGCCGACGCGCGGAAAGCCGACGGTGACCTTCGACAACCCGATCGGCATCTCGTGGCCGTCGACGCCAAGCACGCCGAGCGCCGCGTAGCCGCCGGGACCCGGCAGCAGATCCGGGAAAACGCGCGGCAGCACCAGCCAGATCCAGTACGGCACGCCCTGCTGCGACTCGGTGCCGATCGATCCGTACAGGAAGTGCTCTTCGTCCGAGGCGAAGTACGGCGCCGGCTCCTCGCGGAAGAAATGGTTGTACACGAAGAGTCCGCCGATCGCCGCGACGACCAGCAGCACGATGAAGATGACGAGCTTCTTGTTCATGACCAGGCTCCCCTGGGCTCCGGCGTCATCGACATCGAGCCGCGGATCGCGAGGACGAGCAGGATCGATTCAGGAATGAAAAACGCGAGATCGAAATAGCCGAGCAGGTGATAGGCCGCCGCCTGAAAGCCGACGAAGAAAATCACGCCGGCGAGGCGGGCGCCCACCGCGAGCCACGCGACAGCCTTGTAGCGGGCGAGGTCGACGCCGGCCGGCATGTAGAAGATGCTCAGCAGGATCAGCAGGAGCGCCGCGAACTGCGGCCAGAGGATCGGCGTCGCCTGCGGCAGGTTCGAGAACGTCAGCAGCTGCGCCGGCGCGAACAGCGTCGGCACCGCCAGCGCGAGGTTCGCGAGGATCCCGAGCCACAACACGCGCTTGAACCATCGTCCGGCCGGAACCGCATTCAGGTTGCTCATGGCTCTCTCAGAAAGTTTTCAGATATTCGACGAGCGCACGCTTGTCGGCATCCGACAGCGTCGTGCCGTACAAGTGGCCGCCGTTTCCGTTGCCCGGCACCGTCGTGTCGTAGCGGGAGAACGTCTGACCGTTCGCCGCGGCGACAGTCGACACGAACCCGACGCGATCGGGGTCGAACACGTCGTAGCCGCGGTAGAACACCGGCGGCCGGCTGGCCGGCGCGTCGAGCAGATCGCGCAGCGTCGGCACAGAGCCGTTGTGCAGATAGGGCGCGCGCAGCCAGATCCCGTCCAGCGGTTGGTTCGCGTAGCCGTTCGTCTTCCGGAAGTGCGTGAAGCGGTACTGCGATTCCGGATACAGGCTGTACTGATTCATCGCGAACTCGGCGGTGTAGGAATCGAGCCGGTGGCGATCGGTGCCGATCCGTTCGATGTCGTCCACCAGGCCGATGTGCGCGCCGGTTTTCACGCCATCGCGGAACCGGTGGTCGCCGTGGCAGTCGACGCAGTGCTGCGCGTAGACCGCCTCACCCTGCTTGGCGAGCGTCGCATCGATCGCGAACGGATATTTCGGCGGCGGCATCGTCCAGATCCAGTCGCGCACGCGCTTGAGCGCGGCGTGATCCACCGTGACGGGCGTCACGCCGGCGCCGAGCGACGCGCTCAGGTTGCGTTCGTCCACCGAATCGTTGTCGCCGTCCCAGTGCAGGTGCAGGCCCTCGCGCGGCGCCTGATTCCAGATGGACGGGAAGTCCGACGCGCCAATGCGCTCGCTGTCGGGGAGCCGATCGAGCGGCCAGTTGAACTGAATGGCCTTGTAGGGATTGAACGTGTCGACGCGTCCGCGTCCCCACCGCGGCACGCGGTCCGGCAGAATCGGCGCGATCCGGTTCCGCAGGTCGAGCGTTTGAATCTTCAGGCGATCGATGAACCCGACGCGGAGCAGCAGCCGCTCGAAGAGCGACGGTCCGCCGACCTTCGGCAGTCGGCCGCGCACGTTGTCCGCGGTCACGCGGTTGTCGAGCGTGCAGTCGAGGACGAACTGCACGAACGCCTGGAGGTCGAGCTGCTGCGACGGCATGCCGAGCACGATGCGCGGCGCGGCATCCGGCCGCTCGCGCACGGTCGCTGTGTGGCACACGGCGCAGTTCAGGCCGACCTGATCCAGCCCGAGCCTTCGTCTCCGCGACACGCCGATCGGCAGGTCGCGTCCAGGTTCGAAGATCAACCCGAACGACGCATAGCCGCCCGGCAGCTTCTCCGGACACATCGCGGGCAGGTTCTTGAAGATCCAGTACGGCGGCAGCGCGCCGCCAACCGGGGTGAGGAGCGACCCACCCGGCTCGCTGCCGATCGATCCGTACTTGTAGTGCATGGCGATGTCGTCGTAGGTCTCGGGCCGATCGGTCGTGAGCGAGCTGATCAGCCAGATCACCAGGACGACGGCCGCCAGGCCGACCGCCACGAGGAGCATGCCGACGAAGCGGAGGAGTCGGCCGATCATGCGAACGGCGCAGGATGGAAGACCGACATCGCCTCGCGAATCATGTCGTCGTAGGACGCGAACCGGCTTTCTTCATAGCAGCCGATCGGATGTTCGACGACGTGCGCGAGACACTTGTTGCAGTAGGTGCATGGGCGATCGGCGCGGTCCTTCCCCGCGGCGAACTGGTTGACGAGATCGTTGTTCGCGACGAGCGGCCGCGCGATGCTGACCGCGTCGCAGTCGCCGCGCTCGATGGCGGCGCGGATGACCGACGCCGTCTGGAATCCGCCGGTGCAGATGACCGGCACTGTCACCGCCTGCTTGATCGCGCGCGCGTCGGGCAGCGTGAGTCCTTCGATCTGATCCGCCGGCACGCCGGCCTTGATCCACGCATCGTGAAAGACCTGGCCCGTGATCTTTCCCTGGAAGAACAGAAAGTTTCGGAACGTGTTCTCGCCGCTCGACGCCAGCTGTTCGTACGTATGCTTGAGGACATCGACAGGAATGTCGCTGCCCGCCGGATTGCGCGGATGCGGAAACGAGCTGCCGGTGGACACATGGATGCTGTCGGCGCCGGCCTCGATGAGCCACTGGCAGACCTTGATCGAATCCTCGATCTTGTTGCCTTCGCCTTCGAGCTTCAGGAAGAGCAGCGCGTTGTTGTAATCGACGCCGCTGATCTTCATCTGCAGGTGAAAGTCTGCGCCGACGCGTGCGCGGATGGCTTTCACGATCTCGATCACGAAGCGCGCACGGTTTTCGAGCGGGCCGCCGTACTCGTCGGTCCGATCGTTGATCGCGGAACTCAGGAACTGCGTGATGAGGTAACCGTTCGCGCCGTGCAGTTCGACGCCGTCCAGTCCTGCCTCGCGTGCGCGACGCGCGCCCTCCGCAAACGCCGTCACGGTTTCTTTGATGTCGGCGGTCGTCATCCGCTGGCATTCGAATCCGTGCAGCGGGTCGGACTTGTCGGTGGAGCTCAGGCCGACCGGGTACTCGACGCCGGGAATGTCGCGCTGGCGGCCGCCGTGACTGAGCTGCAGGATGTACTTGCAGTCGTACTTGTGGACCGCTTCGCCGACCTTGCGCCAGAACGGCGTCCGTTCGTCCGTGTCGATGGTCGCGTAGTTCGGCATGATGCGGCCGCGCAGCTGCACCGGCACGAACGACGAGATGATGGCGCCGACGCCGCCTTTGGCGAACTTCACTTCCCAGTTGATGCGCGCCTGGTTGCCGGATCCGTCGTAGTTGTCGAGGCGGCCGGCGATGTTCGATCGGAACACTCGGTTCTTCACCGTCAGGTTCTTGAACTTCAGCGGCTGAAAAATGACGTCAGGCATGGCATTCCTCAATTGGCGGGCGGTAATCGATGGCACACTCGCATCGCGAGTCGGCGCCGTGGGGCACTGGGAGTGGAGCGGCGCCATCTAACCACGGCACTGCGTTGCGGGACAAGAGTAATAACCAGCTCAGCATTAGCTTCGCGGTCTCGATTCGCGCAGTTGTGCGCAGCACGCGTGTCGTCGCATACGTGCGAACGCAGCGCCGCGTGACGATCAACTGACGCCCTGACGAAACGTTTGGCGACGACGCGTCACCATACAGACGATTGCGTCGCGACTCACCTAGTGGTGACAGGAATCCGGGAAACGTTACAGGCAGCGCGGGTCGTCAGGTGCGATAAGCTTCGTCGCACACCTCACACCCGCGGAGTCACACGATGAGCCTCACGGATCAGACGGCGGACTATCTGCTGGCGCAGATTGGTGAGAAGCGCACCGCGCTCGACAAGTTCCTCGCCACGGCGGGGCCGCGCAAGCGGCGGCTCGTCAACGTGGCGATCGTGGCCGGCACGTGCGCGGCGGCGCTGACGACCGGTCCCGCGCTCGGGGGCGCGACGTTCACGGCGTGGCTGACGAAATCTTTCGGGCTGTCGTCGCCGGCGTGGCAGCTGCTCTGCGGCGCCGCTGCCGCGTGCTCGGTGTCGGCGACGGTCGCGACGCAGCTGCTCAAATCGCAGGGCGTCGAGGAGCACGTCTCACGCGCCCAGAGCTGCCGGGCCAAGCTGGATGTGATTGAGATCGGCTTGAAGACCGGACAGATCGATACGCCGCGCGCCACGAGCGAGTACATGCGGTGCCTCGAGGAGACCGCTCCGATCGGCGTCTGAGCGGCAGATTCAAGGAGATAACGTGATGCGTCCATTCAAATGGTTGGCCGCCGCGAGCGTCGCGGTCCTCGCCTGTGCCATGGGATGCGATGAGGACCACGCGCTGCCGGGCCACGTCCTCGACGAGGCGATGGCGGCTCATCGCGCGGCCGAATCGTTCAACGCCGCCGACGAGGACTACTTCCACGCGATGGACGGTGGCGGAACCTTCACGCCCGACCAGGTCAAGGGCCGCAACACGTGGATCGTCTGGACCGGCGGCAACGATCGATTCTGGGATGTGATCAGCAAGGACAGCTTCGGGACCCTCGACTACCTGAAGACCGCGTCGTCGCACCCGTCGCTCCCGTATTCCCGCGACAATCGATGGACTTACCTGGGCATCATCAACGAGCCGTGCTTCAAGAAGCCGACAGGGCCCGACCCGAATCGCTTCGGGCTGTGGCTCGACACGCGTGACCCGAGCTGCCCGCCCGACCCGTTCGCCAACGATCAGAAGTATCCGGGCGTCCGCATGGGTGCCCGCGGCAAGTCGATGCCGGTCGGATCCTTTTACGGCGAGCCCACGGGCATCGTCGGGTTGCGCCTGTTCCCGAACCCGGCGTTCGATGACGCGGCGCGGAAGAAATGGGATCCCGAGCGCTACTATCGCGACCCGAGCTACTACTTCTCGAAGGACCTGGTGCGTCCGTACCGCGTCGGCGTCTCGTGCGGTTTCTGCCACATCGGTCCGAACCCGGTGAAGCCGCCGGCCGATCCGGAAAACCCCGGATGGGAAAACCTCAGCTCGAACGTCGGCGCGCAGTATTTCTGGGTCGACCGCATCTTCAACTGGCAGGGCGACAAGAACCCGACGAGCTTTTTTTACCAGCTGCTGCACACGGCGCGCCCGGGGACGCTCGACACGTCGCTCGTCTCGACGGACAACATCAACAATCCGCGGACGATGAACGCGGTGTACTACCTGGGACCCCGCATGGGGCTGGCGAAGCAGTGGGGCAAGGAGCAGCTGTCCGGCGGCGGGGTGAACAACAAGCAGTTCAACGACTATGTCGGCGACAACGATCCGTTGTCGGGCTTCTACAAGAAGCCGGACACGGTCTGGACGCCGCGCGTGTTGAAGGACGGCTCGGATTCGGTCGGCGCCCTCGGCGCACTGAACCGCGTCTACCTCAACATCGGCCTCTTCAGCGAGGAGTGGCTGCTGCACTTCCGTCCGATCGTCGGCGGCAAGCCGATCAGCCCGATCGAAATCGCCGTCGCCGAAAAGAATTCGACGTACTGGAAGGCGACCGAAGCGCAGACGATGAACATGGCGCGCTTCTTCCTCGCCAGCACCGACCCGCATCACCTGAAGGACGCGCCGGGCGCGTCGACGTATCTCAATGACGATCGCGCCACGCTCGACCGCGGCAAGGTCGTCTTCGCCGAAACGTGCGCGCGCTGCCACTCGAGCAAGCTGCCGCCCCTGCCCGCGGGACTCGATCTCGAGAACTGCAACGGCCGCAACTATCTCGACTGCTGGTCGAAGTACTGGGGATGGTCGAAGACGCCCGAGTTCAAGGAGCAGATGCGCTCCATCGTCGCGAAAGACGATTTCCTCGACGGCAACTACCTCTCGAACGAACTGCGCGTGCCATCGACGTTGATGCAGACCAACATCTGCAGTCCGATCGCCACCAACGCGATCGCGGGCAACATCTGGGACAACTTCTCGTCGGCGTCCTACAAGGCGCTCCCGTCGGTCGGGACGATGAAGGTGCGAAACCCGATGACCGGCGAAGAACACGACTACACGCTGCCCGGCGGCGGACGCGGCTTCACGCGTCCGGCGTCGCTCGTCAGCCTCTGGTCGACCGCGCCGTTCCTGCAAAACAACACGGTCGGGCCGCAGCGGTTCGAGCCGAGCCCGTCGGTCGAAGCACGCATGCGCGTGTTCCAGGAATCGATCGAGCAGATGCTCTGGCCGGAGCGGCGGGCAAAAGATCCAATCTTCGCGAACGAGAGCGGTCCCGGCGTCGGCTTCATCGATCGGACGAACGAGGACAGCTATCTGTGGCTGCCTTCCGGCTATCTGCCCGACGCTCTCCGCAAGGTCCTCGGTTCCGGCTCGAAGCTCTTCCCGTTCTTCGTTCAGAACGGCGAGATCAAGATCGGACCGATCCCGAAGGGCACACCCGTTGGCCTGCTGGCCAACGTCGATCTCCTACGTCTCGACGACCCGCCGGAACAGCGCCAGGGACAGCTGAAGAAACTCGCCGATCTCCTCGGCAACATGAAGAGCGAACTGGACGATCACAAGAATCCGTTCGCCAGCCCCGACGTGCTGAACGGCCTGCTCCAGTTGAGCAAATGCCCGGACTACGTCGTCAACAAGGGCCACTACTTCGGCACCAATCTCCTCGGGGAGGAGCCCGGTTTGTCCGACAACGACAAGCGGGCGCTGATCGCGCTGCTCAAGACGTTCTGATGCGCGTCAAGCGTCGGGACCTGCTCAGGGCATGGCTCGCGCTCGGCGCCGCGCTGCCGCTGCGTCGAGCCTCTGCCGCCGTGTCGGCAGCTGCGGGCCCGAGTTCCGATCCTCGATCTGTCGCCTCGTCAACAAATGGGGGCGTGCGCGTGGCGTCCCGCGGCGAACAGCCCACGCCCGCACGCGACGAGGCCGACTACGTCGTCGTCGGCTCCGGAGCGGGCGGCGGTACGGTTGCGGCGCGATTGGCCGAAGCCGGCTTCAGCGTGGTGTTGCTCGAGGCCGGAGGCGATCCGCGCGAGATCAATCGCGATCACTACGACGTGCCGGCGCTCAATCCCCGCGCGACCGAGGACCCGGGGATGAAGTGGGACTTCTTCGTCCGCCACTACGCCAACGACACGCAGCAGGAGCACGACGATAAGTACCGGAAGACGATGGACGGCAAGGTTGTCGATGGCGTGTTGTATCCGCGCGCGGCGACGCTCGGTGGCTGCACGGCGCACAACGCGCTCATCCTCGTCTACCCGCACGATTCGGATTGGAACGAGCTCGCCGACCTCACGGGCGACAAGACCTGGCGCGCGGAACACATGCGCGAGTACTTCCAGAAGATCGAGAACTGCCGGCATCGTCGATTCGAACGCTGGTGGAGCCGCATCGGCATCAACCCGAGTCGGCATGGATGGTCTGGATGGCTGCCGACGGAGCATGCGATTCCGAGGGCTGCGATCGGCGACGACGACCTTCGGAATGTACTGATTCGATCGATTCGCGCGGCGTTCGAACAGCTCGGTCCGCTGCACGGCGATCGCGCTCGGCTCGAGAGCCAGGCCGATCCGAATGACGCGCGCAGCGTGGCGGAGAGTGCCGAAGGACTGCGCTACCTGCCGCTGACCACGAGAGATCACCAGCGCGTCGGCGCGCGCGAGCGCGTGATGGACGTCTCGCAACGGTGTCCGGATCAATTGAAGGTGCGGCTGCACGCGCTGGCCACGCGCGTCCTGCTCGACGGCAACCTTCGCGCGACGGGCGTCGAATATCTGCAGGGCGAGCACCTGTACCGCGCGGACCCGAAATCGGCCGACGTGCCGGGCGAGACGAAGCAGGTGTTCGCGCGTCGCGAGGTCATCCTCGCCGGCGGTGCGTTCAACACGCCGCAGCTGCTGATGCTCTCGGGCATCGGGCCGCGCGCCGAGCTCGAGCAGTGGAAGATTCCCGTCCGCCTCGATCTACCCGGCGTCGGATGCAACCTGCAGGATCGCTACGAGGTGGCTGTCGTCAACCGGATGGCGTTCGAGTCGTGGGGTGTTCTCAAGGACGCGAAGCTCGACTCGACCGATCCGCAGTATCGCGACTGGGCGGCGCACCGCGACGGCGTGTACACGACCAACGGCGCGATGCTGTCCGTCGCATTGCGGTCGAGCCTGGCGGCGCCCGTTCCGGACCTGCTCTGTTACGCGCTCCTCGCGGAGTTCTCCGGCTACTACCCGAATTACTCCGCCGATCTGGCGGGGAAGAACAATTACCTGTCGTGGGTCGTGCTGAAGGCGCACACGAACAACACGAACGGCAAAGTGCGGCTGCGTTCGGCGGATCCGCGCGATCCGCCGCTCATCAACTTCCACTACTTCGAGGAAGGGAGCGACGCCGGCGCCGATCTCGCCGCGGTCGTCGAGGGCGTGAAGTTCTGTCGCCGGCTGACAGAAGGCCTGAAGGCGCAATCGATCATCGCGAAAGAAGAGCTGCCCGGCGATCAGGTCGCGTCCGACGATGACGTGAAAACGTTTGTGCGGAACAACGCGTGGGGGCATCATGCCTCGTGCAGCTGCCACATCGGCGCGCGCGAGAATGGCGGCGTGCTGACGACTGATTTCAAAGTCCACGGCACGCAAGGTCTTCGCGTCGTCGACGCCTCGGTGTTTCCGCGGATTCCCGGATTCTTCATCGCGTGCGCGGTGTATATGGTTGGAGAGAAAGCCGCGGAAGTGATCGCCGCGGACGCGAGGAAAACAGGAACGACGAATTAGGAATCAAGAATTAGGGATTAGGAATTAGGAATAGGAATTGGGGACCAGGAAGAAGGTGCGAGGCTGATGCGAATCTCGAAGAAGCCGGGGCAGGAAGCGTTTCTGTTGCCGCTGTGTGTTGCAGTCGTGTTCCTGCTGTCCTTTCGCTCGGTTCGTTCATCCGTCCAGTCATTCCCATCCGTCCGATCTTTCCCATCCGTCCGATCCTTCCCATCCGCCCCATCTTTCCCCGCTGCACCTGACGTCCCGCAGGCGAAGGGTGGCGAGGACGAAACGGGACCCTACGAGGCCGTGGGCGATTGGCCGAAGCCGTGGGCGAAGCCGGGATACATCTGGGGATCGCAGCCGGCGGTGTTTGCCGAAACGTCGAACCGGATTTTTCTCGGCGTGCGCGGCGAGTTGAAGCTGCCCGACACGCTCCCGCGCGGCTTCAACGGCATCTGGGGATCGCTCGGCGAGCGCGCGACGGTACCCAAGGCCGAGATGCGCAACTGCCTCCTCGTCGTTGATGCCACGGGGAAGGTCGTCGACGCGTGGAATCAGTGGGATTCGCTGTTTGCGGGCGTCTCGGGTCCTCACAAGATCAAGATCAATCCGTACGACCCCGCGCGGCACGTGTGGGTCGTGAACGACGGCCGCCAGCAGATCTACGAGTTCACGAACGACGGTAAGGAACTGGTCCTGACGCTGGGAGAAAAGGACGTCTCGGGCAACGACGCGACGCACTTCGGCCAGCCGCAGGATCTGACGTGGCTGCCGGACGGCACGATTCTCGTCGCCGACGGCCTGCGGAATTCGCGCGTCGCGGTGTTCGATCCCTCAGGGAAGTTCATCACGTCGTGGGGCTCGCGCGGAAACGGTCCTGGACAGTTCGTCGGACTGCACGGTATCGAGGCGGATCGGAGTGGACGCGTCTACGTTGCGGACCGCGGCAACAGCCGGATTCAGGTATTCGACGCGCACGGCACGCATCTCGACACGTGGCCGAACATCCGGTTTCCGAACCACGTGCTCGTCACCGCGGATCAGCAATCGGTCTGGGTCTCCGACGGCACCAACGCGCGGATTCTGAAGTACGACACCCAGGGCCACCTGCAGTACTGGTGGGGCGTCTACGGGACGAATCCGGGGACGTTCTGGGAGATGCACCAGTTCTCCGTCGACCCGGACGGGAATCTCTACGCCGCGGACAGCTTCGGCGGACGAACGCAGAAGTTTCATCCGAAGGCAGGCGCCGACGCGTCGAAGCTGGTCGGCGCCGCGCCCGCGCTGATGTCCGCCCGCTGACGGCTACTTCTGCTCGGCGGACTTCACGCGGTCGAGCGCCGCGAGCGACGCCCGCTCCGCGCCTTCCGCCTTGCCGAGCATCGCGAGGTTGCCGCGGTATTGCGATTCCGTGCGCATGCGCCAGCTCTCGTCGCTCTCGCGATCGGTCCGGCTCACTTTGCGAACGGTTGGCGCGGCCGCCTTACGCAGCCCTTCGGCGCGCAGATGCCAGCTCTCGGAGCGGAGCTTCACATACTCCTGCGCGTCCGCGACGAGCGGCTGATTTTCGGCGGGCACGCGCGTCAATGACTTCAGGTGTGCGTCGGCGGCCTGCAGCTTCGGCATGATCGTCTGCTCGATGACGCCCGCGAGTCCCTCGGCAGTCAGACGCCCGCGCCGGAACTGATCGGCCGCGGTCTGATACACGTGCGACGTCTGATCTTCCAGCGCGACGATGCTCGCCATTTCCGGACGGACGTCCGCGATCCCGCGAAGCGGTACCGCGCACGCGAGCGCGACGACGAACGCGACGGCGCCGACGGCCGCAACGAGCGGACCCGGCGTGCGGCTCTCGTTCGCGGATTTGGTGAGGATGAGGCCGCCGACCAGACCGACCACGAAGCCCGTCAACTCCGCGCTGAATGGCAGCGCGTCGTTCACCAGGTTGTACAGCACGAAGATGACGAACATCGGCGTCAGACGCCGCGCGACCATCAACGGGATCTTGATGAAAGGCTCGGCCGCTTCGTCGATCACGTCTTCTGGATCGACCGGAGGTGCATCCGGCTGGAACACGTTCCATGCGAGTACGGCTGCGAACAGTCCCCAGATGCCGAAAATCGCGCCGGACGCGCCGAAGCTGATGCCGATCGGATAGGAGGACAAGCTGACGAGCGCGGCGAAGATGCCGGACATCATGTACACGGCGACGACGGTCGGACGGCCCACGAGCCGTTCGAGCAGCATGCCGACCTGTGCCAGCGCGCACATGTTGATCGCAAGCTGCAGGAAGCCGTTGTGGACGAACATCGATGCGACGATTCGCCACCACTGCGGGTTCGTCGTCTTCGGCCCGAAGCTGGCGCCCCACGCAACGAGCGTCTCAGGATCTGTCAGCGCGCCGGCGCCGCGGAGCATGCCGATGAACACGATGACGTTCAGCGCGATGAGCGCCGGGGTCACGACGGAGAAACGCGTGCGCTTCCGGAGCATCTCGCGGAACGGTTCGCTTTCGAGCCGTTTCTGTCCCGCGACTTTCCGCGTGTGCTTGACGGTCTCGAGAAATTGAGCGAGCAGACGCTCCCGATCCTCAGGTGTCGTGATCCGATACCCGAGACCGAGAACGACGGCGAGCAGAATCAGCGTCGTCATGCGGCAGGCAAGGACAAGAGGTGTGCCAGAAGGCGGGCTGTTTCAGGCCAGTTTTCGCGCGTTGCGGTCGCGGCGGCGTCGATGGATTGCAAGACTGGTCGTCAATCGACGACTTCGTCATTGGCCCCGGGGAGCGCCTCCCGGCGCGTTGCTCGCCGTCAGGCGGCTGACGACGAGCCGGGTGACTCAGGTCCGGTCTTCAGGATGTGATCCTCGGCCCACCGAAGGTCGCACACCGGACACGACAGAAAAACGCGATCGCCGATCCGAAGCGACGCGAGCACATGCGCGCCGCAGCATGGGCACTCCACGCGAGGCTCGACGAGATGCGGCGACGGTTGTGGGGCGGAGAAGTGATCGCTGCCGGCGGCCACGCCAGGTGTTTCGCAAGATCGAGGCGCAGGCGGCGGACGGCTAACGTATTGGGACCGGCCGACTTCGGAATCGGCCGCGACGGGACCGTGTCGCGTTTGCATTCGACGCGGCTACACGGTTCATCGCGCGCCTCACGGCGCCCGCAAGTGGGCGCCGTCCTGCCTCGAACGATCAGAAACCGACAACTTGCGCGGCGGGCTCCGAGTGCCGCGCCACCGGCAACGGTCCGCGCAGCGGCTGCACCGATCGGTACGCCTGGAAGCGCACGTGGCAGCGGTGCGAGCTCAGAAACGTGAGGAAGCGCTTGTAGTCGCTCTGCGGCATGTTGAACAGCGTGACCAGACTCCGGTAGTTGCCCGCCGTCCTCTCGAGGCCGCGGCTGATCACTTCCGTGAGGTGTGCACGCGTCAGATCGCGGTTCATGAACGGTGCATGGACGACGAACCAGAACGATTCGCGCTCTTCGAGCAGTCGTGCCATCAGCTGCGCCACGACGCTGCGATCGGACACGCCAGCCGACACGGCATCGGTCGCGACCGTCGGACGCGGCAGTTCCACGTCGCGCGGAAGATCGTGAACCTCGATCGTCTCGTCGGACGACTTGACGACGATGCGCTCGACGACGTTCTTCAGTTGACGGATGTTGCCGGGCCAGTCGTGCTGGCAGAGACGTGCGGTCACGTCGCTCGCAAACGCGCGCGGTCCGCTGCCGTGCCGTCGGCTGTAGTCGTCCAGGTAGTAATCGAGGAGCGCTGGAATGTCCTCGCGCCGCTCGCGCAGCGGCGGCACGTGAATGTGGAGGACGTTGAGGCGGTAGAACAGATCCTCGCGGAAGCGGCCGGCCTTGATTTCGGCCATCAGGTCGCGGTTCGTGGCCGCGATGACGCGGACGTTCACCCGCGCGTGCACGCGATCGGCGCCGACGCGCTGCAGCTCGCCGGTCTCGAGGAATCGCAGAAGGACGGCCTGCATACGCGGGCTCATCTCGCCGACTTCGTCGAGGAACACGGTGCCGTTCGCGGCGGATTCGAAGATGCCCGGCTTGTCGCGGTGAGCGTCGGTGAAGCTGCCGCGGACGTGACCGAACAGCTCCGACTCGAGCAGCGTCTCCGGCATGCCGGCGCAATTGATCGTCGCCATCGGCGCCAGCCGGCGGCGGCTGGAATGATGAATGAGGCGCGCGATCAGATCCTTGCCGACGCCGGTTTCGCCGGTGACGAGCACCTTGGCGTCAGCGCGCGCCGCAAACTGGATTTCCGCACGGAGGCTATCTGAAGCCGCGCTCGTGCCGACAAGTCGAAGCTCGGATGTTGTGTAGTTGGCCATCTCAGCGTGCTCCTCGTGCCGTGATCGAAATGGTATTCAGACGGTAGAACAGACCTTCGAGGAAGCGGCCCTCGCAGACGAGGCTCATCAGACGCCGCGCCGTGACCGAGACCACCTGCATCGAGCCGCGCCGGTGATGCTGCAGCCAGTCGAACAGTTCGACCTGCTGCGCGATCGTCAGCGCACCGACCTCGTGGAGGACGAGGGTGCCGTGTGCGTCGATTGGAAGATCGAGGCCGCCGGGAAGTGGACGGTAGTGAAACGGCGCCGGGCACAGCGCACGGAGCTGCTCCAGGACGCCGTCGGCCGCACCATCGACGCAGTCGACGAGAAGATTCGGCCGGCGCTCGCAGGTCGTCAGCGTGCGAAGCAATTCCATGTCTGAAAACGAGACAAAGTCTGGCGAGTTCACGACAGTCATTCCCCCATGCTCCCTGCTGTTTACGGATCAACGCGCACTACCGATTGGTGCCGGACCATCGCAATCCGTTTCAGATGAGGATGCGGGAAGCGTGCAGATTTGAATCTAGGGATTTGCCCTTGGATCGCGTCGGGACTTTGTAACGATTTCGCGCCGGCCGGCACTAAGTGTTTGAGAAAGGGCGGTTGCGGGGGTCGCGGAGGGCAGTCTACGATACGAAGCCTTGCCTCAGCTCCCGCGTTACGAGTTCGATGCCGCGTACGTCCAGCGACTGATAGAGGAAGACCCCGACACGGAGCGCCATTTCAGCCGCTACTTCGGCGAACTGCTGACCTTGAAATTGCGCTCACGGCTGAGGTCGGCGGCGCAGATAGACGATGCGAAGCAGGAAACGTTCGCCAGGGTGCTCACGTCGCTGAAACGCAAGAGCGGGCTCGACACGCCCGCGACGCTCGGCGCCTTCGTGAACTCGGTTTGTAACAACGTCCTCTTCGAGATGTATCGCGCGGGCAACCGCACGACGCCGCTCGAGGACGAAGTGGATCCGGCGGACGAGCGGCGGCCCGACGTCGTGACGTCGATCGCCGCAGGGGAAGAGCGCTCGCGGGTCCGTAAAGCGCTCGAGGCGCTACCCGACAAGGAACGGGAACTCCTGCGGTGGCTGTTTTTTGAGGAACGAGACAAAGACTTGATTTGCCACGACTTGAACATCGATCGGAATTACCTTCGCGTGCTTCTGCACCGCGCGAAGGCTCGGTTCAGGCAGCAGTACGAGGCCAACGGGAAGGACTGATCCCATGGAGCATCAGGAAGCCGTTCGCACTCTTGCGTCTGAGCGTTACCTCCTCGGCGAGATGACCGAGGCTGAGCGCGACTCCTTCGAAGAGCACTACTTCTCATGCGCGGAGTGCGCAGACGATGTGCTCGCCGGCGAGAAGATGCGCACTGGCGCGGCGTCGGGGCTGATCGCGGCGAAGGCGCCGCAGAAGCGACCGTTCCAGGCGTCCGTCGTGCTGCCCTGGGCCGCGGCCGCATCGCTCGCCGTCGTTGCCGGCTATCAATCGATGCGTGGACCGTCCAGCGTCGCGAGCGGACCGATGGCGTTGACGCCGCTCACGCTGCGCGCAGCCACCCGCGGCGAACAGTTGACCATCTCACCGCAGCCCGGCAGCGTCGTCACGCTCGCGATCGATCTGGACGGCAACCGGTTCGAGAACAAGTTGAAGTACGAGCTGCGCGACGAACGCGGCGATCTCGTCAACGGCGGCGAAGCGCCCGTGCCCGTTTCCGGCGCACCGCTGCTGCTGTTGTTCCCTTCGTCGGTCTTCAGATCAGCAGGACGCTACGTGCTCGGCGTGCAGCAGCCGGGAACCGACGTCAACGTTGCCGAATATCGGTTCGCCGTCAGCCCGCACTGAGTCGGCGAACCGTCCGCCCTGGCGTCACACCTGTCACGTTTTCCAGTTCGTTCCTTCCAATTCCGCAAGCGGTGCACGGCCTTTTCGGTTGAAACTCGCCGCAACACACGTCAGGATCTCTGCCGATGGACAACAAGCGACGATTCATTTTTCGCGCGAGCGCTGCTGCGTTCGGCGGCCGGCTCATCCGTCCGAAGGACATCGTGTTCGAGTCGGCAGCGGCGAGTGCGCTGACGGTGTCAGGTGGACGATCGAAGGCGACAGCTGGTCCGACGAAATTCGACGAGTATCTGTCGGTCGAGTCGGCATCCACGTCCGCTGAAGGCGGCTTCGAAGATCCGAAGCAGTATCTGGAGTTCACGTATCACCGCGTCGAGGAAGACACGCTGACCGCACTGACGACGGTCAGCGCGGAGCTCAACGGATTTCTCGTCGGCCAGAAGCCGCGCATGACGATCAAGCGGCTTCGTGCCGAGCTGCTCGCGCGCAGCCCGCGCGGCAGCGGCCAGTCGGCCATCCGCATCGGCGACGTGGCGCTCGAAGGCGTCGAGATCGACGGCTACAAGCTGATCGTCGAGCTGTACACGGCGCCGTTTCAGCGCTTCGACACGCACGCGAAGCTGCTGGTTGCCGCCGACGATCCCGCGTTCGTCAAAGAGTCCGGCGACGCGCTGTACATGAAGACGCCGCGCACGGGCGAGTCGAATCCGCCTCCGGCGGGACGGCTGATCGAAATGGGATGCGGTACGATCTACGGCACGATCGTGAAATCGATTCGCTGGGATGGTCCGGCGTTTCCCAATTCGACGATCGAGTACAACAAGGTTGTTCTGCCGGACTTCGGGCGCGCGTACTTCGGCGAGCTTCTCATCAGCCAGCATTCGCGCCGCCTCACGATGGTCCGTCTCGCGCTCGGGTCGGATGGCGGCGGCAGCGCCAGCGGCGGGGACGTGCAGGACAACGGAGGGTGGGGCTGGAGCATCTAGCTGCCGGCCGGCGCGCAGATGATGCGGGTGCGCCACTGGATCTGTCTCCTCATCGTCGCCCTGACGGTCTGCTCGTGCGGTCGCGAGAGCCGCGCAGCGCGAGCGGCCGACGAGGCGACCGACGCGCTTCGTCGCGGCGACGCTCCGGCCGCTGACTCGTTCGTCGAGCGCGGACTCGGCCTCACCGCGTCCTCACCGCAGAGTCCGACCGCCTGGCGTCTGAAGGTGCTCGACGGTGATGTCGGACTTGCCATGCGCGACGCCGACCGCGCCGCGCGCGCCGTGCAGCTTCAGCTGCCGGGCGATCCTTCGTTGCTCGAGGTGCGCGTCCGCCAGAAATTTCTCGCCGCCCGGCTCGAATATTTTCGACGACGACTCCCGCAGGCGCTGGCGCTTGGGCGGCAGGCACTCGCGGATGCTCCGCCCGAGTCGTCGATCGCGCTCGACGTCGGCGGCTTCGTCGGTCAACTGACGCTTCAGAGCGGCCGCTGGGCTGAAGGCGAGGCCCAGCTCGAGTCGGTCGCGTCGCGCGCCGGCGACCGCGGGCAACGTCACATCGAAGCGATGGCGCTGACCTCGATCGGCATGGGCAAGTTCGTGCGCAATCGCTGCGACGAGGCGCTTCCGTACTTCGAACGCGCGGCCAGCCAGGACGTCGGTGACGCGCCGATTCACGCGACCGCGCTCACCAACAGTGGCATGTGCTACGCGCGGCTCGGCATGTTCGATCGCGCGATCAGCGCGCAGACGCGCGCCATCAGCGCTGCCCAAAAGCGTCCGCTCAGCGGCGACTTCGAACAGGCGCTGGGGCAGATGGGCAACACCTTCATGCTGCAGGGCAATCGCAGCGAAGGACTGCAGTCGATGCGCCGCGCCTACGATGCCGCCGTGGCCGCAAAGATTCCTGCGGACGCCGCGCTCTGGGCAGGCAATCTTGCGAAGGGCTACATCGACGGCGGCGACTGGGATCAGGCCGAACAGTTCAACACCATCGCGAAGCGGTTGTTCGCGGAGACACGCACCGGCCGGCCGTCCTACACGATCGAAAACGAAGGCTGGATTGCGTTGGGCCGCCGCCATTACGAGGAGGCCGACGCGCTGTTCGAACGCGCCATCGCGCAGACCGATGCGCTGCCGTCCGTCGTCTGGCACGGGCACGCCGGTCTCGCGCGAAGCGCGCTCGCACGAGGCGACACGGCGCGCGCCTCGAAAGAATATGAAGCGGTCCTGCGCGTCATCGAAGACACACGCGCGGGACTGCTCAAGGACGACTACAAGTTGTCGTACCTGACGGAACTCATCGACTTCTATCGCGAATACGTACGGTCGCTGCTCGGCGAGCAGCGCATCGAGCAGGCGCTCGAGGTCTCCGATTCCAGCCGCGGCCGCGTGCTGACGGAGCGGCAGGGCGGCGCCGTTCCGCGACGCGTGTCGGCGTTCGACATGCGACAAGCGGCTGCGCGAGCCGACGTGGTGTTCCTGTCCTACTGGCTCACGCCGCAGTCCTCGGACCTCTGGATCGTTTCCGGACGCGGCATCCGTCACGTGACGCTCCCGGCATCCGGCGAGATCGAAGATCTGGTCCGCCAGCATCAGGCGTCGATCGCAAGCGCGATGATCGATCCGCTGGCCGCGAAGAATTCCGCCGGCGACGCGCTGTTTCGATTGCTCGTCGCGCCCGCCGAGATTCCGTCGGGCGCTCACGTCGTGATCGTCCCGGACGGCGCGCTTCACGGCATCAATTTCGAAACGCTTCCGGTCGACGCGCCGCGGCGCCATTACTGGATCGAAGATGCGGAGATCCAGGTCGCGCCATCCCTCGCCAGCCTCACGGCGGCGGAGCCAGCTCCCGAACCGTCACGCAACGTGCTCGTTCTCGGCGACGCGACGCCGCACCTGCCGGAGTTCCCGGAGTTGACGTTCGCGAAGAACGAAATCGCCGGCATCGCGTCCCGTTTCGGTCCGGACCATGTGACGACCTACAGCCGCGAACGCGCGACGCCTGCGGCGTACCGCGACGCACACCCGGATCGCTTCGCGCTGATCCACTTCGCCGCGCACGCGACGGCCAATCCCGACAGCCCGCTCGATTCGGCCGTCATCCTGTCCGGCGGCGACAGCGCCTACAAGCTGTACGCGCGCGACGTCGCGGCGCTGCCGCTCCGGGCCGACCTCGTCACCGTGTCCGCCTGCCGGAGCGCCGGCGAGCGCGCCTACGCCGGCGAAGGACTCGTCGGGTTCGCCTGGGCGTTCCTGCGTGCCGGCGCGCGGCGGGTGATTGCCGGCTTGTGGGACGTCAGCGATCAGTGGACCGCACGGCTCATGGACGGCTTGTATCAAGGGCTCGCATCCGGCGAACCGCCGGCGTCCGCGCTCCGGAACGCGAAGCTGGAGCTGATTCGGGCCGGAGGCGCGGGGGCCTTCCCGTTCCGGTGGGGGGCATTCGAGCTGTTCACTGTGCAGGCTGGGGCGGACAGGTCGGGTGGGGCGGGTAGGTCAGGTAGGTCGGGTGGGTCAAGTGGGTCGAGTCGGGGTGAGTCGCGGTGAGCAACGGCGGGTAGCGCACCAGGGTCGCCTGCGGCAGACAATCTGTGACAAACACTGACCACAAAGTGCAGACAGCAAAGGATATTTGAGCCTCCTCTCCCTTTATAATTCCGTGAGCTTCGCGTAGGGGAGGGTGGGCGTCGATGAAGCAGGTCGTGTCGGCAGCTATCGGTGTCGCAGCTTTTGGAGCAGTCGTCGCGGCTCAGTCGAGCGCGCCTGCGTCGACGACGCCAGCGAAGACGCAGAAACCAGCGATGGCTGTCGCGCACAAGGCGGTCGCTGCGCAGCCCGCTCAGCCAGCCTCACCTGATCTCGTCAAACAGTACTGTGTCGGCTGCCACAGCGAAAAAGGCAAGGCCGGCGGACTGTCGCTCGTCAACTTCGATTCGACGCATCCGGATCAGAACGCGGAAGTCGCCGAACACATGATCCGCAAACTGCGCGCGGGGATGATGCCGCCGCCCGGCGCGCGTCGCCCCGACGCCGACACGATCGCCGCGTTTGCCACCTCGCTCGAAACCAGCATCGACACCGCGGCCGCGCTGCATCCCAATCCGGGCCGCCGCGTGTTCCAGCGTTTGAGCCGCGCCGAGTACGCGCGATCGGTCCACGATCTGCTCGACGTGGACGTGGACGTCAACGCCTTCCTGCCGCCTGACACGATCAGCGCGGGCTTCGACAACATCGCGGATGCACAGGCGATGTCGCCGACGCTGATGGAAGGCTACCTGCGCGCTGCCAGCAAGATTTCCAGCATCGCCGTGGGCGACAAGACGGCGTCGCCGACGGAAGTCACCGTCAAGGTGCCGCGTACGCAGTCGCAGATGCACCACATCGAAGGCACGCCGTGGGGCACGCGCGGCGGCGTCTCGATGATGCACACGTTCGCGGCCGACGGCGACTACACGTTCCGCGTGATGCTGCATTCGATTCCGACCGGCGAGCTGTACGGCAGCGTGACGAGCCGGAACGAGCAGATCGAGATTGCGATCAACGGTGAACGCGTCGCGCTGCTCGACATCAATTACAAGATGGACGAGAAGGATCCGAGCGGCATGAACATCACGACGCCGCGGATCCACGTGAAGGCGGGACCGCAGCACGTCACCGCCGCGTTCCTCGAGCATTTCGAAGGACCGATCGACGATCTCATTTCGCCGATCGACTACACGCTCGCCGACACGGAGAGCGGCGACGCCGTCGGCATCACGACGCTGCCGCACCTGCGCGACTTCAGCATCACCGGTCCGTTCACAGTGACCGGCGTGTCCGACACGCCGAGCCGCCGGAAAATCTTCGTCTGCCGGCCGCTGTCGCCTGGCGACGAGGTGCCGTGCGCGCGGCGGATCGTGTCGCAGCTCACGAAGCAGGCCTACCGGCGCACGCCGAGCGGCGAGGACGTCGAGTCGCTCATGAGCTTCTACGGCGAGGCGCGGAAGAACACCGACTTCGAGTCGGGCATCCGCGCCGTCGTGCAGGCGCTGCTCGCGAGCCCGCACTTCCTCTTCCGTCTCGAGGAGATGCCGGCCGGCACGCGTCCCGGCCAGAACTACCGCATCGCCGATCTCGATCTGGCCTCGCGACTCTCCTATTTCCTGTGGGGCACGGGCCCCGATGCCGAACTCATTAAGGCGGCCGGCGCGGGCACGCTCCACACGCAGGCCGTCCTCGACAAGCAGGTCAAGCGGATGCTGGCCGACGAACGCGCGGAGGCGCTCTCGACGCGGTTCGCCGCGCAGTGGCTGCGCCTGCAGGACGTCGACAAAATCAAGCCGGACGCGCTGCTGTATCCGTCCTTCGACAACTCGCTCGCCGAGTCGTACAAGCGCGAAACCGAACTGTTTTTCAACAGCATCGTCCGCGAGGACAGGAACGTCCTCGATCTCTTCAACGCCGACTATCAGTTCGTGAACGAGCGGACCGCCAAGGTCTACCGCATTCCGAATATCACCGGCGACGATTTTCAGCGCGTGAAGGTGACCGACGACAACCGGCGCGGGCTGCTCGGACAGGGCAGCGTGCTGATGCAGACCTCGATCGCCGACCGGACGTCGCCGGTCCAGCGCGGCAAGTGGATCATGGAGGTCCTGCTCGGTTCGCCGCCGCCAGCACCGCCGCCGAACGTGCCCCCGCTCGAAGACACGAAGGCGTCCACCGACGCCGGCAAGACGCTGTCGGTGCGCGAGCGCATGGAAGAGCACCGCAAGAACCCGACCTGCGCGTCGTGCCACCGCGTCATCGATCCGCTCGGCCTCTCGCTCGACAACTTCGACGTCGTCGGCGCGTGGCGGATCAAGGACAACGGCGTCGCCGTCGACACGACCGGCAAGCTGTACGACGGGACCGAGCTGGCTGGTCCGGTCAGCCTTCGCGACGCGCTGATGAAGCACTCCGACGTCATCATCCGGAACTTCACCGACAACCTGATGGCGTATGCGCTCGGCCGTCGCGTCGAGTACTTCGATCAGCCGACGGTCAGGGCGATCGTCAAGAAAGCCGGGCAGAGCGACTACAAGTTCTCGTCATTCGTGATCGGCATCATCAACAGTTCAGCGTTCCAGATGGGTCAGAGCGAACCCGTGACCACCAACTCAGAGGATCACGCCGGCCCCGGCCGAGCGAGGTAGACATGTCCTACATCACGATGAAGCATGTATCCCGTCGGGCGGTTCTGAAGGGCATGGGCGTGACCGTCGCCCTTCCCATCCTCGACGCCATGGTTCCGGCCCGCACCGCGTTCGCGCGGACGGCCGCGGCGGCGTCGGCGTCAAAGACCCGTCTGATCTGCATGGAGATGGTGCACGGGTCGGCGGGCGCGACGCCGATCGGCCTCAAGAAGAACCTCTGGTCGCCCGAGAGCGTCGGCCACGAGTTCGATCTGTCGCCGAGCAGCCTCAGCCCGCTCGAGCCCTTCCGCGATTACCTCACCATCGTCAGCAACACCGACGTGAGGAATGCCGAAGCGTTCACGCTGCCGGAGATTGGCGGCGATCACTTCCGGGCGAGCGCTGTCTTCCTGACGCAGTCGCACCCGAAGCAGACGCAGGGGTCGGACGTCTTTGCAGGCACCTCGCTCGACCAGCTGTATGCGCAGAAGTTCGGGCAGGACACGCCGATTCCGTCGATGCAGCTGTCGATCGAGAACGTGGACCAGGCCGGCGGCTGCACGTACGGCTACTCGTGCGTCTATACCGACACCATCAGCTGGTCGGCGCCCGACATGCCGATGCCGATGGTGCGCGACCCGCGCGTCGTCTTCGATCAGTTGTTCGGTGTGGGCGCCACGCCGGAAGAACGTGCAGCCAACCGTCGCGCCGACCGCAGCATCCTCGACTGGATTACGGCGCAGGTGAACGGCCTGCGCAAGGAACTCGGCTCCGCGGATCGTGCGCGGCTCAAGGATTATCTCGACAACATCCGCGAGATCGAGCGCCGCATTCAGCAGGTCGAAGCGCGCAACGCCAGCGGCGAAAGCCGCGAGCTGCCGGATGCGCCGATCGGCGTGCCCGATTCGTTCAGCGAGCACGTGAAGATCATGATGGACCTCCAGGTCCTGGCATTTCAGTCCGACGTCACGCGCGTGTTCTCGTTCAAGCTCGGACGCGACGGTTCGAGCCGCTCGTATCCGGAGAGCGGCGTGTCGACGGGCTTCCACCCGGCGTCGCATCACGGCGAGCGCGAGGAGCGAATCCTCGACTACGCGAAGATCAACAAGTACCACGTCAGCATGGTTCCGTATCTGCTCGAGAAGCTGAAGAGCACGCCGGACGGCGAGGGCAACCTGCTCGACCACAGCCTCGTGATCTACGGCTCGCCGATGGGCGATTCGAACGTCCACAATCACAAGCGCTGCCCGCTCTTCCTTGCCGGCCACATGGGCGGACAACTGAAGGGCGGTCGGCACCTGAAGGCGGCCGACGGCACGCCGATGGCGAACGTGATGCTGACGGTGCTGCACGGTCTCGGTCGCGACGACATGAAGACCTTCGGCGACAGCAACGCGGAATTCGATCTGAACGCGACTGTGGCGGCGAACACAGTGGCATAGGTCGGGTAGGTCAGGTAGGTCAGGTAGGTCGGGTGGGACTGTAGGTCGGTAGACGCTGAAAAGTGATCTCTATGCTGCGAAAAGTGCTCGTGAGTGCGGTATGCGTGGGAGCGTTGGGCCTCGGCTTCGTACACGCCGCGGGGCCGTCGTCGGTCGCCGATGCGGCGATGACGGGCAACCTCGACGCAGTCAAAACGCTGCTGCAGAACGGCGCCGACGTGAACGCCGCGATGTCCGACGGGATGACGGCGCTGCACTACGCCGCCATGAAAAACGACGCGGACCTCGCGAAGATGCTGCTGTTCGCCGGCGCCAACGTGAAGGCGACGACGAGGCTCGGCGGCTACACGCCGATGCTGCTCGCGAGCCGCGCTGGAAACGCCGCCGTCATGGACGCGCTCGTCGCCGGCGGAGCGGATCCGAATGGCGCGACGGCGAACGGGACCACCCCGCTGATGTTCGCGGCCGCCTCGGGCAAGGCCGACGCGGTGAAGCTGCTCATCGACAAAGGCGCGGACGTCAACGCGCACGAAAACGGACGGCAGGAAACCGCGCTGATGTTCGCCGCCGCGAACGGCCGCGCCGCCGTCATCCGGATGCTGACCGAAAACGGCGCCGACGTGAGCGCGACGACGAAGGTCATCGATCTCTCCGAGTTCGCGAAAGAGGAACAGGAAAAGTTCGCGCAGTTCGCAGCGCAGCAGGCTGCGCAGGCCGCCAAGAATGGTCAGCCTCCGCCACCCGCACGCGGCGGCCGCGGACGCGGCGAAGGCAAAGCGGGTATCGATCGCCAGTACGCCTATCCTGAACTCGTCGCATACCAGGGCGGCCTCTCCGCGCTGCACATGGCCGCGCGCCAGGGCTCGGTCGAATCGGTTCGTGCGCTGCTCGACGGCGGCGCGAACGTCAACGAGCCGAGCGCCGGCGATCACATCACGCCGATCATCATTGCCACGCTCAACGGCCAGTTCGATCTCGCGAAATTCCTGCTCGACAAGGGCGCGAACCCGAATCTCGCTGAAGACAACGGCGTGACGTCGCTGTACGCCGCGATCAACTGCGTCTGGGCGCCCAAGGCGCTCTATCCGCAGCCGCGCGCGTACGAACAGCAGACGACGACGTATCTCGACCTCATGGCCGCGCTGCTCGACAAAGGCGCCGACCCGAACGCGCGCCTGAAGAAGAAGGTCTGGTACTCGGGCTACGACTTCGATTTGTCCGGCGTTGACGAGATCGGCGCGACGCCGTTCTGGCGAGCGGCGTACGCGAGCGACATCGATGCGATGAAGCTGCTCGTCGCACGTGGTGCCGATCCGGCCATCCCGTCGATGAAAGGCGCCGGCCGTCCGCGCACGGGCGACGCGCAGCGCGACGTCGAGGACGTGTCCAAGCTTCCGCCGATTCCGGTCGGCGGTCCTGGCATCCCGGCCATCGTCGCGGCAGCGGGCAGCGGATACGGCGAGGGCTTTGCCGCCAACTCACATCGATATGCGCCGTCGGGCATGCTCGCAGCCGTGAAGTATCTCGTCGAAGAACTGCACGCGGACGTCAACGCGCGGGACAACGAAGGCAACACCGCGATGCACAATGCCGCCGCGCGCGGCGACGTCGAGATGATCAAGTACCTCGTGTCCAAGGGCGCCGACGTCAAGGTCGTCAATCGCGAAGGAAAGACGACCGCGGACATGGCGAACGGACCGGTGCAGCGCATCCAGCCCTGGCCTGAAGCGCTCACGCTGCTCGAATCGCTCGGCGCGAAGAACAACCACAAGTGCGTGTCGTGCTGAAATTTGGGATTGACTACCGGTCCCACGTCGTTCGCAGAACCTCCCAGAATCCCGGCAGTGCGTTGACCAGGTCGCGCACTTCCGGGATGAAGTGATACGCCGCCCAGATAATCAGGATTCCAAAACCCAGCGACAGCAGGCCATCCCACGCGGCCAGCATGCCGTGGTTGTAGCCGCCGACGGCGACATACGACGCGCGGCGCGTCGCGTGCAACGGCCACGCGACCACGTTGTAGGCGATGCACGCCGCGAGCAATCCCACCCACAGCGGAACGTTGAACGGCAACGGACGGCCGAACGCCTCGCGCGACATCACGAGCGAAATCACCGTGTACACCAGCAGCCAGAACACGAGCGCGCTGGCCAGGCTCAGGACCGGAATCATGATGCCCGCGCCGACCCGGGCGACGTAGCCAACCGGACCGACCGGTCCCATCGGCCCGACGGACATCGAGCCAGGCGTGCCATACCACCATGGCGCGCCGAACTGATGACGCCGCTGGCGGCGCTCCCAGCGCCGCTGCGCGCGCTGATCCTTCGTCCACTGATTCCACTTCGACTTCGACGAGTCGCGGAGATCCGCGTAGCTTTGCTTCGCGCGATCGATCAGTTCCTGCGCGTTGAACGGCTCGCCGTGCGCGGCGGCGCGCTCCTCGGACGTGTTCGCGGACGGAATCACGAACATCAGCGCACCGTAGACGAGCGCCCAGAAACCTTTGGTGATGACGACGAGGACGAGAAAGACGATGCGAACGATCGTGACGTCGATGCCCGCGAACGCCGCGAGGCCGGTGCAGACGCCGGCGAGCATCGCGCCCTCGTGAATGAGATACAGCCGCCGCGGCGCCTTGCAGCGCGGCGCCCCCTGCTTCGGACCGGCGGACGCTTTGTCAGCGCTCGACGGTCCGTCAGCTGGATGCTCGACCGGTCCCATCTCCGCAATAATCTGTTCGACCTCCGTCGTCGTCACCACGTTCTTGCTCGGTCCGAGAAACCTCAGGCATTTCTCGCCGATCGCCTGTTCGAGGTCAGCGAGGATCTCGACACGATCCGGATTGCTCGAAAGTTTCCGCTCGGCCTCTTCGAGATAGGCGACGAGCGCCGCGTAGCCGTTTTCGTCGACCTGGTACGCGTTGCCGTTCAGGTTGATCGCAATGACTCTCTGCATGGCTATCGTCCCAGCTGACTGACCGTGGCGTTGATGTCCTTCCAGTACGCGTTCAGCTCCGCGAGCTGAGATTTCCCCTTCGCCGTGAGCTCGTAGTACTTGCGCGGCGGCCCGGCGTCGGATTCCTGCCACTCGTAATCGACGAGCCCCTCGCGTCGCATCTTGCTCAAGAGCGGATAGAGCGTCCCTTCCTGCGTCGCGAACTCCGTATCGTTGAGGAGCTTCAGCATGTCGGCGACGTACACCTTGTCGCTCGCGACGATGCGCAGGATGAGGAACTCGAGGAGTCCTTTGCGGATGGCCGTGAACTTCTCCTTGACGCTCATTCAGAGCAAGCTACCTTTAAATGAAAAGGTAGCAGGGCTGCCAATGGTGTGTCAATGGATGCCCAAGAATCGGTCAACACGGCGCCTGACCGAACTGACAGGTTGGAAGCGCGAGGACGAAGCGAAGAGATGCGGGTGATGAAAGACTGGAAGAGTGCCGGAGGCCAGACGCGGCCGGCCCTCCGGCTCGATAGAACTACGAGAGTCGGTCTGTTACTGCGAGCAGGTGGACGCCACCATTCGAACGGTGTCGACCTTCAGCTTCGGCTCGTTCATCGTCGACGTAGAAGAGCTCGACGGGGTCGTGGAGCTCGACGTCGCGGAGCTGCTGCCCTCGATCGTTCCGGTGATCTCTACTTTGTGGCCCACGTGCGGCGTGAGCTTCGAGCTGTCGGCATCGAGTCGATACGTGCTGCTGTGCGTCATCGATCCGGAAGTACCTGTCGCGCTCGTCGTCGATGACGATGTGGTCGACGATGAGCTCGAGGCCTTGGTCAGCAGGAACGCTGACTCACTCGAGCTCGTGGCGCCGGTCGTTCCGCTGGTGCCGGTCGCGCCGGGCATCGCGCTGGACCCGCGCTCGACGCAGCCCGTCACAGTGATTTGATTCGCTGCATGCTGTGAAGAAGATGTCTGCGGCGTCGTTGGCCTCGTCTGCGCAGCGGCCGTTATTCCGAATGAAGCGGCTGCTGCAATCGCGGTGACCCAGAAACGTGTGCTCATTGGTTCCCTCCCTGTGGCTCGTCGGATACAGCACCTCCCTCCTGCAACTCGTTCGCCAGAGATAGCTGAAGCGCCGGTCGAGACTCAGGCGTAGCGCGCGACATTACGGGCACAAACTCAACCGTCGTGAGTGACTGGCGCAACTCTTGTAGACCTTGGTTTCATGGCGAACGCCATTCGCGTGGCCGCGATCGCGGACCTGCACTGCACGAAGAACTCGCACGGTGCATTCCAGCCGATGTTCGTGCGGATTCAGCAGTCCGCGGACCTGCTGCTGATCGCCGGCGATCTGACCGATTACGGGCTGCCTGACGAGGCGCGAGTCCTCGCCAAGGAACTCTCGTCGCTGCGCATGCCGAAGGCGGCCGTGCTCGGCAACCACGATCTGGAATCCGGCAAAGCCGGTGAGCTGATTCAGATACTGAACGACGCCGGTCTCGTCATCCTCGACGGCGATTCGTGCGAACTGTCCGGCGTCGGCGTCGCGGGCGTCAAGGGATTCGGTGGTGGCTTCGGGAAGCGAGCGCTCGGACCGTGGGGCGAATCGATCATCAAGCAGTTCGTCCGCGAAGCCGTGGACGAGGCGTTGAAACTGGAAGCCGCGCTCGCGCGTCTGAGGACACGATCGCGGATCGCGCTGCTGCATTACTCGCCGATCGCAGAGACCGTGGAGGGGGAGCCGCTCGAGATTTATCCGTTTCTCGGATCGAGCCGGCTGGAGGAACCGCTCGGGCGCTACCCGGTGTCGCTCGTTCTTCATGGGCATGCGCATCGAGGCCGTCCGAATGGCACGACCAAGACCGGCGTTCCGGTTCACAACGTCTCGATGCCGTTGCTGACGCGTCTGTTTCCCGACCAGCCGCCGTTCCGCGTCTTCGAAGTCCCCGTTGCGGAGGTGAGCACGACCGACGTTCCCGCAGTCACGTCAACTGCCGAGCAGCCGCCGACCGGAGCGGCGATGCTGCACGGCCGCCGCTCCACTGACGCCGTCACACGGTGAGGTGAGGTGCACATGGAAACGACGACCGCGCGCGCGATCCACGACCCGGCCGCAGACTTCTACATCGACGCGTTGAAGAAGCTTCAGAGTACCGGGATTCCGTTTCTGGTGGGCGGTGCGTTCGCGTTCGCGTACTTCTCCCGCGTACCGCGCAACACGAAGGACATCGACATCTTCGTCAAGCCCGAGGACTGTCAGCGCGTGCTCGACGCGTTCAGCGCCCAGGGCTACGAGACCGAGATGCCGTTCCCGCACTGGCTGGGAAAAATTCACCAGGACGACCACGTGATCGACGTGATCTTCAGTTCGGGAAACGGCGTCGCGCGCGTGGACGATCTGTGGTTCGAGCACGCACCGAAGACGAACATCCTCGGCATCATCGTCCGGCTGACGCCGGTCGAGGAGATGATCTGGTCGAAGGCCTTCATCCAGGAGCGCGAGCGCTTCGACGGCGCCGACGTCATCCATTTGTTGAAAGAAGCCGGGCCGGCGCTTGACTGGCCTCGCCTGCTGATGCGATTCGGCGATCACTGGCGCGTCCTGCTCAGCCACCTCATCATGTTCGGTTTCGTGTTTCCGGATAAGCGCCAGAACATCCCCACGTGGGTCGTCGACGAGTTGATTCGACGCTTCAGCGTCAGCCGTCCGAATCTGCAGAACGACGTCTGCTATGGGACGCTGCTGTCGCGCGAACAGTACCTGCACGACATTCAGAGCCTCAAATACCACGACGCGCGGGAAGAGCCGTACGGACCGATGACGCGCGAACAGATTGAGACGTGGACGGCAGGAATCCAAGGCCCGATGCCAGTTGCGGATTGATTGATTGACGGATTGATCGATTGGGCGATTCAGGTCGTCGACGGCACGAGCAGCGCGACGGGGAAGCGCTCGAGCAGTTCCGAGACGTTGAGGTGAAGGCGTCCGGCGACCTTGTGACCGCGGACGCCCGCTCGCGTGAAGACGTCGTTGAGGTTTCTCACGCACGACTCGCACGCGGTCGGCAGTTCGATTCGCGTGTCGCCCCACACCGCGCTGCCGACGGGCGGTGACGTGACATCGGGAATCAGCGAGGCGACGAGTCTCGGGACGCACGTCACGGTCATCGAATCCCCGCGGCGCCTGGCGTACGCAAAAATCGAATCCCGCCGAATCCCGGACGCGGCCAGCGGCAGATACTCTCCGTCCTCGAAGAGCGAGCGGTGTGTCGCACGGGCCTCGAGCGCGTGCGTTGTGACGAACATCTTGATGCGACCATCCGTCCGCGATCGGAGAAGTTCTTCCGCCGCGTCCGTTCCGGTCCGGCCGCCTCGAAGCGCCGTCACCGATGACAGCGCGTCCCGACGTGCGCCGTAGTCCACCGGTCGCCGATTGTCAGGATCGACGAGGGTGAAATCCCACAGCTCGGTCCCCTGATAGAAATCCGGGACGCCGGGCGCCGTAATCTTGACGAGCAGCTGCGCCAGGCTGTTGTAGATGCCGAGCTCCGCAACCCGCGCCTGGAACGCCTCGAACGATTGAAGGAACGGCGAGGACTTGCGGCGGTCGAGAATCCCGTTCAGGAACGCGATGACGCCGGCTTCGTACTCTTCATTCGGCGTCAACCAGCTCGTATGCACCTTGGCCTCGCGCAGCGCTTTGGTGATGTACGCGGACATCCGCTCGCGAATCGACGCGATGTTCCGGTCGAACGGCCAGATGCCGACGAGCGTTTGATAGAGGAAGTACTCCTCGTTCGCGTCGGGCGCGGTCGCGCCGAGCACGTCGACTTTCAGCCGGCGGTTCAGCCCGCGCCACTTGGTGATCATCGCTTTCCAGGCGCCCGGCACTTCGGACAACACGTTGAGGCGCGCCCGCACGTCCTCGCCGCGCTTGCTGTCGTGCGTCGACAAGGCGGAGAGCGCAGCCGGCCAGCGCCGCTGCCGCTCGATCATCCACTCGTGCACGGCCGCCGGATCGATGCCGAAGCGCGTCGGGTCGCCGCCCACTTCGTTCATCGACAGCAGGCGGTTGTACACGTACAGCGCCGTGTCCTCGATGCCCTTCGCGGCCACCGGGCTCGTCAGCTGCTGGAATTTGCCGATGAACCGCGCGCGCTCGTCGCAGTCGTCCTGTGTCGCGATCGGCGTCTGCTTCAGCAGCAGCCGTTCGACGAAGTCGAACACCATCGCCGGCACCGTCGTCGAGCGCCGCTTCGCGCAGCGGACCGCGTCGCGAACGAAGCGCGCGTCACCCTCGCTGACAGGATCGGCCGCCGTGATGTAGGTCCGGTACACCGGGAAGCACGCGATGACGTCTTTCAACGCGGAGATGAGGCTGTACAGCGTGAAGTCGCGAAAATGGCGGTTTCGTTCGGAGAAGCGATTCAACTGGTGGCCGAGCGAGTTGATGTCGCCTGACATCGTTTCGTGGAGCACCTGTTTCTTCGCGCGATATGAGAGCTCGGCGAACGACAGCGCCTCACGCACGAACCGGCGATAGATCTCGTCGAAGGCCCGCGTATTCCGTGCGTCGACGAACAGGTTGTTGGTCATCGCGCCGAACTCGTAACCGGTCGTGCCGGCGACGGGCCAGTCGTCGGGCACTCTCTCTCCGGTCCCGAGGATCTTCTCGACGACGACGAAGAACGGCGGATCGTGAGGCGCGCGGGTCGGATCGATCGCGGGCGGCACATCGCCGTTGCCGACCGCAGTTTGAAGACGCTGCAGGTAATCGCGCGGCGCGAACAACCCGTCCACGTGATCGATGCGAAGGCCCGTCGGGCCGCCCCGCCGGATCAAGTCGATCGCGAAGCGATGAACCTCTTCGAACACCCACGGGTCTTCCATCCGCACCGCAGCCAGCTTGTTCACGTCGAAGAAGCGACGATAGTTGATTTCTTCCGACGCGACCCGCCAGTGCGCCAGGCGATACGACTGTGCGTTCAGCAGGCCGTCGAGTCGATCGAAGCTGCGCGGGTGTCCGCGCGTCCCGTTGATTCGGGTCACGCAGTCGTCCACATACGCCTGCACAATCGGTGATTCTCCCGTGAGCGCCGCGAGTCGACGCTTGACGACTTCCTTCTCGCGCGCGCGAGTCACGATCGCCTCGGGGTCGTGAGTACTCCGCGCGGGCAAATGCGCGCTCGCCGTGAGGATGCTCTGCAACTCTTCGGCAGCCGGTCCGGGATGCTCGTTCAACCACGTCGTCAGCCCGACGCCGAGCACGAGGCCGTACGTGTCCGGCGCGATGGGCAAGAGATCGTCGTAGTAGCGGACGGTGAACGCACCGCGCTCGTAGAAGAGCCGCAATTCCTGCCGCTCGAGCACAGCGCCGTACTGATCGCCGAGAATCGGAATCAGAACCTTGTCGGCGAGTTCATCCTTGACCGGCCGCCATTCGATGTCGAAGACGCGCGCAAAGCGCGAGCTCGGCCCGTTCTCGAGCACGTCCTGCCACCATGGATTCGCAGACTTCGCGATGCCCATGTGGTTCGGCACGAGATCGAGAACGTGTCCCATGCCGTGCGTGCGCAGGGCTTCGACCCATTCCCAGTAATCGTCCTCAGAGCCGAGGTCGGGATTCAGATGTGTCGGGTCTGCGACATCGTACCCATGCGGACTGTCAGGTACTGCTGCAAGGTACGATGACGAGTAGCAGTCGCTAATGCCGAGCCGGTGAAGGTAATCGACGACCGTACGCGCGTCGAGAAAGGTGAAATCACGATTGAATTGAAGTCGGTACGTAGCGATCGGCCGGCGTGACACGGGCACCCTGCTCGAAGGTGCAAGCTCAGCGCCAGCACAAGGATGAGTTTACGGGATGAGCTTGATGCTGAGCGCGGGTCGAGCGCCGCGAGGAAACGTTCTTTACGAGCGATAGTTGCCGAACTGCAGGGCGACGCCGAAGTCGTGTTCGCGAAGCGTGCGCATCGCGTCCTGCAACTCGTCTTTCGACGGCGAGGAGACGCGCACTTGATCAGCCTGAATCGATGCCTGCACCTTTTTCAGTTTCTGCTCCTTGAGGTATTTCACGATCTCGCGCGCCGCTTCGATTGGGATGCCCTGCTGGATGGTGATCACGCGCCGGAGCTTGCCGCCGGCCGCCGATTCGCTTTCCCCGGACTTGAAGTTCTTGATCGCGACACCGCGTCGCACCAGCCGCGTCTGGACGATTTCCCACAACGCGTTCATCTTCATCTCGTCATCCGTCAGAAGCGTCAGCGTCTTGTCCGCCATGCTCAGGACGATGTCGGCCGTCGTCCCCTTGAAGTCGTATCGCTGGCCGACTTCCTTGCGCGCCTGGTTGAGCGCGTTGTCAACTTCCTGAAAATCGATGGTGGACGTAATATCGAACGACGCAGTGGAAGGCATGGCGCCATTCTACATTCCGTCTGAACGTCGCCGAATCGCGTGCGGGCTCCGATGATGCCGTCGCCGCCACCGGCGTCGTCGAAGCAGCGCGTCGACGTGATCCGGGCGAACGGGACCGATCGCGCGCCGGCGCTCGACTGGGCGGCGGTCGAGGAACCGCTCGAGATTCGCCTCCACGACACGCCGTTCGCCGTGATCATGCGGACGCCCGGCGCTGATATCGAGCTTGCGGCCGGATTTCTCTTTTCAGAGCGCGTCATCTCGTCCGCCGATGATCTGGGCACGATCGCGCACTGCCGCGATCGTTCCGCAAATGACGATTCCCAGGTACTCGCCGAGAACATCGTGAACGTGACGCTCACCGACGACTCGCGGCTTGGCGCGCTCCTCGCCGGACGGCGCCAGGTGACGACGAATTCGTCGTGCGGACTCTGCGGACGGCGAAGCATCGAGTCGCTGGCGTCATGTGTTCCGAAGCTGTCGTCGTCCTGGCCGATGAGCGCCGCGACGCTGAGCCAGCTGGCGGACCGCCTGCGCGCGACGCAGACGGTGTTCGATGAGACCGGCGGCCTGCACGCGGCCGGCCTGTTCTCGCCGACCGGCACTCTGCTGGACAGTGCCGAAGACATTGGCCGCCACAATGCGGTCGACAAGGTGGTCGGCCGTGCGCTGATGCGCGACGCGCTCCCGCTCGCCGACGTGGTGCTGTTCGTGAGCGGCCGATCGTCATTCGAGATCGTCCAGAAAGCGCTGTTCGCCGGCATTTCACTCATCGGATCCGTGTCGGCGCCATCGAGCCTGGCCATCTCGCTCGCGGACGAAATGGGCATTACCCTCGCCGGATTTGTACGGGGCGAGCGATTGAATCTCTACACGCACACCGGACGTATTCGAGCCTAGCGACCTGCAACGATGATTTTCGGACTGGGGCGCCAGAAGCCGCGCCATTTCCGTGAGATGGCCCGCGTGGCCTGGGAGAATCGATCGGAGCTCCCGTTCGCGTGGCGGATTCTGCGCGATGGTGTGTGCGACGGTTGCGCG
This sequence comes from Vicinamibacterales bacterium, assembly GCA_036557365.1. GTDB lineage: Bacteria > Acidobacteriota > Vicinamibacteria > Vicinamibacterales > CAVVIG01 > DATKHR01. Next base: position 357,746 of record DATBHR010000092.1, read on the forward strand.
CTCGGAACGTCCGGGCTGTCGGACTGGACGATCGCCGGCACGCACTTGTGCATGGTGCGTCTCGAGCTGATGCGCTTGAACACCGCGCCGGCGCTCGACACGTCAGTGCTTGCCGACGTCCGGAGGCTTGCCGGACGCACGTCCGCGGAGCTGCGATCGCTCGGCCGATTGCCGAAACCGATGATCCGCCGCGCAGGGGACCGCGGATTCCGATCCGCCTCGTGGGACGAAGCGCTCGACTACGCGGCTGGCGAGCTCCGCCACGCGAATCCTGCTCGCACCGCCTTTTATCTGACATCGCGTGGGATCACCAACGAGGTGTACTACGCCGCGCAGAAGGCCGCGCGCTTTCTCGGCACGAACCACGTCGACAACTCCGCGCGCCTCTGCCACGCGGCGTCGACATCCGCGATGAAGTCGACGTTGGGGTATGGCGCATCGACCTGCAGCTATGCGGACTGGCTCCACGCCGATCTGATCGTGCTGTTCGGAGCGAACGTCGCGAACAATCAGCCTGTGACGACCAAGTACCTGCATCACGCGAAGAAGAACGGCGCACAGATCGCGGTGGTCAATACACTCCGTGAGCCGGGCCTCGAACGCTACTGGGTCCCGTCCATCGCGGAAAGCGCGCTGTTCGGCACCGAGATCGCGGATCACTGGTTTCACGTGCACACCGGCGGAGATCTCGCGTTTCTCATCGGTGTGTTTCGATCGCTTGTCGAGATGGACGCGCTCGACACCGAATTCGTCCGCGACAGGACCATGGGCTTCGAGCCGGCGCGAGACGCGGCGCTCGCTGCGGATTGGACGGATCTCGAGCGCGAAAGCGGCGCAACGCGTGCGCAGATGGAATCGTTCACGCGGCTGCTGGCAGAACGACCGAACGCGGTGCTGGTCTGGTCGATGGGCCTGACCCAGCATGTCCACGGCGTGCAGACCATCAAGGCGCTCATCAACGTCGGCCTCGCGCGCGGCCTTCCGGGAAGACGACATCGCGGCCTCGTTCCGATCCGCGGACATTCCGGCGTACAAGGTGGCGCCGAAGTCGGTTGCGTGCCGAAACTCGATGCGAACGCCCGCGCACGTTACGGCGAGGCGTGGCGATTCGCTCTCCCGGACGCAGAGGGATGGACCACGGCCGAAATGATCGAGCATTCGGCGCGCGGCGACGTGGACGTGTTCTGGATCGTCGGCGGAAATTTTCTCGAGACGCTCGGCGATGAAGCCATGTCGCGGCAGGCGTTGCGGCGGCCGCGGCTGCGCGTTCATCAGGACATCGTCCTGTCCTCGTCGATGCTCGCCGAAAGCGACGGCGACGTCGTCATTCTCCCGGCCGCGACGCGTTATGAGTCGGCAGGTGGCGGAACCGAGACGTCAACGGAACGACGGATTATCTTCTCGCCGGAAATCCCGGGACGCCGAATCGGATCGGCGCGTCCCGAGTGGGAGGTCTTCGGCGACGTGATGGCCCGCGTCAGGCCCGCCGACGCGGACCTCGTGCGCTTCGAGAGCGCACAGCAGATCCGTGACGAGATCGGTCAGGCGGTGCCGTTGTATCGAGGCATCGAGCGCCTCCGCGCGAAGGGCGACCAGGTGCAGTGGGGCGGGCCGATCCTGTACGAAGACGGACGATTCCTGACATCCGACGGCAAGGCGCACTTCTCAGTCGTCCATCCGACGAACCGTCGACGATCGACGGATCCGAGCGCGCGACCCGAAAACGATCGGACGTTCTTCGTGTCCACGCGGCGCGGGAAGCAGTTCAACTCGATGGTTCAGCGCGCGACCGATCCGCTGACCGGCGCCGGACGCGACGACGTGTTGATCAGCCCGGACGATTTGACGCGCCTCAACCTTCGAGACGGAGATGGCGTTCAGCTGACGTCCGCCGACGGCGAATTCCGCGGCCGACTCAGGGCGGCGCCAATCCGGCCGGGGAACCTCGAAGTCCATTGGCCCGAGGGCAACACGCTCTTGTCCGCGCGCGCCATCGACCCCGATTCGCTCGAGCCCGACTACAACGCCGTCGTGCAGCTGAGCGCCATATGAGACGAATCTTCTGCGGTGTCGTGTTCGCAGCGTTCGCGTCGACGATGATCACGGCCTCGCCGGCGCCGTCAATCGACGCCGCGTTCGAGCGCTTCTGGGCAGCACGAAACACCGGAGACGCGAAGAAGGCCGCAGAGGACGTCGTGCGCTCCGGCGTGACGTTCGACGATGCGCTGGCGCGGCTGAAGCGGGGACGTCAATACGATCGTCCGGCGAGTCACGATGTCGTCCACGAGATGAGGCGCGCGGCAGCTGGAGACTTCACGTACGACGTGTTCCTGCCCGAAGGCTACGACCCGCAGCATCGATACCAGGTGCGATTTCAGCTGCACGGCGGCGTGATGATGCGGGAACAGAACGAGGAACCCGGCCGGGGACGTGGCGGTCCGCGATCGCCGCTGCGAGGAGCCGAGCAGATCTACGTGATGCCGGCGGCCTGGCGGGAGGCGCCATGGTGGAGCGCCATCCAGCTCGACAACCTCGACACCATCCTGGATCGCCTCAAACGCACGTACAACGTGGACGAGAATCGCATCGTCGTCTCAGGCGTCTCGGACGGTGCAACCGGCACGTTCTACGTCGCCATGCGCGACACGACTCCGTACGCCAGCTTTGCGTCGTTGAACGGATCGATCATGGTGCTGGCGAACGATCGTCTCGACGTCGGCGGCGAGCTCTTTCCCACAAACCTTCTGAACAAACCATTCTTCATCGTCAACGGGGGGCGCGACCCGCTGTATCCGACGCGTGCGGTCGAGCCGTACGTCGAGCATTTGCGTCGAAGCGGCGTCACCGTTGACTACAAGCCGCAGCCGGACGGCGTCCACAACACGGCGTGGTGGCCCGAGGTGAAGGACGAGTTCGAAACGTTCGTCCGCCAACATCCGCGCAATCCGCTGCCGTCGCATGTGACGTGGGAAGCGACAGACCATCAGGTGCCATCGCGGGCGCATTGGATCGTGATCGAGCGGGTGAAGGGGGCCGATCGCAATCGTGCCGTGGAGCCCCGCCTCGAGCCGGATCTGAATGTGTTCACCGGCGACGGCATCAACAAGGGTCGCGAGCTCTTTTCGCGAGCGCGTCCGTCCGGACGCGTGGACGTCGAGCAGGCGGGCAACGCTGTTCGTGCCCGCACCAGCGGCGTTGCCGAGCTGACGGTGCTGATTTCTCCCGACGCGTTCGATCTCAGCAAGCCGGTGACGGTCACCGTCCACGATCGCGTCGTCTATGACGCCCGTGTGGAACCGAGTGTGGCCACGCTCATGAAATGGGCCGCTCGCGACAACGATCGCACGATGTTGTTCGGGGGCGAGATCCACGTGTCGGTTGCCGCCCGGCCCTGACGTGATCGACGCCGAGCGCTTTTTTCAGCGTGTCCCGCGCTCGCGCTGGCACGACGGACACCAGTAGGTCCGTCTCGCATCCGGGCCGGCCGCCGCGGACTCAATTGGACTGCCGCACCGCCGACACGGCTTGCCGGCGCGTCCATAGACCCAGAGTGTCTCATTTGGATCGAGGCTTCTCGTTGTCCTCATGCCGTACGCGCGGCTGAGCGTCTGCGCGGGCGTCAGGATGTTCGCGCGCAGTTGTTCGACAGCGATGCCGAGCAGCGACCGGAGCCGTTCGTCCGTCAGCGAGCTGGCGCGCGCGTACGGCGATGTTCCGGCGAGAAACAGGATCTCTGACTTGAACATGTTGCCGATGCCGGCCACGACGCGCTGGTCCAGCAGCACGTCTCCGATCGCCGTATCGGCGCGGGCGCGTATCCGTCCCAGAGCGACGTCGACGTCGAACGACGGGTCGAGCAGATCCTGTCCGAGTGCGGCGAACGTCATGTGGCGGGCAAGATCTCTCGCCCTGATGAATTCGGCCACGGGGATGTTGAATCCGACCGCGACGATGTCGGCCGTCGCAATGAGCACGCGCATGTCACCTCGAGGGCGCTTCCATGGCGCCCCCGGTTCGTAGACGTGCCAGCTGCCGCTCATGCGCATGTGCGTGTGAAGCACGAGATCTCCGGAGAAGCGCATCAGCAGATGCTTGCCGCGCGACGAGATCTCATCCACGGTGCGTCCCACCAACGGGCTGTCCTCCGCGACCCGGTTGAGCGCCGGCAAGACGGATTCGAATTGCGTGACTGCCGCACCGGCCATTAGCCGGTGCAGCGTTCGCGCCGCCCGAAAGATGGTGTCGCCCTCAGGCATCGTCTGCGTCGTCTGGATCGGTGGAGTCCGAATCGAAATATCGACGCGCGAACGGGCTCGAGACGGTCGAGCGTCCGGGTCGCGGGCGGGGGCGAGCGTCCGGAGCAGACGACGGCGTTGGAACTTGTGCGATCGGTGCGGCTCGATGGAAAGTCGCCTGAATCCCCAGAGCGCCAGCGACGAAACCTGCCCTGGCGAGGAAGCGCGCCATCGGATGGTGCTGGGGTGGTGCGCCGTCGATCTCCTCGATCAACATCCCGCGCGGCCCATCCGTACCGCTGCGCGCCCGCTCGATTAACGCGCCGGCGACGGCTTTCGCGACCCGCGAACGTTCGGGTTCCGAGGCGGGAAGAAACGTCGCGAGTTGCCGATCGCCTCGGGCGAGATACGCACCGAGCGCGCCGTCGACGAGGATGACGGTCGCTCCGACCGTTCGCGTTGGCGCGCGGCCTGCTTCGATCGTCTTTCCATCGGTGTCGTGCCGCTCCGGCCACTTGAGCGCTGCGCCGTACGGGTTGGCGGGATCGGTGGCGGCCAGGACTGCGACCTCGCTGGTGTCGTCCGAGGGCGCGTGACCGGGGCTGCCGTCCCGCAGCGATCGCAGCAGATCGACGGCGCCCGGCAGCGCGAACTGCGCGGCGCCGAGTCCTGCGACGAAGTAGCCGCGACGGATGCGCCCGGCGTCTTCGAGTCCTCGCAACACCGGATAGACCGTCGCAAATCCGCCGGCGACATTTTCGGCCGAGACGATTTCGCGCGTCACGACGCCGTGCCGCGTCAACAACTGCTGCGTGAGCGCCGCGGCCCAGCGCGTGTGCGCCTTGACGTCAGCGGAGCCGCTTCGTCGCTGCGCCTTGTTCGTCGCACCGCCGCTCGACGAATGAGGTCGTGGCACCAGGCTCCATCGACCTTCCGCGGATGAGGGAACCAGCCGTCTCGAACGGAACGGCGCCGCGTGCATGCGGCGCTGTGGACTCCGGCGCGGCGCGCGCACGTGCGCGAATGCGCGCAGCGCATGAAACGTGTCATTCGTGATGAGTCCCTGCCAGACGAGATTCCACAGCGCGTCCACCGTCTGCGCGGGATAGCCGCCGCCGACAGCTTCGTGCAGCGGGCCGAAGAACGACGCGCCGTGTTTTGCGAGATGCTCGAGGATGTCGTTTTCGCGACCCTTGCCTCCAGCGTCGTTGTCCCGTGCGGTCGATCCTTCGGTGCCGATGGTCGGCGGAAGCAGTGCCGGCAGTTGATCGGCGAGATACAACGCGATGCGTCCATCCCGCTCGCCGAGTGGCTCGACGCCGACCCAGACGACTTCGCCCGCTGCCGTCACCGCGTCGAGGTCCGCCGGCTCGTACAGATCGAGGCGCGAGGGCAGGATCTCCGTCTCGAGAATCGACGCCGGCAGCGGCGCACCTTGAAGCTGCTCGATCGCGTCGAGCAGCGCATCAGCGCCGTGCCGCCTGCGAACGATGCCTTGCCACGTGGTGGCGAATCGGCCGAGCGCCGCCTGATCGACGGGCTCGACCTCTTCGCGCAGCTTTGCCAGCGATCGGCGCCGGAGCTTTCGCAGTACCTCGGCGTCGGTCCACTCCCGCCGCGTACCACCCGGCCGAAATTCTCCTTCGACAAGGCGCCCTTCGGCGGTCAACCGGACGAGCAGCGATTCCGCTTCGGCAGGACTCAGGCCGTAGCGAGCGGCAAAGACGGCCGCGGTAAACGGTGCGTGTGTCCGCGCGTAGCGCTGCGCGATGCCGCCCAGCGGATCGCGGACGGGCGCCAGAAGCGATTCGGGAAGGCCGACGGGCAGCGGCACGCCGAGCGCATCGCGCATGCGCGCCGCGTCCTCGACGGCGATCCACCGAGATTCGCCGCCGATGCGGACTGCGATCGCACGGCGTGCGTCCGACAAGGCTGCCAGGGCAGACGGCGCATCGTCGAGTGCCGCGCGCTCGCGCACTTCTTCCTCGGTCAGATCGCCGACGGCGAGAAGCAGATCGTGAATGCCGTCGATGCTCTTGGCGCGCCATCGCGGCTCGCGGCGCTGGAGTTCCAGTTCCAGCGCGTCGAACGCATCGAGGTCCAGCAGCTCGCGCAGCTCGGCGTCGCCGAGGAGCTCGCGAAGCTGCGACTGATCGACCGCCAGCGCCTGGGCGCGCCGCTCCGCCAGCGGCGCGTCGCCTTCGTAGATGAAACTGGCGACGTAGGTAAAGAGCAGAGACGCCGCAAACGGCGACGGCGTCTCGGCGTCGACCGTCGCGACGCGAATCTTGCGGCTCCGGACGTCGCGCAGCGTTGCGACGAGCGACGTCATATCGAAGAAATCGCGGAGGCACTCGCGATACGTCTCGAGCGAAATCGGAAACGATCCGAAACGCGACGCGACCGCCAGCAGATCCGCCGCTCGCTTGCGCTGTTGCCAGAGCGGCGCGCGCATGCCGGGACGCCGCTTCGGCAGCAGCAGCGCACGCGCGGCGTTCTCGCGGAACTTGGCCGCGAAGAGGGCAGTCGCGCCGAGTTGCCGGACCACGAGCGGCTGCACTTCGTCCGGCTCCGGCATGACCAGCCGGACGTCGGGTGGTTCGTCCACATCCGGGAACCGCACGACGAATCCATCGTCGCCCCACAGAATCTCGGCGTCGATGCCGGTTTCCTCGCGGATCTTCGCGGCCGCCGCCATCGCCCACGGCGCGTGAATCCGCCCGCCGCGCGGAGACAGCACGCAGACCCGCCAGTCGCCGAGCTCGTCGCGCACACGTTCGACGACGATCGTCGACGCGTCCGGGACGACGCGGGTCGCGCGCTGTTGATCGCGAAGGTACTGCAGCAGGTTTCCGGCGGCGCGCTCGCTCAAATCGTGTTCCTGCATCAGTCGCTCGACGGCGGCTTGCGGCGGCAGTTTGATCATCTGCTGCGTCAGCTCGCCGATGGCGAGACCGAGTTCCAGTGGGCGGCCCGCGCGATCGCCCTTCCAGAACGGCATCTTGCCGGGTTGCCCTGCGGCCGGAGTAACGAGCACGCGGTCGTGCGTGATCTCTTCGATGCGCCACGAAGAGGCGCCGAGCACGAACGTTTCGCCGACGCGGCTCTCGAACACCATCTCTTCGTCGAGCTCGCCGACCCGCGCAGTCCCCGGTGCGGCTCCGGCGAGAAAGACGCCGTAGAGTCCGCGATCCGGAATCGTGCCGCCGTTCGCGATCGCCACGCGCTTCGCGCCTTCGCGCGCGACAATCGTTCCGCGAATGCGATCCCACGTGATGCGAGGCCTGAGCTCGGCGAACTCGTCTGACGGATAGCGGCCCGACAGCATGTCGAGGACGCCGTCGAAGACGATGCGGCTCAACTCGGCGAATGGCGCCGCGCTGCGAATCGTCGCGAACAGGTCGTCGATCTGCCATTCGTCGACGGACGTCATCGCCACGATCTGCTGCGCGACGATGTCGAGCGGGTTTCGCGGGTAGCGCGTGCTCTCGACCATTCCTTCGTGCATCGCCCGGGCAACGGCGGCGCACGCGACGAGATCGCCCCTGAATTTCGGAACGATGACGCCTTCGCTGACGGCATCGGCACGGTGGCCTCCGCGTCCGATCCGCTGAAGGCCGCTCGCGACCGAGGGCGGCGCTTCGATCTGGATGACGAGGTCGATGGCGCCCATGTCGATGCCGAGCTCGAGCGACGAGGTGGCCACGAGCGCGCGGAGCGACCCGGCCTTCAGGAGATCTTCGATCTCCATCCGCTGCGCGCGCGCAATCGAACCGTGATGCGAGCGGACGAGCGTGTCGCCGGCCAGCTCGTTCAGCGCGCCGGCCAGCCGTTCGGCGAGACGCCGGCTGTTGACGAAGATCAGCGTCGATCGATGTTCCCGGATCAACTCGAGCAGGCGCGGGTGAATCGCAGACCAAATCGTTCCGCCGTTTGCGGCGGATGCCGTACCGTCGAGCGCGTCGATGGCGGCTGCGGCGCCACCTCCGCCGGGCAGACGCTTCTTTCGTCCCGCGGGTCCGCGCACGGTGCTCGCCAGGTTCGCCATGTCCTCGACGGGCACGTCAATCGTCAGTTTCAGCGCTTTCTTCCTGCCGGCATCGACGACCGTGACCGGCCGGTATCGCACGGGACCTTCGTTCGACGTGAACTCCTCCGCGATCTCCGATTCGGCGTCGAGCTCCGCGGTTGCTGCACGCCGGGACCGCGTTCGCGTGCCGCGCGCTCGCGGCTCGGCTCCACCGAGGAATCGCGCGACCTCGTCGAGCGGCCGCTGCGTGGCGGAGAGTCCGATGCGCTGCGGCGGCGTCGCGCACAACGACTCGAGACGCTCGAGCGACACCGACATGTGCGCGCCACGCTTCGTCGGAACGAGCGCGTGGATTTCGTCGATGATGATCGTCTCGACCGACCGCAGCATCTGTCTGGCATTCGACGTGAGAAGGAGATAGAGCGACTCCGGCGTCGTAATGAGGATGTCAGCCGCCGTTTTCAGGAAGCGCGCCCGCTCCGCTTGCGGCGTGTCGCCGGTTCGAATGGCAACCGTCGGCACGACGTACGACGCGCCGAGACGATCGGCGAACGCCGAGATGCCGGTCAGCGGCGCGCGCAGGTTTCGCTCGACGTCCACGGCGAGCGCTTTCAGCGGTGAGACGTAAAGGATCCGACACCGCTCGGCGCTCGACGGCGCCGGCGCGAACATCACTCGATTGATGCACCACAAAAAAGCCGCAAGCGTCTTGCCGCTGCCGGTCGGCGCGAGGATCAGCGTCGAGTCTCCGCGCGCGATCGCCGGCCATCCTTGCGCCTGCGGCGGCGTGGGCGCATCGAACGATGCCGCGAACCACGCACGAACGGCTTCGTGGAAGGGCGCGAGCGGGTCGTTTGTGGCGCGGGCCGTCACCTGGTCATCTTATAATGTGGGGAGTTTCATACTCGGTCGGGGGGACTGATGGGCGACGCCGGTGAAGGACTAATTGATGCGGATGCGCGAATTCAGGAACGCATGGAGGAGCTCGAGCGGGAACGCAGGCAGCAGAACGGCAAGGCAGTCAAGAATCCAGAGCAGGTGCAGGCACTCGAGTCGTTGAGGCTGGCGCGTACGGAGCTCGAACGCCAGCTCGAGGTCACGACGCACGAGCGTCGAAAGGCACAGATCCACGACGCGATCGAAGAAATCACGCGGCGCATGACGACGCTGAACGATGCTTTGAACGCGTGATCGTCGCAAGGGGTGACGGATGAGCGCACCCCGGCCCGACAATCCGAGGACTCTCCAGCAGCTCGCCCAGGTCCGGGCGTATCACGACGGCACCAAGCACCGCTTCGATCGATACGCCCGGTCACTCGGCTATCTCGATTGGGCGTCGCAGCCCGATCCGTTTCGATCGTTCGCCGGCTCGCCGCTCGCCCTCCTGCCACCGCATCCCGAATCGACCACACGCTCGCAAATCGGCGTCATGCTCCGCCGTTCGCTCGGCCTCACGGCGTGGAAAGTGTTTCGCGCGTCGCGGTGGTCGCTGCGGGCGAACCCATCAAGCGGAAATCTTCATCCGACCGAGGCCTACGTGGTCTCCGGACCGATCGAAGGCCTATGCGCGCAGGCGTCTGTTCATCACTATGCGGCCGACAGGCACGGTCTCGAGCAACGCTGCCTACTCGACGCCGGCCTGCCGCCCGAGACGTTTCTGATCGCGTTGACGTCGATCCATTGGCGCGAGTCGTGGAAGTACGGCGAACGTGCGTTCCGATATTGCCAGCACGACGTCGGTCATGCCATCGCCGCCATCGCGCTCGCGGCAGAATCGGTTGGCTGGCGCGCGCGACTGCTGCCCGACTGGTCGTCCGCCGACATCGCGTCAATCGCAGGCGTCGATCGCGATGCAGACTTCGTGGATGCGGAGCGCGAAGAACCTGCGTGCATCATGGTCGTCGGGCCTGACGATCCTGTGCTGGATCGTGACGCGCTGGTCCGTGCGGCTCGCAATGGTCGCTGGGTCGGCCGCGCCTCGCAACTCAGCGAAGACCACGTCGAGTGGACGTTCATCGACGAAGTGGCAACTGCGACGCGGCGATCCGAACCGGTTCCACCTGTTGAAATCGCGCTGCGCGACATCGTCTCTGACGAGGCAGGATATCCGCCTCAACTTTTTCTGCAGCGCCGCAGCGCGGTGGCGTTCGATGGGCGTTCGTCGCTTTCGCGTGCCGCGTTCCTCGGGATCATCCGCGCGCTGGTCGCGACACCGTCGCCACCGTGGAGTGCGCTGTGGTGGACACCTCGAATTCATCTCGTGCTGTTCGTCCACCGCGTGGACGACGTCGAGCCAGGGCTCTACTTGTTGACGCGCGAGCACGAGTCGGGCGCCCGCCTCGTGTCGGCGCTCGGCCGCGACTTTCTCCTTCAACCCGTGGACGAAATGACGCTGCTCGTGCGCCTCGCGCGCGGCGACTGCCGCCAGCTTGCGCGTCGCGTCAGCTGCGATCAGGACATCGCCGCCGACGGCTTCTTCAGTCTCGGAATGATCGCGGATTTCGACGGCAGCCTGACGGAGCACGGTCCCGCGTTCTATCGACAACTATTCTGGGAAGCGGGTGTCGTTGGACAGGTGCTCTACCTGGAAGCCGAGTCCGCGGGCGCGCGCGGGACGGGCATCGGCTGCTTCTTCGACGATCCGGTACACGACGTGCTGGGTCTGAGCGGGCACGCGTTTCAGAGCCTCTATCACTTCGCCATTGGCCTGCCGATCGAGGATGCGCGTCTGTCGACCGAACCCGGATATGTGTGGGAGTCATTAAACCTCGGGCCGGTCGGCCGGTCTAACCCTCCGTGAACGCGATGCCTTCCGCCGCTCACAGGAGGAGCTCATGAAGATCGGACGAATGGCCGTTGCCGTGGTCGGATGCGCACTTGTCGCCTCCGTTGCACAGGCGGCGCCCGCCAACAGGCAGCGAGGGGTCAACGCCCGGCAGCAGCGTCAGGCGCAGCGAATCCACAACGGCGTGAAGAACGACGAGTTGACGCGCGGCGAACGCGACAGGCTGTCCGCCGACGAAGCTGCCATCCGTGCCAAGGAGCGCGTGTACCGGAGGTCCGGCGACGGGCTGAACGCGAACGAGCGCCGGGATCTCGAACACGATCTGAACAAGACCAGCCGCGAGATCTACCGCGACAAGCACAACGACCGGACGCCGCCGCCGGAGTAGCGGGCGTCAGCGGTCACTCGAAGAGATCGACGGAGACGTCCATTTCGCGAACGATCGCCTTCGCAGTCGTCGAGTGGTCCGCGAAGAAGTGAACAGGCAAGTCGCCGATTGCCGGCGCCGGTCGGCCCGCGGCCGTCGTCAGTAATCGGCGATAGTCGGTGACGGCCGCGTCCATGGTGTGATTCGCCGCCCAATAGGCGTGCCCGGCGACACTCAGCGCGACGCGCAGCTGATGGTCGTCGGCGAGACGTCGCATGGCGTTCGCTAACGACGCGGCTTCGTCGAGGAGATCCACACGAAGCGCGACGGCCGACGGAATCTCGCTCGTGTGCGCGAGGTCGGTGATGACCGTCGCCTTCGCAGCCGCCAGACATCGGAGCCACGACGCGGACGTTTCGAGCGCCGTCGGCCACCGCAGGCAGAGGCAGGCGTTGGCTGCCGCGAGATAGTCGGCGACGGCCTCGTCGGTCACGTAACCCGTCACGCGCACCCGATCGGCGACGCCGTTCGCGTCGAGTTCGTCCGCGAGCGTCGGATAGTCGTCGGTGTCCCCGACCAGCACCAGATACGCGTCGCGGCCTTCGCGCTTCAGCGTCGCGATCGACTGCAGCATGGCGGACACGCGCTTCTCCGGCGTGACTTTTCCAAAAGCGGCAAACACCGTTGCGTCGGCGGGCAGCGAGAGCGCCCGCCGAACGTTCGCGCCAGCTTCGGATGCCGCTGAAATATCCGGAACCCCCATACGCAGGGCTTCGACGGCGGCGCCGGGATATGCGTCGCGCAGATCCTGCGCGACCGTTTCACTGTGAACCGCGACCATCTTCGCGGCGCGAATGACGCTTCGAAGCATTGGCCAGAAGTAGTAGATCGGACCGCCGAGCCCGGCGATCGCGTATTCCGCGAATGCGATGTTGATGGCGGGCTGATCGAAGGTCAGTTCGCGACGGTAGTCGTCGTGGCGATCCTGGCTGAGGAGCAGTCGCGCGCGGGCGTGATGGAGTCGCGCATCGTGGAGGACGACGAGGCCGGGATACGGGACGAGATATCCCCACATGTAGTCATGGCCGCGCGAGTTGCCCAGCTGATACACGACGAGGTCGTACGGTTCGCGCTGGGCACGCCAGACGAAATCGTGCGCCGTGGCCTCCGGGTAGATATCGATGACGAACCATTGACGAAGGAGCGGAACCACCTCGGCCGTGTACGCAGAGATGCCGGAGCGCACCGGTGCGAGCGGCGAAAACCACGCGATCCTGAGGGGCCGCGGCTCGCTGCCGGGATTCGATGGACGATCGATGATGTCTGTTTCTTCGGGCATCCGGCCGTCGGCTCGACGGTAGACATGAGATTACATCGCGGACGCGCCGGGCCCGACCAACCAACTATCATGTGCTAGCATTGAAGTTCGCTTGTGAGCCGGTTCACAAGCTTCTTCGACACGCCAACGATGCAGGGCTGGTTTTCCATCCTGATCATGATCGCGCTGGGCGCCGGCTTCGGGCTGGGCTCGGTCGCGCTGTCGAGCGTGCTCGGACCGCGCAAGCCGACGCCCGAGAAGGCTGCGCCGTACGAGTGCGGCATGCCTCCGGTCGGCGACGCCCGCGAGCGGCAGTCGGTCAAGTTCTACCTGGTCGCGATGATCTTCCTGCTGTTCGACATCGAAGTCGCGTTTCTGTATCCGTGGGCGATGGCGCTTCGCGACCTGGGATGGAACGGCTTTATTCAGGTGACGCTTTTCATGGCGCTGCTGTTGGCCGGCTACGTCTACGTGTGGCGCAAGGGCGTGCTCGACTGGGGCAATGAGCGGACGTGAGCGCGCCGGATCGGCCGGCCGTACGAGCGCAGGGACGATATGGGCCTAGAGTCTGAGATTCCGGTCTTGACCACCACCGTCGAGAAGATGGTGCAGTGGGCGCGTCGCTCGTCGATCTGGCCGGTGACCTTCGGCCTCGCGTGCTGCGCGATCGAAATGATGGCGATGAGCTGCTCGCGCTACGACATCGCGCGCTTCGGCGCCGAGGTGTTCCGCGGCAGTCCCCGCCAGTCGGACCTGATGATCGTCGCCGGGCGGCTGTCGCGCAAGATGGCGCCCGCGCTGCGACGCATCTACGACCAGATGCCCGAACCCAAGTGGGTGATTTCGATGGGCGCCTGCGCGTCGATTGGCGGCGTGTTCGACAATTACGCGCTCGTTCAGGGCGTCGATCAGATCGTCCCCGTCGACGTCTACGTGCCGGGCTGTCCGCCAAGGCCCGAGTCGCTCATCTACGGCATCGTCCAGCTCCAGCGGAAGATCGATCAGCAGAAGCTCGCCTAGATGGACGCGACCTCTCTCGTTTCGGCGTTGCGCGAGTCGGTGCCGGCGGCCGAAATCGAGTCAGTTCCTACCGTCGATCTGCACACGACGCTGTATGTCTCGCGCGACCACTTCACGGATGTGGCGCGAGCGCTGCGCGAGCGTCCGGATCTTCGTTTCGATTTGCTCGCAGAGCTGACGGCCGCCGACCTCTGGCCGCACGAGCCGCGCTTCGAGCTGGTCTACGTCTTCGTCTCGCTCGAGCATCGGCTCCGCCTTCGCGTCAAAGTGCGTCTGCACGGTAACGATGCGCACATCGCGACGATGAGCGGAGCCTGGCCGGCGGCGAACTGGCTCGAGCGCGAAGTCTGGGATCTCTTCGGCATCGAATTCGACGGCCATCCGGATCCGCGCCGGCTCCTGATGCCCGAGGACTGGACGGGCTTTCCGCTTCGGAAGGACTATCCCGTCCAGATTCGGAAAACGCCGACCGCGGCCGAGCCGCTGCAGATGACCGAGGAGGAATTCCGCGCCAACGTCATGAAGGATCGTTTGACGAGGCAATGAGAGCCGACGTGCCCGACCTGCGCACCGAAACGATGACCGTCAACATGGGGCCGCAGCACCCCAGCACGCACGGTGTGCTGAGGCTGGTGCTCGAGCTCGATGGCGAGACGGTACTGTCTGCAGCGCCGACGATCGGATTCCTCCATACCGGTATCGAGAAAACTGCGGAACAGAAGAAGTGGCAGCAGGTGATCCCGCTCGTCGAGCGCATGGATTACCTGAGCGCGCAGTCCAACTCGATGGCGTTCTGCCTTTCGGTGGAACGACTGCTCGGACTCGAACTGCCGGTGCGCGTCCGCGACATCCGCGTGCTCCTCGCCGAACTTCAGCGCATCAACAGCCATCTGGTCTGGCTCGGCACGCACGGCATGGAAGTCGGCGCGGTGTCGGTGATGCTGTACTGCTTCCGCGAGCGGGAGCTGCTGCTGAACATCAACGAGATGATCGCCGGCTTCCGCCTGTTTCCGAGCTACATGCGCGTCGGCGGTCTCCGCGAAGACCTGCCGCGCGGTTTTCACGATGCCGTCCGTGCGTTTCTCGACCGGATGCCGTCGAAGCTCGACGAGTACGAAGATCTCCTCACGAAGAACGAGATTTACCTGAAGCGCACGCGGCACGTCGGGAAGATTTCCGCGAGCGATGCCGTCGCCTACGGGCTGGTCGGTCCGATCGCACGCGCCGCCGGCGTCGACTACGACGTCCGGAAGTATTTCCCCTACCTTGGATACGAGACCTACGACTTCGCCGTGCCGACGCGCGCCGACGGCGACGTGTACTCGCGGTATCTCGTGCGCGTCGCCGAGATTCGCGAGAGCCTGAAGATCTGCCGGCAGGCGCTCGAACGGATTTCGCCGCGTGGCGCGTTTGCCGTCGACGATCCGCGCGTCACGCCGCCGCCAAAGGACAAGGTGTACACCGAGATGGAAGCGCTGATTCAGCACTTCCTGATCTACTCGCAGGGGTTCACCGTCCCGGCAGGCGAAGCGTACGTGCCCGTCGAGGGTCCGCGCGGCGAGCAGGGCTTCTACGTCGTCTCCGACGGGACGAACAGGCCGTGGCGCGTCAAGTCGCGCGCGCCGTCACTGCTCGCGTGCCAGGCGCTGGAGAAATTGATCGTGGGCGGCTTGATCGCCGACGTCATCGCCGTTATCGGCTCGATCGACGTCGTCATGGGAGATGTCGACCGGTGAGCTTCCACCCGAAGATGGCGTACGACGCCACCTTCCACAAGTCCGCGCGTCATCTCGAGGACGAAGGTCCGGCGTTCGCGTACACCGCCGAGAACCGTGCGCGGTTCGACGAGATCGTCGCGCGCTATCCGCCGGATCGGCGGCGGTCGGCGGTTCTTCCCGCGCTGTATCTCGTCCAGGCGCAGCAGGGCTACGTCACGGCAAACGGGATCCGGCACGTCGCGGAGCTCCTCGGCATCACGCGCGCGGACGTCGAGGATGTCGTCTCGTACTACTCGATGTTCTACACGCGTCCCGTCGGCAAGTTCGTCTTGAATGTCTGCCGGACGCTCTCGTGCGCGTTAAACGGCGCGGAACAGGTGACGCAGGCGATTTGCGACGAGCTGCACATCAAGCCGGGGCAGACCGATCCGTCCGGCACGTTCACGCTGATCGAGGTCGAGTGCCTCGGCGCGTGCGATCGCGCGCCGGTCGTGATGGTGAACGATGCGTGGCAGGAGAACCAGTCGCCTGAAACCGTCGCCAAGCTGCTCGACGGGTTGAAGATACGCGGCGAAGCCTCGCTCACCGGCTGTCATCATGTCGTCGAGCGTCAGGGGTGAATCTCGAAATGCAGGAATGCACGAATGCATTTGATGGTGTAGCCGCGTAGATGGACCCTGTTCTCATCAAAGACGTCCGCGAACCGAACTCGTTCACGCTCGATTTCTATCTGCAGCACGACGGCTACGCCGGGCTGAAGAAGGCGCTGACGCAGACGCCGGAGTCGATCATCGACGTCGTCAAAGCGTCGGGCCTGCGGGGACGCGGCGGTGCCGGCTTTCCAACCGGCATGAAGTGGCAGTTCGTCGACAAGAAGATCGAGCCCCGTTACATCGCGTGTAACGCGGACGAGAGCGAGCCGGGCACGTTCAAGGATCACCTGCTGCTCGAGCGCAATCCGCACCTCCTCATCGAGGGATGCGCCATCGGCTGCTACGCGATTGGCGCGAAGGTCGCCTACATCTATATACGCGGCGAATTCTTCCACGTGCAGCACGTGCTCGAGCGCGCCATCGCCGAGGCGTACGCCCGCGGATTTCTCGGCAAGAACATTCTCGGCTCGGGGTTCGAGTGCGACGTGTTCGTGCACCGCGGCGCGGGCGCGTACGAGGCCGGCGAAGAAACGGCGCTCCTCGAATCGCTGGAAGGGAAGCGGGCGCAGCCGCGCAACAAGCCGCCGTTTCCGGCGGTCGTCGGTCTCTATGGCAAGCCGACGGCGGTCAACAACGTCGAGACGCTCTGCAACGTGCCGCTGATCGTCACGCGCGGCGCGGAGTGGTATGCCGCCCTCGGACCCGAAAAGAACGGTGGCCCGAAGCTGTACTGCGTCAGCGGCCACGTCCGTCGGCCTGGTGTGTACGAGGCGTCGATGAACATCACGCTGCGCGAGCTGATCGACGGCTACGCGGGCGGCGTGCGCGAAGGACGGACGCTGAAGGCGGTCATCCCCGGCGGATCGTCAGTACCGATTCTGCTGCCCGATCAGCTGGACACGCAGGCCAGCTTCGACGCGATTCAGAAGGCAGGATCGCTCCTGGGCTCCGCGGCGATCGTCGCGCTCGACGATACGACGTGCATGGTCTGGCTCGCGCAGAACCTGCTGCACTTCTACCGCCACGAGTCGTGCGGCAAGTGCACGCCCTGTCGCGAGGGGACGGACTGGCTCTACAAGATCCTGCGCAAGATCGAGAGCGGCCAGGGTCAGATGCACGATCTCGATCTCCTCTCGAGCATTTCGGCCAACATCGGCGGGAAGACGCTCTGCGCATTTGGCGATGCGGCGGTGACGCCGGTCGTGACCACGCTGAAGCACTTCCGGCACGAGTACGAGGCGCACATCCGCGAGGGACGGTGTACGCTTCCGGCACCGTGGCGGGCGCTGACGCTGGTGGGAGCGCATTGATCCGTCGATGACGCCGCTCCTCGCCGCCCAGATCGTGTTGACGCTCTTCGTCTTCTTCATGCTGCTGAACTCGGCGGCCGTGATGGTGTACGTCGAGCGCAAGGTGGCGGCCCTGCTGCAGCAGCGCCTCGGTCCATATCTCGTCGGACCGAAGGGCGTCCTGCAGCCGCTCGCAGACGTCGTCAAGCTGATGTTCAAGGAGGAGCTGAGGCCGAAAGCGGCCGATGCGTTCCTCTTTGCGCTGGCGCCGGTGATTTCGGCCGCGTGCGCCTTCGCCGCGTTCTCCGTCGTGCCGTTCGGCGCGGAGACGACGGTGTTCGGCCTGATTCCGGAAGGCCTGCGTCTGCAGGTGGCTGACGTCAACGTCGCCATCCTCGTCGTCTTTGCCATCGCCTCGATGAGCGTGTACGGGATCGTGCTCGCGGGCTGGAGCTCGAACAGCAAGTACTCGCTGCTCGGCGCGCTGCGCTCGTCTGCGCAGATGATCAGCTACGAGCTGTCATACGGGATGGCGCTCGCGAGCGTGCTCGTCCTCGCCAACTCGCTCTCGCTGACGGAAATCGTGAATCGCCAGGCCGGTTCGTGGCTCGGGTTCATCCCGCGCTGGTTCATCTTCATTCAGCCGCTCGGCTTCTTCATCTATCTCACCGCCGGCGTGGCTGAAACCAATCGCGCGCCGTTCGATTTTCCGGAAGCCGAGCAGGAGCTCGTGGCCGGATATCACACCGAGTACAGCAGCATGAGCTTCGCGATGTTCTTCCTCGCGGAGTACGTCAACATGGTGACCGTTTCCGCGGTCGCGACGGATCTGTTCCTCGGCGGATGGCACGGTCCGCTGCTGCCTGAGTCGCTCGGCTGGATCTGGTTTCTGATCAAGGTGGCCGCGATCCTGTTCTTCTACGTCTGGATGCGCTGGACGCTTCCGCGCTATCGATACGATCAGCTGATGCGGTTCGGCTGGAAGATTCTGCTGCCGCTGTCGGTCGCCAACCTGCTCGTCACAGCCGCTGGAGTCCTGTACTTTGGTGCCTGAGACGATCCTCTTCTACGTGTTCGGCGCCGTCGCCGTCGCCGCTTCGTTGCTGGTGATCGGCCAGCGCAATCCGATCTACAGCGTTCTGCTCCTCATCGCCTCCTTCGGCGCGCTCTCGGGCCTCTACGTGCTCCTTCAGGCGCCGTTCGCGGCCGTCATCCAGATCATCGTCTACGCCGGCGCCATCATGGTGCTGTTCCTCTTCGTCGTGATGCTGCTCAATGCGCCGCATGAGGACACCGATTTCGACGAGCGCGTGCATCCGCTGTTGCGGCCGGGGCCGATGCGCTTTGGTGCGGCGCTCGCCGTCGCGCTCATCATCGAATTGATCTGGGCGCTGAACAAGGGAGGCGGGGAGTCGGGCGTCTTTGCCGGCGCGGCGACGAGCTCTGTCGCCGCAATCGGCCGCGCGCTGTTCACCACCTACGCGTTTCCGTTCGAGGTGACGTCGGTGCTCATCCTCGTGGCGATGGTGGGAGCGGTGGTGCTGGCGCGGCGTGACGTGCCGGGACGAAGCGCAGAGCCCAAGACGTCGGAGCCGCGGCAATGGTGACGCTGCAGCATTACCTCGCGCTGTCCGCGATCCTGTTCGCGATCGGTACGGCAGGAGTGTTCGTGCGGCGCAACCTGATCACGATCCTGCTGTCGATCGAGATCATGCTGAACGCCGTCAATCTCACCTTCGTGGCATTCGGCCGGGCGCTCGGCGCGCCCGATGGACAGATCATCGTCTTCTTCGTCATGACCGTGGCGGCGGCGGAAGCGGCCGTCGGCCTGGCCATCGTGATCAGCCTGTTCCGGCATCGGGAATCGCTCAATCCCGATGCTTTCGCGAGCCTCAAATGGTGACGGCGATCCCGCTGATGCCGTTCATCGGCTTCCTGATCAACGCGAGCCTCGGTCGCCGGCTCAGCAAGACCGTTTCAGGCGGCGTGGCCTGCGGCGCGATGATCGCGGCGTTTCTCGTCTCGTGCGCGGCGGTCTGGCAGCTCGTCGGACTACCGCCTGAGTCGCGTTCGATCATTCAACAGACCTTCAGCTGGATGACGTCGGGCGATTTCAGCGTCGGCGTGACCTTCAGGCTCGATCCGCTGTCGGCGGTGATGATTCTCGTCATCACCGGCATCGGCTCGTTGATTCACATCTACTCGACCGCCTACATGCACGAGGAGCGCGACGGTGAATTCGCGCGCTACTTCTCGTACCTGAACCTGTTCGCCGCGTTCATGCTCGTCCTCGTCCTCGGGGCGAACTTCCTGATCATGTTCGTCGGCTGGGAGGGCGTCGGACTCTGCTCGTACCTGCTGATCGGCTTCTGGTACCAGAAAAAGACCGCGTCAGACGCCGGCAAGAAAGCGTTCATCGTCAACCGCATCGGCGATTTCGGCTTCATCCTCGGCGTCCTGCTGGCGTTCGTCCGGTTCGGCACGCTGGACTTCCAGGAAATCGCCCGCGCCGTGAGCAGCATGGCGCCTGAAGCGACGTTCGGGACGATCTCGCTCATCACGCTCCTGCTGTTCATCGGCGCCACCGGCAAGTCGGCGCAGATCCCGTTGTACGTCTGGCTGCCCGACGCAATGGAAGGCCCGACGCCGGTCTCCGCGCTCATTCACGCAGCCACGATGGTCACCGCGGGCGTGTACATGATCGGCCGCAACGCCGCGCTCTTCAGCATGGCGCCGACGACGCTGACGATCGTCGCGGTCATCGGCACCGCCACGGCGCTCATGGCCGGGACCATCGGTCTCGTGCAGAACGACATCAAACGCGTCCTTGCATACTCGACCGTCTCCCAGCTTGGGTACATGTTCCTCGCGATGGGCGTCGGCGCGTTCGCGGGCGGCATCTTCCATCTGTTCACGCACGCGTTCTTCAAGGCGCTGCTCTTCCTTGGATCGGGTGCGGTCATCCACGCGCTCGCAGGAGAACAGGATCTCCGGAGGATGGGCGGCCTCAAGAGCGAGCTTCCGATTACGTACTGGACGTTCCTGATTGGCGCAATCGCGATTGCGGGTGTCCCGGGTCTGGCCGGATTCTTCAGCAAGGACGAGATTCTGTTCGAGACCTTTGCTGGCGGCCGGACGATTCTGTGGTCGATCGGCCTCCTCACGTCGCTCTTGACCGCCGTCTACATGTTCCGCGTCGTGTTCCTCACGTTTCATGGACCTCGTACCACCGCAATCGACACGACGCACGCGGAGGACGCCGTCCATACGCCGGGACCAGATCCGGCTCACGCTGCCGATTCGACGCATCACTCAGGTTCCGGTCACCTGCACGATGCGCCGCCTGCGATGGCGTTTGCGCTGATCGTTCTGGCCATTGGCTCGGTGCTCGCCGGCTACGTCAGCGTGCCGGCCGTTCTCGGCGGCGGCGCCTGGTTCGCGCACTTTCTCGAGCCCAGCTTTCATGTCGAAGCGCCTCACGAAGCGACGTCCGCCGGCCTGGAAGTGACGCTGATGGTGGTGTCGAGCGGCGTCGCGCTTGCGGGCATCGGCATCGCGTTCTACTTCTTCCTGCGGAACAAGAATGCAGCGGCGCGGATGGCGGAGCGATTCGCCGGCATCTATCGAGTGCTCTTCCACAAGTACTACGTCGACGAGATCTACGACGCCGCCGTGGTACAGCCGATCCGCATCGTTTCCACGGAAGGACTCTGGAAGATTGTCGACGTTCGCGTCATCGATGGCGCCGTGAACGGCGTCGGACGTCTCGTCACGAACGCGGGTGAAACCATGCGGCGGCTGCAGACGGGCTCGGTCCGCGCGTACGCGGCGTCGCTCTTCTTCGGCGTGGTCGCGATTCTCGGCTACTACCTCTGGCGCTGATGCAGTTTCCGATTCTCTCGTCGCTCATCGTGATTCCCGTCGCGGGTGCGATCGCGCTGCTGTTCGTCCGCGACGACGAACGTCTCGCGCGCAACATCGCGCTCGTCGTCTCGCTGCTCGTCTTCGCGGAAACGCTCCTTCTCTGGTCGCGCTTCTCGATCGGCACCGCAGACTTTCAGTTCGTCGAGCATCATGCGTGGATGCCGGCGTTCGGCGTCAGCTACACCATCGGCGTCGACGGCATCAGCCTGTTCCTGCTGGTGCTGACCGCTTTCCTGACGCCGCTCGCCCTGCTTGGCTCGTGGGCCTCGATCCACAAGAAGACTGCCACCTTCTGCGTCTTCGTGCTCCTGCTCGAAGCCGCGATGATCGGCGTCTTTGTGTCGATCGACCTGTTCCTCTTCTACGTGTTCTGGGACGCGATGCTCGTGCCGATGTATTTCCTCATCGGCATCTGGGGCTACGATCGGCGCATCTACGCGGCGGTGAAGTTCATCCTCTACACGATGGCCGGCAGCGTGCTGATGCTGCTCGCGATTCTCGGGCTCGCGTACTTGCACAGCACCGCGACCGGCGCCTACAGCTTCGACCTTCGCGATCTGTACGGACTGAACCTGACGACGCACGTGCAGTTCTGGTTCTTCCTGGCGTTCGCGCTCGCGTTCGCGATCAAGGTGCCGCTGTTTCCGTTCCATACCTGGCTGCCCGACGCGCACGTCGAGGCGCCGACGGCCGGGTCGGTCATCCTGGCCGGCGTCCTGCTGAAGATGGGGACGTACGGTCTGGTGCGATTTGCCTTTCCGCTGTTCCCTGATGCGGCAGCGTTCTTCGCTCCGCTCCTGGGCGTCCTGGCCGTCGTCGGCATCATCTACGGCGCGCTGGTCGCGATGGTGCAGCCCGACATGAAGAAACTGGTGGCGTACTCGAGCGTCAGCCACCTCGGATTTGTCGTCCTCGGCATTGCCGCGATGAACACGCAGGGCGTGCAGGGCGCGGTGTACCAGATGCTCAATCACGGCGTCAGCACCGGCGGCCTGTTCCTCGTGGTCGGCATGCTGTCGGATCGCCGCCACACGCGTTTGATCGCCGAATACGGCGGCATCAAGAACGTCGCGCCGCGTCTCGTCGCGGTGTTCCTGATCATCACGCTCTCGTCGATCGGATTGCCCGGACTCAATGGATTTGTGGGAGAGTTCCTGATTCTGCTCGGCGCATTCCGAGCGGATCCGCGCCTGGCCGCGTTCGCGGCAACCGGTGTCATCCTGTCGGCGACCTACATGCTGTGGATGTTCCAGCGCGTCAACTACGGACCGGTCGACGACAAGAACGCCGCGCTGCCGGATCTTCAGCCGCGCGAGTGGCTCGTCATCGCGCCGATCGTCGCGACCGCCGTTCTGATGGGCGTCCTTCCGAACCTGTTTCTTCGTCCGATCGAGCCGTCTGTCGAGCGGATGCTGAACCAGGTGCATCGAGGTTCGAGCGCGGTCCACGCGATGTACACACCTGACGCGGGAGTACGGCGATGAACGGCGCGTTCAATGCCATCGTGCCGATGGCGTGCGTGACGGCCGCTGGCATCGCTGCAATGGTCGCCGAGGCGTTTCGCGAGCCGGGCGAGCACATGCCAATCGCCGGACTCGGCATCGTCGGTCTCGCTGGCGCGGCGGTCGCGGCGTTTCTTCTGTGGGGTCGAAGCGCGTCCAGCTTTGGCATGGTGGCGGCGGACAACTTCGGCTTGTTCGCGACGTGGATCGTGATCGCCGTCGGGCTTCTGTCGATTGGCATCTCCGGCCCGACCATCGAGCGGGAGCGCCTTCCCGCTGGCGAGTACTACGCGCTGATGCTGTTCGCGCTGGCAGGCATGATCCTGATGGCGACGGCGACGGACCTGCTCGTCATCTTCCTTGCGCTCGAGGTGCTTTCGCTCGCGGTGTACGTGCTGACCGGCATCCGTCGAACGTCGTTGGCATCGACCGAGGCGGCGCTGAAGTACTTCCTTCTCGGCGCCTTTTCGAGTGCGTTCTTCCTCTACGGCATCGCGTTCATCTACGGCTTGACCGGCGGCACGCGGCTGGACCGCGTCGGCAGCCTGATGGCCGCGCAGGCCAGCGCGCCGACGCCGCTCCAGTTCGTCGCCGTCGGATTTCTGTTCGTTGGCTTCGCATTCAAAGTGGCCGCGGTCCCGTTCCACATGTGGACACCAGACGCGTACGAGGGCGCACCGGCCGCCGTCACCGGCTTCATGTCGACCGGCGTCAAGGCTGCCGCGTTCACGGCGTTCGCGCGTGTCTTTCTGTCGGCGCTGGATCCGCTGCGCAGCGACTGGGTCGGCATCGTGGCCGTCGTCGCCGCCGCGACGATGATTCTCGGGACCGTCGTCGGCGTGTCGCAGTCGAACGTCAAGCGGATGCTCGCCTACTCGAGCATCGGCCATGGCGGTTACATCCTTCTCGCGCTGCTGTCGGCCAACGATCTTGGAAAGGGCGCCGTCCTCTTCTACCTGCTCAGCTACGCCGTCACGAACATCGGCGCCTTCGGCGTGATCGCGGTGCTCGAGACAACCGAGCGGCCGAACGACGACGTCACGGATTATGCGGGGTTGTGGTACGAGCGGCCGGGGCTCGCAGCGCTGATGACGATTTTCCTGCTCTCGCTCGGCGGATTTCCGCCTCTCGCAGGTTTCGTGGCCAAGTGGTACGTGTTCAGTGCCGCGGTGAAGGCCGGCTACAGCACGCTCGCCATCATCGGCGTGTTGACGAGCGTCGTCTCCGTCTTCTTCTACCTGCGCATCGTGGTGATGATGTACATGATGCCGCGTGAGTCGAAGGTCAGCCTGCCACCGATTCCCAAAGCTGCCGCGCTCACGCTGGTCGTGTCTGCAATCCTGATCTTCTACCTCGGGATCCTTCCGACGCGAGTGCTCGACTGGGCAGCCGGATCGGTCGCGACCATCTTCTAGAACTTACTCGCCCAACCCGAACACGAAGATCGCACGTCCTCCGGTGACGGCGACGTACTGTTTGCCGTCGAGCGCGAACGACATCGGTCCGGACCTGATCTGTCCGCCGGTCTGGAACTGCCAGAGCGGCTTGCCGCTGGTTGCGTCGAGCGCGTAGAAGTTGCCCTCGTTGGATCCGGAGAACACCAGTCCGCCGGCAGTCGACAGCACGCCGGCCCACGTCGGCGACGGCAGCGCGAAGTCCCACACCTGTTTTCCGGTCTTCACATCGAGCGCGCGCACCGCTCCCCACGATTCCTCGTCGAGACGCTTTTCGGAACCGCCGGTGTAGTAGGTGCCCGGCCGGTACTCCGCTGCCGTCTTGTAGTAGACGGAGCCCATCTCGCGGACCGGCACGTAGAGCAGGCCGGTCGCCGGACTGTAGGACGGACTCGCCCAGTTCGTCGCGCCCTGCAGGCTCGGGTAGACGAGCGTCCCTTTCTCCGAGGGTTCCATGCCGGGGACGAGGATGGGTCGACCGCGATCGTCGAGTCCTTTTGCCCAGGTCTGTTTGGCGTACGGTGCGCCGAAGAGAAACTCACCGGTTTTTCGATCGAGCGCGTAGAAGAACGCGTTCCGGTTTGCCATCACGACGAGCGGCCGAGGACGTCCGGCGACTTCAGCATCGACGAGCACCGGAATCTGATTCGCGTCCCAGTCGTGAACGTCATGCGGCGTGAACTGGAAATGCCAGCGCGGTTTGCCGGTGTCGACGTCGAGCGCGACGATCGACGACGTATACAGGTTGTCGCCGATGCGAGCGTCGCCGTTCCAGTCGGGCCCTGGATTGCCGGTGCCCCAGTAGAGCAGCTTCAACTGCGGATCGTAGGAACCGGTGAGCCACGTCGCGCCGCCGCCGTGCACCCAGCTATCCCCGGGCCACGTGTCGCTGCCCGGTTCGCCCGGCGACGGAATCGTCCAGAATCGCCAAAGCTGCTTGCCGGTTTTCGCATCGTACGCGTCGAGGAATCCGCGGATGCCGGCTTCACCGCCGCTGACGCCGACGATCACCTTGCCATCGACGACCAGCGGTGCGGCGGTAA
Source organism: Vicinamibacterales bacterium (assembly GCA_036557365.1). GTDB lineage: Bacteria > Acidobacteriota > Vicinamibacteria > Vicinamibacterales > CAVVIG01 > DATKHR01. Next base: position 383,084 of record DATBHR010000092.1, read on the forward strand.
TCGAGTGGCCGGTCGGATTGTCGCCAACGTGGACCGTCCACTTTTCCGATCCGCTCCGCGAGTCGAGCGCGACGAGATACCCGTCGAGCGTCCCGACGTAGACGGTCGTCTCGAACAGCGCGACCCCGCGATTGACGCGCGGGAAGCCGAGGTTGAGCACGCTCGGCGCGATCGGCCGCGTCCACTCCCACAGCGCCTTGCCGCTTTTCACGTCGAGCGCGGCGACGCCGGTCGGTCCCCAGCTCACGTACATCACGCCATTGACGACGAGCGGCGTGGTCTCGAGGGAACCGGGCGCGGGCGGCTGGTACACCCATGTCGGTTTCAGGCGCGCGACGTTGCCGGGAGAGATCTGGGCGAGCGGCGAATATCGCTGCGACGAAAACGATCCGGAGTACATCGTCCAGTCGCCGTTCGCCTGCGATTGTCCGAGCGCGTGGGCGGCAAGGCCGACGACGAGCGCAGCGGCGCAGGAAAGAGCGGCCCTCATCGATCGCCTCGCAGTCCGGCGAGATACGCCACCACATCGTCGAGCTGCGCGGGCGAGAAGCGCGACTCGTATGACGGCATCAGCGACGAGTCAAGCTGGCGCTCGACTTTCGCGAGCTTCGACTTCTCGAGTGAATGCACCGTCCCGCCGGCGTCGCGGATCAGGATCCAGAAGACGTCCTCGTTGACGCGAACGCCGCGGACCTCGGCGCCGTCGAGGCCGATTGCGCGTACGACGAGGTAGCCGGGCGGATGAGACGCGGCAGGCTTGACGAGCGCGTCGTGCAGATACGGCGCACCGCGCGTCGCGCCGATTCGCGTCAGTTCGGGACCGACCGTTCCGCCGGTGCCGTCCACGACGTGACACGATCCGCACCCGCTCGAGTCGTACAGCGCGGCGCCGCGGCGGGCGTCGCCGGCGACGGGCCTCGTCACCGCGCGTGAGAGCGATCGAACGTAGACCGCCGTCTGACGGATGCTTCTGTCGGTCAGCGGCAGCCGGAACGACGGCATCTCGGTTCCCGAAATCCCGCCGGAGATGATCTCGATGATCGACTTCAGGTCGGTTGCGTGCCGAAGCTTGCCCTGGAGATTCGGTCCGGTTCCTCCGACGCCGTCGGTGCCGTGGCACCACGCGCACTGCGCCTCGAAGATCTTCTGACCAGCGGCGGCATCGGTAATTCCGCTCGATGCGGAAGGACGGCTTTGCCCCGCGGCCGGGGCGGCTAGAGCGAGCACGAGAGCGGCGGGCAGCGCCGTTCGGCGAAGCATGGACGTCCTCCTGTCGGTGACGGCGCGATTATATGCGCGTCGCCGACAGGAGGTTCGTCTGACTACTTGATGTGGTACGGAGCGACGAGCCCCGAGAACGCCGGATCCGCGACCCCTTCGACGGCGCCGACCGACTGGTTGGTCGCCGGCATGTCGAGCGTCACGCATCGCGTGATGTTCGACGTTACCGGTTCGCCGGCGTGAAACGTTTCCAGCGCCAGGATGGTCGCGGTTCCGTTCAGGTTTTGCGGATCGACGGCCTTCGTGTAGAAGAGCACGCCGCTGTGCATCAGGCCGCCGTACGCCAGGCCTGCCGTCGACGATGCGAGGAACACGCGCGCGTCGTTGCAGTGCGCGTCGAGGTGATAGAAGGCGATGTCCGTCTCGGCGATCCCGGTCATGGGGGCGTTGAACCACACCCAGTCGGACCCGACCTTCCTCAGGACGTTGCCGAAGATCGGATCGACCAGCACGCCGACCGACTGATCGTTCGCGTCGACGACGGCCATCGCGCCGCCGCCGGTACCATTAGGACCAGGCGCACCTTGCGGACCCTGCGGTCCGACGGCGCCCTGCGGGCCGGCCGGGCCTTGCGGTCCCGGCGCTCCCTGCGCACCTGCGGGTCCCGCGGATCCCTGCGGACCTGCTGAACCTTGCGCACCGGTCGCGCCGGGCGCACCCGTCGGACCCTGTGCTCCGGCGACTCCCGGCGCACCCTGCGCTCCCGTGGCACCGGTGGCGCCTTTCGTACCCTGCACGCCCGGTGCACCTTGCACGCCGGGCGCGCCCTGCACGCCAGGTGCGCCCTGCGGACCGGCGGGTCCGGGCGGTCCCACAGGACCTTGCGGTCCGGTGGTTCCCGATCCGCTGCCGTTCAGGACCACGACGACGTGGTCGCGCGGGCAGACATCTCGGTTGTCAATCAGAAGACGCATGAAACCAGTGTGCACGTTCACGCACGCGCGGAGCTGCACAGGAACGGTCGGCGCCGGAGGCTGCGGCTTCTTGTCCGAAGCCGACACCGAAACCGCCGATGCCACACAAGCCGAAACAAACGCAATCACGAACCGGGCGCGCATATGAGCCTCCAGGGGGGTGGGCTTACACCGCCAGCGACCCATACCTCTGCAATATTTGTTGCCGACCCAAAAGGCCCGCTTTTTCACAGAAATTGACAGGATTCGCCTCGACTTCGACGTTCAAAACGGGACACGGTTGACGATCCCGCAATCTAGAGGCGCGCGAAGGATGCGATCACGACTTCGTCATCGGCAGGCGGGATCGTGCGCACGTCCAGCACGACGCGGTCGCGAAGAATGCGCGCGACGATCGGCGGTTCGAGCGCGCGCAGGCGTTCGTCGATCTGACTCGCCGTCAACCGATCGGATTCGACCGCGACGAGCCACGTCGGCAGCGCAACGCCGGGCGCACTGCCGCCGCCTGCCGCCGACGCATCTTCGACGAGCGTCGCTCGCCATCCGGCGAGCGCCGCGATCGCCGCTGCCACATGCTCCGCGCGCGCACGAATCGCGTCCGCCGTCATCGTCAACATGCGCTGGACTGGAATGGTGTTCGCCGCTCGTCCCGCAGCGTATTCGACCAGCGTCGCCTCGAGCGCCGCGTACGTCAGCTTGTCGACTCGCAGCGCGCGCATCAACGGATGTTTCTTGAGCGCCGCGATGAAGGTCTTCCGTCCGACGACGATGCCAGCCTGCGGACCGCCGACGAGTTTGTCGCCGCTGAAGCAGCAGGCGTCGACGCCGGCGGCGATGGATGCGTTGACCGACGGTTCGACATTCGCCAGCGGGTGTCCATTCTGACCATCGAATCCTGTGTCGAGCAGGCCGCTGCCGAGATCCTCGGCGACAGGCACCCCGAGCTTTCTCCCGACGTCCACCAGCTCGTTCAACGATGGCCGCGCGGTGAAGCCCTCGATGCGGAAATTCGACGGATGAATCCGCAGGATGAGCGCGGTTCGATCGGTGACAGCCGCTGCATAGTCGCTGATGCGTGTGCGGTTCGTCGTACCGACTTCGCGCAGCACGGCGCCGGACTGCTTCAGCACGTCGGGCACGCGAAAGCCGCCGCCGATCTCGACCAGCTCGCCGCGCGAGACGATGACCTCGCGGCCAACGGCGACGGCGGCGAGGAGCAGCAACGCTGCTGCCGCGTTGTTGTTGACGACGACCGCGGCCTCGGCGCCCGTCAGGCGGCAGAGCAGCCGCTCGGCGTGCACATCGCGCTGGCCGCGTTCGCCGCGGCTCACGTCGTACTCGAGCGAGCAATAGCCGCGGCTGACCGCCGCGATCCGTTCGATCGCACTTGCGGCAAGCGGTGCGCGTCCCAGATTCGTGTGTATGACGACGCCGGTCGCGTTGATGACGGCGTCGAGCGACGGCCGGAACGCGCGTTCGAGCGCCGCCGCCGCCGCGCTTTCGATGCGCGGCACAACATCGTCGGCTCGAGCAACGCCCGCGCCGGCGCCGATCGTCTTGCGGACCTCGGCGGCCGCTGCGCGAATCGCGTCCACGGTTGCCGCCGCACCGTAGCGGGACTCGAGCGCCTGCAGCGCCGGCCGCCGCCGCAGTTCGTCGATCGACGGAATCGCACGATAGTCGGACATCGGGGCAAGTCTCGTGTACGCAGTCGGATGATCGCAAGTCCGAACGCGTGTACATCCGTCGAACGCCAGCGGCTCGTTTCGAATCTCGGATACTATTGTCGCAGTGATGAGCCCCGATCAGCCCAGGGTCAGGCCGCTCGAGCGCTTCTGGCCGTACGCGGATCTGCCCGAACAGCCGACCGACGAGGAGCTCGCAGCACTCGATCCGGATCTCCACGAAGCCCTCTTCGGATCGCGTCCGCGTCCGTTCTCCATCACTGTCGTGTTTCCGCAGATGGACGCCGCCGATTTTCCGCGCGCGCTGGAAATCGGACGAGCGTCGGCGGAGTTTCGCGAGACGGGCGACGGTTCGTCCCGAAGGTATCGCGCGCGCTTCTGGTCGAGCGACGCCGCGCGCCTCCGCGATCTGTTCCAGATCGTCGGACGTTCAGACGCCACGGAAGTGCTCATCGACGATCGTCCGGTACCCTACGCCCGCGAGTTGTGGCTGCCGCTGGTCTGGTTTCTCATTCCCCGGTAGACCGTGGCGAAGAGCGAGTTCGAACAGGGACTGAACCAGCTGGAGGCCGAGCTGAAGCAGCTCGAGGCCGAGTACAACATGTACTTCGCCGGCCGCCTTCCAAAGCCGCCGTTCGAAACGCGCGCACGCGTGGCGGCGCTCGTGAAGAAGTTCGATCGCGCGTACATTCAGAACACCGGCGACCGATTCCGCTTTACCACGCTGCAGACGCGGTTCGCGACGCTCGTCGACCTCTGGGATCGCGGCCTGCGCGCGCGCGAGGAAGGTCGATCGGGTCCGTTCGTGCAGCAACGCCGGACACCGAATGCGCGGTCGCTCGAGGACAAGGTCGTCCACACGGCGTCGTTCCGGGACCCGGTCCGCGAGCTCGACAAACTGACGGAGCTGTACGAATCGCTGAGCGAAGCGCGTCGCGCCGCAGGCGAAGACCAGGTGCCGTTCCACAAGTTCGCCGAGGTCGTGAAGGGACAGGTTCAGAAGCTGCGCAACGCCGGCGGATCGGAAGTCTCGTTCCGCGTCGCGGTCAAGGATGGAAAGGTGAACTTTACGGCGCGAGCGCTGAAGAATGAAAAGAGTTAGGGGTTAGGGGTCGGGGCTCAGGGATTAGAAAAGAGCTGAGGGCTCAGGGCTGAGAGAGCTGAGGCTGAGAACTGACGACCGGCCGGTCATCAGCTCTCAGCCCGGTCAAGTGGTTAGATCTTGGTGACGTTGCCGGCTTGCGGGCCCTTGGGGCCGTCCACAATCTCGAACTCCACTGCCTGACCCTCTTCGAGCGACCGGAAACCGTCGCCCTGGATGGCCGAGTAGTGCACGAAGACATCACTGCCTCCGTCGCGCTCGATGAAACCGTACCCCTTGGCGTTGTTGAACCACTTGACCTTGCCTGTGATGCGCATCGTTCTTCTTCCTGCTTGCTACGACGCCGGCGTGGTGCCGCGTCATTGACCAAAAAAAAAGGCCGCGTCATGCGGCCTTTCCCTTTCGGCGCCAGGCCCGCCCGGCGTCGGACAGATGATACTGGACTTTTTGACAGATGCCAAGAGCCCTGCTGAGCGTATCCGATAAGACAGGAATTACAGATTTGGCGCGCGGACTTGCTGCACGCGGGTTCGAGCTCATCTCCACCGGCGGTACGGCTCAGATGCTGAAGGAATCCGGCCTCGCCGTGACCGCCGTCTCGGACGTGACGGGGTTCCCCGAGATGCTGGACGGTCGCGTCAAGACACTTCATCCGAAGATTCACGGCGGCATCCTGGCGCGGCGCGACCATCCGGCCGACCTCACCGCCCTCGCTGGCCAGGGAATCGGGCTCATCGACGTCGTCGTCGTCAACCTCTATCCCTTCGAAGAGACGGCGAAGAAAGCCGGCGTCACCTTCGACGAGCTCATCGAGAACATCGACATCGGCGGTCCGAGCATGGTCCGTGCGGCTGCAAAGAACTTTCGCGACGTCCTCGTCGTCGTCGATCCGCAGCGGTATCGAGACGTGCTGCAGGCCCTCGATGCGCCGGCCGGTCCGTCTCCGCAGTTTCGTTTCGCACTCGCGGTCGAAGCGCTCGCCCGCACAGCGCACTACGACGCCAGAATCGCCGCAACGCTGATCGGATACGCTGAGCGCGATGGTCGCTTCGAGCGCCGGCAGGATGGTGAGCCGCGTCCGGTGCTCGAACTCGCCATCGAGAAAGTCAAAGACCTGCGATACGGCGAAAACCCGCATCAGCGCGGCTCGCTGTGGGAATCGCGCACATCTCCGCTCGGCATGCGCGTCGTCCAGGGCCGCGAACTGTCGTACACGAACCTCCTGGACGTCGACGCCGCCTGGCGCATCGCGAGCGAGTTCGCCGAGCCTGCAGCCGTCGTCATCAAGCACACGAATCCGTGCGGCGCGGCGACGGGTGCGTCGGCAGCCGAAGCGTACATACGCGCGCGCAGTGCGGACCCGCTATCCGCGTACGGAGGCATCGTCGGCGTGAATTGCCCCCTGGATGTCGCGGCCGCCGAAGCGATTGTCGCCACGTTCATCGAAGCCGTCGTTGCGCCCGACATCGCGCCGAACGCCCTGCCGATTCTCGCCCGCAAGGACAAGATGCGTGTCGTGCTGATGCCGGCCGAGCACTCGAGCGATTGGCAGACACAAGAGTTCCGATCGCTGCTCGGCGGCGTCCTGATGCAGGAGCGCGACCGCGTCACGGAGGCACGATCGTCGTGGTCCGACGCCGATCTGCCGGACGGTCTGAGGGTCGTGACGAAGAGGCGACCGACCGCTGAAGAATGGAAAGCGCTGCGCTTTGCGTGGCGTGTCTGCGCTCATGTCAAATCGAATGCGGTGATCTTCACGAGCGCCTCGACGACGCTGGCGATCGGTGCCGGTCAGATGAGCCGTGTGGATGCCGTGAACGTCGCGGTCGCGAAGGCGCTGGGATCGAAGGTTTCGCTTGCGGGGTCAGTTGCGGCGTCCGACGCGTTCTTTCCGTTCCGGGACGGGCTCGACGCAATTGCGAACGCCGGCGCGACGGCGGTCGTGCAGCCCGGCGGATCCGTGCGGGACGCCGAGGTGATCGCCGCGGCCGACGAGCACGGTCTGGCGATGGTGTTCACGGGCCGCCGCCATTTCAGGCACTGAAAAACGCGAACCGGTTAGAACGTTTCGAGCAGCTCGCGCGGCGAGACGGTTGCCGGTCCGAACTTGCCGACGACGACCCCCGCTGCGTGGTTCGCAAGAATCGCTGCTTCAACCGTCGTCGCGCCGGCTGCGAGCGCGAGGGCGAGCGTCGCGACAACCGTGTCGCCCGCACCGGTGACGTCGGCGACCTCGCGGGTCATGGCCGGAATGCCGACGTCGACGCCATCCGCCGACAGCCACATGCCATGTTCGCCGCGGGTGATGAGCACCGCGGCGCACTTCGCCTGCTTCCGAAAATCGCGGGCAGCGTCGCCCGCATCCCCATCGTCGCGAATCCGCCGCCGCGTGGCCGCTTCCGCCTCATGGTGGTTGGGCGTGATGAGCGTGGCACCTTCGTAGTGCGTGAGATGGGGAATCTTCGGGTCCACGATCAACGGCGCGCGTATGCCGGCAGACTTCCGACCGTTGGAGACCCTGGCGTTGCCGATAGCAAGCAGCTCCTCGATCACACGCCGCGTCACGACACCTTTCAGGTAGTCCGACACGAGCAGCGCCGCCGCGCCGCGAGCGGCGGTGCGTGTCCGGCGCACGATGGCCTGCTCGACGGCGCGGTCCACGTCGACGTCGTCCTCGTAGTCGATCCGCGCGACCTGCTGGTTGCGCTCGGTGACGATGCGCAGCTTTTCGGTCGTCGGCCGGTTCTTGACGGTGACGAGTCCGGATCGATCGACGCCAACTCTCTTCAATTCCGTCCGCAAACGGCTACCGGCATCATCAGGCCCTACGACGGCGACCAGCGACGCGCGGCCGCCGAGCGCGACGATGTTGTGCGCGACGTTGGCCGCGCCGCCGAGACGGAGGTGCTCGGACTCGAAGCGAACGACCGGAACCGGGGCTTCGGGCGAGATCCGCGTGACGCGGCCGACGATGAAGCGATCGAGGATGGCGTCGCCAACGACGAGCACCGATCGCCGACGAAAGCGGCGAACGATTCCGGCGGCGTGGCGTCGCGTCAGCGTCGCGCCATGCGACAGGCTCATGCGGTCGGTCGGACCGCGACGGGCGCGTGCGCAGCGGCGGCAGGCAGCGTGATGACGATCAGAAAGAGCATCAGCACTTCGGAGTCGCCGAAGTTGTACTCGAAGAGGCCGGCTGTGAGAAGCGCGGTGATACAGGCGAGCGCAGCCGCCGCGAGAAATACCTGCTGTCCGCTCCGGAAGCGCTGCCAGACGTCGCGGATGGTGGCGACGATGAACCACAGCCAGATGGCGAGGGCCGGGAGGCCGCGCTCGGCCGCGATCTGGACCGGCACGTTGTGGAGGTGCGGATTGATCTTGTTGACGGCGTCGGCGCCGCGATATTCGCTGTACAGGCGCTCGACCATGTTCGGTCCGACGCCCGTCAGTGGATGCGCGGCAATCATCCGCTCGCCTTCGTGAATCATGGCGACGCGGTCGAGCCGCGTCGGATCCTTCTGGTTGAACATCGAGACGAATCGCTGAGAGATCTGGCCTGGCGCCACAGCGAAGAAGATGGCGGCGACCACCGGGACGATCGCAAAAAGACGGAAGTCCTTCAGCGCGAACAGCACCGCGGCGGCGGCGCAGACGCCGACCTGTGCGCTGCGTGAGAAGCTCAGTGCGACGGCCACACACAGCGCCGGAATGGCGAGCGCTGCCCAGGTGCGTTCGCCGCGCTCGAAGAGGACGCGCGCGAGCGCGATCGCGATCACGAGCATCAACAATCCCGAATAGGTCATGTAGTGCCCGAGCGTGCCTTGCGGGCGCTGACCGAGATTGTCGTAGTGCAGGATGCCGTATTGAAAAATGCCGAACGCGGCGCTGACCGCCCCGAAGGTGACGACGACGGTCATCAAGGTCAGGCCGCGCGAGCCGCGGACGAAGCGGAACGTGATCGGAACGAGCAGGAAGAGCACGAGCTGCTTGGAGTCGATGAGGCTTGCGCGCGGATCGTACGAGAACGCGGCCGACACGAGCGTCGCGCCCGCGTAACAGGCGAGCGGCCAGAAGAATCCGGGAACGTCGAAACGCTCGCGCCCGACGACGAGTGCGCCCACCCAGCAGAGGAAGGCGAGCGCCAGCAGGATCTGGGCGGCGGCTATCGAGAACTGCAGGGCAGCGGCGACGCCGAAGACCGCGTACAGGCCAATCTGGTCGAACTTCGTATCGCCGACCGTCCGCGGCGCGTCGAGGGCGATGGAGCTAGCCATCCAGCCATCTTAACGCGGCCTCGACGACGCGTTCAGGAGGAATCCGTGTGAGGCAGCGGAAGTCGCCGGGCGCGCAGCGGCGCTGGTCGCACGGACGGCACGGCAGTTCGCCCGCGTCGACGGCGATCATCGGGAGCCGCGGATCGCGCCACGGCATCGACCGCGCGGGCAGCGTCGGCCCAAAGAGCGCGACCACCGGGACGTTGGTGGTCGCCGCGATATGCAGCGGTCCGCTGTCGCCTCCTACATAAAGATGTGCACGCTCGAGCAACGCACGAAGCTCGACGAGGGAGAACTCGCCGCACGCCAGCACGCGACTGCCTTCGACCGCGCCGAGCGTCGCTCTCGCGTCCGCGACGACGCGCGCGGCTGCTTCGGTCTCCGACGGTCCCGATGTCACCACGATTCGGTGGTCCTGTCCGTGTGCCAGTGCGGAGACGACCGCAACGAAATGTTCGAGCGGCCATCGCCGGAACGGATTGCCGGCGCTCACATGTACGACGGCGAGTCGGTGCTGTCGGATGACCCCGGCGTCAGTCAGCCGCGCCGCGACTGTCGCCGCTGCGCGCGGGTCCAGCGGCATCTCGACGCGGTTGCGCGTGCGATCGGGTGCATCGAAGCCGATCGCGGTCAGCAGGTCCCATTGGTTCTCGACCGAATGACGCGCCCGGAGGGCGCGCGGCCGTGAGACGCGGTGCGTGTACATCCAGCTCCGACCGAGGATCTCGTAGCCGACGCGTGTCGGCGACGCACTCAGCCACGTCAGAAGCGATGCTCGTGGGCCTCCGTGAAAATCGATTGCGAGGTCGAAGCGCCGCGCACGAAGCGCGCGACCGAGTGCAATGTCAGCGGTCAGGCCGCGGAGCCCGCGCTCTCGCGGCGCGACGAGCACGTCGTCGATGTCGGCGTTGCCCTGCACGATTGCCGCGGCGTGCGGTTCAACGACGTACGTGATTGACGCGCCTGGAAATCGATCACGCAGGGCGCCCACGGCTGCGGTCGTGAAGACGACGTCGCCGATTTCGCGAAGACGGACGAGGAGAATTTTCGGAAACTGAGGGTGGAAGAGAGGCGGAGGTGGGTGAGCCGTGTTGATAAATCACCATTTGTCACGAATCTTCTATCGTGGCCTCGTCAATAAGCATCACCGGAATATCGTCTTTGATGGGATACACACGTTTGCACGTATCGCACTTCAACGCCGTGCCGTTGTTGACGAGCGCGACCGGTGTTTTGCAGTTCGGACATGCCAGAATTTCGAGCAGTTCGGGGTCGACGGGCATGGTCAGGACTATATGACACCTCCCGCCTTTTGTGGAACAATTCAAGTCGTATGAAGTTGGCTGCTCTCGTCGCGTCGCTGAGCCTGGTACTTCCGCTTTCTGCGGCGGCCCAGTCGAAGCCCGATCGCACTGCTGATGCCTACTCGCAGTTCCTGCTCGGGCATCATCTCGACGAAGCAGATGACGAAGCCGGCGCGATCGCAGCCTACAAGAAGGCGATGGAGCTCGATCCGACGGCGGCTGAAATTCCAGCCGAGCTCGCCGCTTTGTACCTTCGCGAGAACAACATTCAGGATGCAATCACGCTCGCCGAGCAGGCTCTGAAGATCGAGCCGGCCAATCACGAAGCGAATCGCGTCCTCGGCGTGATCAATGCGGCGCTCGCCGAGAACGGCCGCGGCAGCAACAACGCCGACAAAGCGATCAAATACCTCGAGGCGGCGACCGCAGGCCTCGGCACGGAGTCCGACCCGAACGTTCGTGCGACGCTGGCGCGCCTCTACATCGCGACAAAGCAGTACGAGAAGGCCATTCCGCTGCTGACGACGCTCGTCAACGAGCAGCCAGGCTGGCAGGATGGTCCGCTGCTGCTGGCGCAGGCGTATTCGTCCGCTGGTCGGACGGACGAAGCGATCTCGTGGCTCGAGGAACACACCGAAGACGACCCGCGACTCCTTCCGACGCTCGGCGAGTTCTACGAACGCGAGCGCCGCTGGAAAGATGCGGCCGACGTGTACGGGCGCGCCGTTCAGCAGGCGCCGCGAAGCACGGAGCTGAAGGCGCGCTACGCGTCGGCGCTCGTCAACGCGGGTGGACGCGACAACCTGGTCAAGGCGCGCGAGCTGCTGACCGGACTCACGCCGACGCGGCCGGGCGAGCAGGCCAGGGTTCTCTATCTCCTCTCGCAGACGGAGCGCCGGCTCGGTGATTCGAAGGCCGCGGAGTCGACCGCGCGCCGCGTCATCGCGCAGAACGCGAAGAGCCCGTGGGGTTATTACGCGCTGGCTGAAGCGCTCGAATCGCGCCAGGACTTCGACGGCGTCGTGAAGGAACTGGCGCCGATCGTCGCACAGTACAGTGGTCCGTCGGCTGATCCGTCCTTCGATGTCGGCCTGCTGCTGCCGCATCTCGGATTCGCGTACCAGGAACTCGGACAGCACGACAAAGCGATCGCCACCTTCGAGGACGCCTACAAGCGCGATCCGAAGGATCCGGCGGTTGCGGCGTATCTTGCCGACGCGAATCTCGCGGCGAAAAAATATTCGGCCGTGCTCGACGTCACAAAGGCGGCACTCGCCGACAACCCCGACGATCTCCGTCTCGTCAGGCTGCAGGCGCAGGCGCTGCGATACACCGGCAAGGCCGATCAGGGCGCCGTCGAACTCGAGGCGGCCGTTCGCGCGCATGCCGACGACCCGACCGGCTACATGGCGCTCGCGCAGTTCTACGGCGACATCGATCGCGGTGCGCAGGCCATCCGCGTCCTGCAAGAGGCGCAGACGAAGTTCCCCGACGACACGACCGTGACCTTCGAGCTCGGCGCCACTCTCGATCGGCAGAAACGGTTCGCCGACGCCGAAGCCACATTCAAAGGCCTGATTCAGCGCGATCCTGAAAACGCCGCGGCGCTCAATTACCTCGGCTACATGCTCGCGGAACGCGGGGAGCGTCTCGACGAATCGGTCAACCTCGTGAAGAAGGCGCTCGAGCTCGATCCCGACAACGGCTCGTACCTCGATTCGCTCGGCTGGGCGTACTACAAAGCCGACAAGCTGGATCTGGCCGAGGGCAGCCTCCGCCGTGCCGCTGATCAGCTCAAGACGAATTCCGTCATCCAGGATCATTATGGCGACGTCCTGCTGAAGCTCGGACGCTACGAAGACGCCATCGGCGCGTTCACACGGGCGCTGAACGGCGACGGCGATTCGATCGATCGCGGCGACATCGAAAAGAAAGTCCGCACCGCCAGGCAAAAGCTGAACAAGAAATGACGCGTCCCCAGCACGGCGTTCCGAGGACGCCGCGTCGAGCCGGGACACATCGCGTTGCGTGCCGAGTCGGCAGCGTACTGCTCGTCGCGCTGCTCTGCGGCGGATGCGCGCCGTCGCTGATGAAGCTGCCGTCCGCAGCCGGCGCGCCCGCGTCCGACGCCGGCGCCGCGCTCCGCGACGCAACGTCGACCTGCCGCGGTATATCGACGATGAGCGCGGAGCTCGGTGTGAGCGGCTCGATTGGCGGACAGGGTGTTCGCGGCCGCATGCTGGTTGGACTCGCCGCTCCCGCGTCCGCCAGGCTCGAGGCGGTCGCGCCGTTCGGGCAGCCCGCCTTCATCTTCGTCGCGCGCGGCGACGACGCAACGCTGCTGCTGCCGCGCGACGATCGGGTTCTTCAGCACGGCAAATCAGAAGCGGTGCTCGAAGCGGTCGCCGGCGTTCCATTGGCGGCAGCCGATCTTCGGTCGGCGCTCACCGGTTGTTCCACGTCGACGAGTGATACAGGCAAGATGGCCGGCGACGACTGGCGCATCATGACCGACGGCCCGAGCGAGCTGTACCTGCACCGTGAGTCCCATTCGGGACCGTGGCAGCTCGTGGCCGTCGTCCATCGCGATACCAACGGTTCCGGTTGGCGTGCCGAATATCGTGATTTTCAGAGCGGACTGCCACGCGCGGTGCGCCTCGCGAGTCTCGACGCGTCGCGCTTCGATCTTCGTTTGCTTCTCTCGCAGCTCGAGATCAACACGACGCTCGGTGCAGATGTCTTTCAGGTGACGATTCCGCCGACCGCCGCTCCCATCTCGCTTGCCGAGCTGAAGGCGTCCAGCCCGCTCCGCGGAAAAAGCGATCGCGGCAGCGATGGCGCAAAGTAGATTCGCATCGCGCGCGCGCGCGTTCGCAAAAATCAACCTCTCACTGCGGGTCGTCGGCACGCGTCCCGACGGCTATCACGAGCTGAGGACGATTTTTCAGTCCATCGGTCTGCACGACACGTTGACGGTCCGATCGACGTCCGGTCCCTTCCGTCTGACCTGCAGCGATCCGTCGTGTCCGGAGGATGCCAGCAATCTCGTATGGCGCGCAGCCGAAGCCGTGTGGGAGGCGAGCAAGCGCCGCGGCGGTCTGCGCGATGTTGCGATTCACATCGAGAAGCGCATTCCGATGCAGGCGGGGCTCGGCGGCGGCAGCAGCGACGCCGCGGCCGCGATTCGCCTGCTCGGCGCACGGTGGAAGGTGCCGGACGACCGTCAGCGTGCGATCGGCGCCGCGCTCGGCGCCGATGTTCCATATTTTTTTGAGGGCGGAACAGCGCTCGGGCTCAATCGTGGCGATCAGATCGTTCCGCTGCTCGAACGTCAGCCGGCGTGGGTCGTCGTCGCGGTGCCGACGTTTGGAATCAGCACGAAGGAGGCGTTCGCCTGGTTCGACCGGTTGCCGCGTCGTCTGCGCGACGCGCCCAGTGCGGCCAACGACCTCCAGCGTGCCGTCGAACGTCGCCATCCGGAGGTCGGGCGCTTCACCAAGGTACTTCGCCGACAGGGCGCAGAGCTCGCCGCGATGTCGGGCAGCGGATCCGCGGTCTTCGGGCTGTTTCGGCGCAGGATCGACGCCGATCGAGCCGCTGTCGCGCTCGGAACGCGCGCGCGGGCCACCGTAGCGTCGCGCGTCTTCGTGACGAGAACAATCGACCGTGAACGCTACCAGAGACTTGCCGCCAAGTAAGGCCATCGGATACACTTAGCCTCTTGCGCTGCGTGATTCGGGCCGCACCTGAGGTCAACCTCTTTCAAACAGCCGGAACGTGTTGGGGCGTGGCCAAGCGGTAAGGCGCGGGACTTTGGATCCCGTATTCGAAGGTTCGAATCCTTCCGCCCCAGCCACTGCGTGCGAGGGCCGTGTCAGCAATGGGTGACCCTTTCATGGCGACTGGGTTCGGGGAGTTGAAGGTTTTTTCGGGCAGCGCGCACGCGGAGCTGACGCGTCAGATCGCGTCGTTCCTGGGCGTTCCCGTCGGTCAATCGCGTCTCCGTCGGTTTCCCGACACCGAGGTGTCGTTTCAGATCGACGAGAACATCCGCGGCACCGACGTGTTCATCGTTCAGCCGACGTGCGCCAGCCAGACGGGATCGGTCGATCAGCACCTCGTGGAACTGCTGATCATGATCGATGCGTTCCGCCGGTCGTCGGCGGCGCGCATCACGGCCGTGCTGCCGTATTACGGCTACGCACGGCAGGATCGCAAGGACAAGCCGCGCGTGCCGATTTCGGCCAAGCTCGTCGCCAACGTGCTGAGCGCGGCCGGAACCAATCGCGTGCTGACGATGGATCTGCACAAGGCGCAGATTCAGGGGTTCTTTGACATCCCGGTGGATCATCTGTTCGCGGCGCCGGTGATCATCGATTACCTGTCACGGCTCGATTATCCGAAGCTGACGATCGTCTCGCCGGATGCGGGCGGCGCCGAGCGCGCGCGAGCGTATGCGAAGCGCCTCGGGGCCGAGCTCGCGATCATCGACAAGCGGCGCACCGACGACGGCACCGCGGAGGTGATGAACGTGATCGGCGATGTCGGAGGTCGCACCTGCATCCTCCAGGACGACATCATCGACACGGCCGGGACGATTACGAAGAGCGCGTCGGCGCTCAAGGCGAACGGCGCCGAGCGCGTGTTCGCGTGCGCCGTGCACGGAGTTTTGTCGGGGCCTGCGATCGAGCGTATCGACAAATCGCCGATCGATCAGCTGATCGTGACCAATACGATTCCGCTGTCGCCGGCGGGCGAGGCGTGCAGCAAGATCCGCGTGCTCTCGGTGGCGCGCCTGCTCGGACAGGCGATCAAGAGCATTCACGAAGAGACGTCGGTATCGTCGTTGTTCGTGTAGGTCGGGTAGGTCACGTTTGGTCGGGTAGGTCGGGTAGGACGCGAAAAGTAGGACGGACTTATGGAAGCGGTACTCGAAGCAACAACGCGCGACACGATTGGGAAGAACGAGGCTCGTCGTACACGAGCGGCCGGCCGCGTGCCCGGTGTGCTGTACGGCGAGGGGAAGAACGCGACGCCGATTTCGGTCGATCCGCGGTCGCTCCTGAAAATTCTTCACTCGGAGTCGGGCGCGAACACGCTCATCTCGCTGAAGATGGCCGGAGCGGGCGACGCCCGTGTGCTGGTGAAGGACTTTCAGCTCGATCCGGTGACGCACCAGGTGCTTCACGCGGACTTCTATCGCGTTGCGATGGACAAGATGCTGGAAATCACCGTCCCCATCACGATCAAGGGCGAGCCGAAGGGCGTCAAGCAGCAGGGCGGTATCCTCGAGTTCATCCGACGCGAGATCGTCGTCTCGTGCCTGCCGTCGGACATTCCCGAGCACGTCGAAGTGGACGTCAGCGAGCTGATGCTGCACCAGGGCATCCGTCTTCGCGATGTGGCGACCAATCCGAAGTGGAAGCCGGTCACGGAAAGCGACGCGATGCTCGTCCACGTGATCATGCCGAAGGCCGAAGAGGCGCCGGCGGCGACCGAAGCGGCTGCTGCCACGACTGCGACGACCGCAGCCGCGCCGGCGGAGCCCGAAGTCATCAAGCGCGGCAAGAAGGAAGACGAGGGCGAGACGAAGGACGAGAAGAAGAAGTAGTTTCGTCCACCAGCATGAAAGCTATCGTCGGCCTGGGCAATCCCGGGCCGCGTTACAGGGTGACGAGGCACAACGTCGGCTTCATCGTCCTCGACGAGCTCGCGCGGCGTGCGGCGATTCGGTTCGAGGCCGCGCCGGCAGACGCGTTGATGGCGCGATGGCGGGCGCAGCAGGGGGCGTGGCGGGCCGGCATGACCGGCGACGTCCTGCTGGTGAAGCCGCTGACCTTCATGAATCTCAGCGGGCGGGCGGTCGGCGATCTCGTGCGGTACTACAAGGTCGACGTCGACGACACGCTGGTGATTCTCGACGAGGTGCAGCTGCCACTCGGCAAGATTCGCGCGCGGGCGCGCGGATCGGCAGGCGGCCACAACGGGTTGAAGTCGGTCATCGAGCAGCTCGGCGCGGAAGTGCCGAGACTGCGGATGGGCGTCGGGCGCGGTGATTCGCGGCGGGATCTGGCGGATCACGTGCTCTCAACGTTCGAGGCCGACGAAGAGGCGGAGGTGGAGCGCATGACATCGCGCGCCGCCGACGCTGCGGAAACGTTCATCACCGACGGGATCGCCGCGGTGATGAACCAGTTCAACGGCGGCGATCCGGCAACAACTGAATAGCGCGCCTCGCGCGCCAACCTGCCACTACGGTGGCCCTTCGCAATGCGGATTGCGGATTGAGGATTGCGGATTCGAATCGCGGCCTGAGTTGAGGATTGCAGACGAATCCGCAATTCAAATCCGCCCCCCGCAATCCGCACGCCGCATTGTGATGGTCCTTGGGAGAACGACATGGCTGCAGCAGCCGCACGACAGTACGAGCTCGTCTACATCCTTCCACCCGACACGACCGAACAGCAGGCCGCCGAACTGCACGAGCAGATCGACGGCGTCGTGTCCCGCCTGCACGGGACGATCGAAAAGACCGAGAACTGGGGCCGCAAGAAGCTGGCCTATGACATCGGGCCGTTCAAGGAAGGCGTCTACGTCCTCGAAGTGATCAACGGATCGGGCGATCTCATGAAAGAGCTCGATCGCCGTCTGCGGGTCATCGACGCCGTGGTCCGCCACATGATCGTCCGCGTGGACGAAGAAAAGAAGGTCGTCGACCGCACGCGATCGAAGCGGCAGAGCGAATCGGAGCGCCGGCGCGTCAAGCGCGGCCTGCCGCCGCAGCGCCAGCCAGGAGAAGCGCGTCCCCAGGACCGCGACGATATCGACGACGAGCGATTCGACGGAGCGGAGGTTTAAGTCATGCCATTTGGACAAAAGCGATCGGGCGGCCGTGGGAAGAAGAGCGACAAGAAGGGCGGCGACAAGGCTCAGGGCCAGCGTCGCACGCTGTTCCGCCGCCGCAAGGTCTGTAAGTTCTGCGCCGACAAGATCGACGACATCAACTACAAGGACGTCAAGTTGATCGGTCCCTTCGTTCCTGAACGCGGCAAGATTCTGCCGCGGCGGATTTCGGGGACGTGCGCGATGCATCAGCGCAAGCTGCAGACGGCGATCAAGCGCGCGCGGCAAATCGCGCTGGTCCCCTACGTCACCGATTAGCAATTGAGAGTTGGTGAGTTGGAGAATTGGTGACTTGGTCAGGCGAATTCTCGCCGGATTCACCAAATCACCAACTCCCTGATTCCGAACTCTCCTGAGGTTCATATGGAAGTCATCCTGAGAGAACACGTCGACAATCTTGGCCGCCGCGGCGAAATCGTGAAGGTCGCCGACGGCTACGCGCGAAATTTCCTGCTGCCCCGCAAGCTGGCACTTGTGGCGACGCAAGGGAACAAGCAGCGCATCGAGCGCGAGCGCGCGAAGTTCGAGGCGAAAGAAGCCGAGGAGCGAAAAGTCGCCGAAGCGCTGGCTGCGCGCATGGCGGACGTCCCCGTCGAGATCGCACGCAAGGTCGGCGAGACCGAGGCGCTCTACGGATCGGTGACGTCGAGCGACATCGCCGATGCGCTCAAGGCGAAGGGCGTCGATCTCGATCGACGCAAGATCCAGTTGCAGGAACCGATCAAGCGAATCGGCGAATTCGACATCCCCGTTCGGTTGCAGCGCGACGTGACTGCAACGATCAAAGTCAAGGTCGTGCCGGAAGCGTAGAATGCTCGTGTCGAAGCGCTGAGATGCCGGACACCGCAGTCGCCGAACGGACCCTTCCGCACAATCTCGAAGCGGAGCGGTCCGTTCTCGGCGCCATCCTGCTGCACAATGACGCGTTCAACCTGGCGGCCGAGGTCATCGACGCCGGAGACTTCTTTCGCGACGCACACCGCCGAATCTTCGACAAGATGGTCGCGCTCTCCGAGCGCGGCCAGGCCATCGACCTCGTCACGCTGAAAGAAGAGCTCTCGCGTTCCAGCGACCTCGACGAAGTCGGCGGCCCCGCCTATATCGCG
Organism: Vicinamibacterales bacterium; assembly: GCA_036557365.1. Lineage (GTDB taxonomy): Bacteria > Acidobacteriota > Vicinamibacteria > Vicinamibacterales > CAVVIG01 > DATKHR01. The sequence continues at coordinate 401,653 of DATBHR010000092.1, forward strand.
GCGCTCGTCGATGGTGTTCCGCGATCGACCAACGTCGAGCACTACGCGCGGATCATCAAAGAGAAGGCCACGCTCCGCAATCTCATCTTCGCCGCCAACAAGATCGTGGCGACCGCGTACGAGGCAGAGGACGAAGCCGACGTTGTTCTCGATCACGCCGAGCATGCGATCTTCGCCATCGCCGACGACAAAATCCGCGACGGATTCGTTTCGCTCAAGGACCTCGCCCAGGGCAGCCTCGACACCATCGAAAAGCTCCATGCCCACAAGGAGCTGATCACCGGCGTTCCGAGCGGCTTCACCGATCTGGACGAGATGACCTCGGGACTGCAGTCCGGGGATCTCGTCATCGTCGCCGCGCGCCCGTCGATGGGAAAGACGAGCCTCGTCCTGAACATCGCGCAGCATGTCGGCACGAAGACCGACATGACGGTTGGCGTGTTCAGCCTCGAAATGTCGAAGGAACAGCTGTTCCTGCGCATGCTGACGGGCGAAGCGCGGATCGACGCGCACCGGCTCCGCGGCGGATTTCTCGGCGAACGCGACTGGGGCAAGCTGTCGCATGCGATCGGGACGTTGAGCGAGGCCAAGATCTTCATCGACGACACACCGTCCATCGGCGTCCTCGAGATGCGCGCGAAGTGCCGGCGTCTCGCCTCCGAGCACGGCCTGAACCTCGTCATCGTCGACTACATCCAGCTGATGCAGGGGCGTGGCCGTTTCGAGAACCGCACGCTCGAACTCGCGTCCATCTCGCGTTCGCTGAAGGGGCTCGCGAAGGAGCTGAGCGTTCCGATCGTCGTGCTCTCGCAGTTGAGCCGCGCGCCCGAATCGCGCTCGGATCATCGGCCGCAGCTGTCCGACCTGCGTGAGTCCGGCGCGCTCGAGCAGGACGCCGATGTCGTCGTCTTCATCTACCGTGAAGATATGTACGCGGACAAGAGTCAGCCGCCGACCGATGCACAAGGTGTCGCCGAGCTGATCATCGCCAAGCAGCGCAACGGTCCGACCGGGATCGTCCGCCTGGCGTTCATCAGAGAGTTCACGCGCTTCGAGAACCTGGCCGCCGGCCCGGCGTAGCCTCGCGCCCGCGTCCGCGCCCTATTTCCCATCGGACCCATCTTTCCCAACGTCCCATCTTTCCCAACCGTCCCACCCGACCGACTATCATTCCTGCAGCATGATTCGCCCGACCGTCGCGCGCGTCGACCTGCGAGCGCTCACGTCAAACTTTCGCACCCTCACCGAGCATCTCGACGCCGAGCCCGCGCGCGCCGGCCGGTTTCGTCCGCCGCGTCTGATCGCGGTCGTCAAGGCCAACGCGTACGGTCACGGTGCGGCGCAGGTCGCCCGCGCGCTCGAGGATGCGGGCGCGGATCTGCTCGCGTGCGCCGACATCGAGGAAGGCGCCGTGCTCCGCAACAGCGGCGTGCGTGCCGAGATTCTCGTATTCGGCGCGCTCAGCGTGAGCGATCTCGACGGGCTGTTCGATTGCCGCCTGACGCCGACGATCTCGACGCCCGGTGCGGCGCGGGCAGTACAGGCGGCCGCGGCGAAACACCGCCAGCGCGTGCGGTACCACCTGAAAATCGACACCGGTATGAACCGCCTTGGTTTCAGGTTCGACAACCTGCGCCGTACGCTGCCGGAAGTGCTCGCGAGCGATCATCTCGAGCTCGACGCCATCTACACGCACTTCGCCACGGCGGACGATCCGGAGTCGCCGCTGTTCAACGCACAGCGGGAGCGGTTCGAGCGCGCCCTGGTCGATATCCAGTCGCTTGCCACAGCGGCGGGAATCGTGATGCGGCCGGCGTCGTCCGATGCGGGGCTGTCGAGCGCATCGCTGCCGCAGCCGTACGTTCACGCCGCGAACAGCGCGGCGATGCTGCGCGATTCTCGCGTCTGGTGGGATCGCGTCCGTCCGGGCCTGCTCCTCTACGGATTGATTCCACCGCCGCTTGGTTCGACCGTCCAGATCAAGCCGGTGATGACGCTTGGCAGCCGCGTCGTGGCCGTAAAGGGAGTGAGGGCCGGCGAATCCGTCGGCTACGGCGCGCGATTCGTTGCGGACGATGCGCGCACCGTCGCGATCGTCCCGGCCGGCTACGCCGATGGACTGGACGTGCGTCTCGCTGGACGCGGCGCGGTTCTCATCCGCGGCCGCCGCGCGCCGATCGTCGGCTCGGTGTGCATGGACATGTTGATGGCCGACGTCACCGGCCTCGAAGTCTCACCCGGCGACGAAGTCGTCATCATCGGTCCGCAGGGTGACGATCTCATCGACGTGCGCGAGATGGCTGCACAGATCGGAACCATCCCCTACGAAATCCTCTGCCGGATCGGCAGTAGGATACAAAGACTGTATAGCTGATTGCGCAGTTGGTGAGTTGGTAACTTGACTCCCTAACTGCAGCATTCTCTGACCGTTTTCATGCCTAAGCCTCCGAAAACCGTGTTCGTCTGCCAGGAGTGTGGCGCGCAGTCGCCGAAGTGGCTCGGGCGCTGCGGCGACTGCGGCGCGTGGAACGCGTTCGTCGAGGAACGTCAGCAGCCAGACGCGAACGGAGGACCGGCGAGCCATCGTTACGTGCTTGGAACCGCAGGATCCGCGCGGTTGTACGCGGACGTGGAACTCGAGCAGCATGCGCGGCTGACCACCGGCATCGACGAACTCGATCGCGTGCTCGGCGGCGGCATTGTTCCCGGCTCTCTCGTGTTGCTCGGCGGCGAGCCCGGAATCGGCAAGTCCACGCTGCTGCTCCAGGCGGCCGCGAATATCGCGCGGTCGATCGGTCCGGTGCTCTACAGCTCGGGCGAAGAGTCGGAACACCAGATCAAGTCACGCGGCGAGCGGCTTGCCGTTGGCCACGCGCCGCTGTATCTCCTCGCCGAAACCTGCCTCGAGCGCATCCTCGAAGAGATCGCCCGCATCAAACCAGCGCTCGTCATCGTCGACTCGGTGCAGACGATCTTTTCGCTGAAGTTTCAGTCCGCGCCGGGAAGCATCGGGCAGGTCCGCGAAGCCGCGACGCAGCTGCTGTTCACCGCGAAAGGCCAGAACGTGCCGACGTTTCTCGTTGGACACGTTACGAAGGACGGCAGCCTCGCCGGGCCCAAGGCGCTCGAGCACGTTGTGGACACGGTTCTCTATTTCGAGGGCGAGCGTCATCATGCCCACCGCGTCGTGCGCGCGGTGAAGAATCGATTCGGCGCGGTCAGCGAGCTCGGCGTGTTCGAGATGACGTCGACCGGACTGCTCCCGGTGCCCAACCCGTCGAAGATGTTTCTTGCAGAGCGGCCGTCCAACGCGCCTGGCTCCGCGGTTCTCTGCGCCGTGGAGGGCTCGCGGCCGATCCTGATCGAAGTGCAGGCGCTCGTCAGCTCGAGCATGTACGGCAGCGCGAGGCGGATGGCGAGCGGGATCGATCAGCAGCGCCTCTCGCTGCTGCTCGCCGTGCTCGAGAAGCGTGCCGGCCTGAACCTCGCCGGCGACGATGTCTTCGTCAACGTGGCGGGCGGCATGACGATCGACGAGCCTGCCTCGGACCTCGGTGTGGTGGCTGCGATCGCATCGTCAGTCAGGAACCGTGTGATCTCCCCGACGACGGCCATGTTCGGAGAGGTCGGCCTGGCGGGCGAAATACGCGGCATCGCGCAGGCGACGCTGCGCGTCCGCGAGGCGACGCAGATGGGATTTCGTCGCTGCATCATGCCCGAGGCGAACCTTCCGCCGGCCGACGGCTCGGACTGCGAACTGATTGGCGTGACGTCCCTCGGCCAGGCGCTCGACGCGGCCCTCGAATAGCCGGCCACCTCCGTTCGACTCCTGATTCCCGAACCCCAGATTCCCGCCCAGTCATTCCCAATTCCTAATCCCTAATTCCCAATTCCTAGTGTGGTAGGCTGTGCTCAACCGCCCTTACATTTGTTTACATCTCGTCCGTAGGGCGCTCATGACGTCAGATCGCGGGGTTACCCGATGGCCTGGTTCGCTTTAGCTCGCCTGTTGTTCGTCGCCGCCGTCGCATACGCGGCCGCAGTTCTTCATCCGCTTCCTGTCGCCCTCGCGGCCAACGTCGGCTTCGCGCTCGCCCTGGCCGGGCTGGTCGTGCTCTTCGAGAGCCGCCTCGGTGAAACTGCCGTAACGCGCGTCCTGGGCTCGCTCATCGGATGCGCCATCGGTCTGGGCATCGCCCGGACGATCGGCGCGGGTCTGTTCTGGGCGGACAGCGGCGATCGCAAGGTGGAGTTCCTCCACAGCTTCGTGCTGCTCGTGCTGCCGTATCTGGGGCTGGTCCTCGGGGCCAAGCATGGCGAATGGCTCGAGCCGGCACGCCTCGTCAGTCTTTTTCGCGCGGCCGGACCGCAGCGGCGCTACAAGATTCTCGACACCAGCGTCATCATCGACGGCCGCATCGCCGACGTCTGCGAGACCGGATTCGTTGACGGCACGCTGGTGATTCCCCAGTTCGTGCTCAAGGAACTGCAGCTCGTTGCCGATTCATCGGATTCGCTGAAGCGGAACCGCGGCCGGCGAGGCCTCGACATCCTGCAGCGGATTCAGAAGATGTCCGGCGTCGAGGTGAGCATCTCCGACATGGATTTTCCCGACGTGCGTGAAGTCGATCTGAAGCTGATCGAGCTCGCCCGCGCGCTGCAGGGGAAGATCGTGACGAACGATTTCAATCTGAACAAGGTCGCGCAGCTTCGCGGCGTCGAAGTGCTGAACGTCAACGAGCTCGCCAATTCCCTGAAGCCCGTGGTCCTGCCAGGCGAGATCATGAAGGTCTTCATCCTGAAGGAAGGCAAGGAATACAACCAGGGCGTCGCGTACCTGGATGACGGCACGATGGTCGTCGTGGACAACGCGCGCAAGATGATCGGGAAGACCATCGACATTGTGGTCACGAGCGTGCTGCAGACGACCGCCGGCAAGATGATCTTCGGACGCCACATCGAAGCGGGCGTCGCGGCGCAGGCGGTGTCCGCGCCCGTGGCCGTGGAACGCGCGAGCGCCGATCGGCAGGAGCCGGCGCGCATTCGCGTGGCCGCTCCCGTGCAGCCTCCACAGCCGCAGCAAACGTAAGCGAACCGCAGATGGCGGCGCGCGTCGATCGCTGGCGCGCACCGTCCATTACAATGAGCGGCGTTGCGCATCCCTCCTTATCACTGGTGGCGGACGGTGTTCTTTCTCATCCCGGCCATCACTCTCTACACGATCGTCCTTGGCGCCGCGTCGATCGTCTCGAGCCTTTTCGATCGCCGCGGGTACTTCGCGCACCGATGCGCACGCGCCTGGTCGTGGCTGATTCTCAAGACGACCGGCGTTCACGTGCGCGTCGAAGGGCTCGATCGCATCGAGCCGGGCCGCACGTACATCTTCGTGTCGAACCACCAGAGCATCTACGACATCCCGGTGATCTTCGCGTCGATGCCGTATCAGCTGCGCATCATCGCAAAAGAGTCGCTGTCGAAATTCCCGGTGCTCGGATGGCATTTGCGGCGAGGCGGTCACCTGTTCGTCGATCGCAAGCATCCCGATCGCGCGGGCATTCTGGGTCGGTGGCGTGCGCTCGTTTCCGAAGGGCTGTCGCTCATCATCTTCGCGGAGGGCACTCGAAGCTGGGATGGCCACCCCGCGCGATTCAAGGCCGGCAGCATTCTGCTGGCGATCGAAGCCGCACTGCCTATCGTGCCGCTCGCGGTGATCGGTACACGCCAGGTGATGCCCAAAGGCCGGCTTCGCACCGAGCCCGCGCACGTGGAGCTCGTCATCCACGATCCGATCGAGCCGCCGGCCATCGCGAAACCGACGGCGCGCGATGCGAAGGCGCTCGCGGATCGTGTGTACGCGATCGTTGCCGAGGAAGTGGAACGGCGTCAGTTCGGCGGCGTGAACGTCAGCGCGTCATGAGATCGCCGCGCACCGCGCGCCAGGCAGGGATGGCCGTCGCCACGAACGCGAGCGCGACGAGGGCAGTCGTCGACCCGGCGAGCGCCGTGACGATCGATCCCGAAAATCCCTGAAACGTCGCGCCGATCACACGCAGCACCAAAACAGCAACGCCGATCCCGACGACGACGCTCACGACGATGAGACGCGCGGCGCGCGCGAGCTCGCCGGCCAGAAGGCTCATCGGATTTGCGCCGAACGTGAGCCTGATGCGGAGTTCGTGCGCGCGCTCCTGCACCGACTGGCTCACGACGGCGTAGATGCCGACGGATGAAAGCGCGAGGACCGTCAGGCCGAAGATTCCGAGAACCGTGACCGCGAGCAGCCGCGCGCCGAGCACATCCAGTCGCGACTGCGTCAGCATCGTCGGCGAATAGACCGGAATGTCCGCGTTCACGCCGCGTACCGCGTCCTCGACGGTCGCCAGGGCCGTCGTCGGATCGGTGGTGCGCAGGCCGACCACGACCGCGGCCGGCGGCTGCTGCGCGATCGGGACGTACACCGCCGAGCGGACGCTCGCCTCGTTGTCGTCGCTCCGCACGTCGGGAACGACGCCGACGACCGTAACCGGAAGGCCCGGGTCGCGGCCAAGAACGAGCGATCGACCGAGCGCAGCGCTTTCTGCCGACCACAGCCGGCGCGCCAGCCCGATGGTGACGATGGCGACGCCTTGTTTTCCCGCGACGTCCGACGACTGGAACGCGCGTCCCTCGACGATCGGGATACGAAGCAGCGGGAAGAAGCGCGGGCTGACCGCCATCCGCGCCGCTTCGATCGTGTCCATTCGCTGCGCGCCGATCGATGTGCCGATGGACACGAGCGTTGTCGGCAACGCGCCCACAGGAAACGACGACGCCACCGCGGCGTCGCCGCGCGCGCCGCTTCGCAGCCGATCCAGGATGCGGTCGTAGGTTTCGGCTTCTCGATGTGCGGCAATGTCTGATGGCGGCAGTGCGAGGCGTGCCGTCCAGATTCCATCGGATCGATAGCCTGGATCACGTCTGACCGTCGCACGCAAATTAGCCGCTGCGGCTGCGGCGATCCCGAGAACGATAACGGCCAGCGTGAGCTGCGCGAGCACGAAGCCGTCGCGCCAGCGATGACTCCGTCGCGATCCTGTCCGCGCATCACTGTGCTTCAGCAAGGCGGCCGGATCGACGACCGCGGCGCGGATCGCCGGCAGCCCGCCAATCAACAGCCCGAATGCGAGTGCGACGGCCGTCGATAGCGCGACAATGCGCCAGTCGAGCTCGACGCGTGCTTCCGCCGGAACGTAACCGAACGGAATCAGTGCGACGACGTGGGGCAGCAGGAAGGATGCGAGCGCCGCGCCGGCGATGCCACCTGCAGCGCCGACGAGCGCACTTTCCACGAGCAGCTGACTCGCAATCTGCATCGTCGAGCCGCCGATGGCGCGTCGCACCGCCAGCTCGCCTTCGCGCGCCATCGCTTTCGCGAGCGTCGCGTTCGCGAGGTTGGCGATCGCGACGATCAGGACCAGCGCGACAGCCGCGAGCAAGAGGTACAGCGTCGGTTTGAGATCACGCAGGACGTTGTCGACGAGCGTGTCCGTGCTGATGGTGAAGCCCGCGTACTCGTCGACTTCCGGATGGGCGGCGGCCATCTGCGACGTCAGCACGCGCAATCCGGCGCGTGCCTGCTTCAGCGTGACGCCGGGTTGAAGCTGTGCCTGCGCGTAGTAGCGCCGGTCGGTCCGCGTGTCTGCCGCATCGAGGCGCAGAGGCAGCCACAGATCGCGGTCCCAGAAGACGAATGACGAGGGCATCACGCCGATGATGGTGAACACGTCGTCGCCGATGCGCAGGGTTTTGCCGACAGCGTGCGCGTCGGCGCCGAGCCGCGTTTCCCAGAATCGATAGCTCGCGAGCACGACAGGCGCTGCTCTAGGTTCGGCATCGCTGTCCGCGAGCGCTCGTCCGGCAAAGGCCGGAACGCCGAGCATCGCGAAGGCGTTCGGCGTGATCACGGCCGCGCGCACGCGTTCGGGATGGCCGGCGTACGTCAGGTTGACGTTCCGCGCGTCGCCGGCAATCACATGCTCGAAGAGTCCATGGGCCGCACGCAGGTCCTCGATTTCAGGCGTCGACCACAGCGAAAAGCCGGTCCGGCCTTGAGACGGGTAGTTGCCGCCGAGCGTGACAATCCGGTCGTACCCGCGGTACGGCCACGGTTCGATGAGCGTGCCGCGAACGATCGCGAAGAGCATCGTGCTCAGCGCGATCCCGAGCGCCAGGATGGCCGTCGTCGCGATCGCAAATGTCGGGTTGCGTCGCAGGAATCTCGTCGCCAGCCGAATCTCGTGCAGCATTGTCGGTGCGTCGGGTTTCGCAAACGAAATGCCGAGCGCTGCGGCGGATTCTACGCTGCCTTTTGCGAGGCGGGACGTCGCCGGTCGACCGGATGCGGACGAGCGCGTCCCGGAAACGAACGGCTCGACCGAACGCTATAATGAGGGTTTCGCACATGCAGGTGACAGCAGTCATAGCGGCCGGAGGCCGCGGCGTCCGGTTCGGCGGCGGAACGCTCAAACAGCTCCAAGGCATCGAAGGCCGGTCGATCCTGCAGCGGAGCGTAGATGCCTTCGTCACGCATCCCGGGATTGGCGAAGTCATCGTGGCCGTGCCCGCCGAGCTCGTATCCGATCCGCCGGCTGGACTTTCGATCGCCGATTCGAGGGTGCGCCTGGTTGCCGGAGGCGCGCGACGCCAGGACTCCGTCGCGAACGCTGTTCGCGCCGCGGCAGAAGCGAGCGACATCATCATCGTTCACGACGCCGCGCGCCCGTTCGTCTCCGCCGACCTCATCACGCGCACGATCGAGGCCGCGGCGAAACACGGCGCCGCGCTCGCCGCGACGCGGTCGCGCGACACGGTGAAGCGCGTCGAGCGCGCCGGTGGCGACGCTGACTTCCAGGTGGCAGAGACCATTCCGCGCGACACGATCTATCTGGCGCAGACGCCGCAGGCCTTTCGGCGCGAGGTGTTGATGCAGGCGCTGACCGCAGCGCACGGTGCCGAGGCGACTGACGAGGCTGCGCTCGTCGAGCGCGCCGGCCATCCAGTTCACATCGTCGAAGGCGACGCGTTCAACATCAAGATCACGACGCGCGAGGATCTCGATCAGGCCAAGGCCATCGCTGCAACTCAATCCGCAATCCGCAATCCGCAATCCGCAATGACGCGTCCTGCCCGCACCGGCCGCGCCGGAACCGGCTACGACCTGCACAGGCTCGTCGAAGGCCGGCCGCTCGTCATCGGCGGCGTCACGATTCCCGCCGGGCGCGGCGCGATGGGGCATTCGGATGCGGACGTCGTGTGTCACGCCATCACGGACGCGATTCTGGGCGCGGCGTGCCTCGGCGACATCGGGCGTCATTTTCCGGACGACGACCCGCGATGGAAGCATGCGTCCAGCCTCGACATGCTGGCGCGCGTGGTGACGCTGATCGCAGACGAGGGCTATGAGGTCGGAAACGTGGACGTGACCGTCATTCTGCAGACGCCGAAGATCAAGCCGCACATCGACGCGATGCGAACCGCGCTCGCACAGGTGATCGGCATCGACCCGTCGCGCGTCAGCGTGAAGGGGAAGACGAACGAGGGCGTCGACGCCGTCGGCCGCGGCGAGGCGATTGCGGCACACGCGATCGCTCTCATACGCAGCAAATAAGATCATGAGGCTGCGCTTCGCTCCGAGTCCCACCGGAAATCTTCACGTCGGCAACGCGCGCACGGCGTTGTTCAACTGGCTGCTCGCGCGCGGATCGGGCGCGACGTTCCTGCTTCGCATCGAGGACACCGACGTCGAGCGATCGACGCGCGAGTCCGAGCACGCCATCGTTCGCGATCTGCGGTGGCTGGGTCTCGACTGGGACGAGGGACCCGACATCGGCGGGTCGCGTGGACCCTATCGCCAGTCGGAGCGTCTACACCTGTATCAGTCGTACGCAAAAGAGCTGATCGCCGCCGGCCACGCGTACTCGTGCTTCTGCGATGCCGCCCAGCTCGAGGCGGCGCGCCAGGAGGCGCTCGCGGCCGGGCGGCCGCTGAAATACGCCGGCACCTGCCGCAACCTCACGGCGGCGCAGGTGGCCGAGCGTCTTTCGGCCGGCGATCGTCCCGCGATTCGTTTCCGCGTGCCCGAGAACCAGGAGGTCGTGTTCACCGACCTCGTTCGCGGCGAGGTCCGCTTTCACACCGACGTCATCGGCGATCCGGTGTTGCTGCGCGCGGACGGACATCCCGCGTACAACTTCGCCGTCGTTGTCGACGATGCGCTGATGGAGGTGACGCATGTGATCCGCGGCGAGGATCACATTTCGAATACGCCGCGTCAGATCCTGCTCTACGAAGCGCTTGGTTTCACCGCGCCGGCGTTCGCGCACCTCGCGCTCGTGCTGGGGCCCGATCACAGTCCGCTATCCAAGCGTCACGGCGCGACGTCGGTCGCCGAGTTCCGCGCGAAGGGTTATCTTCCGGAGGCGCTCGTCAATTACCTCGCACTCCTCGGCTGGTCGCCACGCGGCGCCGGCACCGACGACGACGCGGAACTGCTGCCGGCGGCGGAGCTCGCTCGCCGATTTTCTCTGGAGCGCGTCGGCCACAGCGCTGCGGTCTTCGACGAAGAGAAGCTCGCGTGGGCGAACCGCCACTACCTGAAGACCGCCGAGCCGATCCGCCTCGCGGAGCTCTCGGTGCCGTTTTTCATGCAGGCCGGAGTGACGATGGAGCCGGACGTTGCCGGGGTGGAGTTTCTCGCGTTGGCGATGGCGATGGCGAGCTCCTCGGTCGATCGACTCGATCAGGTGCCGGCGCGCCTCGGATTCCTGTTCGATTTTTCGCCCGAGAAGGCGCTGCTCGACGCGCACATCCGCCAGGAGCTCGAATCCGAGCAGGCGCGCGGCGTCGTCGTCGTCCTGGCCGAGATGCTCGCGGCGAGTCCGCGGCTCTCACGCGAGTCGTTTCGGTCGGTCGCCAACGCGGTGAAGGAGAAGACAGGTCAGAAAGGCCGGGCGCTGTTCCACCCGATCCGCGTGGCATTGACCGGGCGCAGTGACGGCCCCGAGCTCGATCTGGCGGTGCCGGCGATCGATCGCGGCGCCGAGCTTCCGTCGAGCGCCGGCCTGCCGCCGATTCTCGGGAACCGCGAACGGGCGGCGGCCTTCGTGTCGGCGTTTCACGCGGGGTCGCGTTGAGGATTTACGGGATCAATCCGGTCCTCGAAGGCCTGCGCGCCGGTCGCGTGACGGCGCTTCGCGTCGCGACGCGCTCCGACGAACGCCTCCGGGAGATCGTCCGCACCGCAGAGCGTCAGGGTGTGCCTGTGCGTCATGTCGAGGGCAACGAGCTCGATCGCGTCGCGAGCCATCGACCGCATCAGGGCGTTGTGGCGGACGTGAAAGAACGCGAGTCGTGGAGCCTCGAGGAACTCGTCAGCGGCGCACATGCAGCACCGCTCCTCGTCGTCCTCGACGGCGTCGAGGATCCGCACAACGTCGGTGCGATTCTCCGGACCGTTGACGCGGCAGGAGCAGACGGCGTGGTTCGCCAGACGCGCCATGCGGCGAGGCTTGACGGTGCCGTCGCGAAGGCGTCGGCCGGTGCCGTCGAGCATGTCCGCATTGCGGATGTGGTCAACGTCGCGCGGGCGCTGGCATCGCTGAAGGAGCTCGGCGTGTGGACCGTCGGGTTCGATGCCGATGCGCCCACACGCTATGACTCGCTCGATCTGACGGCACCGACCGCGTTTGTGGTCGGCGCCGAAGGCGTGGGACTGAGGCGTCTGGTGCGGGATCGCTGCGACTGGCTCGTGTCGATTCCCATGGCGGGGCACGTCTCGAGCCTGAATGTGTCGGTTGCCGCCGGGGTCGCGCTGTTCGAGGCCGTGCGACAGCGCTTTCAGTCGGCTGGACGACCGAAGTAGGATAGAAGGTTGGGGGCGATGCCCGCGGCTCAGCTGGGTTGACCAGCCGTGGGCTATGTCCAAGCGTGGGCAGGCAGTTGCACGTGTGGCACAGGACGTGCTAAAGTTCATCTTTTGTTTTCGCTGGCGTAGCTCAGTCGGTAGAGCAGCTGATTTGTAATCAGCAGGTCGGGGGTTCAAATCCCTTCGCCAGCTCCATCGGCATACTGAAGGTAAGGCGCCCTGGAAACAGCGGCAAGCGTCAACATCGACAACATCGCGTTTCCAACACACAGACAGCTGGCGAGGTAGCGAAGCGGTCAAACGCAGCAGACTGTAAATCTGTCGCCCTAGCGGCTTCGAAGGTTCGAGTCCTTCCCTCGCCACCAATTGGTGGACCGGGAGTTGGTGAATTGGTGAATTGGCGGGTTCGTGGATTGGTGAGTGCGCTGTGGATTCCGAGTCATTCGCCCAACGCCGTTCGCCAGTTCACCGGCTCTCCAACTGAAATGTGCGGGAGTAACTCAGTGGTAGAGTCACAGCCTTCCAAGCTGTTGGTCGCGGGTTCGATCCCCGTCTCCCGCTCCACATTGCGGATTGAGGACTGCGGATTGCGGATCGGGGTCGACTGATACGACCACTCCGCAATCCTCAATCCTCAATCCGCAATGGGATGGTCCGCAATGGGATGGGCCGATGTAGCTCAGTTGGCAGAGCGCGTCCTTGGTAAGGACGAGGTCACCAGTTCAATCCTGGTCATCGGCTCCAGCCTCCGCAGCGACGCTCGCGTGAGGCTGACCGCCGACTCTCGACGTGGCGGGCGGGAGACGACGAATTGAGCGTCTGGTTGGCAGCGCAGTAGAGAACCGGGTCGTCCGTCGCGCCGGCGCGAAGGCGGACTTCGACGAGCAGAACAAGAGGCGTAGACACTTATGGCCAAAGAAAAATTCGACCGCAGCAAACCGCACGTGAACGTCGGCACGATCGGCCACATCGACCACGGCAAGACCACCCTGACCGCGGCGCTGACCAAGGTGGCGGCCGACAAGGGCTGGGCCAAGTTCGTGCCGTATGACGAGGTCGCGAAGGCGTCCGAGTCGCAGGGTCGCCGCGACGAGACGAAGATTCTGACGATCGCGACGAGCCACGTCGAATACGGCACGGCCAATCGTCACTATGCCCACGTCGACTGCCCGGGCCACGCCGACTACATCAAGAACATGATCACCGGCGCCGCGCAGATGGACGGCGGCATCCTCGTCGTCAGCGCGGTGGACGGCCCGATGCCGCAGACGCGCGAGCACGTGCTGCTCGCCCGCCAGGTCAACGTGCCCTACATCGTGGTGGCGCTGAACAAGGTGGATGCGATCGACGATCCGGAGTTGCTGGATCTCGTCGAGCTCGAGGTGCGCGAGCTGCTCAAGACGTACGAGTTCCCCGGCGACGACATTCCGGTGGTGCGCGTCTCGGCGCTGAAAGCGCTGCAGGGCGATCCGGCGGGCGTCGAGAGCGTCATCAAGCTGATGGAAGCGCTCGACAGCTACGTGCCGATTCCGCAGCGCGACATCGACAAGCCGTTCATGATGCCGATCGAAGACGTGTTCTCGATCTCCGGCCGCGGCACCGTCGTGACCGGCCGCGTCGATCGCGGCAAGGTCAAGGTCGGTGAGGAAGTCGAGATCGTCGGGTTCCGCCCGACCGAGAAGAAGGTCGTCACCGGCGTCGAGATGTTCCGCAAGCTGCTCGACGAGGGCGTGGCGGGCGACAACATCGGCGTCCTGCTCCGCGGCGTGGAGAAGGAAGACGTCGAGCGCGGCCAGGTGCTGGCGAAGCCGGGCACGATCAAGCCGCACACGAAGTTCAAGGGCGAGGTGTACATCCTGTCGAAGGAGGAAGGCGGCCGTCACACGCCGTTCTTCAACGGCTATCGTCCGCAGTTCTACATCCGGACGACCGACGTCACCGGGACGCTGAATCTTCCGGAAGGCGTCGAGATGGTGATGCCTGGCGACAACACGACGATTTCCGCGGAGCTGATGACGCCGGTGGCGCTCGAAAAGGGCGGCCGCTTCGCCATCCGCGAGGGCGGACGCACCGTCGGGTCGGGCACCATCACGGAGATCGTCGAATAGGAATTGGCGAGTTGGTGAATTGGAGATTGGTGCGTTCGACTTCCTGAACTCGCCAACTCACGAATTCGCCAATTCTCCACTGTGAGGATCCACCATGCGGGACATCATCACGATGGCGTGCGGCGAGTGCAAGCGCCGCAACTACAGCACGACGAAGAACAAGAAGAAAACGACCGAACGGCTCGAGATGAGCAAGTACTGCCGGTACTGCCGGAAGCACACGCCTCATAAGGAGTCGAAGTAGTTCGGCGACAGTTAGGCCAGTAGCTCAATTGGCAGAGCACCGGTCTCCAAAACCGGGGGTTGGGGGTTCGATTCCCTCCTGGCCTGCCAGGTTTCGATGGGTTGTGTCGCAAGCGGGAAGCCCGAGGGCTGACATCTGAGGTTATGGCGGATACAACGACGACATCGTTCGAGCGAAGCGCGGCAGGGAACTGGTACGAACGCGCGCGCTTGTTCCTGAGCGAAGTTCGGAACGAGCTGAAGCGCGTCACATGGCCGTCGCAGAAGGAAGTCTACGCGACGACGGTCGTGGTGATTCTGACGTCGGCGTTCTTCGGCTTGTACCTTTTTCTGCTCGACCAGATCATGCTGGGCACGTTCCAGTGGATTCTGCGCAAGTTTGGTGCGGCATGACCGACTTCGCGACGAAGAACTGGTACATCGTCCACACCTATTCGGGCTTCGAGAAGAAGGTGGCGGAGTCGCTGCAGGAGCGCGTGCGCGCCTACGGCCTTCAGAACGACATCGGCGAGGTGCTGATTCCGACTGAGGACGTCGTCGAGATGCGCGGCGGCAAGAAAGTCGTCACGGCCAAGCGGTTTTTTCCGGGCTACATCCTGGTCGAGATGAACATGTCCGACCACGCGTGGCACGTCGTCAAGAACACGCCGAAGGTCACGGGATTCGTCGGCGCGGGCGCAAAGCCGACGCCGCTCAGCAAGGACGAAGTCGAGCAGATCCTGACCCAGGTCAAGACGGCGATGGAGAAGCCGAAGCCGAAGTACATGTTCGAGAAGGGCGAGCAGGTCCGCATCAACGAGGGGCCGTTCACCAGCTTCAACGGCATCGTCGACGAAGTGAATCTCGACAAGAACACGTTGAAGGTGATGGTCACGATCTTCGGCCGGTCGACGCCGGTCGAGCTGGATTTTTTGCAGGTCGAGAAGATCTGAGCGCCTGCACAACTGAAGAAGAGTTAGACAGCGACAGCAGCCATGGCGAAAAAAGTACAAGCAATGGTGAAGCTCCAGATTGCCGCCGGCAAGGCCACGCCGGCGCCGCCCGTCGGGACCGCGCTCGGTCCGCAGGGCGTGAACATCATGGACTTCTGCAAGAACTTCAACGCGAAGACGGCGAAGGATGAAGGCCTGATCATCCCGGTCGTCGTCACGGTGTACGCGGATCGTTCGTACAGCTTCATCACCAAGACGCCGCCGGCGTCCGTGCTGCTGAAGCGGGCCGCGAACATCGCGAAGGGATCGGCCGAACCGAACAAGAGCAAGGTCGGCACGGTCACGCGGAAACAGGTCGAGGACATCGCGAAGCTGAAGATGCCCGACCTGAACGCCGAATCGCTCGATGCTGCCGTCAAGACCGTGGCCGGCACCGCGCGATCGATGGGACTCGACGTCGTCGGGTAATCCATTGCGGAGTGCGGATTGAGGAGTGCGGATTAAGGGAATGCGGGTTTGAAATCCGCAATCCAATCCCCAATCCGCACTCCTCAATCCGCAATCCGCAATGAAGAGTGGGAGGGCCTCGCGGCCCGTTTGCACCACGGAGGACAGAGCAGCATGAGAAAGCGCGGCAAGAAATTCGCCGCTGCGCGCGCGGCTATCGCAGTCGATCGCCAGTACACGATCGAGGAAGCGATTCCGCTCGTGCAGAAAGTCAAGTACGCGAAGTTCGACGAGACCGTCGAACTCTCGATGCGGCTGGGCGTCGACCCGAAGCACGCCGACCAGATGGTGCGCGGCACGGTCGTCCTGCCGCACGGCCTCGGCAAGAGCAAGCGGGTCGCGGCCATCGCAGGCGGCGACAAGCAGAAGGAAGCCCATGAGGCGGGCGCCGACGTCGTCGGCGGCGACGACCTGGTGGATCGGATCCAGGGCGGCTTCATGGACTTCGACGCCGTCGTCGCGACGCCCGACATGATGCGCGCGGTCGGCAAGCTCGGAAAGGTCCTGGGCCCCCGCGGCCTCATGCCGAACCCGAAGACGGGCACCGTGACGACCGACATCACGAAGGCGATCAAGGAAATCAAGGCCGGCAAGGTCGAGTTCCGCGTCGACAAGACCGGGATCATCCACGCGCCGGTCGGCAAGATGTCGTTCGCCGGCGATGCGCTCATCGCCAACGCCCATGCGCTCGTCGACAGCGTCGTCAAGGCGAAGCCGTCGGCGGCGAAGGGCAAGTACCTCAAGAGCGTCACGCTGTCGTCGACGATGGGACCCGGCGTCCGCATCGATACGACGCACATTGACGTCGTGGTGAAACACTGATGGCGGTCACCAAGGCAGACAAAGTCGCCGAGCTCCAGCAGATGGAGTCGGCGTTCAAGGGATCGGAAAGCGCGATCCTGCTCGACTACAAGGGACTGACGGTTCCCCAGGTGACGGACCTCCGGCGCCAGATCCGCGTTGCGAAGGGGCGATACAAGGTCGTCAAGAACTCCATCGCCAAGCGCGCGCTGAAAGGCAGCTCGTTCGAAGTGCTCGAAAAGCACTTCGTCGGGATGACGGCCGTTGCCTACACCGACTCCGATCCGGTTGCGCTCGCCAAGACGCTGACGACGTTCATCAAGGCGACGCCGACGCTCACGATCAAGGCGGCCGTGGTGCAGGGGAGCGCGATTGCGCCCGCCGCGGTCACCGATCTGGCGAACATGCCGGGCAAGCCGGAGCTCTACGCGCGCCTGCTCGGCACGATGCAGGCGCCGATGACGAACCTGGTCCGCGTACTGAGTGCTGTCCCGCGCGATCTGATGACCGTGCTGGCGCAGGTTGAGAAGAAAAAACAGGAATAGGTCAGGCAGGCCGCGTGGACGGGCGCGCCCGCCCGCGCGACTCACCAGACCCACACGACTGATTTGACGAAACAGGAGTACAGAACATGGCCGAAGTGACGCAGCAGCAGGTGGTCGACTACATCAAGGGCATCAGCGTGCTCGAGCTCTCGCAGCTCGTGAAGACGCTGGAATCCGAGCTCGGCGTGTCTGCCGCAGCCGCGATGCCCGTTTTCGCGGGCGCGATGCCGGGCGCCGGCGGCGGCGCGGCCGCGCCGGCTGAAGAGAAGACCGAATTCACGGTCACGCTCACCGAAGTGGGCAGCAACAAGATCAACGTCATCAAGGTGGTTCGCGAGATCACCAGCCTCGGCCTGAAAGAAGCCAAGGACCTCGTCGAGGGAGCGCCCAAGCCGATCAAGGAAGGGATCCCGAAGGACGAGGCCGAAACGATCAAGAAGAAGTTCGAGGAAGTCGGCGCGAAGGTGGAGATCAAGTAGGGCTCAGGGCTCAGGGCTTGGGCTCGAACGAGGCCGGGGGCTTGGCGACCGTGTGACGCCGAGCCCTCAGCCCTTGGCCGCCGGCCCTACGGTTTTCAGCTTGACCGTCGGCTCCGCGAGCAGCGCGGCGCCGGCGAGCGCGCGGTTTTTTCCTCGAGGTCCAGAGAATGTATAGCCTTCCCAAGAACGTTTACCGCGAGCGCATCGATTTTTCGAAGATCAAGACCACCGTTCCGATTCCGAACCTGATCGAGATTCAGAAGAAGTCCTACGAACGCTTCCTGCAGATGAACCGGCTGCCGAGCGAGCGCGAGGACGCCGGTCTCCAGTCGGTGTTCAAGTCGGTGTTCCCGATCAGCGACTTCCGCGAGAACTCGTCGCTCGAGTTCATCGAATATTCGATCGGCAACTGGGAGTGCAAGTGCGGCAAGCTGCAGGGGCTCCATCATCTGCGCAAGCCGTGCAGCAACTGCGGCGCGACGCTCATCGCGGATCCGTACGGCGACCGTGAAGTCCTCTGCCCGCGCTGCGGGAAGGCCAATCAGGCCCGCGGTGACGTGTGCGACATCTGCGGCAACACCGTCGGCCTCAAGCTGAAGTACGACGTGGACGAGTGCCAGGAGCGCGGCATGACCTACGCCGTCCCGCTCAAGGTCACCATCCGCCTCGTGGTCTGGAACAAGGATCCCGAGACCGGCGTGAAGACCATCCGCGACATCAAGGAGCAGGAGGTCTACTTCGGCGACATCCCGCTGATGACGGAGAACGGCACCTTCATCATCAACGGCACCGAACGCGTCATCGTCTCGCAGCTCCACCGTTCGCCCGGCGCCTTCTTCCACTCGGAAGACAAGACGCTCTACGTCGCGCAGATCATCCCGTACCGTGGATCGTGGGTCGAGTTCGAGTACGACACGAAGAACCTGCTCTACGTTCGCATCGATCGCAAGCGGAAGTTCCTCGCGTCGGTGTTCCTGCGCGCGCTGGGCCTGCGCGGCGCGGACGAGATCATCCGCGCGTTCTACAACGTCGACAAGCTGCACGTGAAGGGCGGGAAGATCTACTGGGGCGTCCAGGACAGCCTGGTCGGCCTGCGCGCCGCGACCGAGATTCACGTCCCGGGCGGCGAGTTCACGATTCAGTCGGGCAAGAAAATCACGCGGAACGCGATCGAAGCGCTCAAGAAGGCGAACGTCGAAGCGATCGAGATCTCCGACGCCGAGCTCGAGGGCGCCTACGCGGCCGCCGACGTGGTCGACCCGTCGACCGGCGAGGTCATCCTCGAAGCCAACGAGGAATTGACGCCCCGCGTCATCTCGATGGCGCAGGAGAAGAACGTCGATCGCATCGACGTGTTCTTCCCCGAGCGTGACGAAGTCGGCTCCATCATCAGCCAGACGCTGAAGAAGGATCCGATCCACACGCACGAAGAAGCGCTCATCGAGATCTACCGCCGCCTCCGGCCCGGCGATCCGCCGACGCTCGACAGTTCGCGGTCGCTCTTCGAGAACATGTTCTTCAACCCGCAGAAGTACGACTTCTCGCGCGTCGGCCGGTTGAAGCTCAACACGAAGCTCGGACTCAACACGCCGCTCGACGAGAAGATTCTGCACCCGCAGGACTTCTACGAGGTCATCAAGTACCTGCTCAAGCTGCGTCGCAACCCGGCGAACGTCGACGACATCGACCACCTCGGCAACCGTCGTGTCCGCTCGGTCGGCGAACTCCTCGAGAACCAGTTCCGGATCGGGCTCGTCCGCATGGAGCGCGCGATCAAGGAAAAGATGTCGGTCTACCAGGAAATGGCGACCGCCATGCCGCACGACCTGATCAACGCGAAGCCGGTCATGGCCGCGATTCGCGAGTTCTTCGGGTCGTCGCAGCTGTCGCAGTTC
>DATBHR010000093.1:0-71759 GCA_036557365.1 Vicinamibacterales bacterium
GTTGCCAGCGCGGCCATCACCGCGAGCTTGACGACGAGCGTCGTGAGGAGGACCTGCATCGGTTTACATTGATCTTATCGGCCGGGTAAACTGAGGGCAATGGCTGTGATTCGCCCCTTCGTGATCGGCTTTGCGACCACGCTGAAATACCTGTTCAAGAAGCCCATCACCGTCAACTATCCGGACCAGAAGTTCCCGATGTTTCCCAAGTGGCGCGGCAAGCAGGTCCTGATGCGCGACGAGAACGGGCTGGAAAAGTGCGTGGCGTGCGGGCTGTGCTCGGTGGCGTGTCCGGCCGACGCGATCTATCTCGAAGCTGCCGAGAACGACGGCACGGTGCAGGCCGGTCCGCGTTACGCGTCGGTGTACCAGATCCACAAGACGCGCTGCATCTTCTGCGGGTACTGCGAAGAGGCGTGTCCCGTCGGCGCAATCTTCATGGGCAAGGATTACGAGCTCGCGGTCTACAGCAAGGACGATTTCGTCTGGGACAAAACCGACCTGCTCGTCCCCGCGAATCGGTAAGAGAGCCTTCGGGTATTCAGGATTGCGGACTGCGGATTGAGGATTGCGGATTGATTTTCGATTGCGGACTCCGGATTGATTGTCGATTGCGGATTACCGATTGATTGAGGATTGCCGATTGCGGACTGCGGATTCCGATTGTGAATCGCGGATTCGGGTTGCGGAATCCGATTCATTTTCTCTCAGGCTCGAATCCTCAATCCACAATCCTCAATCCCAGATACTCAGGCACGATCCGCAATCGTCAACCCCCGTTCGTCAATCCTCAATCCGCAATAAATCCTCAATCCCTAATAAATCCCCAATCCACAATCCGCAATCCGCAATCAATCCGCAATCCTCAATCCGCAATCCGCAATGTTGATCGGTGCTCTGGGCGACATCCACGGAGCGTTCGACACCGTTCAGACCATCATGCAGCGGCATCCCGACGTCCCGTTCTGGGTGTCGGTGGGCGACGTCGCGAGCAACGACGGCGAATACTTCCAGCCGGCCGCGCCGCTGTACTGGATCAAGGGGAACAACGAGGACTTCGACGTCATCGCGGAGGCGATCGCGGGCCGCTCGCCGGCGACCAACCTGCACTATCTGGCGAACGGCGGACCGTATGACGTCGGTCCGTGGCGCGTCGCGGCACTCGGTGGCACGTTCGCGCCGAGCTGGTACAACACGCCCGCGGCGTTGCTTCCGCCGTCGCGAGGACGCAAGCTGTCGGCGCCGACGCTCAAGCTCGGGAAGAGCCGCGACGACAAGCGGCGGCATTTCGTCCGCGACGAAGTCGTCGCATGCAAGGCGCTCGGGAACATCGACGTGCTGCTGACGCACGAGGCGCCGCGTCCGTTCTATCCCGCCAACCGCCGCATCGATGCCGGCAAGACGGTGCTGAACGACGTGCTGGCCGCCATGAAGCCGAGGCTCCATCTCTTCGGTCACCACCACGAGTTCACCGATTCGGTCCGGCAGGGCGTCCGCTCGATCGGCCTCGACATCGTCACCAATTCCTACCTCCTCATCGACGCGCAGACGTTCAGGACCGACCGCCGCGATGCCTGAGTCTGATACCCTGTTAGGTTGGTGATGCAGCGATTCCTCGACGCTCTCGAAGACCGTGTCCTCGTGTGCGATGGCGCCATGGGCACGATGCTCTACGCGAAGGGTGTCTTCATCAACAAGAGCTTCGACGCGCTCAACCTGACGCAGCCCGATCTCGTCGCCGAGGTGCATCAGGAATATGTCCGGGCAGGCGCGGACATCATCGAGACCAACACGTTCGGCGCCAATCGCATCAAGCTGGCATCCTTCGGGCTGGCCGACAAGCTGCACGCGATCAACGAGCAGGGCGCGCGCGTCGCCAGACACGCCGCGGACGAACGCGCGTATGTCGCGGGCGCGATCGGACCGCTCGGCGTCCGCATCGAGCCGTGGGGCAAGACCGGCGTGGACGAAGCGCGCGAGTACTTCCGGGAGCAGGCGCGTGCACTCGCCGCCGGCGGCGTGGACCTCTTCATCCTCGAGACGTTCCGCGACCTCAACGAGATTAGCGCCGCGCTCGACGCAGTCCGCAGCATCTCCGACCTGCCGGTGATCGCGCAGATGACGACCGAGGAGGACGGCAACACGCTCGACGGCACGCCGCCCGAGCGGTTCGCGCCGGAGCTCGAGCGCCGGGGCGCAACCATCCTCGGCGTGAACT
The DNA here is from genome assembly GCA_036557365.1 of Vicinamibacterales bacterium. Lineage (GTDB taxonomy): Bacteria > Acidobacteriota > Vicinamibacteria > Vicinamibacterales > CAVVIG01 > DATKHR01. The sequence goes on from DATBHR010000093.1 coordinate 2,219, forward strand.
GCGCCGTCGGTCCGGCGCCGATGCTCGACACAATCGAGCGGATGTCCGCGGTCACGACGTTGAAGCTGTCGGCGCAGCCCAACGCCGGCAAGCCGCGCGATGTCGAAGGCCGCAACATCTATCTCTGTTCGCCCGAGTACATGGCGTCGTACTCGCGCCGCTTCATCATGCACAACGTCCGGATCGTGGGCGGCTGCTGCGGAACGACGCCCGAGCATATCCGGCAGATCAAAGCGGCCGTTCGCGGCGTCGCCGCATCGGTCGTCCGCTCGAATGCCGAGGCTGCCAGCGACCAGGCCGCTCGCAAGCCGAGCGTGTCGGTGCCGCCGGGAATCACGGCGCCGCCCGTCGTCCGCGATCAGAAATCGCGCCTCGCTCACGCGATGGCGCGGGGGACGTTCGTCGTCGGCGTCGAGATCCAGCCGCCGCGAGGTTTCCAGACGGATCAGATCGTCGATCACGCCCGGCGACTGCGCATCCGCGGCGTCGATGTCGTCAACATCCCCGACGGGATTCGGGCCGGCGCGCGGTTGAGCGCGCTGTCGCTGGCGGTGCTCATCGAGCAGCAGGCCGGCATCGAAACGGTGCTCCATTACGCGTGTCGCGACCGCAACGTGCTCGGCATCCAGTCGGATTTGCTCGGCGCGCATGCCATGGGTCTGCGCAATCTGCTTCTGGTGACCGGCGATCCGGGGCGCGTCGGCGACTATCCGGACGCCACCGCGGTGTTCGACGTCGATTCAATCGGGCTGACGAACGTGGTGACGCGCCTCAATCACGGATGCGACGTCGGCGGGCAGGCGATCGGCGCGCCGACCGGCTTTCACGTTGGCGTGTCGGTGAACCCGGCGGCGTCGAATCTCGATCACGAACTGCGTCGCTTCGATTACAAGGTCGAAGCCGGGGCGGAGTTCGTCGTCACCCGGCCGGTGTTCGATGTTGGCGCATTCGAGGCGTTCCTGAGGCGGATCGAGCACGCACGGTTGCCTGTCGTTGCGGGCGTTTTCCCGTTCGAGAGCGTGCGGAACGCCGAATTCATGGCCAACGAGGTCCCCGGCGTCCGTGTGCCGGACGCGCTGCTCGATCGGATGCGCCGCGTGGACCGGCCGGAGGCCGCGTCAGAGGAGGGTATCGCGATTGCACGGGAAATTAGTGCGGCTTTGCGTCACAGCGTCCAGGGAGTACAGGTGTCGACGCAGTCCGGCGATACCGATGCCGCATTGGCAGTGCTTGATGGACTTCGCTAAGTGTCCAATGTATAGTCGCTGGGCCGAGGTCAACTGATGGCCTTATTCAACGACCGTTCGCACGAAAACGACGAAATTGTCGGAACCGACGCCGCCACGCGGGCGTTGTCGGTCACTGTTGTTGAGAATGACTTCGTCGCGAACGTGTACGAAAAGCTCGCGTCCGTGTATGACATCATGTTCGGCCCGATCCTCCACCCGGGCCGCGTGGACGCGATTCAGCGGATGGGCATCAAGTCCGGCGATCGCGTGCTCGAGGTCGGCGTCGGCACCGGCATCAACGCGGCGCTTTATCCCCGCGACTGCAGTGTGACCGGCATCGACCTCTCGAGCTCCATGCTCGAGAAGGCTCGCGACCGGGTCGCGCGCAAAGGCGTCCGCAACGTCAGCCTGATGCAGATGGACGCGGCGAACCTCCAGTTTGCCGACGACACCTTCGACATCGTCTACGCGCCATATGTGATCAGCGTCGTACCTGATCCGGTGGCGGTCACCTGCGAAATGCGCCGTGTCTGCCGTCCAGGCGGTCGCATCGTCATCCTCAATCACTTCCTGAGCCAGCACCAGTTCGTCGCGCGCATCGAGCGCATCATTTCGCCGGCGACCGTGCACATCGGGTTCAAGTCGGATCTCGATCTGCCGGCGTTCCTCGCGCAGGCCGAGCTCAGTCCGATTTCTATTGAGAAGGTGAATATCCCGCGGATCTGGTCGCTCGTTACCTGTACTAAATAACGAGCAATGCACTAACGCAAAAATGCACGAATGCAAAAAAAGCGCGACCGCGCTGAACCGCGGCCGCGCTTTTTTGCATTTTCTGCATTAGTGCATTCTTGCATTAATGCATTTCTGCATTACGTGATCACTCAAAACGGCTGTTCGATCGATGGACTCTGCGGCGTCAAGAGTTCCGCGCCGTCGTTCGTGATGTGCATGTCGTCTTCGAGCCGCACGCCGAATTCGCCGCGGATGTAGACGCCCGGTTCGTCGCTGAAGACCATGCCCGACTGCAGCTTCAGCTCTTTTTCCCATCCGAACATGTTGTTCTTCACGAGATACGGCCATTCGTGGCCGTCCATGCCCATGCCGTGGCCGAGGCGATGGGTGAAGTACTTGAACCCGGGTCCATAGCCGGCGTCGACGATGACTTTCCGTCCGGCGGCGTCGATGTCCTCGAGCGGTACGCCGGGCTTGGCCGCCTTGAGCGCCGCCGACTGCGCCTGGTGAACGATGTCGAACACCTTCTTCATCTTGTCGGTCGCCTTGCCGAGGACGAAGGTGCGGGTGATGTCCGACTGGTACCCTTCGACGGTGCAGCCATCGTCGATCATGATGATCGTGCCCTCGCGGATCGTCTGCGGCGTGATCGATCCATGGGGGAGCGCGGTGTATTCACCGACCTGCACGCTGGCGAAGCCGGGGAAGCCGAGCTTGCCGTACGCAGCGCCGATGAGGCTGCTGACCTGGTTCTGCGTCATGCCCGGCTGCAACGCCTTGAAGACCGCCTCGTAGCACTTCAGCGTGACCTGACAGGCCAGCCGCATCAGATCGACCTCGTGCGGCTCCTTGATCATGCGGCAACCCGCGGTGATCGGCGTGGCGCTCACGAACTTCAGCGCCGGCGCGTCGCTGCCGACCGAATCGGCGAAGACGAACTTCGTCGTCTCCTCGACGCCGATGCGGCCGGTCGTGATGCCGCGATCCTTCAGTCCCTGGACCACGAGCGCGAACGGGCTCTGGTCCTCCTGCCAGGTCGCCACGTCCGTGTGTTCCATCGGTCCGCCGACGAGCTGTTCGCGCGTCCGATCTTCTTCAAACGCAGGCGTGACGATGTACGGGTTGCCAACCTTGGGAATGATCGCGGCGGTCAAACGCTCGCTGTTGCCCCAGCGGATGCCGGTGAAATAGTTGAGCGACGTGCCGCCGGCGAGGATGATCGCGTCGATCTTCTGTTCGGTCATCAGCCGCCGGGCCTTCTCGAGGCGGCCGCGGCGCTCCTGCGCCGTGATCGGCTTCGCAAGGCTCCGCATCGATTCGAGCGCAGCGATGCTCGGCGGCAATGGACCGCTGACGGCCGGCGCCCCGCCGCCGCGTTGTGCGAAGAGTCGGACGCCGGGGAGGGCGGTTGCGGCGCTGGTGAGATAGAGGAATGCGCGTCGGTTCATGGAGAAATATTGTATTGCGGATTGAGGAGTGCGGATTGCGGATCGGAGACTGCTGCTCACGCCATGTCGAGGATCGCGGCGGCGGCAATGGCCGCGCCGTCAACTCGCGCGCGGGTGGCGGGCTTTGGCTGCGCCAGCACGGCGCGGACGTGTTCCGTCCATCGGCCGGCGCGCAGGTCGTCCTGCGGGATGAAACGGCACCGCAGGAACCTCGGCATCTCGCGGACCAGCAGATCGTATTCCACGAAGTTGCCGCGCGATGAATACAGCAGCGCGGTTCCGTTGGCGGCGCATTCCGAGACGATGCCGTAGCCGGGCTTGCTGACGACGACGTCCGCGGCGGCGACGAGATCTTCGTAGCGCAGGCCCGCCGGTGGTTCTTTCTCCGGCGCGAGCAGCACGAAATCGCCGGAGCGTTCGAGGTCGGCGATCGGCAGGTCGAGGCCGAAGCCGCTGAACGACGAAAGAACGACGACGCGATCGTCCGCGAGTTTGAGCAGCCGGCGCGTCTCCGCGCGGCCGCGCAGCGAGGTCCGTGCGATCAGCGGGATGTCACGAACAGCGGGCGTCGTCGAGAAGCCGCCATGCAGCGGCAGCCTCAGTGCCAGCGTCGTCTTCGCATACGCGTCGCCCATCGTCCGGATCGCGCGCGGCGCGAACCGGTCGAAGGCTGAGTAGATCCCGAGAATCCAGTCCCAGGTGAAGTTGGCGACGACAACGCTCGCCAGCTCTGCGCGGTGTGCGGCGGCACTGGCGACCGGCGGGACATCCCCGATCACGACATCCGGACGCCGATCGCGCAGCAGGCGCGCTTCCTCATCGACGAGATCCGCAAACCGATCGTCGAACGCCGCAGCCGCGCGCGCCGTGGCGTCTTCGTCGAGCGACAGGCTGTCGTCCTGAACGACACCTGTATCGGTCACGAGATGCTCGTACACGACGCCACGCGGTGCGGCGGACTCGAAGATCCAGCGCGGCGCGGCGGTGCGCACGGTGATCTCGGCCAGCGGATCGCGCGCGCGGATCTCGCGCATGACTTCAATCGATCGCGAGCTGTGGCCGAGGCCGTGTCCGGAGATGTAGTAGACGAGGCGCATCCGCGAGCGATGTTAGCGCCAGCGCCGTGCCCAGACGAGCGAGACAGCGGCCTGCTGGTCCCAGGCCGACGCCGTGTACCCGTGTCGCGTGTAGAAGCTGCCGCGCACGGTGAGCTCGGGGATCAGTCGAAATCCAGCAGTGGCTTCGAACGTCTTCAATTGTGTGCGGACGCCGGGCACGAGGCCGCCGACGAGCGGAGGCGCCGACCCGACCTCGTAGCGGCTCGCGGCGAACAGCCGCGGCGTGAGCGTCTGCATGCCCTGCAGGAAATAGGCGTAGGCGACCGCCGTGTCGGCGCGCGTCTCGAATCCGGTGCGCACGAACTCGCCGGAGAGCTTCGTGTAGGCGAACGCGTACTCGCCTTCCACGCTGACGAGCGTCATCTCGCGGCCCTCGCTGCCGCGCGTGACTTCGTCCGCCGTCACGTACTGACCGTGCGCGACCGAAGCGCCGAGGCGGAGACCGATGACCGGGGTGATGCCGCCGCCGGCCTCGACGACAGGCGTCGCGTGCGGATTGTTGTTCGCGCCGATGGCCCAGCCGCGCGTCGGCGCGGCGTTCACCACGGCCGCACGCGCGTCCCAGCGGAGCGTCGACACCGTCACGACGCCTCCGAGCGGATAGCTCTGTGCGACAGGTACCTGTCTCGGGATCGTCGGATCGAACACCGGCATCGGTACGACATACGTCAAGTGCGGCGCAATGGTCGGATTGAGGTTCGCGCGCCAGTCCATCATGCCGAGACCGATCGGCGACACGATTTCGCCGAGATCGACGCGCGTGGCGACCGCGCCGCGACGTTCGTAGTGGAGGCCCGCCTGATAGATTTGTGCGTCCCAGTCGGGTACTGGCGCCGTGGGCGTCGATGGCCGCGCCTGACGAAACCACGGTCTGAAGACCACTTGCCAGTTGTCGCCGAGCCGAACGCCGACGGAAGCGTCGATCACGATTTGCGGTCGGTTCGAGACGTTCTGGCCGCCGTATGCGTCGATCGACATCACGCTGTCGGCCGTGAACCGATCGAGATCCTGCGCCGCGGCCGATCGACCGTTCAGAAGAAGTCCGGCAGCGACCGCCGAGAGTACGGTGCGTGCGGCGAGGCGTGCGACGCGAGCACCTCGGCTACCCATGCTCAGCGATCGCATATCCGGCGTCGGACGTGACCCGCGGCAGCGCACGCGCGAGCGCACCGACGACTTCGGCGTGAAATTCGGTGCCGGCGAGGCGCCACAGTTCGTGGAGCGCGGCCGACGGAGGCCGTGCGCCGCGGTAGGCGCGCGCGCTCGTGATGGCGTCGTAGGCGTCGGCGACGTGCACGATCCGCGCGGCAAGCGGGATATCGTCGCCGCGCAGGCCGAGCGGATAGCCGCGCCCGTCCGGCCGTTCGTGGTGCAGTTCGACGATCGGAATGTGACGCGACAGGAAGGGGACGGATCTCAGGATGCGTGCGCCGAGCACCGGATGCTGCTTGATGCTGTGGAACTCCTCGTCGGTCAGCGGTCCCGGCTTCATCAGGACGGCGTCGGGCACGCCGATCTTGCCGATGTCGTGAAGCAGCGCGCCGAGGCGCAGCACTTCGAGGTCGTCCACAGACAAGTTCATCGCTTCGCCGATCGCCACCGACAGCACGCTGACGCGTTCGGAATGGCCCGCCGTGTACGGATCACGCGCGTCGAGCGCCGTCGCAAGCGCCCGGATCGCGCCGGTGTACGCAGCCTCCGTCTCGGCTTCCGCTTCAGCGACCGACGCCATCAGCGCATTGAACGTCTCTGTGAGCGCGTCGACCTCACGGCTTGATCCGGTCAGCGGAATTGCGCGCGCGCCCTCTCTCGTCGCGGCCATGCTCGCCAGCGACGTCGACAGGCGATCGATCGGCTTCGTGAACTGCCGCGCCAGCGCGAAGCTGCCGAGCAGCGCCAGCGCGAGTGCCGCGACGCTCAGCACCGCGAGGCTGTTCATCGTACCGGCCAGCGCCACACGCGACGACTCATCGACGGAACTCAGCGCGTAGAACATCGTGTCGCCGACGGCCACCAGCCTGCGAAACGCGAACGATTCGCCGTTCAGCACGACCGTGCCTTCGACCGGACGCGTGGCGATGAGCGGCTCGAACTGGCGCGCATCGGCATCGCGCAGCGTGCTGGTCGTGAGCAGGCCTTCGCTGACTACCGCGGTCCGCGCACCCGAGAGGCGATCCAGGCTCTCGGCGAAGGACCGATCGAGCACGGTCGCCAGATACAGGGTGCCGACCACCGCGTCGGGCAATTGCAGCGGGACGGCGACGAGCCGGAACAACGTGTCGCCTTCGCGCGCGATGCCATCGAACGTGGTGTGATCGCCGGCCTGCGCGATCGACACCGGCCGGCCCCGCGGCCATCGGTCGGCGTACCGTCCCGTGGCCGCCATCGTCGAGCCGCGCGCGTCGACGAGAACGATTGCGTCGGCGTCGACGCGGCTCCCGACCTTCATCAGCTCGCGGCGGATGGTCTCGAGGGCTTCCGCGTTCGCGGATTCAGGATGCGATCGCGATTCGAGCTGAATGGTGTCGATCGCGGCGACGAGCGTGGGGCTGTCGGCGATGGTCGCCGCCTGGCTCTTCATCTCGTGCTGCCGGCGGGTTTCGAGCGCCGCGAACATCCGCTGACTCGACTCGAGATTCGCCGCGACCGCCTGGCGAACCTGATTGCGGACGGTCACGGTGACGACGACCAGCACCACGACGAGCAGCGCCGCCATCGTCGAAAACGTGACGACGAGCGTGCGGAAGAGCAGCCGCGGAGGGCGGCGCCGCCGCTCGGTCATGGCCGTTCGTCGACCGGCAGCGACAGGTCGACGGTGACGGTCCTCCCGCGATCGACGTGCACGGTCGTGATTCGTTCGCCGACGCGCTCGTGCCAGCCGACGATGCCGTAGTCGCCGGGCGGCACGTTCGTGAGCTCGAACGACCCATCGAGTTCCGGGATGGTGAAGTAGGGATGATCGAACACCAGGATTGTGGCGCTCATGTGCGAGTGGATCTGGCAATAGACCTTGACGATGCCGGCTTTCGTCATCGGCTGTCGGCGCGATTGCCCAGTGGGATAGCGGCCCAGGTTGAATGACGCCGCGCTCGAGAGCGAGAAGACGTTGTGGTAAATCGGATCTTCGTTCGGAAAATCGATCGTCGATCCGCGGGTAACCGCCAGCACGTGCGGTACGAACGTCTCGTGATCCTGGTTCATCTCGACCCGGCGCGTCGCGAGCGCGCCGCGGTACGGGACGTCCTTCAAGTACACGACGACGTTCTTGATTTCGGGAAGCGGCTTCGACTGCGCGACGCCGATGGCGCGCGCCGGATACGCGGTGGACGGCAGCGCAGCGCCGACTCGCGTGCGAAGTTTGACGTGACCGACGATGGTGCCGTTATCCGACTGGGCGTCGGCGACCGCGCAGAGGCACAATGCGACCGCAACAACTCGGACACCGCGATCGCAGAACACGATCCATCTTACGATGCCGGCGTCGGCGCGGGGAGCGCGACGTTCAAGACTTCATCCAAAGTGTGCACCGGTATGAAGTGCATGTCCTGCTTCACCTCCGGCGGCAGCTCCGTGAGGTCCGGCTCGTTGAGCGCCGGCAGGATGAACGTCTTGATGCCGTGGCGCCGCGCGGCGAGCGCTTTCTCGCGAATGCCGCCGACGGGGAGCACGAGACCGCTCAACGTGATCTCACCGGTCATCGCGACGTCCTGCCGCACCGGCTGACGCCGCAACGCCGAGACGATCGCCGTCGCCATCGTCACGCCCGCCGACGGCCCGTCCTTCGGGATCGCGCCGGCAGGGACGTGCACGTGAAGGTCGTATTTGTCGAAGGCGTCGGCCGGAATGCCGAGCGCGTCGGCTTCGGCGCGGATATGACTCACCGCGGCGCGCGCCGATTCCTGCATCACGTTGCCGAGCTGTCCAGTCAGAATGAGGTTGTGATGTCCTGACGGCAGCAGCTTCGCTTCGATGAACAACACGTCGCCGCCGGTCTCGGTCCAGGCGACGCCGGTCGCGACGCCGGGCCGCGAGACGCGGAACGCGATCTCGTCGTGGATGCGCGGCGGACCGAGGTAGTCGGGGATGGCGGTGGCGGCCACGGCCACCGGCGTTGCGCCGCCGGCGGCAATCCGCGCGGCGACCTTCCGCGTGACCGCACCGATCTGGCGCTCGAGATTGCGGACGCCGGCCTCGCGCGTGTACTGCTCGATGATGCGCGTGATCGCCGCGTCTTCGATCGCGATCTGTGCAGTCGTGAGGCCGTTCTCGTCGAGCTGCCTCGGGACGAGATAGCGGCGCGCGATGTGGATCTTTTCCTCAGCCGTGTATCCCGACAGCGCGATGATCTCCATGCGGTCGAGCAGCGCCGGATGGATCGTGCCCAGTTGGTTCGCGGTCGCGATGAACAGCACTCTCGACAGATCGACGTTGATCTCGAGGTAGTGATCGCGGAACGCGTGATTCTGCGATGGGTCGAGCACCTCGAGCAGCGCGGCAGCGGGGTCGCCTTGATATCCGGCGGCGACCTTGTCGATTTCGTCGAGCATGAACACCGGGTTCATCGCGCCGGCCTGTTTCAGCGCCTGCACGATGCGTCCCGGGATCGCGCCGATGTAGGTGCGCCGGTGGCCGCGGATTTCCGCTTCGTCGCGGACGCCGCCGAGCGACACGCGCACGAACTTGCGATTCATGGCTCGCGCGATCGACTGGCCGAGCGACGTCTTGCCGACGCCCGGAGGGCCGACGAAGCAGAGGATCGGTCCCTTGATGACGACCGACGCTGGTGTCGCCGCCGCTTCGTTCCGCTGGCGCTTCAGTTTCTGCACCGCGAGGTACTCCACGATGCGTTCCTTGACCTTGTCGAGATCGTAGTGATCCTGATCCAGTACTTCGCGCGCGGCGGCCGGATCGAGTCGATCTTCGGTGACGGTGGACCACGGAACGTCGAGGACCCAGTCGAAGTACGTCCGGATCATCTGATACTCGGGCGACGCCGGCGTCATGCGCTCGAGCCGATCGATCTCGCGTCCGGCAATCGTCGCGACGGCGTCCGGGAGCTTGGCATCGGCCAGCCGCTTGCGGAGCTCCTGGATTTCGGTCTTCTCGCCTTCGCCGAGCTCTTCCTGGATCGCTTTCATCTGCTGGCGCAGGAAGTACTGCTTCTGCGCGTCGTTCATCTCTTCCTGCGCGGCCGACTCGATCTTCGTCTTCATCTCGAGCAGCGCGATCTCGCGCGTCAGCGCGGCCGCGACGGCCTGGAGCTTGTCGATCAGTCGTTCGTCCTCGAGGATCTTCTGCTTGTCGTCCGCCTTGATGTCGATGAGGCTCGAGAGCAGGTAGGCGAGCCGCAGCGGATCGTCGATGCCGAGCACGAGACCGCGCAGCTCCTGCGAGAGTCCGCTGGACATCGAGAGCGCCCGATCGATCAGCTCCTGCAGCCGGCGGACGTACGCGTCCACTTCGATCGATCGATCCGACGACTCCGGCAAGAGCGAGACGATGGCGTTCATCGCGACGCCGCTCTTGTTGAACGAATCGGCCTTCGCCCGGCGCAATCCCTCGACGATGATGTGGATGCCGCCGTTCGGCACCTTCGCCATCTGGCGGATGGCGCCGACGGTGCCGATGGGGCGGAGGTCGGCGGCCTCGGGATCGTCCGCGTCGGAATGCTGCAGCGCGAGGAACACCAGGCGGTCGCTCGTCAGCGCGCGGTTGATCGCATCAATTGACAGGGGACGGTTGATCGCCAGCGGCTGCAGCGTCAGCGGAAAGACGACGGTCTGCCGAAGGGGAAGGACCGGTAACTCGCTGGGGTAGGTGCGCGCCGGTTCGGTCGCCATCTGCATAGTATTGCGCGAGACGATCGATGGCGAGTCGACGGGTCCCGTCAAAATCTGCGCTAAGTCATGCGTAGCGCGAGGCTTTCGCGAACATCGGCCGGCCGTGGATGTTGACGACCGCTGGAACGCTGCCATTTGATCAGGTTGAGCGGATTCAATGAACTCACTCAGAGCTGTCGCAGTTTTGGTGTTCACGCCGCGAGAGCCAGGCCCGGATGGCTGCGTCAGTTGTGTGACCGTTCATTATTTCGTCGACATCGTCCCCTAGCGCGGTTCCCTTCGTCGTAGACATGCGGCGCCCGAAGCTCGCACTCAGCGTCCTGATTGCCGTCGTCGCCGTTGGACACTTCCGCCGGTTTCAGGTCATCGTGAACGAACAACTCATGCCCGTGAAGCAATGAATCATCGACGGCGATGCTGTAAATTGCTGCAACCGTGACACGTTATCGGCAGCGCGATCACGCGCATAGTATGATTCGATCATGGCGCTTGACGAACGCGACTTCTTCAACAACCGCAACGAAACGCGTAACGACAAGCTCACGTGTCCGCGCTGCCGCCGCACGAACGAGTACCAGATGCGCTGGGTCGTACGGCGCCGCAAGGACCGGCTGCCGCAGGGCGCCGACGATCGCGATCGCGCGCTGTTCTCGAAGCTCCAGGACCACATGATCCGCGTGGACGATTCCGTGACGTGCAAGACGTGCGGGAAGAAATTCGACGTGCCGTCGCAGCACTCGATGGTGTTCCTTCAGCAGAGTTCCGCCGGCGTCAAGCCGGCGTCGATGCTCGACGATGACGGCGAGCCGAACTTCAACCGCTGAACGAATCCGGTAAGCAGTTTCAGTACAAGTAGGGCACGATCCGCCAGCGGACGTTCCGTTCGTAGCGGCGGTACGACTCGCCGAAGCTCTGCCTGAGCGACGCCTCCTCCCACGGAACCGCGATGACCAGATAGAAGGACGTGAGCGCGGCGAAGGCCAGCCGGTCGCCCGTCATGCGCGGGCTCGCGAAGAGCGCCAGCATCCAGCCGAGATACAACGGATGACGGACCCACCCGTACGGGCCTCCGACTTGCAACGGACGCCTGTCGGACGACGACGCGACGGTGATGACCTGACGAATTCCGGCGAGCTCGAGCGCGTCGAGTCCCCGCACCGATTCGACGATCATCCAGACTCCGGCCAGCTGCACACCGATTGCGATCCAAGCGAGCGGGCCTTCGAGGCGATACGCCACGCCGCCGACGGGAATCCAGAGAAGGATGACGGCGATGAACAGCAGGCTCGCAAGCCAGACGTAGGACGATCGCTGGAGCAACGGATCAATAACGGTCAGACGGCGCTGCACCCACGGTCGTGCAAACAGGCTGTGATGTGCCGCGAATACGGTCAGGAGGAGCGCGTTGGCGACGAGGGGTTGCCAGCCGCGAAACGGGGTTTCGACGCCGAGGGGGACGATGAACCACCAGGTGCAGAGTGCCAGTGAGGCGACGAAGACGCCGCCTCCGAGCCAGGCGATCAATCTGGCCATCGCATCCATGTGTTCATTTTGCCATTCGGGGTCATTAGTATAGGGGCCGCTATGGCGACAGCCGATCGCCCGCGCATCGTCATCTCCGGCATCGGGGCCGTTTCGCCCTTCGGCGTCGGGCGTGAACGGTTTTGGGACGCTGTGCGTCGCGGATGCAGCGGTACGCGCGCGATTACCGACTTCGATGCGTCGGAGCTCGGCTGTCGAGTGGCCGCGCCGGTCACGAACGTCAGCATCGCCGATGTCCCGGCGCTGGACGGCGACGACATCTGGGATTCCGGCTATCGCGCCGATCCGAAACGTTACTCCCGATCGGCGTTGATCGGCGTGATCGCCGCGCGCGAAGCGTGGGCCGATGCCGGCCTTCGCATCGGCGAGCCGAACGCCGGCGTCGTCATCGGATCGGGAGGCGGCGGGATCGACGTGGGTGAGCGGCAGTACTACGACTTCTTCGTCGAGCGCGGCAAGAAGGTCACGCCGTACGCGATTCCGGTGTCCATCGTCGGGATGGTGTCGAGCGAGGTGTCGATCTCGTTGCGGCTCCGCGGCGTGAGCCATGTCCTCTCGTGCGGGTGTACCAGTTCCACGGACGCGATTGGCTACGCGACGGGTCTTCTGCGAAGCGGCGAAGTCGACTGCGTGCTGACGGGCGGCACCGACGCCTGCGTCACGCCCGGCATGATCTTCGGCTTCGCGCGGATGCGCGCCGTGTCCACCGCGTATAACCAATGTCCGTCGGAAGCGTCGCGGCCGTTCGACAAGGGACGCGACGGCTTCGTGCTCGGCGAGGGCGCGTGGATGTTCGTGCTCGAGCGCGAGGATCGCGCGCGGGCGCGCGGCGCGACCGTTTATGCGTCGATCGATGGCTACGCGTCGACCTGCGACGCGTACCACCGCGTGCAGATGGCGCCGGACGGCGCGGAAATCATCCGGGCGATGACGCTCGCGATCGAGCGGTCGGGCCGCTCGCTCGACGAGGTCGGCTACGTGAACTTTCACGGGACGTCCACGCAGCTGAACGACGCCGTTGAATCGCGCTGCGTGCGGCAGGTGTTCGGCCGGCACGCCGAGAAGCTGGCCGGATCGTCCGTCAAGTCGATGATCGGGCATCCTCAAGGCGCGAGCGGCGCCGCGGGGATCGTGACCGCGGCGCTCGCGATGCAGCGCGGGTTCCTGCCGCCGACGATCAACCATCACGACCCGGATCCGGCGTGCGATCTGGACGTCATCCCGAACGTCGGCCGGCCCGGCGACGTGGACGCGGCGCTCTGCAACTGCCTCGGATTCGGATCGAAGAACAGCGCGATCGTCCTTGGCCACGCCTGACGTCCTGATCGTCGGCGCCGGTCCCGCCGGCGCCATTGCCGGCCTCGTTGCCGCACGCGCCGGTGCGCGCGTCCTCATCGTCGATCGCGCTGCGTTTCCCCGCGACAAACTGTGCGGCGATACCGTCAATCCCGGCGCCCTGGCGGTGCTCCGCCGGCTCGGCGTGAGCGGCGAAGTCGAGTCGCGCGGCCTGCGCGTGGACGGCATGATCGTGACCGGTGCGGGCGGCGCGCGCGTCGTCGGACGTTATCCGCGCGGTCTCTCCGGACGCGCGATCGTGCGCAGCGACCTCGACGCCATCCTGCTGCGCGCAGCGATTGCGGCCGGCTGCGGATTTGAAGCTGGCGTCACGGTGAGCAGTCCGCTTCTCGAGGAGAGCGACGGCCGAAGCGCGGTGACCGGCGTTCGCGTCGCGACGCCGACGCGCGTTTCGTCGATGAACGCGCGTGTCGTGATCGCAGCTGACGGCCGGCGGTCGACGCTTGGTTTCGGCCTCGGCCTCGTGCGGCATCCCGCGCGCCCGCGGCGGTGGGCGATCGGCGCGTACTTCGCGGACGTGGGCGCTCAGGCGCCTGGGGAGTCCGTTGACGCAGCGTCCGCGGTTGGCGAGATGCACATTCGCGCAGGCGCCTACATCGGCGTGGCGCCGGTGCCTGGCGGCCTGACGAACGTCTGCGTCGTCCGGCCGTCGTTTGCCGCGGACGCGGCGCTCCGCGATCCGACGCGCCTCGTCGAGCAGACGATCGCGGCCGATCCGATCCTGCGCGCGCGGCTTGCGCACGGCACGATGGTGACGACGCCGGTCGTGCTCGGTCCGCTCGCGGTCGAGCCGACCGCGCGGCCTCCGTTCGACGGGCTCCTCCTCGCCGGGGACGCTGCCGGATTCGTCGATCCGATGACGGGCGACGGTCTGCACTTCGCGATTCGCGGAGGCGAACTGGCCGCCGTGGCCGCGCTCGAAGCGCTGGCGTCGGGTTGGGCGGACGTGCATCGCCGCCATGCAGAGTTGCGCCGCGCCGCCTTCGGCGGAAAGCGCCGCTTCAACCGTGCGCTTCGCGCGATCGTGTCGTCGCCCGCGGCCATTCGCTGCGGCGTCGTCGCGGCGCACGTGGCGCCGGCCGCGCTGCGCGCGATCATCGCACGCGCCGGCGACTGCCGGGTCGCCGCCAGTCCTGCATGACCACGCTCGTTCTTGCCGGGGTGCTCATTGCCGCACCGATGATCGTCGAGGCGCGGCGCGCGGCCCGCAACGAACGCGCGCAGCTGGCACGCGGCGGCGTCGAGCCTGCCGACGACGTCTATCAATGGATGCGCGTCGCGTATCCGGGCGCGTTCATCGCGATGCTCGTCGAAGGCTGGTGGCGCGGCGGTGCGTCGCCGCTGGTGCTTGGCGCGGGGCTCTTCTGCTTCGCCGCCGGCAAGCTGCTCAAGTGGTGGGCGATTCTGTCGCTCGGCCCGTTCTGGACGTTTCGGGTGGTCGTCGTGCCATTCGAGCCGCTCGTCACGCGCGGACCGTATCGGTGGCTGCGCCATCCGAACTACGTCGGCGTCGTGCTCGAGTTGATCGGCGCAGGATTGATGACGGGCGCCGCCGTCCTGGCGCCGGTCGTCAGCGTCTTATTCGGTATCCTCATCCTGAGGCGGATCGAGGTCGAGAATCGCGCGCTCGAGTCGGCGACACGGCACGCGCGGGGGGCCTATAATCGAGCCGAGCGATCGAACTAGTCCATGCTGCGCCGAGTTCCCATCGTGTTGCTGTTCGTGACGCTGGTTTTCACCGCGTTGTCCGTTTATGGAACGGCTCAGTCGGCGCGCCGTCCGCCGACGCCGCTCCAATCGGCGACGCACGCGTTGATGGAAGGACGGTACGACGAGGTCGATACGATTGCGGACAAGCTCGATCTCAAAGATCCGAACGTGGCGGCGATCAAGGCGCGCGCGGCCATCGCGCGCGGACGCTACGAGGATGCCGAGACGCTGCTGCGGCCCGTCGCGCAGCGTGCGCCGACGAGTGAGGCTGCGCTCGAGCTCGGCCTTCTCGATCGGATGCTCGGGCGTCCGTCCACGCCCGCGCTCCAGCGCCTCGCCAGCCTTGCCGACACGAGCGCCGACGGTCACGAGATCGCGCGCGGCGCTCGCGCCCTGCGCGCGCTCGGCCGTTTCCAGGAATCGAACGCGGCGTACCGCGAAGCGGCCAGCGAAGTGCCGGGCGACCCGGCCATTCAGGCCGCGTGGGGCGATCTCTTCCTCGAGAAGTTCGCGCTGAGCGAAGCGGTGAAGTCCTATCAGATTGCCCTTCAGCTGGACGCACGCTGGACGCCAGCGCTCATCGGATCGGCGCGCGCACTCTCGGACGAGAACCCGCCGCAGGCTGCCGCTCTCGCGAAACGCGCGCTCGAAGTCAACCCGTCGTCCGTCGACGCGAACGTCTTTCTCGCCGGCGAAGCGGTCGATGCAGGACAGAACGACGACGCGCGGAAATCGATCGAGAAGGCGCTCGCCGTCAATCCGTCGAGCCTCGAGGCCCACGCGCTGCTCGCCGCGATGGCGTACGTCGAGGACAAGACGGCCGATTTCGACGCGCAGGTGGCGAAGACGTTGGCCATCTCACCGCACTACGGCGACGTCTATCGGTCGGCGGGCGAGCTGGCCGCGCACAACTATCGATTCGACGAGGCCGTCACGCTCACAAAGCGCGCGCTCGAGCTCGATCCGGACAATCCGCGCAGCCTGGCCGACCTCGGGATGCACCTTCTGCGAACGGGCGACGAAACCGGCGCGCGCCAGGCGCTCGACGCGTCCTTCAAGATCGATCCGTTCGACAAGGTGACGCTCAACCTGCTGACGATGCTCGACGCGCTCGACGCGTTCGTCACCATCGAGGACGGCGATCTCATCGTGCGATTGCAGAAGGACGAAGCGCCGGTCCTGCGCGAGTACGCGATTCCGCTCGCGCACCAGGCGCTGTCAACCCTCGCCGCCCGCTATCAGTTCCAGCCGAAGGGACCGATCCTCATCGAGATCTTTCCCAAGCACGACGACTTCGCCGTTCGCAACCTCGGGCTGCCCGGCATGATCGGCGCCCTCGGTGCGTGCTTCGGCCGCGTCGTGACGATGGACTCGCCGAAAGCGCGCCCGCCGGGTGAGTTCCAGTGGGAGGCGACGCTCTGGCACGAACTGGCGCACGTCATCACGATCCAGATGTCGAACCAGCGGATTCCCCGGTGGCTGACGGAAGGCATCTCGGTATACGAAGAAAAGCGCGCGCGGCCGGAATGGGGCCGCGAGATGGACGTCGAGTTCGCGAGCATGCTGAATCGCGGCGAGACGATCAAGCTCAAGGATCTGAACAGCGCGTTCCAGAATCCGCGCACAATCTCGCTCGCCTACTTCGAGGCCTCGCTCGTCGTCGAACACATCGTCAAGACCTATGGCGATGACGGTCTGCGCAAGCTGATTCTTGCGTTCGCAAAAGGCGGCGACACGGATGCGGCGCTGAAGGCATCGCTCGACATCGACTTCGCGACGATGCAGAGCGGCTTCGACGAGACGATCGAAGGCCAGTTCGGTGCGATGCGGCGCGCGCTTGCGGTGCCCGACGGCGTGCCGGGCGATGGCGATCTCCTCAAGGCGCCGGTCGCTTCGCTGCAGACGCTCGCGAAGGATCATCCGAACAGCTATCCGGTCCAGGTCGCGCTCGGCCGCGCACTGCGCAAGGGCGGCCAGCGTGACGAGGCGACGCAGGCGTTCGAGCGCGCCGCGGCGCTCGTGCCGGTGGCGCGCGGAAAGGGAAGCCCGCACGACGAGATGGCCGCGATGGCGCTCGAAACGAACGATCGTCAACGCGCGATCACCGAGCTGTCCGCGCTGGTTGCTGTCGATTTCGACAACGTCGAGGCCGCGCGTCAGCTCGCGGACCTGATGCGGCAGGACGGCGTCACCGATCCGGCGAGGATCGGACCTGTCTACGCGCGCATCGCGGCAATCGATCCGTTCGACGCGACCGCGCACGCGGCGCTCGGACACCTGGCGATGGAACGCGGCGATCCGGAGTCGGCGTCGCGTGAGTTCCGCACGGTCATTGCGTTGAATCCCGTGGATCGCGCGGCGGCCTACACCGACCTGGCCGAGAGTTACTACAAGAGCGGCAAGAACGCCGAAGCCAAGAAGCACACGCTGGCGGCGCTCGAGATCGCGCCTTCCTATGAGCGGGCGCAGGAGCTGCTGCTCAAGCTGGTGGACAGCCGGCCGTGACCGACCGCCGCACGCGCATCCGCGTTCAGAGGCCGCTCGGTTTCGTCGCGTGTGCGGCGCTGCTGCTGACGCTCGTGCCGGCGCTGCAGCCCAGTCTCGACGCTCAGCTGCCGGCCGCACCCGACAACCGGTTTGCGGGTCTGCAGTGGCGCTTCGTCCGCATCAAGTACCACTTCGCGCTCGAAGGCACGCGCATCCCGCAGGATTTCTACGGCGAACCATGGGGCATCGACGCGCCGGCGGCGGAGCAGAACCTCACGCGACGCGTGAAGACCGCGACGGCCATCCAGGTCGAAGATCCGATCCTCATCACGCTCGACGATCCGAAGTTGTACGAGTATCCGTGGATTTATTTCGTCGAGCCGAGCAGCATGCGGATGACCGACGGCGACCTCGCGGCGCTGCGCGAGTACTTTCTCCGCGGCGGGTTCGCGATGATGGACGACTTCCACGGGCAGCTCGAGTGGGATGCGTTCACGCGCGAGATGAAGAAGCTGTTCCCCGATCGTGAGATCGTCGAAATCCCGAAGGACCATCCGGTCTTCAATGCGTTCTATAAACTGGACGGCTTCCCGCAGGTCGCGGGCCTCGGCTCGTTCCTGGCCGGCCGCTCGTGGGAAAAAGGCGGCGTCGTGCCGCACCTCCGCACGGTTCTGGACGACTCCGGCCGGCCGATGATGTTCATCAACTTCAACACGGACATGGGCGATGGCTGGGAATGGTCCAACGCCCAGGACTATCCCGGCTACATCAAATACACCGCGCTGGCGTACCGAATGGGGATCAACGAAATCGTCTACGCCCTCACGCATTAAGGATGGACATGGATTCGTCGGTTGCTACCGTCGGCGCCGAGAGACTCGCGGACGGCCGGACGCGTATTCTCAACGAGCTGCGCAAGGTCATCGTCGGCCAGGACGACGTCGTCGATCAGGTGCTCATCGCGCTCTTCACGGGCGGCCACGTCCTCATCACGGGTGTGCCTGGGCTCGCGAAGACGCTGCTCATCAAGACGCTGGCGGACATCCTGGATCTCGACTTCAAGCGGATTCAGTTCACGCCGGACCTGATGCCGTCGGACATCACGGGGACTGAGATTCTCGACGAAGATCAGGGGACGCGCCGCCTCCGCTTCGTCAAGGGACCGATCTTCGCGCAGATCATCCTGGCGGACGAGATCAACCGCACGCCGCCGAAAACGCAGGCGGCGCTGCTCGAGGCGATGCAGGAGTATCACGTCACCGCCGCGGGCCGGACGTATCCGCTCGAGCGGCCGTTCTTCGTGCTCGCGACGCAGAACCCGATCGAGCTCGAAGGCACGTATCCGCTCCCCGAGGCGCAGCTCGATCGCTTCATGTTCAACGTGGTCATCCGCTATTTGAACGAAGACGACGAGGTGACGGTCGTCACGCAGACGACCGGCGCCGATCGGCCGACGCCGCAGCGGATGCTCACCGGCGCCGACGTGTTGCAGTTCCAGGATCTGGCGCGCCAGGTGGTGATTGCCGAGGATGTCGCGCGCTACACGGTGCGGCTCGTCAGCGCGTCGCGGCCGGGCGTCGCCGGTGCGCCCGACTACATCGACAAGTGGGTGAAGTGGGGATCGGGTCTGCGTGGATCGCAGGCGCTCGTGCGCGGCTCGAAGGCGCGCGCGCTCATGCAGGGGCGATATCACGTCTCGATCAAGGACGTGCAGGCGCTCGCGAAGCCGATCCTGCGCCACCGCATCATGACCAATTTCTACGCCGAGTCGGAGCGCATCACGTCCGACGCGATCATCGATCGTCTCCTCGAGACGGTCCCGGTGCCGAAGAGCGGAATGTAGCCGTGCCGTGGACCGCCCACGATCGCCCGTTCCTGGAGCCGGCGGTCGTCGCGCGCCTTGGTACGCTCGAGCTGAAAGCCCGGACGATCGTCGAAGGATTCCTCTCGGGACTCCATCGCAGTCCGTTCAAGGGCTTCAGCGTCGAGTTCGCCGAGTACCGCCAGTACATGCCCGGCGACGATCTCTCCACGATCGACTGGAAAGTCTACGCACGCAGCGATCGCTTCTACGTCAAGAAGTTCGAGGAGGAAACGAACCTCGAGTGCCACATCATGATCGACGTCAGCGGCTCGATGGCGTACCGCGGCCAGCGTCCGATGACGAAGTTCGAGTACGGCGCATGCCTGGCCGCCTCGCTTGCGTATCTGATGAACCGGCAGCGCGACGGCGTCGGCCTGACCGCGTTCGACGAGTCGATCGTGACGATGCTGCCGTCGAGTTCGAGGAGCGGACATCTGCGCGCCGTGCTGCTCACGCTCGATCGGCTGACGCTCGGCCGCCAGACGAACGTCTCGAAGCCGCTGCACCAGCTCGCCGACTCGTTGAGCAAGCGCGGCATGGTCGTGCTGATCTCGGATCTGCTCGACGACCCGGAGTCGGTCATCCGCGGCCTCAAACATTTTCAGTACCGCGGAACGGACGTCATCGTCTTCCACATTCTCGACCCGGACGAGATCGAATTTCCGTTCGAGCGGACGACGCGCTTCGAGGATCTGGAGACGAGCGAGGAGGTGTCGGCGGTCCCTGGAGCGGTGCGATCGCATTACAGGCAGGCGATGGCCTCACTCATCGAGCGCTACCGCCGCGAGCTCGGCGCGGCCGGCATCGACTATCAGCTGCTGCGCACGAATCAGCCGCTCGAGATCGCGCTGATGTCGTACCTGTCCACGCGCGCGAGGGCGCTCTGATGGATCGCGCGTGCTGACGTTTCTCTCGCCGCTGTTTCTCGTCGGCGCCGCCGCGGCCGCCGTCCCGATCGTCCTTCACCTGCTGAGGCGCGAGCCCGAAGACCGCGTGAAGTTCGCCGTCGTCAAGCTGCTGAAGCAGGCACCGGTCGAGGACACGCAGAAGCACCGGCTTCGCGAGCTGCTTCTCTTGGCGCTGCGCGTGGCGACGCTCGTGCTGCTCGCGCTCGCGTTCGCGCGTCCGTTCTTCGCGTCGGGTGCGGCGAGCAGCTGGACCGGCACGACGCTCGTGGCGCTCGACACGTCGTACAGCATGGACGCCCCCGGGCGTTTCGAGCGCGCCCGGCAGCTCGCGAAAGATGCGGTCGCGAAAGCCCGTTCGGGCGACCGCGTCGGCGTGCTGCTGTTTGCGGATCAGGCTGAAGTCGTCGCGAAGCCTTCCACCGACCGCGTTCTCGCCGCGTCGGCCGTGGACCAGGCGACGGCGAGTTTCGGTGCGACCCGCTATCGATCGGCGCTGTCGGTCGCGGCGCAACTCCTCTCGGGTACGCCTTCGTCATCACGACGCGGGACGATCGTCCTCGTCACCGATCTCCAGGAGAGCGGGTGGGACGAAGGAGATCGCGTCACGCTGCCTGAAGGCGTCGACGTTCAACTGGTGGACGTCGGTCCGCTGCCGGCCAACCTGTCGGTCACGTCGGTTCGTCCCGTCGGCGAGCGGGTTGTTGCGACACTGCACAATGCGGGCGCGCAGGGGCGCGACGTGCGCGCGCGGTTGAGCGTCGACGGCCGACCGGCCGGCGAGGCGACGACGACGCTGGGTGCCAATCAGGGCGGGGATGTCGCGTTCGCGTTGCCGCAAGGCAGCGTCGAGGCGAAGGTCGAGGTTGACGATCCTCGAGGCCTGGCGGCGGACAACGTTCGCTACGCGATGCTCTCGAGCCAGTCGGCGGCGAGCGTGCTGGTCATTGGCGGAAGCGGCGACGCATCGCGCGACGCGTTCTATCTCCAGCACGCGCTTGCAACGGCGGCCCGCGGCGCGCACGGATTTTCTGTCGCGTCGGTCAGCGGTTCGCAGCTGTCGGCCGAGCGCTCGGCGTCCGCCAACGCGCCGAACGTCGCTGATTCCCTGATGTCTCGCGCGGCTGCCGTTCTGGTGTCCACGCGCGGCCTGGAGCGCCGCGGTCGCGAACTGCTCTCGAATTACGTACGCGGCGGGGGCGGCCTGCTGATCGCCGCCGGATCCGAAGTGGACGGCGCCGTCGTCGCGGATGTACTCGGAAAAGATGCGGCGCTCGAAATCAGTCCGGTCGACGCGAAACGCCAGGAACCGCGATCGCTCGCGCCCGTGGACTTGCGTCATCCGATCTTCCGTCCGTTCGCCGGCGCTGCGGGGACGCTGACGCTCGTCAGGTTCCGGACGGCCGCTCATATCGACGGCGCCGGCTGCCAGACGCTCGCGCGCTTCACCAACGGAGACAACGCGCTCATCGAGTGCGCGCCGGGCGACGGCCGGGCGCTGGTCTTTGCGTCCGATTTCGACAACCGCTGGAATGATTTTCCGCTTCACGCGAGCTTTGTCCCGTTCCTGCACGAAGCGGTCGGCTACCTGGCGAGCGCACGCGCGTTGGCGTCGGATTACCTCGTGGGCAACGCGCCGACGGGCGTGCCGCGTCGTCCAGGCGTGTACGCCGTCCCAGGGAAGCGGGACGCGACCGGCGACCGTCGGATCGTCGTCAACGTGGACGCTCGTGAGACGGACCCGGAGCGCCTGTCGGCGGACGAGTTCCAGAGTGCGGTCTTGCACTCCAAGGACCCCGAGACCGGGAGCGTGCCCGCGGAAGCACGGCAGCAGGAAGACGATCAACACTTGTGGCAATACGCGTTGGCGCTCATGCTGGTGACACTGGCGGTCGAAGGCATCGTGGCGAGCCGGACCGCATGACGGGACGGGTGGGCGGAGAGCAGGTTTCGTATGCAGGGTGACCTCGAAATTCGCGAATTCATCGCGCGTGTGCGCCGGCGGTGGCGCACGCAGCAATCGCTGCGCGCGGTTGCCCGCGCGGCGCTCTTTGCCGCGATCGTCGTCGGCCTCGCCTTCGCGTTATCGAGGTTGCTCGGCACCTCGCCCGCGGCGTCCGCCGCCCTCGGCGTCGTCGGTGTGCTCGGCGTGGCGGCGGTGGCGTTGTGGGCGTTTCTGCCGCTGCGCAAGAGTCCGGACGACCATCACGTCGCGCGCTTCATCGAAGAGCACGAGCCGTCGCTCGACGATCGTCTCGTCAGCGCGGTAGACGTTGCGTCCCACGAATCCTCTGCGCCGGGCCTTTCCGGCCCGATGCTGGCCGACGCGGCTCGGCGGCTGCGAGACGTGGATCTCGAATCGATTCTGTCGAGCGCGGTATTGCGGCGCGCGGCCATGCTCGCCGGTGGCGCTGCGGCGGTCATGCTGCTGATGATGTTCGCGGCTCGACATGCCGCCCGGCAGTCGTTCGACGCGTTCGCGCTCACCGTGTTTCCAACGCGCATCGCGCTCGAGGTGACACCCGGCGACGCGCACGTCAAAGCAGGAACGCCGCTGACCGTCGAAGCGAGGCTCGTCGGAAATACCGCGCCGGTCGAAGCGCAGTTTCAGGTCGCAGATGGCGATGGGTGGCGATCGGCCGACATGACGACCGCGGCGCCCGGACTGTTTCGGCTGCCGCTCGAGGCGGTGTGGACGTCATTCAAGTACCGCGTCGCAGCAGGCGCCGTCGTGTCGCGCACGTATGATCTGGTGGCGGTGCGGCCGCCGCACGTCGCACGCATCGATGTGGACTACACGTATCCGGCGGGTTTGAATCTCCCGCCAAGAACGGAAAAGGACAGCGGCGACATCTACGCGCCGGCGGGCACCGACGTTCGCCTTCACGTCATCACCGATTCGGCCGCGGCGTCCGGACAGATGTCGCTCGCGAACGGGCAGACGATTGCGTTGAGCTCCGCGCAGCCGAAGGAATGGCTCGGGTCGATCAAGGTGACAAACGACAGCTCGTATCGCGTCGCGCTGACCGACAGCGAAGGGCTCTCGGCGCCCGGAGACACCGAGTACTTCATCCGCGTGCTCGAAGATCGGCCGCCAGACGTCCGTGTCACGCGTCCCGCGAGCGACCGCGCGGTGACCCGGCTCGAGGAAGTGGACGTCGAGGCGCAGGCTGAGGACGACTACGGCATCGACAAGCTCGACCTCGTCTATTCAGTGCGCGGCGAAACCGAGAAGACTGTTCCGCTCTCCATTCCAAAGAATCAGGCGAGCGTGACGGGGCACCACACCTTGTTTCTCGAAGATCTGGACGTCAAGCCGGGCGATTTCATTTCCTATTACGTGCGCGCGCGCGACCTGACGCGCGGTACGCGGCCCAACGAAGCGCGGAGCGACATCTTCTTCCTCGAGGTCAAGCCGTACGAGCAGGAGTTCGCGCTGGCGCAGAGCCAGATGGCGTCCGCCGGCGGCGGCGGTCATGGGTCCATCGACGACCTCGTCGCCGCCCAGAAGGAAATCATCGTCGCCACGTGGAAGATCGATCGACGTGCGCAGATGTCGAAGGGCGGGAAGTCCGAGCAGGACATCAAGGCCGTCGCGAAGGCGCAAGCCGAGTTGAAGACGCGCGTCGAGCAGACGTCGAGCGGCTTCCGCGAGAACACGATGCGCGATCCGCGACGCCGTCCGCAGTCGCCGCGCGGCGGACGCGGAGGTCAGCCGCCGCCCGAGCCACTCAAGGCCGGGCAGACGATGCCCGAAGAGGACGAGATGACGGCGGCCGTGCAGGCGATGGGCGATGCGGCATCGGCGCTTGACGCGCTGAAGACGACGGAGGCGCGGCCTCCGGAGATGGAAGCGCTGAACCATCTGCTGAAGGCGCAGGCGGACGTGAAAAAGCGCGACGTCCAGCGGCAGCAGGCCGGAACGGGCGCCGGGAGCAATCGCAGCAACTACGACCTGTCGTCGCTCTTCGACAAGGAGCTGCAGAAGCAGCAGCAGACGAACTACGAAACGCGATCGTCCGCCGAAGAGCGCAAGGATCCGGCGCAGAGCGCGCTCGACAAGATTCGCGACCTCGCGGCGCGCCAGGACGAACTGCTCAAGCGGCAGCGCGAGCTGGCGGCGAAACGCGGCGAGCTCAGTCAGGAAGAACTCAGGCGCGAGCTGGAGAAGCTGACGCGCGACCAGTCCGAGCTCCGTCAGCGCGCGGAAGATCTCGCGCGCCAGATGCAGAACCAGTCGGGTTCTCAATCCGATCAGAAACCGCAGCAGACGCCGGGGCAGACCGCGCAGGGATCGCAGAACGCGCAAGGGTCGCAGCCGTCGCAGGGCTCACAGGGCGCGCAGTCGTCACAGGGTTCGCGGAACGGTCAGAGCAGTCAGCAGATGCGCGACGTGACCGACGCGATGCGAAATGCTGCGAGCGAGCTGCGGCAGCAGGACCCCAGTCAGGCGGCGAAATCGACGGCGTCGGCGACGCGCGCGCTCGAGGCGCTGCGAAATCTCGAACGGCAGATGCAGTCCGGGCAGCCGGACGAGAAGCGCCGCGCGGTCGGTGAAATGCAGCTGGAAGCGCGTCAGCTGGCCGATGCGCAGCGCCAGGTGGCGGCTGAATTAGGGAAGACGCCGACCGGCGAGCCCGGCAAGGACGCGCTTCGTCGTCTGGCGGGAGAGCAAGAACGTCTTGCCGATCGAGCGCGGCGGCTTCAGGACTCGTTGAAGCAGCAGAACGCTACCGCCGAGGCCGGCCGCGACATCGAGCGTCAAGGCCTGCCCGATCGGATGCAGAAATCGGCCGACGCAATGCGGTCCGCAGCCGAACGGACCGGTGCGCCATCGCGCGGCAGCAGCGCGCCGACGGCCACATCTCAGGGCGCGGACGAAGCCAGAGGTCAGACCGGCACGCAGCAGGAGATGGCTCGCGCATTCGACAAGCTGGCCGATCGACTCGGGACGGTTCCGGGCGGCAACAAGGACAGCGAGGCCGCGAAGTTGTCCGGTCAGCTGGCGCGTGCGCAGCAGTTGCAGGAGCGGCTCGATCAGTTGACGAGCGAGATGCAGCGCCTCGACGCGCAAGGCTCGCAGTCCGGTCAACGCGGCGGTGCGCGCGGCGCGCAGGGCCAGAGCGGCGGCGATCAGTCGTCCAGTGCCTCGAAGGCGGCGGGCGAGTCCGGACGTGCGGGACAGGGCCAGGGCGCCGGGGTCGGCGCCGGCGCGCCCGACCTGCAGAAGCTGCGGGACGAAGCGCAGCGAGCGATGCAGGAGACGCGCGACCTGATGGATCAGTTGCGCCGCGAGGATCCATCTTTGAACCGCGGCGGCGCGGGCTTCACGTTCGAAGGTCAGGGCATGACGACGTCCGCGCCGGGAACCGAGGCGTTCAAGCAGGACTTCGCGCGGTGGAACGATCTGCGCCGGCAGGCGACGCAGGCGCTCGAGAACGCGCAGTCCACGCTGACGAAGAAGCTTCAGGCCAAGGAATCGAAAGAGCGGCTCGCCGCTGGCGCGAACGACCAGCCGCCGGCCGGTTATCAGCAGCAGGTCGACGAGTACTTCAAGGCGATCGCCGCCAAAAAGAAGGGCAGCTGATGCACCTGGCGCACCCGCTGCCCTGGTGGCTGGCGCTGCTGCTCGCCTCCGGCATCGGCGCGCTCGCGTTCTGGCAGTACCGACGGACGCTCGCGCCTCTCTCGCCGATCCAGAAAACGACGCTGGTCGCGCTGCGCGTCGCGGCGCTCGCCGCGCTGACGCTGCTGCTGTTTCGACCGATCGTCACCGTCCCGCCGCACACGTCGCGCGACGCCATTGTCCCCGTCCTGATGGACGTGTCGCGCAGCATGCGCATTGCCGATGCGGACGGCCGATCGCGCGCGTCGCAGGCGATGACGATGCTGCGATCGACCGTGTTGCCGCAGCTGGGTCGTCATTTCAATCCGGAGGTTTTCGGCATCGGCGAGCGCGTGACGCAGGTGGCGACGCCGCTGCCCGATCTCGCGACCGAGGCGCGCCGCAGCGACATCGAAGGCGCGCTCGCGACCATTCGCGACCGCTACCGTGGCCAGCGCGTGGCCGGCATCGTCCTGGTGTCGGACGGCGGCGACACCGGCGTCCTGCGCGGCCGCGCCAACGCTGACGAATCGGGCCCGATCGATCGTGCGGGCGACGAAGCCGCGAGCGGTCCGCCCGTCTTTGCCGTAGGTGTCGGATCGGTTGACGGCGTGCCCGATCGGGAAGTCTTTGGCTTGACCGCCGGCGATCCGCGCATCGATCGCGCGTCGATCGATCTCCACGTGACCGCCGTCAGCCGCGGCCTGGGACGTGCAGCGTTTCCGCTGCGCATCCTCGAGAACGGACGCGTCCTCGAGACGCGCCGCGTGACGCCGCAGGCCGACGGCTCGCCAATCGAAGCCGTGTTTACCGTCTCGCCGCAGCCGCTCAATCCGACCGTCTACACGGCCGACATTCCGGTGACCGACGGTGAGGTGGTGACGGAGAACAACGCCCGCAGCGTGCTCGTCAGCCCGGCCGGCCGGAAACGGCGCGTGCTGGTCATCGAGGGCGCGCCCGGGTTCGAGCACAGCTTCATGACGCGCGCATGGGCCGGCGATCCCGGTCTCGAAGTCGACGTCGTGACCCGGAAAGGCAAGAACGCGGACGGTCAGGATACGTTCTTCGTGCAGGCGGGACCGGGGCGCTCGTCTGCGCTGACGCTGGGATTTCCGGCGAAGCGGGAACAGCTCTTCGCGTACGACGCGGTCGTCATCGCCAACGTCGAGGCGGATTACTTCACGCGTGCGCAGCTCGCCATGACCGCGGACTTCGTCTCGGAGCGCGGCGGTGGACTGCTCGTCACCGGCGGACGATCGTTCACGCAGCGCGGACTTTCGGGCACGCCGCTCGAGGAAGTGCTGCCGGTCGAGATGAACGATCGCCGCGGCGGCGTCGTGCGTACCGCGGCGCCGACCGACACGGGCGCCCACAACAAGGTGATGCTCACGCCCGAGGGTGAGACGCACCCGATCATGCGGCTGGGAACGTCGATCGACGAGACGCGCCAGGCGTGGAGCAAGCTGCCGGCACTGGCGGCGAGCGCACCCGTCGGCGGACCGCGGCCCGGTGCGACGATCCTGGCCGAGACCAACGCGGCCGGCGGCGGCGTGCAGCCGATCGTGGCGGTCCAGCGCTACGGCCGCGGCCGGTCGATGATCTTCGCCGGCGAAGCGTCGTGGCGCTGGAAGATGATGGTGGCATCGACGGACCGCACGTTCGACGTCTTCTGGCGCCAGGCCGCGCGCTGGCTGGCCGCCGATTCACCGGACCCGGTGGATGCGAACGTCTCGGACACGCTGGAGCCGGGCGACACGGCAACCGTCGATGCTGACGTACGCGATGCGTCGTTCGTCCCCGTTCGCGACGCCGTGGTCGATGCGACGCTGACGGTGCCCGGCGGGACCGCGCAGCCCTTGAAGCTACGCCACGCCGATACGGAGCACGACAAGTGGTCGGCGACGTTCACGGCCGATCGGCAGGGACTCTATCGTGTGCACGTCGAAGCGAAGCGTGGATCCGAAACGCTCGGCGCCACGGATCGCTGGACGTACGTCGGCGGCGCGGATCGCGAGTTCTCGGATCCGCGCCTGAACGAAGGATTCCTCCGCCGGGTGGCCCGCGCGACAGGCGGCCGGTACGTCCGGCCGGCAGAGGCGGCGCAGATCGGGTCCTGGCTCGACGCGGCAATTCCGCAGGCGCTCGCGCCGGAACGGCGCGATCTCTGGCACACGCCGTGGGTGTTCGTTCTGCTGGTGCTGCTGCTGTCCGCAGAGTGGGTGCTGCGCCGACGCTGGGGGCTGCGATGATTCGTCGGTTCCTGTCCATCGCGGCGCTCGTCGCCGTCGCTGCCACAGCGTCCGCAGGCGAGCGCTACGCGCTCGTCGTGACCGGCGCGTCCGGTGGACCGGTGTACGCCGAGAAGTACAACCGGATTCGCGGCGCGCTTATCTCGACGCTCCGCGAGAAGTTCGAATACAAGGCGGATCACCTGCTCGTGCTGGCCGAGGACGAGCAACCCGGTGTGCAGAAGTCAACGCGCGAAAACGTTCAGCGCGCGGTCGCCGATCTTCGCAAGCGCCTCATCAAGGACGATCAGCTGCTCGTGATTCTCATCGGCCACGGCACGCCAGCCGACGGTCCCGGCGGCACGGCCGGCGACGATGCGAAGTTCAATCTGGTGGGACCCGATCTGACCGCGACCGAGTGGGCCGATCTCCTCAAACCGATTCCCGGCCGCCTCGTCTTCGTCAACACATCAGGCGCGAGCTTTCCCTTCCTCCGCAAGCTCGCCGGCCGCGGCCGCGTCGTCCTCACCGCGACCGACTCGATCGCGCAGCAGTTCGAGACCGTGTTTCCGGAGTTCTTCGTGAACGCGTTCGACGATGAAGCCGCCGACGTGGACCGGAACGGACGCGTATCGATCTGGGAGGCGTTTCAGTTCGCGAGCGCTGCGGTCCGCCGTGCGTACGAGCAGAAGGGCGAGCTGCCAACCGAGCGTCCGATGCTCGACGACACCGGCGCAGGCGTCGGCCGCGAGGCGGATGCTCCCGGGACCGACGGCGCCGTCGCCCGCGTGACGTATCTCGAGCCCGAGCCCGCCATCGCGCTGCCGAGCGACGCCGGCCTGGCCGTGCTCGTCAAGCGCCGCGCCGCGCTCGAAGCAGCGTTGGAAGAGTTGAAAGCGCAGAAGGAATCGATGTCGCCGGACCGGTACGCTGCGGAGCTCGAACGGATCCTGACCGAGCTCGCCCGCGTATCACAGCAGATCAAGGCGAAGTCATAGGGCAGCCGCAGAATTGCAGAATTGCAGAATTGCAGGATTGCAGGATTGCCGAATGGGAGGACTCAGTTCTGCATTTTTGCATTTTTGCATTTCTGCATTTTGCATTCCGTGAGTTCCCCTCCTACGAGTAATACCGGTTCTGATCCCAGTAATCGCGGTCGCGGCGGCGGAAGACGAAGATGCCGAGGACGCCGGTCAGGAACCCGACCACGTGCGCGGCGAACGCCACGCCCCCGCCTTGCGTGTTCGCGGTGACCGCGATCGTGCCGGCGCTCAGGAGCTGCATCAGGAACCAGAACCCGAGGAGGATGATCGCCGGCAGCTCGACAATCTGCAGGAAGATCCACGGAATCAATGTGAGCACGCGTGACTGCGGGTACAGCACGAAGTACGCGCCCATGACGCCGGCGATGGCGCCGCTCGCGCCGATCGTCGGCAGCGTCGACTCCGGGTTCATCGCCACCTGTCCAAGCGCCGCCGCGATGCCGCACAGCAGATAGAAAAGGATGAAGCGCCCGTGACCGACGCGGTCTTCGACGTTGTCGCCGAAGATCCACAGGTACCACATGTTGCCGATGACGTGCCACCAGCTGCCGTGCAGGAACATCGACGTGATGAGCGTCGGCGCGCTGAAGGCCGCCGGCACGACGCCGTAGAAATACAGGAAGCGCGTCAGCGTCCGCTCAGGCAGGCTGACTTCGTACAGCCACGCGATGGCGTTCAGTAGGATGATTGTGGTGGTGATGTAAGGCGTGGTGCGCGAAGGGATGACGTCGCGAAGCGGGATCAATCGACTTCATTCTAGTGCGAATCTAATCTCCAATCTCCAATGTCCAATCCGCAATAAATCTGCAATCCTCAATCGTCAACCGTCAATCAATCCGCAATCCCCAATCCGCAATCCTCAATTAATCCACACTCCTCAATCCGCAATCCGCAATGGTCAGACTCCATGCCCATACCCGACTGCTTCCACGTGCGCAGGTGAGGGCATGGCCATCGCCGGCTGCGGCGACTGGATCCGCTCGACGATTCGGCGGAGATCGCCGTCGCCGATGACCTTGCGGTGTTCGCCGAGCGCGATGACCGCGCGGTACACCTGATCGATTTCTTCCGTCGTCAGCAGCAAGCCGAGCGCTTCGCATCGTCGCACGACCGCGTGCCGTCCGGAGTGGCGGCCAAGGACGAGCCGCGACGCCGCCGATTGACCGACGTCTTCCGGCCGCATGATCTCGTACGTCCGCGCGTCCTTCAGCACGCCGTCCTGATGGATGCCGGCTTCGTGCGCGAACGCATTGCGGCCGACGATGGCCTTGTTGGCCTGGACCGGCTCGCTGGTGAGCGTCGAGAGGAGCTGGCTGGCTTCGAAGAGCGCCGGCGCGTGGACGCCCGTATCGAACGGCAGGCGATCCTGCCGCACACGCAGCGCCATCACGAGCTCTTCGAGCGACGCGTTGCCGGCGCGTTCGCCGATTCCGTTGATCGTGCACTCGACCTGGCGGACGCCGCCCTGGATGGCCCCCAGGCTGTTCGCGACCGCGAGCCCGAGATCGTCGTGACAGTGCGTGCTGAAGACCGCGCGGTGTGCGTTCGGTACGCGCGCGATGATGTCCGCGAAGAAGTCGCGCAGTTCATCGGGCGTGGCGTAGCCGACCGTGTCCGGCAGGTTCACCGTCGTGCAGCCTGCGGCGATGACCGCCTCGATGACCCGGCACAGGAAATCGCGGTCGCTCCGCGTCGCATCTTCCGCCGAAAATTCCACATCGTCGGTGAAGCGCCGAGCCAGCTTGATCGCGTCCACCGCCGAGGAGAGGCATTCGTCGCGCGACATGCGCAGCTTGGCGGTCAGGTGGAGGTCGGACGTTGCGAGAAACGTGTGGATACGGGAGCGGTCGGCGCCGCTCAGCGCCCGGCCGGCCTCTTCGATGTCGACCTTGCGGGTCCGCGCCAGCGCGGCGATGACCGGCCGCCGGACGGTGGTCGCGATCTGCCGAACGGC
Organism: Vicinamibacterales bacterium; assembly: GCA_036557365.1. Taxonomy (GTDB): domain Bacteria; phylum Acidobacteriota; class Vicinamibacteria; order Vicinamibacterales; family CAVVIG01; genus DATKHR01. Next base: position 33,280 of record DATBHR010000093.1, read on the forward strand.
CTCCGAGTCCGCGGGCGAGGCGATCGGGAACCCCGCCTCGATGATGTCCACACCCAGTTCGTCGAGCGCGCGCGCCATGGCCAGCTTCGCCGGCACGTCCAGCGAGAATCCGGGCGCCTGTTCGCCGTCGCGCAGCGTCGTGTCGAAGACCGCGATTCGAGAGGGTGTGGTCATAGCGTTTGTTGTAGCGGTCGGGCAGGTCAGAAGTCAAAGTGATAAAAGTTACGCTAAAATAAACGCCAATTATGGACCTCGCCGCCTTGCGCATCTTTCTCGCGGTGGCCCAGGAGCGCAGCTTCTCGCGCGCGGCCGCCAAAGTGCACCGGACCCAGCCGGCCGTGAGCCAGGCGGTCCGTCGTCTCGAAGTCGAACTCGGCGAGCAGCTCTTCGACCGGACCTCGAAGAACGGGACGCTCACCGAGGCCGGCCGGATGCTGCAGAACTACGGGCAGCGCTTGGTGCGGCTGGCGGAAGAGACGGAGTCGGCCGTGCGCGAATTGCGCGATCTGCGCCGTGGCCGCGTGCTCGTCGGCGCGAACGAGGCCGCGGTCCACACGCTGCTGCCGCTCATCGCGCAGTTCCGGGCGCGGCATCCGCAGATCACCATCGACGTTCGGCGTGTGCCGGCGCGGCAGATCGCGATCGAGGTCCAGCAGGGAAGCCTCGACTTCGGCGCGCTGACGTTTCACCCCGCCGAAGAAGGTCTGCTCGTTGTCCCCGTCGGCACCGACGAGCTGGTACTGCTCGTGCCGCCTTCGCACGACCTCGCGAAACGCCGTCAGGTGCAGATGGAGGATGTGGCGAAGGAACCTGTGGTCGCCCACAACGATCCGTCGCCGGCGCGCGAGCGCGTGCTGCGGCTGTTCGAGTCGAGGCACGTCCCGCTGCGGATGGTCATCTCGCTGCCGAGCCTCGATGGGATCAAGCGCGCTGTCGAAATGCAGCTCGGCGTCGCGCTGCTGCCGCGGCGGTGCGCGATCACCGAGATCGCCAGCGGACGACTCGTCGCGATCCCGGTCGCCGGCGTTTCACGGAAGCGTCAGGTGATGATCGTCTGCCGCAACAGCCATCGGTCGCACGCGAGCGGCGCGTTCCTGAGCGTCGCGCAGCAGGAAGCGCAGGTTGAAACACGAAAGGCGTAGGGCAGGCTGAGACGCGAAGAGCTTGGGGCTAAGGGCTGAGGGCTGAGGACTAAGGCCCGCAGTCCGGCGATTCGCCGGCGACAAGGCGGTATTCGCACTCGAGGATTGCGAGCCGGCGCTCCATGAACCTCGACTCCTCTCGCAGCGACGCGGTCTCGAAGTCGTTCGAGACTGGTGGCTGCCCGGCGATGAAGGCGGCATACCCGTCGAGCTGGCGTACGGCTTCGTGGATTCTCCACGGACGCACGATCCACGACTCGACATGCGGGACGCGATGATGTTCGGCTGCGAGCTGCTCGAGCATGAACCCGCGCTGCAGCAGGAATCGATGCCTGGCGGCGTCCGGCTGAACGAGATCCTTGAACGCTCGCGCGGCATGTTCGCGGACAGACGGAGAAGGGACCGCCGCCCGCACGACCGTTCTCACCGCGTCGATTCTCGGCACGACGGCCCACTCATGCGTGCGAGCCAGTCGTGCCGCGGACGTGAGCGACTCGAACGCGCCATCCGCGTCGCCGCCAGTTGACAGGCCGACGGCCCGCTCTTCGCAGAGACGCGAGAGGATCGTCAGCTGCGCGGTGAGATAGCTGTACGACGTCCCGGTCGCGAATCCTTCGAAGGTCAGAGCAGCTGCGCGATCGACGAACGACAGCGCTTCGGTGAATTGCGCGGCGCTCCAGTGTTGATCCTGCGTCACGCCCGTGACCAGCGCGGCGGCTGCTCTGTAATACCGATCAGCGTCCGCCGCGGGCGCGCTCCGTACGTTGGCTTGAAACGGAGACGATCGAACCGGTTCGCCGCTCGACGCGATGGCGTCGATGCGCCGATTCATCCGCCGCGCCTCGACATAGTCCCAGATCGCATGCACGACGAACGGCAGCAGCAGTACGCAGACGAGTCCCGACCACTTCAGAAATCCTGGTCGAACCATCGGCCGTGCGCTTCCCGCGTTCACCACGGTTCCGCTCCGCTGGACGGCTCCACCGCTGCGTTGAGCAGCGCAGCCAGCCGGGCGTCCGTCGTCCGGTGCTGACCGAACGCGAGCAACTGAAAGAGGAGCGTCGCCGCGACTAACGCGGCAGCAGGCGTCCACTGCCGGATTCGAGCGACGATGAGTCGGCGGCGCAGCGAAGGCGGCGCACCGGTCGGACGGAACCGACGCAGTCGAGCCTCGACGTTTTCGCTCACAGAATTCCTCGCATCCTGGCGATGGCGTAGCGGTACCGGCTGGCGACCGTGTTCAGCGGCTCGTCCGTCAGATCCGCAATCTGCTGGAACGTCATCCCTTCGAACACTTTCAGGTGCAGGACCTCGCGCTGTTCCGCCGGCAGCGTCCTGATCGCCTGCTCCACGGCGAGACGAAGCTCGCTGTCGTCAGGCGGCGCAACCGGCTCGAGTAGCTGGCCGTCCAGCGAGCGCTCGCGTCCTCGTCGACGCAGGACGTCATAGCAGCCGTTGCGCACGGCTCTCCGCAGGTAGCGCTCGAGGTCGAGCGGGTCGCCGCCGACTCGGCCAAGCAACGACGCGAACACCTGATGAACGACGTCGGCCGCGTCGGCGTGGTCCGCGACGATCATGAGCGCATACCTGAACAGTGAATCGGCATGGCGCTCGTACGCCCGCCCGACCCAGGATGTCATCGCCTCAGGTTATAGACGTGGAACGGTGGCGTTTTTGTCTAACGGATGGCTGCGCCCTTACCCCTTCGCGAATGCGTCCACGTACGGCAGTCGCGCCGCGACCGCCTGGACTTCTTCGAAGCGATCGAGCAGCAGCGCGGTCGGGTTCCACTGGCCGGCCACGAACGCGTCGCGCAGGGGAGCCGGAAGGGTTGCGTCGAATGACGTGTCGCGGAAGCGTACGCGTCCCGCAACAAGATCGACGTCGATGATCGTCTGCGGCGCCGCTTCGATGGCACCCTGCAACTGGTCGATGGCGCGCGCGTCGGCCGCGACGCACGGCAAACCGATGACCGCGGCATTGCCGCGAAAGATCTCTGAAAACGACTCGCCGATGACGGCGCGGATGCCGGCGCGGAACAGTCCCTGCGGTGCGTGCTCGCGCGACGACCCGCATCCGAAATTCGCGTTGACGACGAGAACGGTCGCGCCCGCGTATTTCGAATCGTTGAACGCGTGCCGCGGGTCGGCGGCGCGGTCGTCCTCGAACACGTGGCGCTCGAGCCCCTCGAACGACACCGCCTTGAGAAACCGCGCCGGCATGATGCGGTCGGTGTCGATGTCGTGCCCGCGAAGCGGAAGGCCGCGTCCGCTGATTCGTGTGATCGCCAGAGACGTCTCGGTCATGAATGGATCCTCACGCGGCAGGCGCCGGTTCCAGCATCGTGCGGACGTCAACGACCTCGCCGGCAATTGCCGCCGCCGCCACCATCGCGGGGCTCATGAGCAGCGTGCGGCCCGTCGGGCTGCCCATGCGTCCCTTGAAGTTGCGGTTCGACGAGGATGCGCAGATCTGACGTCCGTCGAGCCGGTCGGGATTCATGCCGAGGCACATCGAACAGCCGGCACCGCGCCATTCGAAGCCGGCCTCGCTGAAGACGCGATCGAGTCCGCGCGCTTCCGCGGCCCGGCTGACGGCCCGCGATCCGGGGACGATCAGCGCTTTCACGTGCGGCGCGACACGCTGGCCACGCACGATGGCCGCCGCCGCTTCGAGATCCGACAAGCGTCCGTTCGTGCACGAGCCGATGAATGCGACATCGATGCGGGTGCCGGTGACGCGATCGCCCGGATGAAATCCCATGAAGTCGAAGGCTTCGTCGCCGGCGTCGCCCTGAATCGGCTCGCTGACGCCGACGGACTGACCGGGATTGATGCCCCACGTCACGGTCGGTTCGATCGTGGCGGCGTCAATCGCCATGCGATCGTCGTACGTCGCGTTCGTGTCGGAGGCCATGCTGCGCCACCACGCGACGGCTCGATCGAACGCCGGGCCCTGCGGTGCAAACGGCCGCCCGCGCAGAAAGGCGAACGTCGTTTCGTCGGGGTTGACGTAGCCGACGCGCGCGCCGCCTTCGATCGACATGTTGCAGACGGTCATGCGCTCGTCGATCGTCATCGCATCGAGAAGGGTGCCGCCGTACTCGTAGGCGTAGCCGACGCCGCCCTGGACGCCCAGCCGGCGGATGATCGTCAGGATCACGTCCTTCGCGAAAACGCCGGGACGCAGGCGGCCGTTGACGTCGATGCGCCGGACCTTCAGCGGATCGAGGGCGAGGCACTGCGACGCGAGGACGTCGCGGACCTGCGACGTGCCGATCCCGAATGCGATGGCGCCGAGCGCGCCGTGCGTCGACGTGTGGCTGTCGCCGCACGCGATCGTCATCGCCGGCTGCGTCAACCCGAGCTCGGGTCCGATGACGTGCACGATGCCCTGCTCGTCGTGCTCCGGCGTCCACAGCGGAATGCCCGCGTCGCGGCAGTTGCGCTCCAGCGACGACGCCATTTCTTCCGCCATCATGTCCAGGAACGGACGACGCTGCGCGGTCGTGGGAACGATGTGATCGATTGTGCCGAACGTCCGATTCGGAAACGCGACGCGCCACCCGTGCTGCCGCAGCATGTCGAATGCCTGCGGTGTCGTCACTTCGTGCACCAGATGAAGCCCGACGAAGAGTTGCGTCTGGCCGCTCGGCAGACGCCTCACGGTGTGCGCGTTCCAGACTTTATGAAAAAGTGTGTCAGCCATTGCGCAATCCCACGTCCCGCTTCACGTCAGACGCTAGAATACACGCATGCCTCGTACTCGTGTGTTGCTTTCCTGCGCGGCGGCAGCCGTCGCCGCGACGGCGCTCGGCGCCAGCACGCAGCCGGCCGGTCCGGCTCAGTTTGTGATTCGGGAAAACGTGGGTCTTCCCGCTGTCGACGAAGGTGTGCTCGGCGACGACTCGCACACGCCGAACGCGATCGAGGCGCGCCGTCGCGCGTCGATTCACGCCGTCATGCACACCGACGGCGTCGGCGCGTCGGGAGTGCCCTACGCACGCGGACGCGTCATCGTGAAGTTCCGCGACACCGCCAGCATGTCCGCGCGGCACGATGCGATCGCCGCGGCGTCGCGGACCGGCGCGATGGCGCCGCGGCCCAGCGATGCCAACTTCGACATCGTGACAATCGACAGCGGCGAGGACGCCGAGGCCGCCGCCCGCACGCTCACCGCACGTCCCGAAGTCGAGTACGCGCAGGCGGCGTACCGCGTGCACGCGATGTTCGTCCCGAACGATCCGCTCTACAAGTCGAGCCCGAGCTTTACGCCCGGCCAGTGGAATCTCCCGATTCTGGGCCTCGAGCGCGCGTGGGACATTCAGCCGCAGGCCGGCAACACCATCACCGTCGCTGTCCTCGACACGGGAATGGCGTACACGAACGCGACCATCAACGCGAACCTGCCGGCGTTCATCGACGACAACGGCGTCCGCTATCCGGCGCTCGGTCCCGTGACGATTCCGTATTCCGCGGCCACGCAGCTCGTCTCGCCGGGACGAATCGTCGCGCCGCGCGACTTCATCTGGGAGGGTACGCAGCCGCTCGACTTCGATGGCCACGGCACGCACGTCTCCGGCACGCTCGGCCAGCTGACGAACGACAACATCGGGACGGCGGGGGTGGCGTTCGGCGTCAAGCTCATGCCGGTCAAAGTCATCGACAGCATCTGGGACGACATCATGGGCTCGCCGAATGTCGGCACGGACGCCGAGGTGGCTCGCGGCATTCGATACGCCGCCGACAACGGCGCCAAGGTCATCAATATGAGCATCGGGCGCACCGGACCGCCCGACACGGCGCCGGCCGTCGAGGACGCGATCAACTACGCGGTCGGCAAAGGCGTCTTCATCGCGATTGCCGGCGGCAACGAATTCGAAGACGGCAACCCGAAGGAAATCCTCGCGGATATCGCCTCGCGTGTGAAGGGCGCGGTGGCAGTCGCTGCCGTCGATCGCAACGTGACCGGCGGCGACCACAAATGCGCCGGCACGAGCGCGTCGCCGGCATGCCACGCCTACTATTCGAGCACCGGCAGTTGGATCGAGTTGTCGGCGCCCGGCGGATCCGAACGCGGCTTCGATCGTGACGGCTACATCTGGCAGCAGACGTTCGATTTCCGCTTCGTCGAAACCTATCTGCTGCCGCCGGCTCAGTACGTCGCGCCTCGGTTCGACGTGCTGGCGTACGTGGGCTACATCGGCACGTCGATGGCGACGCCGCACGTGAGCGGCATCGCCGCGATGATGATGCAGCAGGGCATCACCAATCCCGCCGCCGTCGAAGCGGCGCTCGAGAAGTTCGCGACCGACCTCGGCCCCGCGGGGCGCGACGACATGTACGGCTACGGCCTGGTCGACGCGCGGAATTCACTCCGCGGACTGGGGATTGCCCGATGAAGTCGCTCGCCTCGATGCTTCTCGTGCTCGCCTGCAGCGTACCCGCGGCGGCGCAGGACCTGCAGTTCCGTCCGTTCGGCATGTTCGCGCTCCAGAAGTTCGCCGCCAGCGAGACGTTCGATGCTGTCCTCGGCAGCGCCACGCAGCCGTTCTGGGGCGGCGGCCTCAACATCACGCAGGACGATCGCTTCTACCTCGAGATCAGCGCGTCACGGTTCGATAAAACGGGCCAGCGCGCGTTCGTCAACAACGGCCAGACGTTTCCGCTCGGCATCCCCGTGCAGGTGTCGATGACGCCGTTCGAATTCACGGCGGGCTATCGGTTCAACCCGAACCCGCGGTTCCGGCCCTACGTCGGCGGCGGCGTCGGCGCCTATCACTACGAGGAATCGTCGGAATTCTCCGACGATACCGAGAACCTCAACGTCACCCACGCCGGCGGCATCGTCGAAGGCGGCATCGAGGTGCGTCTGCATCGATGGGTCGGAGCCGCGGCCGATGTGCACTACACCTATGTTCCCGGCATTCTGGGCGACGCGGGACTGTCGAAGGATCTGGACGAAAAGAACGCCGGCGGATTCTCGTTCCGCGTGAAGGTGATCATCGGCAAGTGAGCTGGGCGGACGAACTCCTCGAAATCCGGCTGCATCTCGCCGAGGTCCTCCGCGGCGTCACCCGCGGACCGTACGAGCGCGAAGTGCGACGGCAGACGGCCGATCTTCACGACTTCTTCACGCTCCTCTGCTTCATGGAAGCGACGGGCCTTCCGAATCCGGCGACGCTCTACCTCCTCGAGGTCTACCCGTACCTGCTCGAACAGTTTCACGTGTGGCACAAGCGGATGGGGATCGAACACTCGCCGCTTGGCACGCTCCCGTGCTGCTGACGCTCATCGACCGCCGCGTCGTCTTTTTCGGCGGCAAGGGTGGTGTCGGAAAGACGACGTGCTCGGCAGCGTTCGCGTTGAGCGCGAGCGAGCGGGGGAAGCGCGTGCTGCTCGTGTCGACGGATCCTGCGCATTCGACGTCGGACATTTTCGGCGCGTCGATCGGCGGTGAAGCGCGCGCGCTGACGCCGCGGCTCTCGGCGATCGAAATCGACGCCGACCGCGAATCGGCCCGCTACGTCGCGCAGGTGAAGAGCGACATCGAAAAGATGTTCAGCCCCGACGTCGTGCAGCGGGCGCGGCGGCAGATCGACCTGGCCGCCGCATCGCCGGGACTCGCCGAAGTGGCGCTGCTCGATCGCATGATCGACATCATCCTGTCCAACGACGCGCCCCGCTCGCCGTGGGACCTGATCGTGTTCGATACGGCGCCGACCGGCCACACGATGCAGCTCCTGCGCATGCCCGAAGCGATGACGGCGTGGATCCAGGCGCTCGTGAAGCATCGAAAGGCGCTGCTCGAAATCGATCACCAGTCCGAGGAGCAGCGAGACGCGGCCGCTGCGAGCGATCCCGTGCTCACGGCGCTCGAGCGGCGGTACACGCGTCTGCTCGCGTTGCGCGCGTACGTCACCGACCGCGGCCGGACGTCCTTCGTGCTCGTCACCATTCCCGAACGGCTCGCCATCGACGAGACCGTCCGCGCCGCCGACGCGCTGCACGAGGCCGCGTTGGACGTCGGCGGGCTGGTAGTGAACCGCGTGCTTCCGGATGGGCTGTCGGGGGAGTTCTACGACGCCCGGAAGTCCCAGGAACGCGAGTATCTGGACGAAATCGGCCGCCGATTCGCGCGTCTGCCGCGGGTGGCGGTCACCCAACTGCCGCGCGATGTCCACGGCGTCGAGCCGTTGTCGTCCGTTGCGGCTCAGTTGATGGCCAGCTGAGCGCGTCGTATTATCAAGGAAGTGTTAAGGAGCGATCGCACCCTGTTCGGAGGACGCCGCCTCGTGGCGTTGGGTGCGATGCTCTACGCGATCTTCCTCTTTGCGTCGCCGTTCGAACATCACGACCTCTCCTGCGAGCTGAAAACACCTCAGCACTGCACGGCGTGCAGTGCCAGCGTCCTCAGCGCCGCTCCCGACGACCAGCCGACGCTGCCGGACGTCCTGCACCTGGCCGACGCCGGAAGCGCCGCGTCCGGCGACATGCGCGCCGAGAGCCTGCTCGTCGCGGCACGGACCACCGGTCGTTCGCCCCCGTCGGCTGTCTAGCTCAATTTCGATCGAGTGAGGACAGGAGTCTCCGTCAGGCGAGACTCCTCGGCTGCAACGGAGGTGTTTGTGAGGCGGGCTATTCGAGGCGTCTGTACGTCGGCGCTGGTGTTGTGCGGCTTGTGTGGGCACGCATCGTTCGCGAGCGCACAGAGCGCACAGGATCCGCAGGCGTTGCGGCAGGAGATCGATCAGCTTCGGCGCGACTTCGAGGCGATCAAATCGCAGTACGGCGATCGTCTGACCGCGCTCGAGACGAAGCTGGCCGCGGCGGAAGGCGCACCGCCGTCCGCGGCGCAGCCGCCGGCTCCGGCCGTCCCAGCGCCGCCGCCGCAACAGCCCGGCGCGACCGAGCCGACCGCGCAGGTGCCTCCCGGCGCGGCGGGCGCGGGGGGACCGGGTGGAGCGCTGCCGGTATACGGCGCCGCCGTGAACAGCGGTTCGAAGGTCTTCAATCCCGACATCGCGGTCATCGGCGATTTCCTCGGCGCGGCGGGCACGAATTCAGTGAACCCGCAGCCGCCGCTCGAGATGCACGAGTCCGAGGCGGCGTTCCAGGCGGTCGTCGATCCGTATGCGCGCGCCGACTTCTTCATCTCCTTCGGCCAGGAGGGTGTCGATCTCGAGGAGGGCTACCTGACGCTGACGTCGCTGCCCGGCGGTCTGCTCACGAAGGTCGGCAAGATGCGCGCAGCGTTCGGCAAGGTGAATACGCTGCACAACCACGTGATGCCGTGGACCGACCGGCCGCTCGTGACGCAGAACCTCGTCGGCGGAGAGGAAGGCATCTCCGACGCCGGCATTTCCGTCGCGCGCCTTATTCCGAATCCGTGGATGTTCCTCGAGGCGACCGGACAGGTGTTTTCGGGCCTCGTCGGCGACGTCTTCCACAGCTATCAGCGCAGCCAGCTGACCTACGTCGGTCACGTCCGCGCGTACCAGGACATCACGGAGGACAGCAACATCGACATCGGCGGGTCGTATGCCTACGGCAACTCACCGGTCGCGGCAGGCGGCGACGAGCAGTTGAAGGCGCATCTCGTCGGATTCGACGCGACGTACCGCTGGCGTCCGCTGCAGCGCTCGATCTATCACTCGTTTCTGGCGCGGACCGAATGGGTGTGGACGAAGCGCGAGACGGCGCAGAACGTGTTCATCCATCCGAGCGGCATGTACGCGTCGGGCGACTTCCAGTTCGCGCGTCGCTGGTCGACCGGCATTCGCTTCGACCGCTCCGAATCGAACACGGCGCCGAACGACTTCGACACCGGCGGATCGCTCTTGCTGACGTTCCAGCCGAGCGAGTTCAGCCAGGTGCGCGGACAGTACCGGCGCATCAACTACGCACAGGCGGCGACGACGGCGAACGAGTTCCTGTTCCAGTTCCAGTTCTCGATCGGTGCGCACGGCGCGCATCCGTTCTAGGCACGTGTGCAGGTGAGGACGATGAGCCTTTGGTGGCCTATGAAAAAACTGATTCCGGCGATCGGTGTTCTCTTGCTGGCGAGTCCGGTGTTCGCGCAGTCGAAGCTCAACGTCGTGGCGACGACAGAGGATCTTGCGTCGCTCGGCCGGGAAGTCGGCGGCGATCACATCTCGATCGAGGCGCTCGCGCGCGGCTACCAGGATCCGCATTTCGTCGAGGCGAAGCCGAGCTTCATCCTGAAGCTGCAGAAAGCGGACGTCCTGATCGCCGTCGGACGGGAGCTCGAAATCGGCTGGCTCCCGCCGCTCATCCAGCAGAGCCGCAACGGGAAGGTGCAGGTCGGCGCCGACGGGTATCTCGACGCGTCGCTGACGGCGCAGATCCTCGAGATTCCGACGGGGCAGATCACGCGCGCCATGGGCGACGTGCATCCGCAGGGCAACCCGCACTACTGGCTCGATCCGGAAAACGGGCGCCGCGTGGCGAAAGCGATCGCGGAGAAGTTCTCGCAGCTCCGACCGAACGACCGCGCGTACTTCCAGCAGCGATTCGACGACTTCTCCTCGCGCCTCGACGCGTCGGAGAAGAGGTGGGTGGCGGCGATGGCGCCCTACAAGGGGACGAAGATGGTCACCTACCATCGATCGTTCCCGAACTTCGCCGAGCGCTTCGGGCTCGAGATCATGGGCTACGTCGAGCCGCGGCCCGGCATTCCGCCGACGCCGCAGCACACGCTGGACCTGATCAACGAGATGAAGCGCCAGAACATCAAGCTGGTGCTGGTCGAGCCGTACTTCGATCTCAAGACGCCGAACGCGATCGGGCGTGAGACCGGAGCGCAGGTGCTGGTCATGCCGCCGTCGGTCGGCGGCGTCAAGGAAGTGACCGACTACTTCAAGCTGTTCGACTACGACATCAACCTCGTCGTTGAGGCAATCAAGAAGAGCGGGGCAACCAAGTAATGGACACGTCGATGCTCGAATTTCTGGCGGCGCCGTTCGTCGCCAGCCTGATTCTGACCGGTATCCATTCCTATCTCGGCGTGCACGTCGTCGAGCGCGGCGTCATCTTCGTCGACCTGTCGCTGGCGCAGATTGCGGCGCTCGGGGCGACGATCGCGATCCTGCTGCCGATCTCGGGCGGCGATCCACATGCGGGCATCGTGTACTGGATCAGCCTCGCGTTTACGTTCCTCGGGGCGTTCGTGTTCTCGACGATCAGGGCCCGGCACGCGCGGATTCCGCAGGAAGCGATCATCGGCATCTGCTACGCCGTGGCGTCGGCCGGCGCGATTCTGGCGATGAGCAAGGCGACCTCTGAGAGCGAGCACCTCAAGGACATGCTCGTCGGAAACATCCTCGCTGTGTCGTGGGAGGAGGTCGGGAAGACCGCGATCCTGTACGGCGCCGTCGGAACCTTTCACTACATCTTCCGCAAGAAGTTTCTCGCGATTTCGATGGCGCACCGCAACGACTACGAGCACGACCACTCGGCGTCCACGAAGTTCTGGGACTTTCTGTTCTACGCTTCGTTCGGCTTCGTCGTCACCTCGTCGGTGGCGATTGCCGGCGTGCTGCTCGTGTTTTGCTACCTGATCGTGCCGTCCGTCGCGGCGATGTTGTACGCGGAGTCGATCGGCAAGCGGCTCGCCATCGGGTGGTCGATGGGCACGCTGGTGTCCGCGCTCGGGGTGTACCTGTCGCTGAGGCTCGACCTGCCGACGGGCGCGACGATCGTTTGTACGTTCGGCCTCGTACTGGCTATCATGGCTGCGGTGAGACCCTTCCTCCAGCGAGCGCCTGTTCATGCAGTGCAAGAACTGCGGCACTGAAATCGCCGACAAGGCGCTCATCTGCTATCGATGCGGCGCGGCGACGACCGACGCGAAGTATCAGCCAGCCGAGATACGAGGGAGCGGCCGACGACGTCCGATCTCGATGGTCGTGATCGTCGCGATCATCATCCTGGTCGCGCTCATTGCGCTGTACTTCGCTCGAACGCACGCGCTGGCGATGTCTTCGATCGAGAGCCTCCAGGGACTCGTGCGATAATCCGAAGGGATGTCGAAAGGATCGGTGCGTGCCGTGCGCCTCGCGCGGATCCTGTGGCTCACCTGGGCGCTGCTCACGTGGAACGTCGTGTTCGATCACGTGATCGTCGTCGCCGGCCGTGACTACATCGTCGCCGCGCTCGCGGCCGCCCACTCGCCGGCCGTGCCGCATCGCTACGCAAACATGGACGACTGGATGCGCCCGGCGGTCACGCGCGGACTGTGGATTGCCAGCCTGAGCGCTGGCGCGATTCTCGGCGCAGGCTTCCTTCTGCTCGGCGCCGCCTCCCGTCCTTCTGCTGAACCGGTGACCACGTGCGCGTAACCCCGCATCCCCTCATCTACGACTGGAACCACGACGCGGCCGGACCGCGTCCGGTGGCCATGCTGGACGACGAGACGCTGCGCGACGGACTGCAGTCGCCGTCGGTGCGAACGCCGTCGATCGATGAGAAGGTCGCGCTCCTGCACCAGATGAGCGCGCTCGGGATCGACACGGCCGACATCGGCCTGCCAGGTGCCGGACCGCACGTCGCACGCGATGTCGAACGGCTGGCGCGCGCGATCCGCGACTCGAAGCTATCCATCCGCGCCAACTGCGCGGCGCGGACAATGATCGCCGACATCAAGCCGATTGCAGAGATCGTGCAGCGGACCGGCGTGCCGATCGAATGCGGTGCGTTCATCGGTTCGAGCCCCGTGCGGCAGTTCGCGGAAGGGTGGACGATCGACTACCTCCAGAAATGCACCGAGGAGGCCGTCGCGTTCGCGGTTCGCGAGGGTCTCGACGTCATGTACGTCACCGAGGACACGACACGCGCCGACCCGCAGTCGCTGCGCGTGCTTTTGTCGACCGCGATCCGCGCGGGCGCGAAGCGTCTTTGTGTCGCCGACACGGTTGGCCACGCGACGCCCAACGGCGCGCGCGCCGTCGTCGGCTTCGTGAAATCGCTCGTCGCGGAGCTCGGCGTGGACGCCGGCATCGACTGGCACGGCCACCGCGATCGCGGATTCGGCGTGGCGTCGAGCATCGCCGCGCTCGAGGCCGGCGCGACGCGGCTGCATGGTGCCGCGCTCGGCATCGGCGAACGCTGCGGCAATACGCCGATCGATTTGCTCTTCGTCAATCTCGTGATGATGGGATATCGCGACGACGACCTGACGGGCCTGCCGGCGTATTGCGAGGCGGTCGCGCGCGCCTGCGACGTGCGGATTGCGCCGAACTATCCGGTCATCGGCGCCGATGCGTTCCGGACGGCGACCGGTGTGCACGCGGCCGCCGTCGTGAAAGCGTTCCGCAAGGGCGACCGCGCGTTGATGGATGCCGTGTACGCGGCGGTTCCGGCGAGCCTCGTCGGGCGCGAACAGACGATAGAGGTCGGACCGATGTCGGGGCGCTCGAACGTCGTCTTCTGGCTCGAGAGCCGAGGCCTTCCGGCATCCGACGAGACCGTCGATCGCGTGTTCGCGGCGGCCAAAGCGTCCAACCGCACGCTCACCCACGAGCAGGTCCAGGCCATCGTCGACGAAGTGCGCCGGACCGTCAAAGCCTGACGCCTACTTCTTCAGCAGCACGTCTTCGAAGAACTGAATCGCGCGCGGGTCGTGGCTTTGTCCGAGCCAGAAGAACGCCTGCTTGCGAACCTCCGGGTTCTTGTTCGTCCGCGCCACCTCGATGAGTTTCGGGACGCCTTCGTCCTTCGGCAGCTGGCTGAGGGCGAAGACCGCCTTTCGTTTCACCTCGGTTTCCGGATCGTGATCGATCGCGTTGGTAATCGTCGCGACGGCCTCCTGCCCGGCCTTGTGTGCGAGCCAGAAAAGCGCCTGCCCGCGCACGCGCGTACTGCGGTCGTTCTTGGCCGCGGCGATGAGCGCCGGGAGTGCTGCCGACGACTTGCTGACCGAGAGTCCGAACGCGACCTTGTCGCGGACTTTCTCGCTCGGATCCTGCTGCATCATCTGCGTCAGGCGGCGCGCGCCGGCATCCCCGCGCGTCGATCCGAGCCAGAACGCGACGTCGCTTCGGAGAAAATCGGGCTGTTCCGGCGTCGTCATGGCGTCGAGCGCCCGGTCCGCCGACGGCACCTCGTGCAGCGCGATGGCCGCGATCGCCTGCTTGCTCACGCGCTCACGCTGCGCTTCGACGTCCGAGCCGGATCGCGCGAGGCCGGACAGCCAGGCGATGCTCTCGTCCGGCTTCACGTCCGTCAGCCAGACAACCGTCATCGTGCCGGCGTCCACGTTGCAGTCGGGCGTGAACAGCCGCACTCGCGTCACCTGGCCGCCCTCGAACCGCGCCATCACGAGGAACTCGGTCGGCGATTCGAGCGCGATGCGCGTGCCGCGGTCCCGATACGTATCCGAGGTCATCGTGACGCCGCTGCCGCTTTCGAGCCGGCATGTGCCGCAGCAGGCGCCGGAATCGCCCATCGAGTCGCCGCAGCACATCTGTCGCGGTCCGGCGACCATCGGCGCGCGGTAGCCGGCCCAGACGACGCCGCTCCGGCCGGCGATTGCGCGCATTTCGCGCTCGAGCCCCTGCGTGGCCGATCGCGTCTCGGACTGCGCGTTGACGAACCGGCCCTGCTCTGCGAGCACCGCCGGCGCAGCCGAGAGCACTGTCGGCGAAGCCGTGAGCACCGTCAGCGAAGCCGTGAGCACCGTCCGCGAAGCCGCGAGCACCGTCCGCGAAGCCGTCATTTCAAGAGCTCCATCAGATAGTCGGTCGCTTCCTTCGAGTGCATGTTGGACAGCTTGGAGACGATGTCCTTCTTGAGCTCGGGGTTCTTTTCCGCACGCGCCAGGGTGACGAGCGCCGTCGCGTTGTTCTGCACGAAGAGCGCGCCGACGACGGCCTTCTTGACGTCGGCTGACGAATCGCCGTTGTAGAGCGACACGAGCGCGTCAGTCGTGGCCGTTCGCTTCATCAAGCCGAGATTGCGGATGGCGGTCTTGCGCAGCTCGGGATCTGTTTCGTTCTTGGCGAGCTCGATGAGGCGTTCTGAATCGCCCCCGACGAACATCGCCTGCAGGATCTGCTTCTTCACGTCCACCGACGTCTCGCTGCCATAGAGCTGCGAGAGCTCGGCGCGGGCGCCGATGACACCCAGCTGGCGGACGGCTTCAGACCGCAACGACTGGTCCGACTCGCTCTTCGCGAGCGTGAGCAGACGCTCTCGATCGCCCGAGGTCATGTAGCTGCGGAGGATCGCGCGCTTCACGGCCGGATCGGAGCTGGATTTGTAGACGTCGGCGAGCAACTGACGGCTGTCGGCGCCGCCCATGATGCCGAGATAACGAATCGCACGCAGCTGCAGATCGGGATTCGCATTGCCCTTCGCGACGCCGGCGATCACTTCGCGGGCCTTCGCCGAGTTGCTCTGGCTCAGAACGAAGAGCGCCCGATCCTTCACCTTCGGTGAGTTCGCACTGCTGAGCATTTTCTCGATGATCGGCAGTGCCTGATCAGGATCGCTCTGCATGATCCCGCGCAGCGCCATCAGCTTCACCTCGTCGTCGTCCTGCGACGTCGGCGAAACCGTCTGTCCTGACGACTGACGGACCTCGACTTCGAGCGCCCTCGCGTCTTTCAGCCAGCGGCTCGAAGGGAACTGCTTGTTGAGATCCGCGAGTACCGTCAGCGCTTCGGCGCGCTGTCCGAGGTGGGCGAGGCTGTACGCCTTCCAGTAAAAGGCGGCGTCCGTGAGATTGCTCTTGAGCGCGATCAGGCGATCGAACTCGGCGATCGCGCGATCGAGCCGCCCGTTTTCGAGCAGATCGCGCGCGTGATCGTACAGGTCCTGCGCGCGCTCGTCGGCGTCAGACATCGCCGTGTGGACGTCGAACGTGCGCGCGAAGGCATTGCCGGCGGGCGCGGCGAGCAGCGCCGCGATACAGAAAGCTGAAAAGGATCGTGTCATGTCCATGGTCTCTAACTGATAGACGAGTTGGAAGGCCGCGGGTTGGGTCGATCCGACGGCGCGGCTTCGCGCTGGCGTAGTTCGTCGCTCATCACCCGCACTTTGAAGAGCAGTGCCGCCGCGTCGATGCGCCGCCGAATCTGTTCGAGATCGGCCGCGCTGATCTTCGACGGGCTATGCACGATTTCCAGCAGGTTGCGTTCGAGATCGTCGAGGACGTTCGCGACCGAGCGTTCGCCGGCGTCGATCGCATCCTGGCGATACAGCCGGCTCGCCGTCACGAGGTCTTCCGCCCATCGCTGCTCGAACGAGATGTCGCCGGCCTCGGGCGCATTCATGATGTCGGCGAGCACGCGCTCCGACTGATCCAGGTGATCCGCGACAGACGTGATCAGGATCCGGCGACGAGCGTCGGCGTCCGCGGTGGATGCGGCGCCGTTCGCCGTGGACGGCGTCGTGTGCGGAGCATTCGTCGCGACGTTCGGCACGTTTGAGGCGGGAGCGGTCGGGCGCCAGGCGCGGCCCGCGACGAACGCTGCGACGACGAGCACCGCAGCGGCCGCAGCCCACGCGAGCTGATTTCGCGGGATCACCGCGTCGGCCATCCGCGACAGCCATCCGAACGGTCCGCCGTCGAACGCCTCGGATTCCGGCAGGCGGTGGCGCAGACGCTGCCAGACTTCGAGACCGTACTGATCGCCGCGCTCCGGCACCGCATCGGCGACGACCAGGGCGAGCGTGCTGGAGATCTCGCGATAGAGCGACGCGCACGCGTCGCACGTCTGCAGATGCTCCTCGATGGCCGCTCGTCGCCGGCCTTCACCGTAGTAATACAGCGTCAGATCGTCTTCGGAATAATGCGCGCTCACGATTCCTGACTCCTGAGCGGCGCCAGCGCCGCCCGCAACTTCTTCACCGCACGAAACACGCTGTGCTTCGCCGCGCTCGTCCCGAGGCCGAGCGTCCGGCTGATCTCTTCGATCGAACGTCCCTCGTGATGCCTGAGCGTGAACGCGGCGCGCTCGAGCGGGCTGAGCCCGCGAAGCGCGTCGCGGACGCGTCGTTGAATCTCGTCGCTGCGCGCCAGACGCTCCGGATCCGGCGCGTCGGTCGCCGGCAGTTCGAACGCGTCGTCCAGGCTCTCGCTGCGGGTCATGTCGTGGCGTGACTGCCTGGCGCGCATCAGATCCACTGAACAGTTCGCGACGATGCGATAGAGCCAGGTGCCGAAGTTCGCGCGCGACTCGAATCGAGCGAGCTGCTTGTAGGCGCGAAGAAACGCTTCCTGCACGACGTCCTCGGCATCCTGTTCGTTTCCTGTCATCCGATACGCGAGCCGGAACACGCTCCGGCTGTGACGCTCGACGAGCGCGCGGAATGCGTCGCTGTCGCCCTGGCGGGCGCGGGCCAGGACGGCTGCTGCGTCGGTCGCGTCCATCTGATCCACTTAGACGGAGTCTAGCGCGGCCGGTTAGCGTCTGTGATGAAAGGCTAAAGCGATGACGGAGTGCGGGTTAACGAAGGGCTGAGTGCGGAGGGATGAAGGATGAGGACGGCTTAGGGCTGAGGGATCAGGTGCTGAATTTCACAGTTGCGAGCGAATCGCCCAGAGGTCGGGAAAGATCGGGTGGCCGACGGTTTCGCGCAGGTAAGCGGCGCCGGCTGATCCGCCGGTTCCCGGGCGCGTGCCGATGGTTCGCTCGACCATCTTCACGTGCCGATAGCGCCACTCCTGGAGTCCCTCGTCGAGGTCCACCAGCCGTTCGCAGAGCTCACCGTTCTTCGGGTCTCGTCGGTACACCTCGACGAGCATCTGCTGGATCTCGGGCGACGGCTCGACGGGTGCCGTGACGTCGCGCTTCAGCGACGCGGGCGGCACGTCGTACCGCTCGCGCGCGAGATAGTGCAGGAACGCATCCCAGAGCGTCGGCTCGCGATAGCGCCGTTCGAGCGCCGCGCGTGCGCGGCTGCCCGGTGCCATGCGGCGAATGGCCTGCTCGGATTTCTTCGCGAGCAGGAACTCGATCTGCCGGAATTGATCGGATTGCAGCCCGCTCGCCGCGTCGAGCCGCTCGCGAAAGCTCAGGAACTCGAGCGGCGTCATCGTCTCGAGGATGTCGAGCTGGGCGACCATCACCTTCAGGATGGTCAGGATCCGCTTCAGCGTGTGCTGGGCACGATGCGATTCGTCCGATTCGAGCAGCTGCACGACGCGATCGAGCTCGTGCAGCTGCTCCTTGAACCACAGCTCGTACACCTGATGGATGACGATGAAGAGCATCTCGTCATGCTCAGGTCCGGAGGAGCGAGGCTGCTGCAGCGACAGCAGCTCCTCGAGCTTGAGATAGGCGGCGTAGGTAAGTGCGGCTCGTGTGTCGTCGGCCATGGCTTGGAAAGTTGGTTGGTAACTATAGAACTCTCAGTTACCAATTTACCAACTTACCAATTTACCAAGTTACCCATTTATCGACGACGAATTCTCCAACTCACCAATTCTCCAATTCCTCAACTCTCCAATCGCGCCGTCACCTCTACCTCGTAAACGTAATGGCCGCGCTTCGGCTTTGTCCTCCCGATCCAATGGCGCTGACCGTTGCCTGATAGGTGCCCGGCGCCAGCGCGGTGAAGAACGTCGACTCGTTGACGGTGATGTCTCCGTTCGACGCCGGCGTCGGCTTCCCGAGATTCACTGAAGCCACGGGTGTTGCCGTCGCCGGATTGGCGCCGCTGGCAAAAACGTCGAGACGATAGCTCGTGACGAGCGTGTCGTTATCCGTCGATTTCTGGAAGATCACGCTTTTCGGCGGCGTCGTTGGCGGATTGCCAACCGTGATCGACACCGCTCCCGATGTGGTCCGGTTGCCGGCGGCGTCGACGGCCACGGCGGTCAACGAGTACGTGCCGGCTGCGGCACCCGTCCACGTCGCGGTATACGGCGAGGTCGTGTCGCTGCTGATGAGCGTCGTGCCGCGATAGAACTCCACACGAGCGAGCGCATTTTCAGGATCGGAGGCGGTTGCCGCCAGCGAGATCGTCGCGCCCGCCGTGAACGTGGCGCCGGACGACGGCGACGTGAGCGACACCGTCGGCGGTTTGTTCGTCGCGGTGCGCACGTCGATTGTCACGGCAGACGACGTCGTCTTGCTGCCGCTGGCGTCGGTGGCCACAGCGGTCAGCGAATACGTGCCCGCTGCCACGTTCGCGTAGCTGATGCTGAACGGCGAAGCGGTTCGGCTGCCAATCGACGTGCCGTTCGAGAAGAAATCGACGCGCGACAGGCGGTTCTCCGGATCCGACGCGTTCGCAGAGACCGTGATGGTCGCCGGCGCCGTGAACGTCGCGCCAGACGCGGGCGCCGTCAGCGACACGGTTGGCGGCTGATTCGGCGGAGCTGTCGGCTCCGTGATCGCCACGTGATCGAACACCGCGGTTGCCGTCTGCGACGATTTATGGCTCGTCACGGCGAGACCGACGTAGACCGAATCGGCCATCGGCACGACTTCGGATCCCATCGATGTCCACGTCGATCCGTTCGATGACCGGAACGCTTCGAATTTCGAACCGGTTCGAACGAGGCGCACCCACGTCGGCGCCGCGCCGGATCCGCCCGAAACAAAATTTGCCAGGCCGCCGGTGTCGAGCCGCCACTGGAACGAATAGCCTTGTGATGCGGAGATGAGCGACATGGCGTGGCGCGCATTCGCGCTGAGCGACTCGCGCACCATCACGCCCGCTTTGGTCCACGTATTCACCGATTCGACCGACGCGACGCGCGCGACGATGTCGACGTCACCGCTGACCTGCTGATACACGTAGCGGAACTGATCGGACGTGCCCCAGATGTCCGCGCCTCCGCCCGACACCGTGTACGTGCCGCTCGAGTAGCTTACCGAACCGGACTTCGACGGCGAGCCGATGTCGGTGGACTGCTGACCGGTGGGCAGTGAAGAACTCGGAGGTGTGTTCCCCTGCGTGACTGCAACCTGTGAGAACACGCCAGTCGCCGTGCCGCCAGCGACGTGGCTGGTGACGGCGAGACCGGCATAGGCGGTCTGTCCGAGTGCGACGGTCACGCTGCCGACTTTCTGCCAGGTGCCGCCGTCAGGCGATGAGTAGCTGGTGACGGTCGTGCCGGCGCGAGTCAACTTCACCCACTGCGGCGCTCCGACCGTTGGTCCGAGCGTGATCGCACTCGACGCGCCCGCCTGCGATCGCCATTGAAACGCGACGCCATGTCCCGCCGACACCAGTGCGACGGCGTTCGCAGCGTTCGTCGCCAGACTCGCACGAATCATCACGCCGGCCTTGGCCCACGGGTCGGCGCCTTGAAGGCTGTCCACGCGAGCGACGATGGTGCCGTCGCCATTCAACTGCTGGTAGACGAAGCGAAATTGATCGGACGTGCCCCAGATGTCCACGCCGCTTCCTGCGATCGTGAACGTTTGAGTATCTGACGAGGACGTACCCGACGTAACTCCGATGCTCGTACCTGACCAGGGACTTGGCAATGTTTGCGCGTGAAGCGAGCTACTGACGAAAACGGTAAACAGCGCAAAAAATGCACACACCCCGAGTACGTCGACGCGTCTCCGTCGCATGAAGGATCTCCTGAGAATTGAACCGCGGCCTCTCAGGCAATCCGGTTGCCGAGTCTGCCTACAGAGAGACTTCTATACGGTTGAGATATGCGTCGATGCAATGCGGCGTGTAGTCGTGTAATTCCGACAGCGACGCGATGCAGATCGCAGGTGTGAAAAAATTTCGCGCACCATCGTGTAACGTGCGCGTGTTTGTTTCTGGTTATCTCGCGACGTGCGATTCGATCTGCGGGAGCGCGGTGAGAAGAACGTCGCCGACGATTTGCAGGCTGCGTGCACTGACCGCATCGAGCGTGTCGCCGGCAGTGTGCCATTGCGGGTAATCGAGATCGATGATGTCAACCGACGGGACGCCCGCTGCGAGAAAGGGCAGGTGGTCGTCCTCGATCTGCGTCGTCTCCTGCAGAAATGGTGTGGACGGATCGAGCTTCCTCGCCGCGGACCAGATGATGTCGGTCAGCCACGCCGTCGAATTCGAGTCGCGCCGGATCGTGAGATTGCGGTCGGCGATCATGTCCACGAGGATCATCGCTTTGATCGACGAGAGGCTGCCGGACTTCTTCGCGACCTCGACGTAGTGGCGGCTGCCGTACGTGTTGTCGGTGCCCTGCCACTCGGTGCGGCGCGCCTCCTCGCCGTCGAGGAAGACGATTTCCATCGTAAGCGGGTTGTGGCGCGCTTTGAGGACGCGCGCGAGCTCGATGAGGAACGCGGCGCTCGACCCGCCGTCGCTGGCGCCGACGAAGCGGAACTCGCGATAGAGCTTCGTGTCGTAGTGCCCGGTGAACACCAGGCGTTCCTTGCGCGTGCCGGGGATGGTGGCGACGAGATTCACCATCTTGACGCTGTCGATCGGCGTCTGTTGCTGCCACGTCTGTTCGGTGAATGCGACGCCAGACGCCGTCAGCTGGTTCTTGATGTACTGACGCGTTTGTTCGATTGCTGCCGATCCCGACGGCCGCGGACCGATCGCCGTCAGCTGCCGAAGGTGCTCCCAGGCGCGCGACGAATCGAAGCCGGAATCCTTCGCGAGAATGACGGCGACGGCTGCCGCCACCATCGTCGCCGCCAGCTTCGACGCCCGCACGCTCACGTGCGCTGCTCCCGCGAAACGTAGTCGCGGTGCGGACTGCCCGTGTAGATCTGTCGCGGGCGCGCGATTTTCTGTTCCGGATCCTGGAGCATCTCGTCCCACTGCGCGATCCACCCGGCCGTCCGCGGAATCGCAAAGAGCACCGGGAACATCTCGACGGGGAAGCCCATCGCCTGATAGATGAGGCCGGAATAGAAATCCACGTTCGGATAGAGCTTGCGGCTGACGAAGTAATCGTCCTGCAGCGCGATGCGCTCGAGTTCGAGCGCGATTTCGAGCAGCGGGTTCTTCCCGGTGACGGTGAACACGAGATCCGCGATCCGTTTGATCGCCTTGGCCCGCGGATCGTACGACTTGTACACGCGGTGTCCGAATCCCATCAGGCGCTCTTTGCCTTCGCCGGCCTTGACCTTCTTGATGAATTCCGGAACCTTCTTCACCGAACCGATTTCGTTCAGCATCCGGAGCACCGCTTCGTTGGCGCCGCCGTGGAGCGGTCCATAGAGAGCCGCCGCCGCGCCTGCCAGCGCGCAGTACGGATCCACCTGCGAGCTGCCGATGTTACGCATCGTCGACGTGCTGCAGTTCTGTTCGTGATCCGCATGCAGGATGAAGAGGACGTCCAGCGCGCGCTCGAGGACGGGGTTCGGCTGGTATTTGAGCTCCGTCATCTTGAACAGCATGTTCAGGAAGTTGCCCGTGAAGCTCAGATCGTTGTCGGGATAGTTGTACGGACGGCCGATGCTGTGACGGTACGCGTACGCGGCGATGCCCGGCACCTTGGCAATGAGTCGCCGCGTCTGCAGCAGCCGCGAACCGCGATCGAAGATGTTTTTCGAGTCGGGATTCAGCGTCGAGAGCGCGCCGACGGTGCTGATGAAGATGCCCATTGGATGGGCGTCGTACCGAAATCCCTCCATGAACTTCTTGATGTTCTCGTGCAGCATCGTGTGCAGCGTGATCTCGCGCGTCCACGCCTGCAGCTGCGCTTCTGTCGGCAGCTCGCCGAACAGAATCAGGTAGGCGGTCTCGAGATAGTTGCTGTTTTCCGCGAGCTGTTCGATCGGATACCCGCGATAGAGCAGGATGCCTTTGTCGCCGTCGATGTAGGTGATGGCGCTCCGGCAGTTCGCGGTGTTCATGAACGCGGGGTCGTACGTCATGAGGCCGAAGTCGTCCGGCCCGGTTTTGATCTGCCGGAGGTCCATCGCGCGGATGGTGCCGTCCTGGACCGGCAGCTCGTACTTCTTTCCTGTGCGGTTGTCGACGATGCTCAGCGTATCGGGCATGGCAGTTGGTCAGCTCGTTGTGTCGGACTCGTCTTCGTCGCCTTCGGCAGTCTGCGGCGGATCGCCCGCGATGCGGTACGAGCCGTCCGCCCACCTGGCCAGGTCCGACAGCTGGCAGCGTTCGCTGCAGAAGGGCCGCCAGCGCGGATCAACCGGGCGTTTGCGGCAGAACACACACACCGCCGCCGGCTCGGTCATCCAACTATTTTATACCGCGTGCGAGAAGCATCCCCACGGCGGGGCCAGGATGCCTTGAGCGTCAGCTGCCTTCGGCGGCGTGGTGGCGGACGTCCTTGGCCGAGACCATGAAAATGACGTCTTCAGCGATGTTCGTCGCGTGATCGCCGATCCGCTCGAGATGGCGCGAGATGAGAATGAGGTCGAGTGCCGGCTCGATCGTGGCCGGATCCTGGAGCATGTAGGTGAGCAGCTCCCGGAAGATCTGCGTCTTGAGCGCGTCGAGTGCGTCGTCTTCGTTCAGCACGCTCTGCGCGAGGTCGATGTCGCGGCGGACGAACGCGTCGAGCGCATCGCGCAGCATGCGCTGGGCGATCGTCGCCATGCGCGGGATGTCGATCAGCTTCTTGACGGGCAGATGCGTCGAGTACTGACGCGCCGCTTCGGCGATGTTGATGGCGAGGTCGCCGACGCGCTCCAGATCGGTATTGATCTTCACCGCGGCCACGATTGCGCGCAGATCGACCGCCATCGGCTGATACAAGGCGAGCAGCGTGAAGCAGCGGCTGTCGATCTCGATGTGGAGCGCGTTGAGCGGTTCATCGCTGACGAGCACGCGATCGATCAGATCGCGATCGCGCTCGACGAGGCCTTTGACGGCGAGCCGCACCTGTTCTTCCGCCAGGCCGCCCATTTCGAGCAGCCGCGTCTTGAGCTGCTCGAGCTCCTCCTGAAAATGCCGGACTCCCTGATCGGACGCCATCAGCCGAACCTTCCCGTCACGTAGTCCTCAGTCAGTTTTTCTCTCGGCGCCGTGAAGATCTTGTTGGTCCGATCGCATTCGATCAGCTTTCCGAGCCAGAAAAATGCGGTCACGTCGGACACACGCGCCGCCTGCTGCATGTTGTGGGTGACGATGACAATGGTATAGCGCGTCTTCAACTGGTAGATGAGCTCTTCGATGCGCTGCGTCGCGATCGGATCGAGGGCGGACGCGGGCTCGTCCATCAGGAGGATTTCGGGCTGGACCGCCAAGGCGCGCGCGATGCACAGCCGCTGCTGCTGACCGCCTGACAGCGCGAGCGCGGAGTTGTGCAAACGGTCCTTCACTTCTTCCCACAACGCCGCGGCCTTGAGACTCGACTCGACGCGTCCGGCCAGTTCTTCGCGCGAGCGCGTGAGCCGATTGATTCGCAGTCCGTACGCGATGTTGTCGAAGATCGACTTCGGAAACGGGTTCGACTTCTGGAAGACCATGCCGACGCGGCGCCGGAGGTCGACGACGTTGACGGACGATGCGTAGATGTCGCGGCCGTCGATCGCGATGGTGCCTTCGACTCGCGCTTCGGGCACGATGTCGTTCATCCGGTTGAGGGAGCGGAGAAACGTCGATTTGCCGCACCCGGATGGTCCGATGAGCGCCGTCACTTCGTTCGGCCGGATCTTCACCGCGATCTGTTCGAGGACGCGCCGCGCGCCGTAATAGAAATTGAGCCCCGCCACCTCGATTTTGGCGGGTGCCTCGGTTGTTGGGTGAACACCCGATGTGTGCGCCGGCGGGGTCAATGGCGGCTGCGGCCGTGGTGGCGCCATCGTCGACATTCGACTCACGATAGCCAACCTCCCGCTGCTGAACATTTCGGCCGCGTTAAAAGCTTGATTCGATCTATTGGTAAGTATATGCTTACGGTTAGTGGCCACTAACCAACAGGCGCAGATGGACGCCCTCGGCGACGCGACACGCCGCGCCATTCTCGAGCGCCTCCTCACCGGCCCGACCGCGGTCGGCGAGCTCGCCCGCGAGTTTCCCGTCAGCCGTCCGGCGATTTCCCAGCACCTCAAGGTGCTCAAGAAGGCGCACCTCGTCCGCGACGAAGCGCACGGCACGCGCCGGCTGTACGCGGTCGATCCCACCGGCATCGACGCGCTGCGCAAGTATTTCGATCGGTTCTGGACCGACGCCCTGGCCGCATTCAAGAAAGCTGCAGACGCAGCGCAGGAGGAACGATGACGACCGTTGATCAGGGATCCGTAGCGCCCGTTCGAACCAGCATCACGGTAAAAACATCGGTCGAGCGCGCGTTCGATGTGTTCACGCGGGGATTCGATACGTGGTGGCCCCGCGGGCATCACATCGGCAAATCTCCGATGAAGCGCGCCATCATCGAAGCGAAAATCGGCGGCCGATGCTACACGGAACAGGTCGATGGCACCGACTGCGACTGGGGCAGCGTCCTCGCGTGGGAGCCGCCCACACGGCTCGTCATCGCGTGGCAGATTACGCCGGCGTGGCAGTACGAACCCGACCTCTCGAAGGCGAGCGAGGTCGAAATCACGTTCACGCCGGCCGCGGACGGAACGACGCGCGTCGATCTCGAACATCGCCACTTCGAACGCCACGGTGCGGGCGGCGCCGCTATGAAGACCAGCGTCGAGTCGCCGGAAGGGTGGGCAGGCCTGCTCAAGATCTACGCGAACGTCGTCGAAGAGGGGAGCGCGCGATGAAAACGGCGACCTTATATCGCGCCGCGGCGATTCTGTTCGTCCTCTTTGCTGCCGGTCACACCGTCGGCTTCCTCGAATTTCGTCCAAACTCGCCGGAGGGCCTTGCCGTCCGCGACGCGATGAACTCGGTTCATTTCAGCGTGCGCGGCGCGGAGTTCAGCTACGGCGGCTTCTACGTCGGCTTCGGCTTGTTCGTGACCGCCTATCTGCTATTCTCCGCGGTGCTGGCGTGGCAACTCGGTACTCTGGCGCGCAGCCGGACGCCGGGGCTGGATGGGATCGCGTGGTCGTTCTTCGCGGTACAAATCGCCAGCTTGATCCTGAGCTGGGTGTTCTTCTCCGCGCCTCCGGGCATATTCTCCGGGCTCGTGGCCGTCTGCCTGGGAATCGCAGCGTGGGGCACGTCCAGCGACCGCGCGGTGCTCAACGTTCCTCAACAGGAGTCGGCATGACTGCGACGGCGAACAATCCGGTGACCGAACCGCTTGCTGCCATCTTTCGGCTCAACGACGGTTTCATCACGCGCGCGCTCGACGGACTCTCCGAAGACGACGTGCGCCGTCGTCCTTCGGATCGATCCAACTCAATCTTCTGGCTGCTCGGACACGTCGTGCACACGCGCGGCAGCATCGTGCGGATCCTGGGCGGGGATTTTCGGACGGGGTGGGGCGACACGTTCCGCCGCGGCGCCGTCCACATGGATCCGAAGGACTATCCCTCGCTGGCATCGATCGAACAGACGCGCGTCGCAGCGATGCAGGAGCTTCTCGCTCGTCTCACGTCAGCCAGCGCTGAGCAGCTCGGGAAACCCGCTGCCGGTCCGCCGCTGCCGAACGTCGAGACCGTCGGCGACCAGATTACGTTCCTGACGTTCCACGAGTCGTACCACGTCGGCCAGATGGCGTTCGTCCGCAAGATGCTTGGACACGCAAGCGTCGCCGGATAGCAGAGGAGGGCGCGGCGTCAGCCGCGCTTCGTCACGTCGTGTGTTTCGACGGAACGTTCGGCGGGCTCCAGAAACGCTCCGACCTGTCGCCGCAGCTCGTCCTGGATTTTCTCGATCGACCGACGTGCGTCGACGACCCTGAAGTGGAATTCGTCAGCCATCGACGCGTACTCTTTCAGCAGCCTGCCCTGATACGTCCGGAAGCTGTCGTAGATGTCGTCGCCGGACTTGAGGTCCATGCCCGATTCCCAGAAGTCCATGCCGCGTGACGCGAGGACACGTCCGATCAACGACTTCACGTCGATGTTGAGATAGAAGACGAGGTGCGGCGCGATGGCGAAGCCGTACAGGTTTCGCAGCCACTGGCGGTCGACGCCGCGGACGCCGGCGCGCGCCATCGCCGTGAAGATGTACCGATCCGACAGCACGACGAATCCCGCTTTCAGCGCCGGGATGATTTCCTTTTCGAGACGATCCGCGAAGTCCGTCGCGTACAGCAGGACGAACGTCAGCTTGTTCAGCGTGTTGCTCGCCTTCGCCAGCTCGATCGTCGGCTGCATGAGCGGCGATCGCGTCCATCCGGTCTCGACGACGCCGTAGCCGCGGACCTCGAGCCATTCGCGCAGCAGCTGGATTTGCGTGCTGCGTCCGACGCCATCCGAGCCCTCGATTGCGATCAGCTTGCCGGGATATTCGCCGAGCGGCAGGTAGGGGATGCGGCGTCCGTAGTAACGCCCTCCCTGAATCTGTCCGTTCGCACCGGACGCGAGGTCCGGCAGATCAGGCGGTGACGGGCTCATCGCCGGTCGTCTCGACGCGACTCGCGAGGACGTGCTGAGCGATCACCTGCCGCACCACGCGCTGCTGATCCGTGATGCTCGCAACGGCGTCAATCACCTCGAGATTGAACTCCTGCACGAGCTGATCGTACTCCTCGAGCACGCGTCCCTGGAACAGGCGGAAGCTCTCGGTCGGATTCGCGCTCCAGCCGAGATCCATCCCCGCCTCGTAGAACTTCAGCTTCACGCGGCGCGCCATCAGCCGATCGACCGAGACGTCGATCGGCACGCGGAAGTACAGCGCGAGGTCGGGCCTGACCGCGAAGCTGTACAACTCGCGCACCCATTGACGGTCGACGCCGCGCGTCACGTCGCGCGCGAACGCGGTGTACGCGTAGCGGTCCGCGAGCACGATCATGCCGGCCTTGAGCGGAGGGATGATTTTGTAGAGCAGTCGATCAGCGAAGTCGGTGGCGTGCAGAAGACTGAACGTCATCGGTGTCAGTGCGTTCTTCTTCTTGCCCGTCTTCGTGGCGGCCTTCACCAGCGCGGATGAGTTCCATTCGGTGACGAACACCCGATGCCCCTCGGCCTTGAGCCACTTCGCCAGGAGTCCCAGCTGCGTCGTCTTGCCGGATCCGTCGATCCCCTCGACGACGAACAGCTTCCCCGGATACTCGTGCGGCTGCGTGAGGTTGTTCAGCATGGACGTGTGTCGATTCGATCCGCAGCGGCTTGCCCGTCAAACGCTCGAACGGCGCCGCGTGGCGCGCGGCCGACCACAACTCGAGCTCCGCATCGCCCGTCGCACGCAGCTGCAGCAGATCGTCGTCGCCGCGATCATGCAGTTCGAGGCCTCCTATGACCTGTGAGTGGCTCCGGTCCAGGCTCTCCGCCAGACGCAGAATCGCGGAGAGCGTCCGGACCGTCCGTCGCTGACGCCGCTTCAGCTCGCTGAACCCGTCGTGGCGCCGCTTCGGCGTCGCCTGGCGGTGGTAGCGCGCAACGAGGGCGATCGTCTCGATTTCCTCGGGCTCGAACCCCCGCAGGTGGCCATTCTTGATCAGATAGTACGAGTGTTTGTGGTGCCTTTCATAGCTGATGTGCACGCCGACGTCATGCAGAATCGCGGCATATTCCAGCCATTCCCGCTCGCGGTCGGTCAGGCCATGGATGGCGCGCGTCTGGTCGAAGAGGACGCCCGACAGCCTCGCGACCTGCTGGGCGTGTTCCGGCCAGTAGTTGCACCGCTCGGCCAGCTCGAAAACGCTGCGGCGCCGCACATCCGGGTAGCGGTCGGCCTGGGCGATTTCCTTCCGGTGCCGGGCGATGTAGTCGAGGATCAGGCCTTCCCTGAGCGACAGATCGCACAGCGTGATGTCGCTTGCGCCGAGCCGGCGAACGATTTCGTCCAGCAGGATGACGCCGGCGACGGCCAGGTCGGCGCGGCGCGGCTCGAGCCCGGGCACGCGGAGACGCTGCTCGAGATCGAGGGACGCCAGCGTCTTCCGCGTCCGCCGCAGCTGCTTGGCGGAGATGCGGCGGTTGCGCAGCGTCGTCGCGGTGGAGCGGCCTTCGGCCGCGGCGACGACCGAACCGAGGCTGAGGATCGTGCCCGACGTCCCGATGACGCGGTCGAATCCGGCGCGGACGATGTGATCGAGATAGCGGCCGATCTCGCCGTCGACGTGGCGCACGAGCTTCCGTTCATCGCGGCCGTCGATGGGATCGCTCTTGACGAATCGTTCGGTCAGGCGGATGACGCCGAGCTTGAAGCTGCGGCCGGCATCGACGGTCGACCCGGTGCCGCGCGTCACCTCGACGCTGCCGCCGCCGATGTCGACCGCGACGACCGTATCGCCCGGCAGGCTGACGCCGTACACGGCGGCTTGATGGATGAGGCGGGCTTCTTCGGTTCCTGAGATCACACGCGGCCGGATGCCGGTCTGCTGCGTGATGGCGCGCAGGAACTCGCCGCCGTTCTCTGCTTCGCGCGTCGCGCTCGTTGCGACGGCGATCACTTCGTCGACGCGGTGCGACTCGGCGAGCCTCCGGAATTTCGACAGCACCTGGAGCGCGGCGTGCATCGCCTCAGGCGTGAGCGCGCGGCCGTCCAGTCCGCCGGCACCCAGCCGGATCATCTCCTTTTCACGATCGATGACGTCAAAGGAGAGATCGGGCCCTATCTCCACTACTATCATGTGGATAGAGTTGGTTCCGATGTCGATGGCGGCTACCCGCATAGGCCTACTATAATGAGAGTTTCCCGGCTGGTTCCCTGAACATGCCTGCAGTCGTTCGACGCTCCAAGCTGCTCAAGCTCCGTCTCGACCGCTTCTCTCACGCGATGGCCGGCATCGAACGAGGAGACGTCCGCTCGCTGCACCGCGTCCGCGTCGCGTCGCGGCGGCTTCGAGAGTTGGTCCCCATCCTTCAACTCGAAGCCGACACCGCGAAGAAGCTCAGCCGACGGCTGCGCAAGGTCACTGCTCGCCTGGGATCGCTGCGCGAGCTGGATGTGCTGGTCGCGCTGATCGACGATCTTCGCCGGTCGAGCCCTGAACATCGTGAAGCGTTGAACCGGGTCGGCGTGGCGGTTGCGAAAGCGCGCGACGAGTCGCGGAAGCGGCGACTTGACGAACTGCCAGCGGAGGAGCTCGACCGGGTCGCCCGCAAATTGGCGCGTGTGCTCAACGACGTGCGCCGAAGTGAAGAGGCCGGCAGTGCCCGCGGCGGTCCAGCGCGCGCGAAAGCCGCGCTCTGGGCGATCGACGCGCGCATCGCGCACCGCGCGGGTCGTCTTCAGCAATTCGTGCAGTCGGCAGGCGCGCTCTACCTTCCCGACCGCCTGCACGCCGTACGGATCGCGGTGAAGAAGCTGCGTTATGCGATCGAGCTCGCGCCCGCGTCGCATCAGCCTCGGCGCGCCGACGACCTTCGCGGCCTCAGGCGCGTACAGGAAATTCTCGGACGCATGCACGATTTTCAGGTGCTGATCGACCGCGTTCGCGGTGTTCAGGCTTCGCTGGCGCCGCCGAGCCTGGCGGCCTGGCGGCAGCTCGACGCGCTGCTCACCGCGATGGACGACGAATGCCGGCGCCTTCACGCGCGGTACGTGCGCGCGCGCGCCGATCTGGACGAACTCACGCGGCGGCTCGTCGCAGCGCCGAGCGCGCCCTCGACGCGGTCCGCGCGTCACGCCGGATAACCGATGCCGGGTCCCTACGAACTCTATCTCGTCCGACACGGACTGGCGGAAGAACGCGGCGACAAGTGGCCGGACGACACGAAGCGGCCGCTGACGAGCGACGGCATGTCGCGGATGAAGAAAGCGGCCCGCGGCCTCGACCGTCTCGGTGTCCAATTCGACGTCATTCTCTCGAGCCCGCTCGTCCGCGCGCGTCAGACCGCCGACATCCTCTCCGCGGAGCTCGACGACCATCCACCGATCGTCAACACCGACGCGCTGGCGCCCGGCTGCGACTTCACCGCGCTCGTGGAGGCGCTCGACAAGCACGCGCGGCGCGGTCGCATCGCGCTCGTCGGCCACGAACCGGGCATCGGCGAGCTGGCCGCCCGGCTGATCGGCTCGCGCCATCCCGTGGAATTCAAGAAGGGCGCAGTCTGCCGGATCGACCTCGACGAGCTTCCGCCGGGCGGCCCCGGTGATCTGCGCTGGCTGCTGACGCCGAAAATCCTGCGCGCCGTCAACAAGTAGCGCTACGCGCGCAGCCAGTCGCCCTGCCAGTCCTTCACGCGCAGCTTGATTTCTTTCGTCGTCTTGAGGCGCCCGTCGATTACGTCGCGCACGAGCTCCGGCAGCTCGGCGTCGGACGCAAAGCGAAGCGCCACGAAATGCTGCCGCTGCAACGCGGCGACCCGCTGCTGAAGATCGGGCGGTAGCACTCGCATCAGGCGAAGCTGCATCTCGAGACGAATCACGCGGTCCTGCACCGTCAGCGCCATCGCGCGCGCCGCGAAGGTCAGCGCCAGAAGGCCGAACGCGAAGACCGCGCCCCACGCCGTGGGCCATCCAGGGTTCGACCACAGAGATTTCACGCTGATACCGAAATTGATCAGCATGATGGGTGACGCGATGTAGTGGTAGATGGGAAACAACCGCGCGTGGTTCTTGTACGACTGCTCCAGGTCGGCCATCGACTCCCTCCAGCCCCAGCACTGTACAACCCAAGCCCGGCCGGAGGAAGCCCGTCAATCGACGAACCGGTAGCCCAGGCCGACGACGGTTTCGATCTGCCGTCCGGCGTCCCGCAGCTTTCCGCGAAGCCGGCCGACGTGGACGTCGACCGAACGTGTCTCGACGAGGCGCTCGTATCCCCAGACCCGCTCGAGCAGCCGGTCGCGCGACACGACGCGATTCTTGTTCTGGACCAGGTAGCGCAAAAGCTCGAATTCCCGCCGCGTCAGCCGGATCGGTTCGCCGTCCACGGTGATGGCCACCGCGTCGAAATCAGCAAGGAGATGTTCTCCGCGATAACTCTGCGGCCGGCGTTCTTCTGATTGGCCGCCTCGTCGGAGCACCGCGCGAACGCGCGCCGACAGCTCGCGGAGGCTGAACGGCTTCGTCACGTAGTCATCGGCGCCCTGATCCAGGCCTGAGACGCGGTCGTCCTCGCTGGTCCGCGCCGTCAGCATGATGATCGGGACGCGCGGCACGTCCGGCCGCGATCGCAGGATGCGGCAGACTTCGACGCCGCTCACGACGGGCAGGTTCAGGTCGAGGATGATGAGATCAGGAGGTCTGTCTGTGACCGCCTTCAATGCGGCGTCGCCCGATGCGACGATTTCGGCGTCGGCTTCTCCGCCGCGCTCGAGCGTGTGCTTGATCAATCCAGCAATGTCTTGTTCGTCTTCGACGATGAGGACGCGATGCTTCGGCATGCTTGCATGGCAGCGTAGCGGCCGGGAATTTCGCAGCTGTGTCTGAACTGTTAATTGTGCGTTACGGATGTGTCGAGTGTGGATGCGTTCAGTCGCCGAAGAATGATGCGATGAGCCATTCGAAGCTGGCCGCGCGCGTGCATGGTTGCGGAGGCACGGTGGCGGTCCACATGCGTATGCGCCTTCGTTCTTTCGGCAAACTTGCAAATTTGTCGAGGTGGCTGCGGAGGGTGGTATCCTGCCCTTGCGTCGTCCGTCGTGACGAAAGGAGCGCCGTGCGTCAGTCGACCATTCGCGTTGTGTGCCTCCTGCTCTGCGCACTAGGCTGGTCCGTGGCCGAGGCTGCACAGGGTGTGTCCGTCTTCACACCGTTCACATCTGATCCCAGAAAGATTCTCGAGGGCAGCTGGTGGTCGTGCCGCGAGCCCGACGGTCAGTACGGCGAACGCGTGTATGACCACGTCGTCAACGGCGGCGGCAAGTTCGAAGTTCACCTCGGTCCGCGGCGTGAATTCGCGATCTTCAAAGGCGTGCAGGACGAGCACCGCGATCACGATTCACCGGAGAACCTGCTCAAGCCGTACCGCGTCGCGATGGATGCGGGCCGCGCCAAACAGCGCTGGGAAATTCCGTCGCTCAACCTCGTCTTCACGGTGTCGCTCGCCGGCGGCTCTCGTACCGACTGCGAGAGCTGGTTCATCGTGCTCGAACCGCTCGATAAGACGTCACACTGACGTGATCTCGCCGACTCGCTAACGTCACACGCTCCGTCTACGGTAGACGGAGATGACAGTGACCGTCATCGTCTGCGCCTACAACGAGGCGCGCCTCCTTGCCGGCTGCCTGCATTCCCTGAAAGCGCAAACCCGTATTCCCGACGAAATCATCGTCGTCAACAACGCGAGCACGGACGACACGGCGGCGATCGCGCGCGCGGTGCCGGGCGTGCGCGTCGTCGAGGAGCCGACCCGCGGACTGGTGGTCGCACGGGAGACGGCTCGTCGCGCCGCGCGGTCAGATGTCCTCGCATACGTTGACGCAGACTGCCGCGCTCCGATCACGTGGCTCGAACGTGTCATGCGCCGCTTCGATCGCGCGAGCGCGCCGGTCGCGGTGACCGGACCCTATCGCTTCTACGATTGGGACCGCCTCGGCCGTGGACTCATCCGGGCGTACGACGTGGTGGTCGCGCCCCCGACACATGCGCTCGTGCATCACGTCTTCAACGCCGGCGCGATTCTGTACGGCGGCAACTTCGCCGTGCGCAGCGACACGCTTGCGAGCATCCAGGGCTTCGACCAGTCGATCGAGTTTCACGGCGAGGACACGAATCTCGGGCGCCGGCTGACCGCCATCGGCCGGATCGACATCGCGCCAGACTGCTGGGTCTGGACGTCGGCGCGGCGTTATCAGGCCATGGGCAAACGCGCGGTCTTCACGCTGTACGTGAGGAACTTCTGGTCGGAGATTCTTCGTCACCGGCCCGCCGACGTCGAGCACATCGACGTGAGGGTGTAGACGTGCCCGGATACGAGCCGTTTCTCCTCTGCGATTTTCACGTGCACACGCAATGGAGCGATGGACGCCTGTCGCTGCGCGAGGTGATCGACCTGTACGGGAAGACGCGCCGGTTCGACGTCATCGCGATCACCGATCACATCCTGATGAAGCGCGATCTGCTGGCGAGGGCCGGAAAGCTCATCTCGCTCGGCCGCCGCGAGTTCTCGGTGACCGAAGAACGATTCGGCGCGTATCTCGCGGACATCGAGCGCGAGGCGAAGCGGGCGGCGCGCCTGTACGACATGCTCGTCATTCCCGGAGCGGAGGTGACGCAGAATCACATCCGCAGCAAGAAGAACGCGCACATCGTCGCGCTCAACATCCAGGAATTCATCAGCGCGGATCAGCCGGCCGAAGACATCCTGCGGGACATCCGTCGCCAGGGTGCGTTGAGCATCGCCTGCCACCCGCATCACCGCACGACGCGGCGCATCGAGATCTCGACGTGCTATCTCTGGGATCACCGGAAGCGATTGGTCGATCTTGTGGACGTCTGGGAAGCTGCCAACCGCGACGATCTCTTCTCGGTGACGAGCCTGAAGCACTACCCGTACGTCGCGAACAGCGACTTCCACAAGGCGAAGCACCTGTACTCGTGGAAAACGCTGCTGCGTTGCGAGAAGAACTGGGATTCGGTCGCGCGGGCGCTGCGGTCCAACGTGGACGTCGCGCTCACGCTCTATAGAAACGGATCGTGGGCGGCGTGACGACCGCGATCAGGGTTCGGCGAGGAATGACCGGCGCCGTGCAGCGGGATGCCGCGCGCCTCCGGTCCGCACGCTTCTTGCCGAACGCTGAATGCGGTCGTCCGTGTTTAGGCGTCCATCCAGCCCTGACGACGCAGTTCGGAGATCTCGCGAGTGAAGCGGGAGAGCACGCGCTCGACCCGGTGCCAGTCTGAACACTGACACTGGCTGATGAGATCCTGATCCGATCGCTCGGACGCCTGCCAGCCGACGTTCGGCACGGCTGCCACCTCGAACGTTCGCTTTTCCCGTTCGCGAACAAGCGTCTTCGCAAACACCGAACCCATCGTGTTCACCCTTCTGCTGTGCGCCGCTCGATTGGCTGCGTGAGGAAAAGGGCATTATCCGATCGGTCGCGGACATCTACAAGACATCTTGACAGGGGAGGACTGCCCTCGAAGGATCATCGAAGACGATGTCACGTCGATGTAACGAGTGTAACGAGGCGGGACACCTCATCCGCTCGGCCTGACCGCGATTTCGAGCCGAATCAGCCGTGCGACGTGCGGATCTGACGTTGCGCCGAGCCGGCGCGTTAGACGGGCCCCCTGTCCAGTGGCGGCCGGTTCCCCTGCGCCGATTGTGGCGACCCGCGCAATGCAGGGTCGGGCAGCAGTTCCCACAAAAAAAGCCGCAGGCCGATTTCATGTCGACGGTTGCGGCAGGCAGGTCCCCTCGACTGAATGATGCGCGTGTGGGCGATGTTGGTGTGCGGGTTGCGCGACACGTAGACGACGCAACCGCATTGAAGCGTCAGGTTGTACGACATGACGTGTCTTTACGCCTTCCGCGTGACGATCGCGAGACTAGGAGATGGCTGGAACGTAAGATGTCAGAGGCCGTGAATGAGCGCGCCGGCGATGACGAGCGCTGTCAGCATCGCGGCGACGACCCACGGATCCCACCGATCGGATCGCGGCGGCGGGTAGAGCATTGCTCGCGGACCGTACCAGGGACGCCGCCCGAGTACAAGTAAATTGGAAGCAACTCTCGATCGGACAGGCGGTCGCGGATCAACCGGCGGGTTCGTCGCCGCGTAAGGAAGTAGAAATAATCTACAAATGTATCGTAAGTGGCCCGAGGGATTGAGCTTTTCCGCAGCAGCCCGCTGTCGATTTTACGTGTCTGTAACCTGCACTTGAGCCAGGTGAAACATTGGCCTCTTATGCTCCGGGGTACTTTCGTCGCTGACGCCACGTCAGGAGGACTCTTGACACGTTCGACATCTCTTTCGACCAGCCTGTTCGCATTTCTCACGGCGCTCTTTCTCGCTGCATCACCCGCATTCGCCCAGCTGAGCGATCCACCGCCGACGCCCGATCCGCCGACGAAAGACGAGCAGCCGGCGCAAACGCCGACATCGCCGCTCAACATCCACATCGGCGATTCCGACCTGCTCATCGGCGGCTTCATGGACATGACCGCCATCATGCGCTCGACCAACACCGGCAACGGGTTGAGCACGAATTTTTCAAATTTCCCCTTCACCGCGAGCGGCGGCGTGCCGACGACGACGGGCAACATGAACGAGACGAGGTTCTCGGCTCAGAACTCGCGGCTCTCGCTCCAGGCCACCAGCAAGGTCGGCGCCGCAAACCTGAAGGGCTACGTCGAGGCCGACTTCCTCGGCAACACGGCGCAGAACATCGACATCACGAGCCACTCCAACACGCTGCGCATGCGCCTCTACTGGGCGCAGTACCAGCAGGGCAAGTTCGAATTCCTCGCCGGTCAGACGTGGAGCATGATGGTGCCTAACCGCAACGGCATCTCGCCGATGCCGGGCGACCTCTTCTACAGCCAGGACGTGGACACGAACTACCAGATGGGGCTCGTCTGGGAGCGCACGCCCTCGTTCCGCTTCATCGACCACGCCACCGATACCATCACGCTCGGCGTCGCGCTCGAAGATCCCGAGCAGTACGTCGGCGGCGGCGTCGTCCTGCCGAAGGCGTTTCCTGCGGGTGAAGTCAACACGGGGTCGGGAAGCAGCGCGGTGGGTTCGTCGAGCCCGACGCCCAACCCGTATCCGGACATCATCGGGAAGATCGCGTTCGATCCAAAAACCGGCAGTCGTCATCAGCACATCGACGCGGCCTTCCTCATCAGGGGCTTCAAGACGTACAACCCGACCACCGACACGTCGCACAGTTCGACCGGCACCGGTGGATCGATCAACTTCGTTCTCGAAGCGACCAAGGACATCCGCGTCGTCGCGAACAACTTCTATTCGACCGGCGGCGGCCGACTCATCGCCAACACCGGCACGCCCGACTTCATCGTGAACCCGGACTTCAGCATGGCCCTCGTGAAGTCGTTCTCGGGAATTTACGGCGCGGAAGTCACGGTGAAGAAGGCGCTGTTGTACGGGTATTACAGCCTGCTGAACATCGATCAGAACACCACGCTCGACGCGGACGGCAAGACCCAGATTGGATACGGCGTCGCCGGGTCGACGGCAGCGAACCACAAGATCGGGGAGACGACGGTCGGCGTGACGCATACGTTCTTCCGCGATCCGAAGTTCGGCGGCATGCAGCTGATGTTTCAGTACTCATACCTGACACGCACCCCGTTCTCCGTTCCGGTCGGCACACCGTCTGACGCGAAGCTGAACATGGTGTACGTGAACGTCCGGTATCTCCTCCCGTAACACGGGATCCCCTTCTCCTATGGAGTCGACTATGAAGAAAGCTTTCATCGCGGTGGCCGCGGCGGCAACGCTCGGATGGCTGCCGGTCGCTGCGCAGAACGCGCAAATCAACGGTGCGGGCGCAACGTTCCCCTATCCGATCTATTCGAAGTGGTTCTCCGAGTACAACAAGCTTCACCCGACCGTGCAGATCAACTATCAGTCGATCGGGTCGGGCGGCGGCATCCAGCAGGTGACCAAGGAGACCGTGTTCTTCGGCGCCACCGACGGTCCGATGAACGACGAGCAGCTGAAGGCGGCGCCCGGCAAGATCCTGCACTTCCCGACGGTGCTCGGCGCCGTCGTCCCGGTGTACAACCTGCCGAACGTGTCGGGAGACCTGAAATTCAGCGGCGCGGTGCTGGCCGACATCTACCTCGGAAAGATCACGAAGTGGAACGACGCGGCCATCGCGAAACTGAATCCGGGCGCGAAGCTGCCCGCAACCGACATTACGGTCGTCCATCGCGCGGACGGCTCGGGCACGACGTATATCTGGGTCGACTACCTGTCGAAGACCTCGCCCGAATTCAAGACGAAGGTCGGCGTGAACACGTCGGTCAACTGGCCAGCCGGCGTCGGCGGACGCGGCAACGAAGGCGTCTCGGGTCTCGTGCGGCAGACGCCTGGCGCCATCGGGTACGTCGAGCTGATCTACGCGCTGCAGAACAAGATCGCGTTCGGTGACGTGCAGAACGCCGCCGGCGAGTTCGTCAAGGCCTCGACCGATTCGGTGACGAAGGCGGCCGCGACGGCCACGATGCCCGATGACTTCCGCGTCTCGATTACCAACGCACCTGGCGCCGGCGTCTACCCGATCTCGTCCTTCACGTGGATGCTCCTCTATCAGAACCCGACCGACAAGCCGCGCGCGAAGGCGATGGTCGACTTCATGAAGTGGGCGCTCACCGACGGCCAGAAGTTCGCGCCGGATCTTGGCTACGCGCCGCTGCCGCCCGAGATCGTCGCCCTCGAGATGGAGGCGCTCGCCACGATCAAGGCGTCGTAGTTATTCATCGATACGGCGGCGCGGGACGCGCGCCGCACACGGTGGCACGTCGAAGAAAGACCGCGGGTTTCGGACCCGCTGTCGCGTA
>DATBHR010000094.1:0-84153 GCA_036557365.1 Vicinamibacterales bacterium
CTCGTCGATGCGTCCTTCGTGCCCTGGCGGATTGCTCGTATCGATTCGAATGAGTTCTTGAAGCAGCGAGGCCGTTGCGTTGAGTGCGCCGTCCGGCTGCGCGCGAGGCGCAGCGATCAGACTCAGGGTCACAAGCAGAACGACCAGAACGGCTCGTTTCATCGCGTGTATCGTGCCACGAAAACTTTGTACCTGCCGATTCAGGCGTCACAACAGGCTGACAATTTCGACATGAGCGGTCCGTGACGTGACAGTCAGAATGGCGACGCTTGGTTCGAGCTTGAAGCGACGAGGGCCGGCGGCGCCAGGGTTCACGACCAGGCGTCCTTCCGGATCCCGGAAGATCACTGCCTTATGAGTATGCCCATAAACGAGAATGTCCCCGGCGTATCGCAGGAGCAGACGCTCCGGCGTCGGGCTGCCGAGCTCGTCGCCGTGGCTCACGTGCAGCATCAGATTCCCGACCGGCAGCGAGCGTTCCACCGGCAGCATCGGATCGAACCGATCGTCGACGTTGCCTGAAACGGCCTCCACCGGCGCAATCGCGCCAAGCTGATGCAGCACGTCATGTCCGCCGACATCGCCCGCGTGGACGATCAGCGAGACGTTGGCGAAAGCGGCCGCAATTTCCGGCCGCAGCAGGCCGTGCGTGTCCGCGATCAATCCAATGACGACCGGAGATCGGAGCATCGCGTTGCCTCAGGCAGTCTCGCTGCGGTACTTACGGAGGACCGGCGTCGACCAGGCGATCCACGCGGTCGCCAACACGCAGCCAAGGCCGCCGGTGATGACCGAGAACGGCGCGCCGTACCAGTTCGCAACGGCGCCGGCCTCGAACTCGCCAAGCTGTGGGCCTCCCATGAAGAACACCATGTTGACGCCGGTCATGCGGCCGCGCAGGCGATCCGGCGTCTCGAGCTGACGGACGATGTTCCGGATGACCGTGCTCACCGTGTCGGCGGCACCGGTCATGGCGAGGCACGCGAACGTGAGCCAGAACGAGCGCGACAGACCGAAGACAACCGTGGCGACGCCATAGGCCCCGACCGACCACAGGAGCGTCGCGCCGCGCCGTTCGATGCGTTCGGTCATCGGGACCATGGCCGCGCTCGAGATGACGGCGCCGGCCGCCGGCGCGGCATAGAGCCAGCCGTAGCCGCGCGCGCCCACCTTCAGGACGTCCTGCGCGAAGATCGGCAGCAGCGCGTTCGCCGACGAGAAGAACGTCGCGAAGAAATCGAGCAGCATCGTCGACCTGATGAGCGGCGAGCGGAAGACGAACCGCAGCCCTTCAAGCGCCGCACCGAGCGACACATCGTCGTGCGCCTTCTCCGACCCGGTCGCCGGCTCGCCGTCGGGCGCCACGATCGACGAAGACCGCGACGGCACGCCGCGCATCATCATGAGCGCCGCCAGGACGGCGCCGAACGAGACCGCGTTCGCAAAGTACACCCACGCGACGCCCGACGTCGCGATCATCAGGCCGCCGATCGACGGGCCAGCGACGGACGCGGCCTGGAACATGATCGAGTTCAGGCTGATCGCGTTCGGAAGGTGCTCGCGCGGGACCAGATTCGGAATCAGCGCCGCGCGCGCCGGAAGATCGAACGCGTTCACCGCGGCGCCCAGCGCTGCCAGCAGGTAGACCGGCCAGACGACGCGCAGGCCGCGGAAGGTCAGTACGGCGAGCGCGACGGCGACTGCGGTCGCGGCGACCTGCGTGACGAGCAGGAGCCGTCGACGGTCCCAGGCGTCCGCGACGACGCCGCTGATCATCGAGAACACGACGACGGGCACGACCTTGACCAGTCCCACCATGCCGAGCGCGAGGCCTTTGTTGTTCGGGACGAGCAGCGAGACGTGCCACAGCAGCGCGGCGTTCTGCATCATCGAGCCCGTGAACGACAGCATCAGGCCGAACCACAGCAGCCGGAAGTTGCGCGACCTGAGCGAGACGAACGAGTCGCGATTGATCACGAATGCCCGAGGATGCGGTGGGGCTCGTACGGCTCCTCGAGCGTACGAATCTCGTCGGCCTCGAGCCGGATTTCGGTGGCCGCGACGAGCTCGTCGAGGTGCGGCAGCTTCGAGGCGCCGATGATCGGCGCCGTGACGGTCGGCTTCGAGAGCAGCCAGGCGAGCGCGACCTGCATCGGCTTCACGCCGCGGCGGCGCGCGACGTCGGCAACGCGATCGGCGATGACGAAGTCCGAGTCCGCGTAGTACAGCTGGTGAGCGAACTGATCGGTTTTCGCCCGCGTCGTCTCGCCTTTGTCATCCTGATCGCCCTTGCGCCGGTTACCGGCGAGAAAGCCGCGCGCGAGCGGACTCCACGGGATGACGGCAACGCCCTCTTCGCGGCAGAGCGGAAGCATTTCGCGCTCTTCCTCGCGGTAAACGAGGTTGTAGTGGTTCTGCATCGACACGAAACGTGTCCAGCCGTGCGCGTCGGCGGTGGACAGCATCCTGGCGAACTGCCACGCGAACATGCTCGACGCGCCGACGTAGCGCGCCTTGCCGGCCTTGACCACGTCGTGCAGCGCTTCGACCGTTTCCGCGATCGGCGTCTCGTAGTCGAAGCGATGAATCTGGTAGAGATCGACGTAGTCGGTGCCGAGCCGGCGTAGCGACGCGTCAATCGACTCGAGGATGTGCTTTCGCGACAGGCCGCGGTCGTTGGGACCGTCGCCCAATGGGTAGAACACCTTGGTCGCGATCACGACCTGATCGCGGCGAGCGAAGTCCTTGAGCGCGCGCCCGGTGACCTCCTCGCTCACACCGCGCGAGTACATGTCGGCCGTGTCGAAGAAGTTGATGCCGTGCTCGAGCGCGCGCTTGATGAACGGCCGGCTGTCGGACTCGTCCAGCACCCACGGACGCCACTGCGACGTGCCGTACGTCATCATGCCGAGGCAGAGCCGCGACACCTTCAGCCCGGTCCGACCAAAACGTACATAGTCCATCGATTGAGTCCGTGAGGCGGGTTACCTGACCGCGAGCAGCTCGACGTCGAACACGAGCGCGGAGTTGGGCGGGATGGCACCGCCGGCGCCGCGGGATCCGTACCCGAGTTCGGATGGAATCATCAGCGTGCGTTTTCCGCCGACCTTCATTCCGGCCACACCCTGATCCCAGCCGCGAATCACCTGGCCCGCACCGAGGCGGAACTCGAACGGGTCGCCATGATCCTTCGAGCTGTCGAATTTCTTGCCGTGATGGTCGGCCGCTTTTCCGTCGTACAGCCACCCGGTGTAGTGAACGG
Organism: Vicinamibacterales bacterium; assembly: GCA_036557365.1. Lineage (GTDB taxonomy): Bacteria > Acidobacteriota > Vicinamibacteria > Vicinamibacterales > CAVVIG01 > DATKHR01. Next base: position 3,263 of record DATBHR010000094.1, read on the forward strand.
TGACCGTCTTTCCGCTCGTCGCCTCGGCGCCGCTGCCGGTCGTCGAGTCGATGATCTGCAGGCTCGTGACGTTGTCCATAACCTTCGATTCTACGTCACACGACGAGGACGAGCTTGCCGACGTTCGCGCCCGAATCCATGACGCGGTGCGCCGCCGCCGCGTCCCGCAGCGGAAACGTCGCGTGCACGATGGGCTTGACCGTCCCCGCGTCGAGCAGCGGCCACACATGCGTCCGAAGGCCGGCGGCAATCGCGCCCTTCTCGGCGACCGGACGCGCGCGCAGCGTGGAGCCGGTGACCGTCAGCCGCCTGCGCATGATGATCTGGATGTCGATCTCGGCCCGGCTGCCGCGCTGCGTCGCGATCTCGACGAGACGACCGTCCATCGCGAGCGTGTCGAGATTCCGTGCGAAGTACTCAGCACCGACCATGTCGAGCACGACGTCGACGCCGAGGCCGTGAGTGAGGTCGCGGACGGCTGCCACGAAGTCCTCCGTCTTGTAGTTGATGCATCGAACCGCGCCAAGGCGCTCGCAGGCCGCACATTTCTCGGGCGTCCCCGCGGTCGCCAGGACGCGCGACCCCTTCGCGTGCGCCAGTTGAATCGCCGTCGTCCCGATGCCGCTGGAACCGCCGTGGACGAGGACGGTCTCGTTGGGGCGGAGCCTGCCGCGCTCGAAGAGGTTCGTCCACACGGTGAAAAAGGTTTCGGGAATGCCCGCGGCCGTAACGAGATCGAATCCTTTGGGCGCCGGCAGGCACTGCGGCGCGGGCGCCACGCAGTACTCCGCGTACCCCCCTCCGGCGACGAGCGCGCAGACCGCGTCGCCGACGTGCCAGTCGCTGACGTCAGTACCGAGCTGGACGATCGTGCCGGACACCTCGAGGCCCGGAATGTCCGACGCGCCGGGCGGCGGCGGATACTTCCCTTTCCGCTGCATCACGTCGGGACGGTTCACGCCCGCGGCCGCAACTTTGATCAGCACCTCACCGGCCGCCGGGACCGGAGTCGGACGTTCGACGGGCACGAGCACTTCAGGATCGCCGGGGTGGGAAATCTCGATGCAAATCACTCGCGGTCTCCAAACGTCGCGCGGTTCGTCGCTGGTTCCAGCACGAGCGCTGCCGACGCAATGATGAGGGCCAGACTGACGCAGAACACACCAGCAAGCGCGCGGATACGGCCGATGAGGACGCCGTCCGCGAACAACAGGATCGCAAAGATCAGGTCGACGAATCGCATCGATTGCCGGGCCCGCCGCCGTTCGCGGTCGAGTCCCTGTGAGTTCACGCGCTCGGTGAAGACGAGATGCCCGCGAAGCACGCCGCCAATGGTCGCGAAGGCGCCGAGCGACAGGAAAATCGCGACGGTGACCGGCGTTTCCATCCATGCCTTGATCTGCCACCCGGCAATGCTGCCCACAACGTAGAGGGCGGTGATCACGAACTGGTGCGAGCGCCACCAGCCTGTCGACGGGATCTGGATGGATGTCCCCGTTCGGAGCGCGGCCGCAATCTCTCCGGCGTTCTGGAACCGTTCGTCGGGCGACAGGCGCAGGCACCGTTCCACGATGCCCGCAATCGCCGGGACCGTTCGCGGCGCGCCTGTCGCGAACGGCGGCTTGCCGGTCGCGTACTCGTGCATGAGGATGCCGAATGCATACACGTCCGCGCGCGCATCGCCGCGCTCGCCCGCGAGCTGCTCGGGCGCGATGTAGCCGGGCGTGCCGACGAGTGCGCCAGGACGGGTGGCGAACTGGCCGATCGACGCGCTCTCCACCTGCGATCGCGCAAGACCGAAGTCGAGCACTTTGAGGCGGCCATCCGACGCGCGCATCACGTTCTCCGGCTTCAAGTCGCGATGCACGATGCCCGCCGCGTGCGCGGCCGCAAGCGCCGCCGCAAGCTCGGTGGCCGTCTGGACAATCTCGTCTTCCGTCGGGAGACCACGGTCGCCGCGAATCTCCTGCCCGAGCGTGTGGCCATCGACGAATTCCTGGGCGATGTAGAGCTCGCCGCCGATCTCTTCCAGCGCGAACACGGTACAGATGCCCGGATGCCTCACCGCGGCGGCCGCCCGCGCTTCGCGGCGCAGCCGCTCGCGCTGAAGCGGATCGCTCGTCATCTGCGGCGCCAGCGCCTTCAAGGCAAGGCGGCGATTCAGACGTCCGTCGTTCGCGAGGTAGACGCGGCCCATCCCGCCGCGTCCCAGCTCCTGGAGGATCTCATACGGACCGATCGACGTGCCCGCAGGCAGCGGCTCGTCGAGAAGGCCGCCAAGTTGATCGGCCGCGGGACGCACGAGGAACTGGCCTGCGCGGGAGTGATGCTCGAGCAGCGATCGGACTTCGTCGCGCACGGCGGAATCGTCAGGCGTCTGGCTCGCGATCCACTGCAGCGCGTCGTGCGGATCGCGCTCGATCGCGCCCTCGAACAACTCGCGGACGCGGCGCCACTGCACCGGACTCAGCTGCGGGCTCATTGGCCGTCGGCGAGCTCGCGAAAGAGCCACGCGCGCGCGAGGCTCCAGCGTCGCTTGACGGTCGCCGGCGAGATGGCCAACGCATCGGCGGTCTCTTCGATGCTGAGGCCGGCAAAGTACCGGAGCTCGACGATCCGCGCCTGCTCGGCGTCGATCTGTTCCAGACGAGCGAGCGCATCATCGAGTGCGGGCAGCATCGTTTCGGCATCGGCCGCGACGGCCAGCGAATCGGACAGCGAGACGCGGTTCAATCCGGCCCAGCGCTTCTGCGCACCGCGCGCCCGGGCGCGCTCGACCAGAATCTGCCGCATCGATCGCGCGGCGATGCCGACGAAGTGACGCTTGTCGGTCCACGGCGAGCCGGCGTTCGCGAGGCGGAGATAGGCTTCGTGGACGAGCGCCGTCGCCTGAATCGTCTGTCCCGGTCGTTCGCGTCGCATGTACGCGCCCGCGAGGCGGCGCAGCTCGTCGTAGACGAGCGGCGCGAGCGCGTCGGCGTCGGGCGGCTCACCGGTCATTTGGATATCCTACCTGCAGGATGGTCATCATTCTGATGGGCGTCGCCGGATCCGGCAAGACGGTCCTCGGCCGGGCGCTCGCCGCGGAGCTCGGGTGGCGCTTCGAGGATGCTGACAGCTACCACTCCGCGGAGAACATCGCGAAGATGCATCGGGGTCATCCGCTCGACGATGCCGACCGCGCGCCGTGGCTCGCGCGACTGCATGCGCTGATTACTCGAGCGATCGAGCGCCGCGAGCACATGATCCTCGCCTGCTCCGCGCTCAAGCAGCGCTACCGCGAGACGCTTCGAGGCGGTCTGCCGACGGTGCGGTTCGTGTTCCTCACCGCGGACAAAGCCACACTGCGCCGGCGTCTCGAGACGCGCGCACATCATTTCGCGGGCCCGGCGCTCGTCGACAGTCAGCTGACCGATCTCGAACCACCGAGCGACGCGCTCACGCTCGACACGACGCAGCCGCCGGACCGCAGCCTGGCGGCGATCAGGGTGGTGTTCGGTGTGTGAGGGTGATGGAGGCAACGGAGGGGACGGAGGAAACGGGAACTTCAACGGAGGAACAGAGGAACGGAGGGGAACGAAGGCTGCCGTCGACGGGCGTCGCGCAGCAGCGACGCGCGGCATCGTCCGGGAGAACGACTCCCAGTCTCTTGCGTCGCTCGTCCGGCGATGCATCCCGATGCCGCTTGTCGGCCTGCAGTGCAGGCCGACCCGTCGACCGCCACTGCCGCCGCCAACCGAAACTTCCGTTTCCCTCCGTTCCTCCGTTCCTCTGTTGATCTCCCGTTCCTCCGTCCCCTCCGTTCCTCCGCGCTTACACAACCCAGTCGCGCGCTCTCAAGGCCAATACCGGATACTGCCTGCGGAGCGCGTCGACGCGCCGACTGTAATCCGCCTTCGGAAACTCGCGGCGCATGTATCGCTCCCGAAGCCGTCGAATCTCGTAACGATACAAATCGCGGACGAATTCGCGGACGCGCTCGGGATTCGTGTCGGGCCGTGGGCGCACGCCGTGCACGAGCAGCGCCTCGAGAATCTCCGGACGGTACGTGTAGATCACTTGCGATTCCGCAGGGCACGAACCTTCGGCAGCAACTCCGCCGCCGGCTGCGCCCAAGCATCCGACGACGCTGCGACTCGAGTCAGCTGTTGCTCTGCCTCATCGAGCTTGCCGAGGCGAATGCAGGCTTTGGCGAGCACGAATCGCCCCGGTGACTCGAACGGCGACTCGCCAGCCGCAAGGACAGCACCGAGCCGATCCTCTGCCTCACCGACTTCGTCGGTCATCATCAGTGTCACGGCAAGATAGAAATTACCGGCGACATCGTCCGGATCGGCGGCGATGAGCCGGCGGAACCGGTCGGCCGCTGCCGGATATCGCTTCGCCTCGTAGGCGCGAATGGCTTCGTCGAATGCGGCGGACGAATCGCCGCGACGAACCAGCGGCTCCGCGTACGGAGGCGGCACGAAGCGTCCCAGTTCCTGCAGCGCCTTACGCGACTGCGCGTGCAGGACGGACGCGGCCGCAAGCATCGACACAACAGCGATCGCCAATCGCGAGTCAGCCCGCAAGGATGCTCCTGACCGCATCGAACGTTGACGCAATGCGCACGATGTGACGGGGCCTGGCCAGCGCCTCAGAGAGTGCCTGCGGTGGATCGACGGCGCGCCCGATGATCGGCCCGACGATTTCGGCGAACTTCGCGGGATGTGCGGTCGCAAGGAAAACGCCGGCACCGCCGCAGCGGCGAAGGCCGAGATAGCCAATTGCGCTGTGCGGATCCATCAGGTAACCGGTGCGGCTGAACACGTCGCGAATCGCCGTTCGAATCTGATCGTCGTCGCTGCGTGACCCGACGATGTCGCGCTGCATCGCGCCGGCGTCTCGATCGTACAGCCACAGCATTCGTTCGAAGTTGCTCGGATGGCCGACATCCATCGCGTTGGCGAGCGTGCGGACCGATGGACGCGGGCAGAACTCCCCCGTCTCGAGGTACGACGGCACGACGTCGTTGACGTTGGTCGCGGCGATGTATCGCTCGACGCCGAGACCCGCGCGCTTCGCCATGAGTCCCGCTGTGAGGTTGCCGAAATTACCGCTCGGCGTCGCAACGAAAAGCGGATTCGCGGTCGGTTTGCCCGCTGACTGCTGCAACTGAGCGACCGCATGAAAGTAGTAGACCATCTGCGGCAGCAGGCGACCGATGTTCACCGAGTTCGCCGACGTCATCCGCATGCGCGCGCGCAGTTCCGCGTCCGCCAGGGCCTGCCGCGTCAAACGGTGGCAGTCGTCAAAGCTGCCTGCCACCGCGTACGCCCGCACGTTCGTCCGCTGATCGTTGAACATCGTCAGCTGCGCTTCCTGCGTGGGGCTGACGCGTCCGTCCGGGTACAGGATGACGACGCGCGTGCGCGGGACGCGGTGAAAGGCGTGCGCGACGGCGCTGCCCGTGTCGCCCGAAGTCGCGGCGAGCACCGTGAGCGGTTCGTCGCGATCGTGCAGCACCGCCATGAGCCTCGCCATGACGCGGGCGCCGACGTCCTTGAACGCGAGCGTCGGTCCGTGGAAGAGCTCGAGCACGTGCACGCCCGGCTCGATCTCGACGAGCGGAATCGGAAAATTCAGCGCCTCGACGAGCAGCGCTTCGAGCGTGGCCGGATCGACGTCGCCGCGCGCGAACGGACGCAGCGCGCGAAGCGCGATTTCGGTCAGCGTGCGGCGCGGCAGCCGCGCGAGCTCGTCCGCGGTCCACGGCTCGATGGCGGCCGGTACATAGAGGCCGCCGTCCGGCGCGAGCCCGTCGAACAGCGCCGCCCTGAACGACGCCGCGGCACCGCCGCGCGTCGTCAGGAAATCCATGTGGGCGACACGATCCGCGCGCCCTTCGGAGCGATCGGCGACACGTAGACCTGGGATTCCACGCCGGCGTGCGCGCGCACCGCCGCCGTCATCGCGCCCGCGACGCGTTGCGCGATCGATCGCTCATGGCACAGCGCGAAGAGCGACGGGCCGGATCCTGAAAAGCTGCAGCCGAGGGCTCCGGCGTCGGCGGCCGCCTGCTTGATTGCGGCGAGGCCCGGCATGAGCGGCGCCCGCCGCGGCTCAGCGATCGCGTCTTCGAGCGACCGCGACAACAAAGCGAAGTCCTCGCGATGGAGAGCATCGACGAGCGCGCCGACGTTCGCCCACTGGCGGACCGCGTCGCGAAGCGCGACGGTGTCGCCGAGGAGCGCGCGGGCCTTTGCCGTTTCGATCTCGAGATCCGGATGCACGACGACCGCGATCAACCCGGCGGGAACCGGCAGCCGGACGACATCGGGCGGATCGGCGCGACGCACGAGCACGAACCCGCCGAGCAGCGATGGCGCGATGTTGTCACCGTGCGCGGATCCCGCGCCGTCGCGCTCGCCTTCGAAGGCGCACGCGAGCAGCGTGTCGGACGAAGATCTCGCGCCGGCGAGCGCGTCGACCGCGACGACGGCGGCGACGGCACTGGCGGCGCTGCCACCGAGGCCGCTCGACAGCGGCAGGCCTTTGCGAATCGTCAGCGCCACGCCGCGCTTCTCGCCCAGGACTCTGAGCAGTGCCTTCGCCGCCACACCGGCCGTATTTTTCGACGCGTCTTTCGGCAGGCGGCCGCCATCGCACTCGATCGCGTCGATGCGTACGCCGTCGCCGTCCCAGCGCGCGGTGACTTCGTCGCCGGGCTCGGCGAGCGCGAAACCGAGGACGTCGAAGCCGCACGCCACGTTCGAAACCGTCGCGGGCGCAAATGCAGTGACCGTGTCCATGCCGCGGTTCATCTTAGCAAACGGCCGCGTGCGGACTGGCGCCCGCAGTCATCGCTCACGATGCGTGGGCGCTGCCGTATCGCTTTCGAATGTTGGGAATGAGGTATTCGTGGAAGGCGCGATCGAAGTCGAACGTCGGTGCGAAGCCCCAGTCGTGGCGCGCCGCGCGATCGTCCACGTCCGAGGGCCACGAATCGACGATCGCCTGACGCTTGGGATCGACCTTGAACGAGACGGTCGCGGTCGGAAACGCGTTCAGCACGACGTCGCGGATGGCCGCGGCCGACGGGTTGAACGCGGTGAGGTTGTACGCGGAGCGCGTGAGCCGCTCGCGAGGCGCGGCCGCAATCGCGAGCAACGCGTCCACGCCGTCCGGCATCGCCATGAACGGGATGGTCGTATCCGGGCGGACGAAACAGTCGTAGTGCTCCGCTTTCGCGGCAGCGTGAATCATTTCGGGCGCGTAGTCCGACGTGCCGCCGGACGGCACGGTCGCGGCTGAGATCAATCCCGGAAAGCGCACGCACCGGAAGTCCACACGCGGCGTGGCGTCTGCCGACAACTGCTTGTACCGGTGCGCGTAGTAGTCGCCCATCAGCTCGCAGTACAGCTTGTTGCACCCGTACATCGTCTTCGGATGGGTGTACTCGTCCTCGCGGACACGAGCGGCGCGCGCTTTCACGTCGAGCGTCGGCAGGCCGTACGCGGCGATGGACGACGGGTAGACGAAGACAACCGGCCGGCCGTGCGATTCGCCCTGGTGCTGCGCGAACTCGAGGAGATTGAGCGTGCCTTCGACGTTCACGTGGTGCGCGGTCACCGGCGTGAACTCCGCGCGCGTTGAAAGCAGCGCGGCGAGGTGGAAGATGCGATCGACCTCGAATTCGGCGAGCAGCCGATCGAGGAGCGCCACGTCGGTGATCGATCCCGTGAACTCGCGCGTCACGAGCGGCGCGAGAGACGCGTCGAGCGGGCTGACGTCCAGCGTGACGATCGGCGACCCTGCGGCGGAGAGGCGCGTGATGAGGCCGTGGCCAATTTCGCCGCCGGCGCCGGTGATGAGGAGGACAGGCTTACGCATGACGACGCGTCATCGAATGAGCTCGTTGGTGTAGGTGTTGTTGAGATCGATGGTTGCGGCGCGCACTTTTTCCATCGACGCGGACAGCAGCGTGCGAACCGCAGCTGCTCCCTCGGCGTTCATGGCGCCATCCGTCGAGAACATCGGCATCGAGCCCTCGAGCGCCTCCACATAAAGCTGCTCGTCGTCGCCGCGGAATGAACGCGGCGTTTTCTGCGCGATCTCCTCTGCGGAGTGCGCGTGCATCCATTGCAGCGTGCGCAGGATCGCGTGCGCCAGGCCTTTCGCCGTGTCGCGGTGCGTACGGAGATAGTCAGCGCTCGCATAGAGGACGGCGGCCGGGTACGTGCTGGTACCGAAGGCGTCGCGCACGCCAGACTCCGTCCGCAGGTCTGCGAGCACGCGGACGCCAGGATCGCGCTTCTTGATAAATGTGAACGCCGGATCCGCCAGCCAGCCCGCATCCACCTTGCCGTGTTCGACCGCTGCGATCGCGGTCGCCGCGCTGCCGATGGCCGTAACGCTGACATCTTCGGGTTTGATCCCGTGGCGCGTCAGCAGGAACGTCAGGAACATCTGCGACGACGAGCCGGCGGTGGTGACGCCGACCATTTTTCCCTTGAAGTCCTCGATTTTCGAGATCGTCTGCGCCGCCTGCGGTGACGTCGTCAGGACCAGGCCGGGAAATCGCAGCATGTTCACGAAGGCGACGAGCTCGCGTCCTTCCGCCGCCATTTGAATCGTGTGATCGTAGAAGCCTGAGACGACGTCGGCGCTGCCGCCGACGAGCGCCTGCAGCGCTTTCGCGCCGCCCTGGAAATCCTGGAGTTCGACGTCGAGGCCTTCGTCTTTGTAGTAGCCCAGCTCCTGGGCAAGCGTCGTTGGCAGATATACCATCTGGTTCTGTCCGCCGATCGCCAGCCGTACGCTGTTTGATCCGCTGGATGCATCGTGCCGACCACACGCGAGGCATGCGGCAGCGATTGCCACCGCGGCCGTCGTCAGCGAGACGGCCCTCATGCTTTCCATCTCAAGAGATATCGCTCCAGCTTCGTCACGCCCGCACTCACGACCACGACCACCGCCGAAAGGACGAACATCCCGGCGAAGACGCCGGTCGTGTCGAACGTGCCCTCCGCCTGCGCGATCACGTATCCGAGACCCCGCGCGGCGCCCAGATACTCTCCCACAACCGCGCCCACCATCGCGAATCCGAGGCTGACCTGCAGGCTCGAAAAAATCCATGTGAGCGCGCTCGGCAGCAGCACGTGGCGCGCGAGCTGACGTTCCGACGCGCCCAGCATCCGCACGTTCGCGATGATGACGGGATCGGCGTCGCGGACGCCCTGGTACGTGTTGAAGAACATGACGAAGAACACCAGCGTCATCGCCAGCGCCACCTTCGACCAGATACCGAGGCCGAACCAGAGCAGGAACAGCGGCGCGAGCACGACGCGCGGCACCGCGTTCAGCATCGCGATGTACGGATCGAGCACGCGGGCCGCAAACGGCGATCGGGCCAGCACGAACCCGAGCGCGATGCCGATGCCGCCGCCGATCGTCAGACCAAGCACCGATTCCTCGAGCGTGACGAAGAGGTGCGGCCACAGCGAGCCGGTCGTCATCCATGAAAACACCCGCGCTGCGATGTCGCTCGGGCGGCTGAAGAAAAACGGATCGAGCAGCTTGACCTTCACGCCGGTTTCCCACGCGCTCACCAGGACAATGCCCAGTGCGAGCTGCGCGACGAACACGGCGGTACGGCTCGTCCCTCGACGCGCACGTCGCGAATCGAGCTCCACGGCTTCCGACCGCACCGCGAGATCAGGCACGACGGCGCTCCGCGGTCTGGCTTTTCATCACTTCCTGTCGAAGAACCGACCAGATGCTTTTGTAAAGATCCAGGAACGGCGCGGATGTCCGGAGCTCCATGAGGTCGCGCGGTCGCGCCAGCGGAATCGAATGGCGCGCGATCAGACGGCTCGACGGTCCCGCCGACAGGATCATGACCTCGTCTGCCAGCGCAATCGCCTCTTCGAGATCGTGCGTGACGAACAGCACGGTGCGCTTCGCGCCGGCGCGGCGTTCCTCCCACAGCGCGAGCAGCTCGGTCTCCATCCGCTGGCGCGTATGAACGTCGAGCGCCGAGAACGGTTCGTCCATCAGCAACAGCCGGCGCTCGAGAATCCAGTTCTGCGCCATCGCGACGCGCTTGCGCATGCCGCCGCTCAACTGCGCCGGATAGTGCGCACCGAATGCCGCAAGGCCGACCCGTGTGAGCCATTCCTCCGCGCGGGCATCGCCATCCGCCGCGGCGGCGCCCCCGATGGCGAGGCCGAGCGCGACGTTGTCGCGAACGCTCTTCCACGGCAGGAGCGCGTCCTGCTGGAACATATACGTCGCATCGCGGTTCAAGCCGGCCAGCGGCGTTCCCGCCACACGAACGGTGCCGGTCGTCGGCGCCAGGAGGCCGGCGGCGATGTTGAGCAGCGTGGATTTCCCACACCCGCTCGGCCCGACGATCGCGACGAAGGCGCCGTCGGCCACGTCGAAGGAAATGTCGTCGATCGCGCGATAACGCGCGCCGTCGGGCGCATTGAAGTCTCGTGAGACGCGCTCGAAGCCGATTGCGCTCATCGCACCGACACCGTCGCCGACAGAAAATCGACAGCGGCCTGCGTCACGCGATCCGCGGTTGCTTTTTCACTGTGTGGACTGTGTCCACCATCGTCGAGGACAACGACGCTCGTGCGCATGCGGTCCAGGCTCGCCCGTCGTTCCAACACGTCGCGCAACGCGGTGAGCTCGCCCGGTTCCGTGCGCGGATCGCGGGCGCCGTGAATAAGCAGGACGGGCGCGGACAGTTGTGAGAGTCGATCATCGTAGAGATCCGCGCGGTCCGACTGTGCCTCGTCCGCAATCCTCAACCAGGCGTCGCCGTTGATGGCGAGCAGCGGACGCCAGTCGTTTTCGCCGTGTTCATGTGCGAGCGTCGCTGCGACACGGGCGCCGAGTGCGTCCGGACGATCGCGCATCGTTTCAAAGAACGCTCGGGATGCCGGTTTACGCCGGAAGAAATGCGTCGCTTCCGCGACGATGCGATCGACGCGCGCGGGCGCCATGAGTCCGAGCCGGAGTGCGATCACCGCGCCGTCGCTGTGTCCCCACAGAATCGCGCGCTCGATCCCGAGCGCGTCGAGCAGCGCGAGCGTCTCGCCGGCGGCGCGCTCATGAAAGTCGGTGGGCTGGAACGAGAGCCGACCCGATCCGCCGTAACCGGTCCGATCCGGAACGATCACGCGATGACGCAAGCTGAGGGCTGCGATCTGCCGATCGAACGGATAGATCTCGTATCCCCAGCCGCCGTGCAAAACGACCACGGCAGGCCCGGCGCCCGCCTCGCGATAGCGAATGCGAACGGGCGCGCCGTCTGCGGCGAGCGGCGAGGATTGCAGCGTCAGGTCGGCGTCCGTCATCCCGCGAGAGCCATGGTAAGGTAGGCGCATCTTATTATGAAGAAAGCGCTTTTCCTCGGCGCTCTGTTGATGGTCGGCGCGACGCTGGCGGCCGACGGACCGCTGACGCCCGAGCAGACGCTCGATCGCCGCGCGATCGGCGACCTCGAGTTCTCACCCGACGGCGCGCGGCTCACCTTCACCGTCGCCGAACCGATCAAGGGCACCTCCCGCGCACGCGCACTGTGGATGCTCGACGTCAAGTCGGGCGTCGCGCGTCCACTCACCTTCTCCGGCAAGAACGACGCGTCGCCTCGATGGGCGCCCGATGGATCAGAGATCGCGTTCACGTCGGACCGTGAGGAGCCGACCGGCCTGTATCTGCTTCCGCTGCGAGGGGGCGAAGCGGAACGGATCACCGGCAAGGACGAGCGGGTCGACGCCTTCCGCTGGTCGCCGGACGGAACGCGCATCGCGATTCTCATGCGCGAAGCCAAGTCGGCGGACCTGAAAGCCCGCGAGCGCGACAAAGACGATGGGCGTGCGGTGGACCATGACGACCGTCAGCCGCGCATCTGGATTGTTGAGCGGGCCTCAAAGCACGTTCGTCAACTGACGGCCGGACCGTGGCGCCTCAGGCAGATCGAATGGCTTCCCGATGGAAAGCACCTCGTCGGCGTCGCGACCGATCATCCGGCCTCGAACCAGTGGACCGATCGCGTGTACCGCATCGACGCTGACGGCGGCGGCTTCACGGAAATCGCGGCGCCGCGCGGACCGATCGGCGCGATCGTTCCGTCGCCCGACGGCAGCGCGCTGGCCTACGTCGGCGCGCGCGTCGACGGTCCCGAGCCGCACGATCTGTACGTGCAGAGCCTCGGCGGCGGCAAGGCCGTCAACCTTTCCGAGTCGCTCGATCGACCGGTGAACGGTCCGCGATGGATCGACGCGCAGACGCTGATGGTCAACGTCCAGCGCGGCTTCCGGACTGCGTTGGCGACGGTGTCGCGCAGCGGTCGGACCGAATGGCTCGACGGCGGCAGCGTCAACCCGGGTGCCTTCGCGCGATCGTCGACCGGCACGGTTGCGTTCGTCGGCGAATCCACGGCCAGCGCGCCGGAACTGTATCTTCAGTCGCCCGGCGCACCGCCACGCGCCGTGACGACGCTGAACGCACAGTGGTCGTCCATCCCGGTCGCGCGTCCCGAGGTCGTCGAGTACAAAGGCTTCGACGGCGTCAGCATCGAGGCTGCACTGCTCAAGCCGGCCGGCGCCGGACCGTTTCCGTTCGTCGTCCTCGTCCACGGCGGCCCGACGGGCCGCTGGTCCGACGCCTTCGAGCCGTGGGGACAACTGCTGGCGGCGCGCGGATATGCAGTGCTTTATCCGAACGTGCGCGGCTCGACGGGGTACGGCCAGAAATTCGTGGAGATGAACCGCGCCGACTGGGGCGGCGGCGACTACAAGGACGTGATGGCGGGCGTCGACGCGATGATCGCACGCGGCGTGGCAGACGCGGCGCGCCTCGGTATCGGCGGCTGGTCGTACGGCGGATACATGGCCGCGTGGGCGGTCACGCAAACGACGCGTTTCAAGGCAGCCGTCTCGGGCGCTCCCGTCATCGACATGGCGAGCGAGTTCGGCACCGAGGACAATTCGGCGTACGACGAGTGGTTCTACGGGACACCGTACGAACGGCTGGACGGCTTCACCAAAAGCTCGCCGATGACGTTCGTGAAGAATGTCAGGACGCCGACGTTGCTGTTGCAGGGCGAGGCGGATCTAACCGACCCGATCGGACAGAGCCAGCAGTTCTATCGCGGTCTCAAGCACTACAACGTCGAGAGCAGTCTCGTGCTCTACCCGCGCGAGCCCCACGGTCTTCGTGAGGAAAAGCACCTCCTCGATCGCCTCAACCGCGTCGTCGCCTGGTTCGACAAATATCTGAAGACGCCCGCTCCGGGCACAGGTGGACGATAGGACGACGGCGCGCGAGTCGCGCCTCGACCGTCCTGGCGCGCTCGCGCGCATCGCCCTTGTCCTGACGGAGTGGACCGAACGCTGGATTCCGGACGCGTTCGTGTTCGCCCTCCTCGCCACGCTCATCGTGTTCGCAGCGGCGCTGGCCGCGACACGCGCAACCCTGTTCGAAACCATCGACGCCTGGGGCCGCGGATTCTGGGAACTGATCCCGTTCACGATGCAGATGGCGTTGGTGATCATCACCGGCCACGTGCTCGCGACCTCGAAACCGATCGGCCGGATCATCCGGACGCTGGCAAGCTGGCCGCGAAGTCCGCGTGCTGCGGTGGCGATGGTCACCGCGTTCGCGCTCGTCAGCGCCTGGTTCAACTGGGGCTTCAGCCTCGTCTTCAGTGCGGTGCTGGCGCGCGAAGTCGCTCGCCGCGTCGAGCACACCGATTACCGCGCGCTCGCAGCCGCGAGCTTTCTCGGCCTCGGCAGCATCTGGGCGCAGGGTTTGAGCGGCTCGGCGGCGCTGCAGATGGCGACTCAAGGCGCGCTGCAGCCGCAGATTCGCGACATCGTCGCCGCCGGTGGTCTGGTACCGGGCGGCATCGTGTCCTTCCAACACACGATTTTTCTCTGGCAGAGCCTGTTGTCCGTCGTTGTCGAGATCGCCGTCGTGACGCTCGTCATGTGGCTGGCGACGCCGCCGCCATCGCGATGCCGCACGGCGCGCGATCTCGGCGTCGATCTGGGTTCCGGCAGCGATGATTCCATCGCCGCGGTGGAACGGTCGACTGCCGATGGATCCATCGTCAGTCCGGGACAATGGCTCGAGCACTCGCCGTTGCTTTCCTGGCTGATCGTCGCGATTGGCGCCGTCTATCTCGTGCGCTACTTCGCTGAGGCAGGAGAACCGCTGAAGGCGTTGAATCTGAACATCCTCAATCTCGCCTTCCTGATGCTCGGGATCCTGCTGCACAGGACGCCGGCGAGGCTCATGCGCGCAGTCCAGGAAGCGACGCCGGCCGTCTGGGGCGTGATCCTGCAGTTTCCGTTCTACGCCGGCATCGCGGGCGTCATCACGGCGACGCACCTGAACGAGATGGTCGCCGGCGCCTTCGTTCGCGTCTCGACGCCGGCGACGTTTCCGCCGCTCGTCGCGCTCTATTCGGCGGTGCTCGGCGTGTTCGTTCCGTCGGGAGGATCGAAGTGGGTGATCGAGGCGCCGTACGTGATGGCTGCCGCCCACACGCTCAAAGTGCATCTCGGGTGGGTGGTGACGTCGTACGACCTCGGGGAAGCGCTCGCGAATCTCGTGCAGCCCTTCTGGATGCTGCCAAGCTTGGGACTGTTTCGGCTGGGCGCGCGCGATGTGATGGGCTACACCTTCGTCGTGTTCATCGCGCTCGTGCCGGTCGTACTGCTGCTCGTCGCGCTACTTGGACTGACGCTGCCCTACCCGCTCTGAATCGTCCTCGATGCGCTCGCGCAGCGCACCCCACGTTTCGGGATCCTGGCACAGGAGCGTCTTGAGGTACAGCTTCACGTCGTCGGCCGGGAACTCCTGACCGATCTTCTCGACCGCAGCGCCGATTTTCTCGGGATCGGGCTTGACGTTCTCCTCTTCGATGAGTCCGTTCTCGTGTTTGATGCCCAGCGCGTCGAGAAAGGCGCCCATCATCGCCCGCTGATCGGCCAGGTGATAGACGACGAGCGCGCGGGCGGCCAGCTGCTCGGGCAGCGCCACCATCGACGCCAGGTGCCGCGCTTTCCGCGCATCGTCGAGCGACACGATCGTCTTCGGCCGGAATTTCTTCTGCTGGGCGATGAGGAGCGCTGCCTGCATCTGATCGTCGGCGGCGTCCTCGGCCGACCAGAAGGCGAGCGCCGCGCGCTGTCGTTGCTCGAGGGTCATCGTGCGCCACAGGCGCGAAGGAGTCAGCGTCGGTTCCGTCATTGCTGTTATTCTAGGCCGGATGCGATTGATCGCGTGCGCGATCGCGGCGCTGCTGGCCGTCCAGGCGACGCCGGTCCATCCGATTTCGGGCCGGCAGATCGCGCCCGTCATGGGATGGCAGGGCGCAGACTGGCTCGAGCGCGGCGAACGGATCGACGAGGAAGCGCCCGACGATGCGCTGAAGGTGCTGGAGATTCAGAAGGGCGCGTCGGTGGCGGACATCGGCGCCGGCAGCGGCTACATGACCATCCGCCTGTCGGCGCGCGTCGGCCCGAGCGGCCGCGTGTTTGCGAACGACGTGCAGCCGCAGATGCTCGAAATGCTCCGACGACGAGTCGAGGCGCAGCACCTGACCAACGTCACGATCGTGCAGGGCACGATCGACGATCCGCGCATTCCCGAAACCGTCGATCTGGCGCTGATGGTCGACGTGTACCACGAACTGTCGCGGCCGCAGGCGATGCTGCAGCCGTTGCGCGCGTCCCTCAAGCCCGGCGGCCGGCTCGTGCTGCTCGAGTATCGGAAGGAGGATCCCGCCATCCCGATTCGTCCGGAACACAAAATGAGCGTCCGCGAAGCCAAGCTGGAGGTCGAGGCTGAAGGCTTCACGCTGGCGACCGTCAACGAATCGCTGCCGCGGCAGCACATCCTCATTTTTGGCGTGAAGCCGTAGCAGGGATCCCGTCCAGCCGGCACCCGAGACTGCGCGCACCCAGTGCTGTTCACCGAACCGACGTTCCTCTTTCTCTTCCTCCCGGTCCTGCTCGCGCTGTACTTCATGCCGGGCCTCATCGACCGGGATCTGTCCGCGCCGCACAAGGCGTATGCGAACTGGCTGCTGCTCGTCGCGAGCGTCATCTTCTACGCGACCGGCGGCGGTGCGTTCACGTGGCTGATGCTCGCGTCGATCGCCTTCAACTACTGGATGGCGATCGCGGTGGACCGCGCACGCGGCACGCCGGCCGCAAAGAGGCGGCTCGCGATTGCCGTCACGATCAACCTGGTCGTCCTCGGCATCTTCAAGTACGCCAATTTCCTCGCGGACAACGTCAACACGCTGTTTGGCGTCCTGGTCGTCGGACCGGTCATCAGCATCCCACGCGTCCTGCTGCCAATCGGCATCTCGTTCTTCACGTTCCACGCGATTTCCTACGTCATCGACGTCTACCGGCGCGATGCCACGGCGCAGAAGAGTCCCGTCCATGCGGCGCTCTACCTGCTGCTGTTTCCTCAGCTGATCGCAGGACCGATCATCCGCTACCGCGATATCGCCGATCAGCTCGCCGAACGCATCGTCACGATGGACGATTTCGCGTACGGAGTGCGTCGATTCATCATCGGCCTCGCCAAGAAGGTGCTGATCGCGAACGTCGTCGCCGGGCCCGCGGATCGCATCTTCGGGATGCCGTACGATCAGCGCTCGGCGAGCCTCGCCTGGCTCGGCATCATCTGCTACACGCTGCAGATCTACTTCGACTTCTCGGGCTACTCGGACATGGCCATCGGGCTCGGACGCCTCTTCGGCTTCCGGTTCCCCGAGAATTTCCGCTGGCCGTACATCGCGTCCACCGTGCAGGGCTTCTGGCGTCGATGGCACATCTCGCTGTCCACGTGGTTCCGCGATTACCTCTACATTCCGCTTGGCGGCAACCGTGTTCCGGTCGGCCGGCAATACGGCAACCTGGTGCTGGTGTTCTTCCTCTGCGGCTTGTGGCACGGCGCCAGCTGGAGCTTCGTCGTGTGGGGCCTCTGGCACGGTGTATTTCTCGTCGTCGAGCGCCTGTTCCGTACGGATCACCGGACGCGCACGTCGGACGCTGAGGGCATTCTCGCCTGGCCCATCTGGGGCCATCTCTACACGATGGGCGTCGTGATGATCGGCTGGGTGTTCTTCCGCGCCGACACGCTGACCGACGGGTGGCGCTACCTCGAAGCGCTCGCAGGCCGTCCGCCCGCGTTGCCGACGCCGTACACGCTTTCCTTCTATCTGACGTCCGAAGTCTGGCTCGCCATCGTCGCCGGCGTGATCGGGTCGATGCCGTGGGTGTCGTCGATGGCGGAATGGTTCGTCATGGCGCCGCGTCCCGAACGCGATCGGTTCGTTCGCGTGATCAGCGCCACCGCGCTCGCCGCGATGCTGTTCGCCTCCATCCTGAACGTCGCCGCCCGCACCTACAATCCGTTCATCTACTTCCGATTCTGATGCGAGCTGCCATCGTCGCGGTCTTCCTCGTCACGATTTCGATTCCGGTCGCGCTGAACGTCACCGGCCACGACGGCGGCGACCCGGAAGGCGAGAACCGCGAACTGGTGACCTTCGTCGGGACGAACCCCGGTGCGTGGTTCAACGATCATTTCGGGCTCCGATCGACCCTGGTCCGCTGGTACGGCGAGATGCGGCTGTTTCTGCTCGGCGTCTCGCCGTCGACGACCGTCGTCAAGGGCAAGGACGGCTGGTTCTTCTACGCAGACGACAAGGCGGTCGAGGACTATATCTCCGACGATCCACTGACCGCGGAAGCCCTCACCAACTGGCGAGAGGCGATCGTGCGCGCGCACAAATGGCTGCAGGCGCGCCACATCGCGTACGTTTTCGTCGTCGCGCCCGACAAGCACGTGCTGTATCCCGAGGAGATGCCGGACACGATCCGGCGCATCGGCCAGATGTCGCGCATGGATCAGTTCTACGGCAGCCTGCTCGACACAGGGTTCCTCGTCGACGTCAGGCCGCCGCTGATCGCTCAGCGCGCGCGCGAGCGGATCTATCAGAAGACCGACACACACTGGAACGACCGCGGCGCATTCGTCGCCTACGAAGCGATCGTCAATGCGGCGCGCACGCAGGTCCCCGCCATTCCGCCGCCATGGACGCGCGACGACTTCGATCCGGTGACGAAGAAGGTCGAAGGCATGGACCTGGCGGCGATGATGGGACTGAAGCGCGTCCTGCGCGAAGACGATCTGCAGCTCGTGCCGAAGCGGCCGCGCGTCGCGCAGGTGCTAGAGCCGAAAGGCGCGCTGGCAAGCGCGGAAGAAGGCCGGCTGGTCACCGAAATTCCCGACTCACCGCTTCCGCGTGCCGTCATCTTTCGCGATTCATTCGCCTCGCAGCTCGCGCCGTTCCTGTCGGAGCACTTCAGCCGCGCGCTGTACCTCTGGCAGAACGACTTCGACGCGCAAGTCGTCGAAAAAGAACATCCAGACATCGTCATCCAGGAGATCGTCGGACGCCACCTGCACAATTTCATCCCGTCACCGGAATTGGTACCAGAACCATAATCAACTCTCAATTTTCAATTCTCAACGCTCAGCCGGATCCCCTCATCGCTCCGCCCTAACCCCTTTCCTCATCCCTCACACCTCACCGCTAATCCCTATTTCAGCTACTATCCCGCTATGCCCGCCGCCGCGATTCCGCTCGCGTTCGCGTCGGGCCTGAACGTGTACGCCACCGTCGCGGTCCTCGGGCTCTGCTCGCACTACGGGCTCGTCCGGCTGCCGGAACAGTTTCGCGCCTTCGATCATCCCGTCATCATCGGCGTCGCGATCGCCATGTTTCTCGTCGAGTTCGTCGCCGACAAGATCCCGTGGCTCGACACGGCGTGGGACGCCGTGCACACGGTCATCCGTCCGATCGGCGGCGCGCTCGTCGCGGTCGCGGCGATCGGCGACGCGTCGCCCACCGTCCGCGTGCTCGCAGGCCTCCTCGGCGGCTCGGTCGCGATGACGACGCACGTGACGAAAGCGAGCACGAGGACCGTGGTCAACACGAGCCCCGAGCCGTTCAGCAACTGGCTGTTGAGTTTTGGAGAGGACCTGCTCGCGATCGCGCTGTCGTACGGCGCGCTTCAGCATCCCGGCCTGGCCCTGGCGATCGCGATCGCTCTTCTGCTCGCAATCGCCGCCATGGCGACGCTGATCGTGCGCGGACTGCGCCGGCGGTTCTTCCCGCCGCGCGCAGCCGCGTGATCGTCGGAAGCCGACGCCGCTCCCGACGGTTTACTGACGCTGTTCGCTGGTCCGCACGCCCGCGCCCGGCTGCGCTGTGGCGCTGCCGTAGTAGATGCCGTTGAAGAACAGCTTGAAGGTGCCGTGCGGCTGGCCGCGCCACAGGACCTCGTTGCCGAAGAGCACGACGTGGCCCTTGCCGACCGAGGCTTCGACGATCGAGACGGCCTGATCGAGATATTGCTGACCCCAGGCCCAGCCGCTCCTGAGCGGTGTGCCCGACTCGTACCACGCGATCGGCTTCACGCCGCTCGTCGCGGCCTGCGGCTCGAGACGAAACGCCGGGCTCTCGTCGTAGAAGACCATCGACTTCGCGTCCATCCCGTAGGCGAGCGGCTGCGTGTTGTCGATGCGCGCCTCGAGAATCGATCCGGGCACGTAGTACTTTTCTCGCGGCAGCGGACGCGTGGCGCCGTTGACCGTTTCGACGAGCGCATCGCGAATCGGCAAGCCGAGATGGTAGCCGAGCGTCGTTGACGATCCGATCGTCAGGACCGTGCCGCCGTTCTCGACGAACTTCTTGATCTCGGGCACGGTCTTCGAAACCGTGACGCGTCCGAGCCACGGACGGAATTCGGCGGGAATCGTGTCGGCCGCCGGCTGCGCGCCGAAGCCGCCGCCACCGCCGCCGTCGCGCTCCGGGATTCCGCCGTCCACGAACACGAGCACGTCGAACTTGGCGTTCAGGTTGCCGGCGTCGAGCGCCTGCGGATAGACGACCTCGAACGGAAATTCGAACTGCTCGAACAGCCAGCGCGTCCAGCCGCTCGGCATCGAGCCGCCGTACTGATCCCAGAGGCCGATCCGGACCGGCTTCAGCTTCATCGCGTCGCCCGCCGGCTTCGCGGGTACGGCGTCGAAGACCAGTCCTTTGTCGGCCGCAAGCTTCTGAAGGATCGGCAGCGTCGATGGCTTCGCCGCGATGTACATCGTCCCGACCGGATACGTCCTGCCGTTCGCCGTCGTCGCCGACTTCAACCAGTAGACGTCTTCGTTCGCTTTGAGCAGTCGGTTGACCGCGACAAACGCGTCGTTGACCTGGTGACTGAGGAGATAGCCGCCGTTGGCCGGCGCGGACGCGACCTTTCCGGTCGGCACCGGCGCGAGGTCGGGAATCTTCTCGAACGGACCGTCGAACGCGTCGAGAATGCGGTCGAACGTGATGCCCATCGAATAGGCGATGTTGTAGCCGGTGACGTCGTACGGCGGTCGCGGCGCGCCGCCCGGATAGGGGATGTCATCGGGATGATCCTGCGGCTCGAACATGTCCATCAGGTGCGCGCGAAACGGCTGCGCCGCGTTCATGACGTACGAGCCTGCGGGGTACTGCTTGCCCGCGACCGTGAAGGCCGTCGTTGCGCGTTCGACCACGACGCCCGCCTTGATCAGCGTGTTCACGAACTTCGTCGCCGTAAGGAAGTCAGGCTGATCCGACGGGACGATGAAACCGCGCGGATCGCGCTTCGTCGGATCGTGAAGCACGTTGTCGTAGATCGACACCGGCGCCCCGCCGCGTCCGAAGTTGCCGCCCCGGCCGCCGCGCGGCCCGATGTTCTCGCCGGCCCGACCCGAGCCGCCGGTCTGCGCGGTAATCGCTTCTTCGGCCGCCTTGATGCGCTTGGGGTGAATCGTCCAGTTGTCGCGGCTGCCCTTGTCGATGGCGTTGCGCGCCATCTTGTACATGTTGAAGAGGAAGTCTTCCTTACGCTCTGAGGCGATGTCGAGAATCGCGTAGTTGTTCGTCACCGAGTATTCGATCGACTGCCTGAAATGCCACGTCTGCGGCGCGATCGGATTCGGGACGTCGGCGCGCGGCAGCTGCATCTCGAGCACGAACGGAATTTCGACGGGCGTCGGATTACCGATCGTCTCGGTCAGGATGCCGATCTGATTGTGGAAGTACGACGTCGTCCGGATTCCGCCGTTGAACCACGTGGAGTACGGCGCGCCCGATCGCATGACCGCGCCGGGCTTTCCTTCCGCCGCCAGCCGCGTGTGGATCGCCGAGCCGACCATGTCGATGCCGAGCGGGATGAGCGGATCGAAGTTGTAGTTGAATGGATCGCGGAACGGCGGCGCGAACAGCACCGCGCCCGCCGGGCCGGTCTGGTGATGGTTGTACATGATCGCGGGATACCACTCGCGGTACATGACCCGGTCCGCGTTCACGCTCTCCGACATGTTCATCATGTAGAAGTCGCGGTTGTCGTCGTGCCCGATGTACTTCTGATATAAGCGCGGGATGCCGTTCGTCGAACGCTTCTTCTCGTCGGCATCGCGCATGTACCAGTTCGACACGAGCTCCATCCCGTCCGGATTGATCAGCGTGCACAGGATGATGTCGTCGTTCAGGATGCGCAGCGTTTCAGGATCGTTCTTCGTGTTCAGCCGGTAGATCGTTTCGATGAGCTGCTGCGCGCCGAGCACTTCCGTCGCGTGCAGGCCGCCGTCGATCCAGACGACGGTCTTCCCTTCCTTCGCGAGCTGGTGCGCCTGCTCCTCGTTCACCTCGCCGAGCGCGAGCTTGCGGTTGATGTCCTTGTACTGCGCCAGCTTCTTGTGATTCTCGGGCGAGGTGATGATGGCCGTGAGCTCGGGCCGTCCTTCTTCCGTCTTGCCAATCTCCACGACGGTCATCCGGTCCGACTGCTGGTCCAGCTTCTTCACGTACTCGACGTACTGCGTGTAGTTGACCAGCCGATAGTCGTCGCCGATGTCGAAGCCGAACTGCTCTTTTGGCGACGTGAGCTTGGCCGCCTGCTTCTGCGCCTGCGGTACAGCCGTGGCCGCCAGCAGCAGCACCAGCGCTGCGGCAGCGTGTCTTCTAGGCATGGAGGACCTCGCGGAAGGTGATCATTCGCGCGATGGTAGCGCGGATTCCCCCCGGGAGGCCATGTAAATAGATGTAAAACGGGCGACGATTTGACGCCGTTCCTCGGGCAACAAACGAAACTGCGCGCGCTCGTACGCGAAGAACTCCGCGGCCGAATGCACAGCCATCATGAGCCCGCGCGGCGTGTGGATTTTCGACGCCGACAGGTAGTGACCGAGCTCGTGCGCGAGCGCACGGCCCAGCGCGCGCGCCATCATCGTCTCGCGCTGCAGGCGCGGCATCGACTTCACGTCGCCGACAACGCCCGCGGAATTCTCGAGCAGCTGCGTCGCGTTCTCGTACGAGAGATAGATCTCCTGCTCGGGCGTGTGCGGATCGTCGAACACGATCCACCCGAGCGGCAACTTGTGCGGATCAGTGCTCTGACGATCGTGGCCGATCGAGACGCGCAGCGTGAGCGGCGCTCCCATGAACGGCACCACCTGATGCATCTGCACGCGGGGCGTCTCGCGCTCCCAGAAGAACTTGATGCCGACGCCGGCCCAGACAGCGTCGGCTTCAGCGAGCAGCGCGGTGACGAGTGTGGGTGAGACATCCGATGCCGCCGCCACGCGAACAACGAGCGGTGGAATCGTGTGGACGGCAGCAGTGGCGTCCGTCGTGCCGGACGCCGTCGCAACGATCGCGAGTGTCGCAGCAGCAATCAGCATCTTGTCCGCTATAGACGGACCAAAATGCGGAAAGTTTGATGTCCGAAAACGCCAAGCGTGGACGCTCTAAATCTCGAAATCGCACGCGACGATGTGTTCAGAAATCCCAGCACCGAACTGTGCGATGGGTACGTGACGCGGATCGTGCGCGTAGACGTCGAGCGCCGCTCGATTCGTGAACGTCACCGCGAGACCCGTG
This sequence comes from Vicinamibacterales bacterium, assembly GCA_036557365.1. Classification (GTDB taxonomy): domain Bacteria; phylum Acidobacteriota; class Vicinamibacteria; order Vicinamibacterales; family CAVVIG01; genus DATKHR01. Next base: position 26,265 of record DATBHR010000094.1, read on the forward strand.
TCGTACGACCGCGCCGAGTGAACGACGTCGCCGCCAACCTTCAGGTCGACGATCCCGTCTAACGTGGCAAGCGACCGAAGCCGCTCCCGGTGTTGTGTGCGCGTCGCATCGTCGGTCGACGCCTTGTACTTGAAGCAGACGAGGTGCAGCAGCATCCGCGTATCTTACCCGCGGCGCTGCTCGATTGCCGACGGCTGAGACGCCGGACTACAACTCCTCGCCCTCGATTTCGTCGTCGCCCATGTCGACGACGATGCTGTGAATGTCGATGCGGAACCACTCGCGGAACGTGCGCAGATCGCGCGTCGCGGGCCAGCTGGCTTCGTCGTCGGACCACGCGGACAACTGAAACTCGAACAGCCAGACGGCGTTTTCCTCCACCCACTCCTGCACGTCCTCTTCGAGCTCGAACTCCGGCAGCAGAAACGCCGATCCGAACGGTTTCGCGCGGCTGACGGTCAGCGTGCCGCGAGACGCCTCGGCATCGGTGCGACGGGTCCAGTCGATGTAGGGTTGAGCTCCGGTGATGGAAATGGCCGTACGGTTGACGACGCGCATGCGCGCATTCTATCCGTGCGGCGGTGACGATTCCATGTATCGGCGCAGCGCCTCGAGCGTCCGCACGAGCGAGTCGCGCGCAATGCGCGAGACGATCGGTCCGGCGATCGGCCTGACGAGGAGCGGCACGTCGCGGCTGAGCGTCAGCGATTCGACGCTGACCAGAATGTCGGCGTCCACCTGTCGATATGTCCAGTAGGAATTCATGCGCCACAGAAAACCGTGGTCATCGCCGCCCACCTCGTCGATCTTCGTCGCGACGCTGCGTGCGGTCGCGAGGTCGCGTGAGCGGCGTGCGAACGTCATGCGATGCTCCGTGTCGTAGGTGACCGTGACGATGCTGTTGCGAACGAGCCGCATGTAGACCAGCAGCGCGTCGGCGCCGCGCGACAGCACGCGCGACGCGACGACATCGTCCTGGGGTGGAGGTGTTCCTGGATCCTGCAGACGCGCGAGCAGGTCGTCGAGCGGCACGCCGCGGACGAGGACCGATCCGGTCCAGTCGTTGATGGTCCCCGACGGAACGCGGATCGAGGTTCCTTTAACGCTGACGTCGCGAGCAGTGTCGGCCATTGGCTGGACAAAAGACTGCGGCAACGCGCGTTCACGAGCGGACATGAACGCATCCCAACTCGCCAACGTGTCGCGATGCGGCTGAGCCGAAACCACCGATGCGGTGATCAGCCACGCGGCGGCCGCGAGCGTCAGGACCTTTCCATGTTCCGCGCGAAACACCCATCGATCGGCGAGCAGGAAGTTCGCGGCGCTGACGGTCGCCACAGCCGCGACGTTCGACGCCATCGTGCCGAATCGGCAGACGCCGATGAACACCGCCATGAGCGCGACGTTGCCGGCCATCGAGGTCACGGCGGTGCCCGTGTTGAACTTGACGAACCGACGCCAGGTCGCCGCGGTCGACGACCCACGCAATGTCGAATCGCCGCGATGCGCCCACGTCCAGCGCTCGTGCCAGAGGAAATTGTGAAGGATGGCGAACTCGACCGACACGACGGTCGCCGGCAGCCACGTCCAGCCGGCGAGCGATGTGAGCGCCGCGAGCACAGCAACCTGCACGACGAAGCCCATCGCGCCGACGGCACCGAATTTCACGAGCAGCGCGCGAGGCGAGTCGCTCATGATGGCCGGTTGTCGTCGCCGGGACGAGCGGGGCGAGGTTCGGCCGCGGACAATGCGGCACCGTTCCGAATCGCCGAGACGAGGAACGCGGCGATCAATCCGATCGCAGCGATCACGCCGGCGACATCGAGCAGAAACAGGTCGGCGCCCGCGAGCGAGACGCGCGGCGAGGCCGCGACCTTGAACGCGCCAATCGCCAGGAGGATGCGCAGCTCCGTCGGACCGACGCCGGCGAACGACATCCTGAACACGCCGAGCGCGTGCGTCCCGAGAAAGCTCTCGGCAGCGACGAGGAGGTACGCGGCGAGCATCACGAAAGCGATCGCAGGCGTCATGACCTCGGACGCCGCCATGCCGCCGACGAGTGCGGCGGTGCCGCCAAGATCGATGACGTGGTCGATGTAGTAGCCGTAGCGGGGACGCTGCTGATTGCGCACCCTGGCGAGCGTCCCGTCGAGACTGTCGCCGAACCAGTTCACCGCCATCATGGCGGCGACGAGAACGGCGAACCAGGGCGACCGCGAGATGAAGGCAAACGCGACGCCCGCACCGACCATGGCGGCAAGCGCCAGCGTGGTCAGGTGATCGCTCGAAACGGATGCAGGCAGCTTTGCCGCAATCGCAACGAGCAGGCGCTTTTCGAAACCGGCCGAAATGCTATGGTTCGCACGGGTATGGACCATGTCGAGGCTCTCCTTCGGGAAATGCGAAGGAGTGGGCTCGAATGGCTCACGGGCGGCGCGAGTCGAGCAATTCCCAGCGTTTGTAGGCTTCTGCCACCTCGGCGGTCAGCCGTTCGACCTGATCCAGCGCTTCGCGAATATCGGAAGGCGACTCTTTGTAGAACTCTGGTGACGCGATGCGCGCGTTCAGCGCCCGCTGCTCGGTTTCAAGCCGATCGATCCGGTCCGGCAGTGCGTCGAACTCGCGCTGCTCGTTGTAGGACAGCTTCTTCGCTCGGTCTCGTGCCGGACGCTCTGGCGAGATGGCTGGAGCAACTGTGAGGGCTGCGGGCACGGCCGATCGCGGGTCCGCGCGCTGACGAACCCAGTCTGTGTAGCCGCCGACGTACTCCTGGACCTTGCCGCCGCCCTCGAGCACGAGCGTGCTCGTCACCAGATTGTCGAGAAACACGCGATCGTGGCTGACGAGCAGCAGCGTCCCCGACCACTCGGTCAGCAGTTCTTCGAGCAGCTCCAGCGTTTCGATGTCGAGATCGTTGGTCGGCTCGTCGAGGACGAGTACGTTCGCCGGTCGCGTGAACAGCCGCGCGAGCAGCAGCCGGTTGCGTTCGCCGCCCGACAGCGCCTTGACGGGCGATCCCGCGCGCTCCTTCGAGAACAGGAAGTCGGCGAGATACGCGTTGACGTGACGCGTGCGTCCGTTGGCCGTCACCGTATCGTTGCCGTCGCCGATCGTGTCGAACACGGTACGTTCGGGGTCCAGCTGCTCGCGCTGCTGATCGTAGTACGCGATGTCCACGTTGGCGCCGAGGCGAACGTCCCCTTCGTCGGGCTGCAGTTCCCCGATCAGCAGCCGCATCAGCGTGGTCTTTCCCGATCCGTTCGGACCGATCAGGCCGACGCGATCGCCGCGCATGATGCGCGTGCTGAAGTCCCTCACGACGGGCGCCGCCGCGCCCGGGTGCGTTTTCGTCACCGCGCGCGCTTCGAAGACCAGCCGGCCCGAGCTCTCGGCCTGCTCGATGGCCAGGCGGACCGATCCAGGCACCTCCCGCCGCTGCGCCCGCACCTCCCGCATCGCCATCAGCGCGCGGACGCGTCCTTCGTTCCGCGTGCGTCGCGCCTTGATCCCCTGGCGCAGCCACGCCTCTTCCTCGGCGAGTTTCTTGTCGAAGCGTCGGCGCGCCTCGGTCTCGGCATCGAGGGCATCGCCCTTGCGGCGCAGGTACTGCTCGTAGTCGCCCGGCCAGGACGTCAGCTGGCCGCGATCGAGCTCCACGATGCGCGTCGCGAGACGCCGCAGGAACGCGCGGTCGTGCGTGACGAAGACGACGGTCCCGCGGTACTCGGACAGGAAGTTCTCGAGCCACGCAATCGCGTCGATGTCGAGGTGATTGGTCGGCTCGTCGAGCAACAGGACGTCGGGCTGTCCGACAAGCGCACGTGCCAGCAGCGCGCGCCGCCGCCATCCGCCGGACAGCGTGTCGACAATCGCGTCGGACGGCAGCGCGAGGCGCGACAGCACGAGATCGACGTGGTGATCTCTCAGCCACGCCTCGTCATCGGCCAGATGCTGCGTATGGCCTTCGGCGACGACGTCGAAGACCGAACGGTTGGACGAAAACGGCAAGTCCTGTTCGAGGCGCGCCATCTTCAGGCCGGGCTGCCGCCGAACGAAGCCGCCATCCGGCTGCAGTTCGCCGTTCAGAATCTTGAGCAGGGTCGATTTGCCCGTACCGTTGCGGCCGATGACGGCGATGCGCTCCTTCGCATCGACCTGAAGGTTCGCTTGATCGAGCAGCGGAAGGTGACCGTAGGCGACATCCACACGGTCGAGCGAGACGAGAGGCACCCCTCACCGTACCACGCCAGCCGCCCGCGCCGCGACGAACCCGGCGATAATGCGTCGCATGAAACGGACGGTGCTCGCTCTCCTCGCGCTTCTCTCGACGCCTCTCGTCGCCCAACCGCGGCTGACGCTGGACTACTCCGCGATCGCGAAGACGCTCGTACGCCAGCTCGCGCTGAAGCCCGGCGAGCGCGTCATGTCGATCGGGCAGCCGCCACTTTTCGCGGACCTCGTGCCGTACATCCGGTACGAAGTGATGCGCGCCGGCGGAATCGACCTCGGTGTGATGGAAGTCCTCCGCGAGCCGGTTCCCGAATCGTTCGACGCGGCCGTGCTCGCCAAAGGGAATTCGGACGCGCGAGCGCACTACAAGGCGATGTTCCAGAACGTGGACGCCGCCATCATGCTTCCGGGCGCGACGACGGCGCATGCATCGTATCTGGCGATGCAGGACTGGCTAAAGGACGACCTGCGCGAACACCGCGGCCGCCGGACCATTCATTTCCACTGGGTCGAGAACGGCAGCGCATACGAGGTCCCTGGCCAGCCGCTTCCGCCCCGTTTCGCGATCGACGCGCTTTATCAGCGGGCTCTGCTCGACACGGACTACGCCGCACTCTCGGCGCGGCAGCACGCCTTCGCGGATGCGCTGCGCGCCGGCGAGACGCACCTGACGTCAGCGAGCGGCACGGACCTGCGTTTTCGGATCGGCGATCGACCTGTCGATCTTCAGGACGGCGACGCCTCGCAGGCGCGCGCGGCGCGTGCCCTTGTTCTGATCGACAAGGAGATCGAGTTGCCCGCCGGTGCGGTTCGGGTCGCCCCGCTCGAAGAAACCGTGAACGGCGTTATCGCAGTTCCGACGTCGCAATGGGACGGGCAGCCGGTCGAAGGGCTGAGGCTGCGCTTCGAACGCGGCCGCGTCGTTGACGTGTCGGCGTCGCGCGGCAAAGAGGCGGTCGAGCGCGCGATGGCAAAGGCCGGCGAAGCGGGCCATGCATTTCGTGAGTTTGCGCTCGGCCTGAATCCGCTGCTCGCGGTTCCGGAACGCGGGCCGTGGATTCCATACTACGGGTACGGATCGGGCGTCGTCCGTCTCTCGCTCGGCGACAACTCGGAGCTCGGTGGGCGCGTCGGCGGCGGCTACGTCCGCTGGAATTTCTTCACGGACATCAAGGTCACGATCGACGGGCGGGACTGGACGCGATAGTCACCGCGCGCCGGCGAGCGACGCGAGCGCCTGGACGAAGCTCTCGTCGAGCGCGGCCGACGCTGTCTTGCCGAAGATTTCGACAATCGTCGCAGCTACGGTGCCGGTGTTCTTGAACGTGTGCTGGACTCCGCCTTTCAACGACAGCACCTGCCCCTGCGAGACATCCACGGACGACTCGCCTTCCACCGTCAGGACCAGGTGTCCCGTGACCAGCACGAACACATGCCACGTCGCATCGTCGTGCGAGTGCATGCGGCGGACCGCGCCGGGCTCGGCGTAGTCGCGAAGCACGCGGAACGCCGGCTGGTTGAGGACCAGCATCGACGAAATTCCCGGATCGCCTGCGACCGGCCGCGCGCTCTCGGCGCCGCCGACGGCCTGCGCCGAGACTGGAACGGCAATCAACAGCGAAAAAAGACATGTCAGCAGTTTCATCGTGCCGCAGCGTGCCACGTCGGCTGTCCGCGCGCAAGATCGGATGTATTACCATTCGATCATGCCCGACGACACCGCACCGAAATCCGCGTACGAGCTCGCGATGGAGCGCCTGCGAAAGCGGGATGCTGAAGCCGGCGTCGAGAACCGCCCGGTCAGCGACGCGCAGAAGGCAGCCATCGCGGAGATTCGGAACTTCTACGAATCGAAGATCGCCGAGGCGCAGGTGCTGTACGAATCGAACCGGCGGAAGGCGATCGATCCGTCCGCGCTCGAGGTGCTCGAGCAGGAGTACCGCCGCGACCGCGAGCGTCTCAATTCGGAGCGCGACCTCAAGATCGAGAAGGTTCGAAGCGGGAAGACGCCGGTCTGACGCCGACGGGACCTTGACGGCGCCGCTTGCGGCTCCAGTACCAGTACCCCGGCAGGCCGGCGGCGATCAGCACCACGCCAATCATCGACTCTTTCGGTTTCTCGAGCAGCGTATTGACGACCAGCACCATCAGACTGGCCGCAAACAGTGCGGGTACCCACGGGTAGCCCCACGCACGATACGGCCGCGCCAGCGTGGGATGCGAACGCCGCAGCCGGAAGATCGCGGTGCCGCCGAGGACGCCGAACACGACGGACGCGAAGGTCACCCACGTGAACAGCTGCTCGTAGGTGCCCGTCAGCGTCAACAGCGCAGCCCACCCACAGGTCATCACGATCGCGACGTTCGGCGTGCGATAGCGGCGATGCACCTTCGCCGCGCTCTCGAAGAACAAGCCATCCTCGGCCATCGCGTAGCAGGCGCGTGACATCGCGATCACGCCGGCCGCATTGCACGCGAACGTCGACACGACGACCGTCGCCGCCACGAGGCTCGCGCCGATTGGTCCGACGAGCGCCGTCACGGCGACCTCCGCAATCCGTTCGACGCCCTGCATCGACGAGAGCGGCAGCGCCAGCATGTACGCAATGTTGATCGTGACGTAAATCGTCGTCAGCGAGGCGATGCCGATCATCAGCGCGCGCGGCACCGTGCGCGGCGCATCCGCGATTTCGCCGGCGCAGAACGGCAGGTAGTACCAGCCTTCGTACGCCCACATCACCGCGATCATCACGACGCCGAATGCGCGCAGCGGCGACGCCACCGGCGGCACGACCGGCGTCAGGCTCGGCGCGACCGGATGCAGTGCGAGCGCGACGATGGGCAGCGCCGCGAGCGCGGCAATCTTGAGCGCGGTCAGCGAGGCCTGCACGCGATTGCCGCTTTCGATCCCGACGTAGTTCACGGCGCCAAGGGCGAGAATCGAGACGGCGGCCACAATCTGGCCCGATGAAATCGCCCAAGCGCCCCACGGGAGTGGAACCACTAGCGCCAGGCGGTCGGTGCCGAGCGCCGGCACGAAGTAGCTGAAATACTTCGCGAACCCGACGGCGACCGTGGCGACGCTGCCGGTCAGGATGACGAGCATCCCTGCCCACCCGAAGAGAAAGCCGACGAGTGGTCCGTAGGCCTCTTCGAGAAAGACGTAGAGGCCGCCCGATCGCGGAAACATCGCGCCCATCTCGGCGTAGGTGAGGCCGCCGCTCAGCGCGATCGCGCCTCCCGCCATCCACGCCGCGAGCAGCAGCGGCTCGGACGGGAGCACGGCAGCCATCGTGCCCGGCGTCAGGAAGATCGCCGACCCGATGACGTTCGTGATGACGAGGAACGTCGCGTCGCGAAGTCCGATCGCGCGCAGCAGTCCGCGATCCACGTCAGGCCGGTCGTCGATCACGGGGATATCGTAGTGCATTCACGAGGTGCACCTGTTTACTCCTGGCGCGCATTTGCCATTCGTGCATTCCTGCATTTCCCGCCGTCCCCTCGCAGTATGCTTACGCCAAACTTGGAGCGCTCATGACTCGTGATCGGCGAACGATGGCTCGTTTGTCCGCGGCGCTGGCGATCGCTGCGGTGGTGGCATTCGTCGGTGCCTGCGCGGCTGGACGGCCGGCGCACCGACTGCGTTTCGCGGTCTCGTATCCGGCATCCTCGGGTGTCACGGCAGCGGACGGGCGGCTGCTGCTGATGCTCGCCGCTGACAACCACGAGGAACCGCGGTTTCAGATCACGGACAACGACCACACGCAGCAGGTCTTCGGCGTCGACGTCGACGGTCTCAAGCCGGGCGAGGACGTGACGATCGACGCGACGCCGCTCGGCTATCCGGTCGCGAGCCTCGCCGACATCGCGCCCGGCGAGTACTGGGTCCAGGGTCTCCTCCACGTCTACGAAACGTTCCACCGGAGCGACGGTCACGTCGTCAGACTTCCGCCGGATCGCGGTGAAGGACAGCAATGGAACGCCGCGCCGGGAAATCTGTACAGCACGCCGCAGAAGGTCCTCATCGACCCGTCCTCTGACGGCGTGATTCGCGTGGCGCTCGACAAGAAAATTCCTCCGCTGCCGGATCAGCCGGACTCGAAGTACATCAAGCACATTCGAATCCAGAGCGAACGCCTGACGAAGTTCTGGGGCCGGCCGATGTATCTCGGCGCCATCCTCGTCCTGCCGGAAGGCTGGGACAGTCATCCGAACGCGCACTATCCGCTCGCGATCTTTCACGGACACTTCCAGCGCGAGGCGTTCCCGTGGCGCGAAACACCTCCGGATCCGGCGCTGCCGCCGACGAATCTCGAAGGGATTGCGACGCACTGCCCGAACGGCCACGAGGGCGAGTGGTGCACGAAGTTCGGCTACGAACGTCTCGTCCAGGAGTACGGCTACACGCTCTATAACCTGTGGCGCTCGCCGGAATTTCCGCGCGCCATCATGGTCAACATCCAGCACGCGAACCCGTACTACGACGACTCGTACGCGGTGAATTCCGAGAACCTCGGTCCGTACGGTGACGCCATCACGTACGAGCTCGTGCCCTACATCGAGAAGACGTTCCGCGGACTCGGTCCGTGGGCGCGCGGCCTGTACGGCGGATCGACGGGCGGATGGGAAGCGCTGGCGGCGCAGCTCAAGTACCCCGACGACTACAACGGCGCCGTCGTCAACTGCCCGGACCCGATCGACTTCAACCGGTTTACGACGATCAACGTGTACGAGGACGCCAACGCGTACCACACCGACGGCCCGTTCCGCCGTACGCCGCGCCCGGGCTATCGCGATTACCTCGGGCAGACGCTCGCGACCGTCGAGCAGATGAACCTGCGCGAGCTCGTCCTGGGCACTCATTCGCGATCGGGCGGTCAGTGGGACATCTGGGAAGCGGTCTTTTCTCCCGTCGGCAGCGACGGCTATCCGCAGCGCATCTGGGACAAGCGGACCGGCGCCATCGACCGCAACGTCGCGGCCTACTGGAAGGATCACTACGACCTCGTGCATCTCATGGAACGCGACTGGGCGACGCTCGGACCCAAGGTCCGCGGCAAGCTGACGCTCAACGTCGGCCTGTCGGACAACTTCTTCCTGAACAACGCGGTCTACCTCGCCGAGGCGTTCCTGAAATCCGCGGCGCCGCCCGCCGATGCGAAGGTCGACTACGGCCTCCGCGACGAGCACTGCTGGAGCGGTGACCACGAACACGTCAACGCGATCTCGCGGCTGACCTACAGCAACCGCTTCATCCCGGCCTTTGCCGCGCACTGGCTGAAGACGGCGCCGCCGGGCGCGGATACGAAGAGCTGGAGGTACTGAGCGTTCGAATCTATGATGCAGGTATGAGCATCCGGTTGACGGTCAATGGACAGGCGCACACCGTCGACGTCGATCCGGCGACGCCGCTGCTCTATGTGCTGAGCGACGACCTCGCGCTGCGCGGACCCAAGTTCGGCTGCGGTCTCGGACAATGCGGGTCGTGCACGGTGATCGCTCGGGGGCGCGCGATTCGATCGTGCGTCACGCCGGTGTCGACGCTCGACGATGCGGAAATCACGACGCTCGAAGGGCTGGGGACACCTGACCGGCCACATCCGCTGCAGCGCGCGTTCATCGAGGAGCAGGCGGCGCAGTGCGGCTTCTGCCTGAACGGCGTCATCCTGTCGGCCAAGGCATTTCTCGACCAGCAGCCGTCGGCCAGCGACGCCGAGATTCAGCGGGCGCTCTCGGGCGTGTTGTGCCGCTGCTTCACGCACACGCGCATGGTCGCCGCGATCCGCAAGTACGCGAAAGGACGCGGCCAATGAATCGCCGCGACTTCCTCAAGACATCCGGCGCGCTCGTCGTCTCCTTCAGCAGTACGCGGCTCGGCGAAGCCGTCGTCCTCGGCCAGGGACCGTTCGACACGCGCGCATCGCACATCGATCCGAACCTGCTCGACTCCTGGATCGCCGTCGGCACCGACGGCTTGATCACGGCGTACACCGGCAAGTGCGAGCTCGGGCAAGGCATCCTCACCGCGCAGGTGCAGCTCGTCGCCGAGGAGCTCTCGGTGCCGGTCGAACGCGTGCACGTCATTCAGTGCGATACGGCGAGCTGTCCCGACCAGGGCACGACGTCCGGCAGCCAGTCGACGCCGACCAACTTCAACGAACGCAATCTCGGTCAGGCGGCCGCTACGGCGCGGCAGGCGCTGCTCCGTCTCGCCTCCGAGCGCATGTCGCTGCCGGTGGATCAGCTGATCGCCCGCGACGGCGCCGTCGTCGCGAACTCCGATTCATCGAGGCGCGTCACGTACGCGGAGCTGGTAGGCGGACGAACGCTCAACGTCCGCGTCGATGCGGCCGCGCCGCGCAAGTCGCCGAGCGAATGGACGACGCGTGGGCGCGCGGTCCCGCGGGTGGACATGGTGGCGATGGCGACCGGACAGTTCGAGTTCGTCCACAACGTGCGCGTGCCCGGCATGCTGCACGGCGCGGTCGTCCGGCCGCCGTCGACGAATGCAACGCTCGAGCACGCGGACGAATCGTCCGTGCAGTCGCTGCCGGGCTTCGTCGCGCTCGTCATCAGGAACAACTTCGTCGGCATCGTCGCCGAGAAGCCGTGGCAGGCCGCCCAGGCCGCGAAGCAGTTGAAGGCGACGTGGTCCGCGGGTCCCGAGCTGCCTCCAGACGAGCACTTCTACGAGTGGATGCGCCGGCAGCCCTCGCGCGACGCCTATATCGTGAAGTCCGCCGACGTGGACGCGAAGCTGCGCTCGGCCGCGAGGGTCCTGAAGTCGACGTACGTGCACCCGTATCAGATGCACGGATCGATCGGAACGTCGTGCGCCGTCGCGGACGTGAGCAACGGTTCGGCCACCGTCTGGTCGCCGACGCAGTCGGCATATCCGACGCGCAGCGGCGTCGCGCTCGTGCTCGGCATCCCTGTCGACAAGGTGCGCGTCATCTTCACGCGCGGCGCGGGATGCTACGGCATCAACGGCGCCGACACGGTGTCATACGACGCCGCGGTGCTGTCGCAAGCCGTCGGGAAACCGGTCCGCGTCCAGCTTTCGCGCAAAGATGAAATGGCGTGGGAGAACTACGGCACCGCGTATGTCATCGATCAGCGCATCGGCGTGGACGCCGGCGGAACGATCGTCGCGTGGGACTACGAAGCCTGGCTCCCCACGCGCGGCGGCCGTCCCGGCTACGACCGGCCCGGCAACGTCGTGACCGGCATGCTGCTCGGGCATGACGCCGTGCCGTTCTCGCCGCAGACCGCACGCGCACCGTCCGGCGGATTCCGCAACAACAGCAACGCCGCGCCGTCCTATGTCGCCGGTCGCGTGTCGAACAAGTCCGAAGGCGCCGGCGTTGTCACCGGCGAGCGCGTGCTGACGCATACCATCGCGTCGCCGTTCTTCACCGGTCCGCTGCGATCGCCGTCGCGCCTGCAGAATACGTTCGCGCACGAATGCTTCCTCGACGAGGTCGCGGCGAGCATCGGCGCTGATCCGCTCGCCTATCGTCTCCGTCATCTTCGCGACGAGCGGTTGAAGGACGTCGTGAGTGCGGCAGCGAAGGCGGCGAAATGGAGCGCGAGGCCGTCGCCGCGGCGTGACGCGCCCGCGAGCGGTATCGCGTCCGGCCGCGGGATGTCGTGCGTCGTCTACGAGGGCGACAACGGCTATGTCGCCATGGTCGCCGAGGTGGACGTGAACCGGACGACGGGACAGGTGACGGCGCGCCGGTTCTTCGTCGCGCAGGACTGCGGACCGATTTCGAATCCTGACGGCATGCGCAATCAAATCGAAGGCGGCACGCTGCAGGGATTGAGCCGGGCGCTCGGCGAAGAAGTCACGTGGGACGAACACGGCGTGACCTCGGTCGACTGGCGTTCGTATCACAGCCTGCCGCTCGGCATCGAGGTGCCCACGATCGAGAGCGTGTTGATCGACCGGCGTGATGCCGAGGCCACCGGCGCCGGCGAAACCGCGATCACGCTCGTCGCGGCGGCCGTCGGCAACGCGATCTTCGACGCGACCGGCGCGCGGATTCGCGAAGTGCCGTTCACCCCGCAGCGCGTGCAGGCAGCGCTGGCGGCCCACTGATCGGATTCGCATGGACACTCCCGAGCGCTTCGAGCAGCTGATCGCGTATCTCGAATCGAACCTGCCCGAGCCTGCCGAATGGCATCAGCACGCCGACGGCACACTCCAGTTCATCAGCGGCGACCCTCCCGGCGTCATCGTCTGGCTGACGGAGACGAGTGTCGTCGTCTCGCACTTTGCGGTCGTCGGCGACACACGGATCGGGCTGGAGTCGAAGCCGCGACGCGTCGGCCTTCTCAAGTGGCGACGTCTGCCTGAGACCGCGCTCTTCAATACGCTCAGCGCGCTCTTGAAGGGCGCGCGCGAAGCGCGTGCGGCGCTCTTCCAAATCTGCGAGGTATGCGGGCGAAGCACGCCCCCGGAACGGTTGCGGATGGACACCATCTGCGACGACTGCGCCGAGGACGAGCTCCGGATTCACTGACGGTACCGCCGAGCTTGCGCTCTGCCTCAGCCGGTCTTAGATTCAGCGCTGGAGGCACCCACCCATGGCCGACAACCAGAAATGCGCACACCCGGCCTGCAGCTGCACCGTCATCAAAGGCGGCGAATGGGGTAAATACTGCAGCGAAATCTGCAAAGAAAAGGGGCAGCAGACAGAACTGCGCTGCGAGTGTCGCCACCCGGCGTGCGCGTAGCCCGCGCACGAGACGCGTCTCCGGCTCAGATACGGTACGAGTCCTGCTAGTGCTACGTTCGTAGCGGTGAGACACGTTCGGGTCTGGATCTGGGGAATTGTCGGCGTCGCAGCCGCCTTCGCGATTGCGACGATGGTGGTCCTGTCGGCCGTCCCGCTGCGATCGGAAACGCTGAAGTCGCGCATCGTGGAGACGCTGTCCGATCGGCTGGACAGCGACGTGGTCCTCGACGATCTCACGTTGCGCGTGTTTCCGCGGCTCCATGCGGAAGCTACGGGACTGAGCATCAGGCGCCGCGGCGCCGGCAACGCGGCGCCGCTCATCTCGATCAAGACCTTCGTCGTGGACGCCGATCTCCTCGGCGTCTGGCGCCGGCACGTGGCGCATGTCGGCGTCGGCGGCCTCGTCATCTCAATTCCGCCGAAGGACGACGCGGACGCTCACAAGAACGACGACGAGCGAAAGCGCCCGCACCGGCTCCACGATGGCCGCGGACGACCAGTCGCGGATCCACCGGCGCCGGATTCACCGCCCGCGAACGCCGACGCTAAGAAGGAAGCCGCAAAATCCGGCCACGGCGGCCCGACCGAGGTCGTCATCGACGTGCTCGACGCCAGCGACGCAAAGCTCGTGATCGTCCCGCGCGAGTCGAATCGTGTTCCGAAAGTCTGGGCGATTCACCAGCTGCGGATGCGTCGCCTCAGCGCGTTCGAGTCGATGCCGTACGAGGCGACGCTGACCAACGGCGTCCCACCGGGCGAGATCAAGACATCCGGCGACTTCGGCCCGTGGAATCGCGACGACCCGGGCGCGACGCCGCTCAACGGAACGTTCACCTTCGACAACGCCGACCTCAGCGTCTTCAACGGCATCGCGGGCACGCTGTCGTCGAAGGGTTCCTTCGACGGATCGCTCGGCTGGATCGACGTCAACGGCGAGACCGACACGCCGAACTTCGTCATCCAGGTCGGCGGCCACCCGTTTCCGCTCCACACGAAATACCACTCCATCGTGGACGGCACGAACGGCGACACGCGTCTCGAACGGATCGACGCGCAGTTCCTGAAGTCGTCGCTCGTCGCGAAAGGCGCCGTCCTCGACGGGCCGCCCGGACAGGACGGCCGCACGGTGACGCTCGACGTCGACATGCAGAAGGCGCGCATCGAGGACATCATGCATATGGCGGTCAAGACGACGCCGGCGCCGCTCGTCGGCGGGTTGAAGCTCACGACGAAGTTCCTGCTGCCGCCCGGCAAGAAGGATGTCGTCGATCGATTGCAGCTGAATGGCCACTTCCAGATTTCGTCCGCGAAGTTCAGCGACCCGACGGTGCAGAGCAAGATCCTCGAGCTCAGTCGGCGCGGGCGCGGCAAGGTGAACGACACGGCCCGCGAGCAGGTCGCGTCCGACTTCCGCGGCCGCTTCATCCTCGGCGGCGGTCAGCTGCAGCTGCCGGAGCTGGCGTTTGCGGTCCCCGGCGCGCAGGTGCGGCTGGCCGGAAAGTACGGCCTGAAGTCCGAGCAGATGCAGTTCGCGGGAAACCTGCTGCTCGACGCGAAGATTTCGCAGACCGTCACCGGCTTCAAGTCGGTCCTTCTGAAGATCGTCGATCCGCTTTTCGGCAGACCCGGAGGCGGCAGCTCCATCCCAATCAAGATCGAAGGCTCGCGGACGAATCCCAAGTTCGGCCTCGATTTCGGCCGCGTGTTCAAAGGCGACGGCAAGTAACGGTCGTTCGCACGCGATGCCGGCCGGATTACGATAGCCGCGTGTTGAGTCCCGTCGCCTGGCTGGCGATTTCCTGGCTCGGCGCCGCCGTCGTCATGATGCTTCTCTGGGTGTGGTCCAGCCGCTCGCGGAGCAGCGTCGATGCCGCTCGCGCCGGCTGCACTGCGCTGACAGGCGCGTTAGCCGTCGTGTACGCGACACAGCTTGACGGCATGGTCGGACGCCGGCTGGCAATCGCGTCGATGGTGGCGTCCTGGTGCGCATGGCGCCTCGTCTACATCGTCTACGCGCGGATGTTCGTCGAGGGTTCGCCTGAGGGATCTGCAACCCCGACGCGCGAACGTCCAGGTCGAGTGTCACCGCTCGCGTCGTTTCAGGCGTTCGCCGCGGTCGCAGTGGTGTTGTCGCTCCCGGCGCTCGTCGCCAGCACGAACGGCGATCCCGATTTCTCGCTGCTGGAGCTTGCCGGCGCGGCGCTGTGGCTCGCAGCGTTCGCCGGAGCCTCGACCGCCGATCGTCAGCTACTGCATTTCAGGAGCGACCCGGAGCACGCCGGCCAGGTGTGCGCCGTCGGACTGTGGAAGTACTCGAGACATCCGGATGCGTTCTGCGACTCGCTGCTGTGGACATCGATCGCGCTCTTCGCATGCGCCTCGCCGTGGGGGATTGCGACGATCGCCTCTCCGCTGGTCGTCCTTTTCCTGATCTTCAGGCGCGCCGGGATCCGCGCTGCGGACGAGGAGCTGCTTCAGAAATTCGGCGGTGTGTACGCGGCGTACCGAGACACGACGTCGGCGTTCATTCCGTGGCCGCCGAAGACTGCCGCACACGTCGAGACCGCGCCATCCTCGGCCGGGTCTCCGGCGTCACCAGCGTCACCGGCGCCATCGTCAACGGAGGCTCCGTAAGTACGCGCGGTGCTGACGATAGTCGGGGCACGCCTGCTCCACCAGCTTCCAGAATTTCCGTGAGTGATCGAGCCGCTTCAGGTGCATGAGTTCGTGGATGAGGACGTAGTCGCGCACCGCGGGCGGGACCGCGACTAACCGCCAGTTGAGACAGATGTGGCCGCTCGGCGAGCACGAGCCCCATCGCCATTTCTGGTTGCGGATGCTGATGCGGCTGACGTTGAGCCGATGGACGCGCGCGAGCTCGAGCAACCGCTCGGGAAGTTCGCGTGTTGCGCGTGCCCGCAGCGGGCCGTCCGCCGGTCGCCAGATCTCGTGCCGGCGCTGCTGATGCCGGTCGCGCTCTTTCGCGATCCACGCGGCCTCGCTCGCGACGAACTCGAGGGCGCCGCGCTTCGATCCCCATCTAGGAATCGTGACGCGGACCCTTCCGTCATCCGTCAAGCGAATCACGTAGCGCTTCGCTCGCGGGTGGCGCACGAGCAGCGGCGCGTCCGCGGACGGGTCAACCGGTTCGGTGTCGAACGGCAGCGACGCCTGCATCAGTGGCCGCCGTAGACCACGAACCCGCGCTTGCGCAGGCTGTCCGCCAGCATGGCTTCCATGTCTTTCGCTTTGGCGTACGGCATCGGATTCAGATGACGGTAGAGCCGCGGCACGAGGCGGACGCCGAATTTCCGGACGACACGGGCCGCCTTGACGCCGGCCTTGTGATTCTCGAAGCGCTGCTCGGGCGACAGGCCGGTCATGCCGACATAGTAGGCCGCCTTGCCGTCGCCTTTGGGATTCCGGAGAAAGACCACGTACACGTGGTGATGATCGCGGGTGGGCGGCTCAGACGCGCTCGATTTCTTCTTCGTCGGTGAACGGGAGGCCATCGGTCAGTTCCGGCGCCTGCAGCATGCGCGGCACGCGATCGATCGGCTCGAGCGCCTTGATTTCTTCGCCGCCGTTGGCGCTCTGCAGCTCGCGGAACTTGCGCGCCTTGACGAGCACGTTGCCTTCGAGTGAGCCAACGGCGTCATTGTACGCCTCGAGGCTGGACTTGAGGCGGCCGCCCAGCGTGTCGAAGCGGGCGCCCAGCGTGCGGACCGACTCGTACAACGCCTTGCCGAGCTCGCTGATCTTCCGCGCGTTCTCTTCCATCGCCTCCTGCTGCCAGCCGTAGGCCACTGCGCGCAGCAGCGCGATCAATGTCGTCGGGCTCGCCGGGATGACGCGCTTGTCCACGCCGAACTCGATGAGGGTGGGATCCTGCTCGAGCGCGGCGCTGAAGAACATCTCGCCCGGCAGGAACATGACGACGAAATCGGGCGTCGCGGGCACTTTGTCGAAGTACGCCTTGCTCGACAGCTGCGACATGTGCACCCGGACCTGTCGCGCGTGATCGGCAAGCAGCTTCTGCCGCGCGTCCTCGTCCGGCGCTTCGAGCGCACGAAGATACGCGTCGAGCGGCACCTTCGCGTCTACCACGATGTGCTTGCCGCCCGGCAGGTTGACGACCACGTCCGGCCGGATGCGTCCGTTGTCGGTGGCGATCGTCTCCTGCTCGGTGAAGTGGCAGTGTTCGAGCATGCCGGCGAGCTCGACGACGCGCTTCAACTGCAGCTCGCCCCAGCGTCCGCGGACGCCCGGCCGCTTCAACGCGTCCACGAGCCGCTGGGTCTGGCCGCGCAGGTCCTGCCCCACCGCATCGAGCGCCGCGATCTTCGCGACGAGCGTGGCGCCGTTCTCGATCCGGCGGCGTTCGCTCTCCTTGATCTCCTTGTCCACCTGCTCGAGCGTCTTCGCCATCGGCGTCAGAAGCTCCTCGATCGACCGCTTCCGCGCGTCCATATCGGCGGTCGCTTCGGTGCGCGCCTGCTGAAGCTTCGTCTGCGCCAGAGCCAGGAACTGTTCGTTGTTGCTGCGCAACGCTTCGGTGCTGAGCGCGCTGAACGTGTCGCGGAGCCTGGCGTCGGCGTCCTGCAGCGCGTTCAGCCGCTCCGCGTGGACCGCGCGTTCCTTCTCGATCTCCTTCGCATGAAACGCGTGCGCGTTGTCGAGCTCCGCCTTCAGACGCGCTTTCGCAGGCGCCGAGGCGAGCCAGCCCACGAGCGCGCCCAGAGCGAGGACGACGATGAGAGTACTGATGAGGAAAACGGGATCGATGGCCGACATTGTACCGCGGCTTCAGCGCCCCACGACGAACGGAAGCCACGACTCCGGCAGCTGCAGCTCCGCGGCGTGCACCGCTTCGAAGATGGCGCGCGCGCTGCCCGCGAGGCGGCGCGCACGCAGACCGGCCGCGATCGTCTGCAACGCGTGGCGCGCTTCGATCTGGGCCCGGCGGCGTGCGAGCACCGGCGCCGGCGTTGCCGAGCGCGCGGCCGCGCGCTCGTTCTTCAAGCGTTCGAGCCGCGGCCGGTTGACCGGCTCGAACGGCAGCTGCGCCTGAAACCGCGCGGCCGACGCCGTCTCGAGTTCCCCCGCGGCGCGAATCGCGCGCTCGCGCTCGAGGTCTGCGCGATAACACTGGAAACACAGCGTTCGGCCGACGCCCATGCCGCGGCTGCCGGCCTTTCGTCCGCGGCCGCGGAACGCCGCTGCCTTGAGCGCGTCGCGGCAGGCCGGACAGAGCGCTTTCGGGCGCCTGCCCTCGAGCTCGCCGCCAGGAAATGCCATCCAGTCTTGTTCGCGATGTTCAGCCTGTTTCTGCCCCATGGAAGCAGGATAGGCCGGGGGTGTGACAGGCTAGGTCACACCTGCGCGTCTAGATGGTCACGTACTGGACGAGATTGCCTTGAACCTCGAGGAATCTGGCGAAATCCGGCGCCGAAATGACGAGGGTGGCGGTATTGACGTTCGGGTGAAAGGACAGCCGGCTGGCCTGCTTCAAATCGCGGTCGAGGACGACCCGGACGACCCGCTGCGCATCGTTGATCAGGCCGAACGGCGAGACTGATCCCGGTCCGAGCCCGAGATACTTCATCAGGCGTTCCGGCGACGCAAAGCTGAGCTTACCGTCGCCGATCTGGTCGGCCACCGCACGCAGGTCGGCTCTCTTCGTGTGCAGGAGCACGACGAGGTAGTGGCGATCGCCTTTCTGATTCCGCAGGAACAGGTTCTTGCAGTGCGTCGCGTCGATCTCCGACCAGTGCTGAAGCGCATCCTCCACCGTCGGAATCGGTGGATGCGTGTGCCGCTCGTACGCGATGCCCAGCGCGGTCAACTTCTCGAGAACCGCGGCCTCGCGGTTCTCGTGGTCATTCACCGGTCATGTCCCTGGTCGTGTTCGACGACGGCTTGAACCGAGGCTGTCGCGCTCGTGTTTCCGGCATCGTCCGCGCACGACACGAAGAGCGAATAGATCTGCGGCGCATCGCCGTGATTCTTCTTCGCACGCAGCGACGCGGTCAAGGGTCCGGTGATCTTGAAGTCGCCGGTATCGCCGCTCGTGCTCGTGATGCGCTGGATCGTGCAGGTCGGCGTCGAGTCCACACCATCCGACGAAGTCGCCGTGACGCGAACCGTCACGAGCTTGTTGTTCGGCGGGAACAGCACCGCTGGGCTGACGGTCAGCGTCGGCGCCGACGGCGCGATCGTGTCGCGAACGGTCACGCTGAACGATCCGTTCGCCACGTTTCCCGCCGCATCGTGCGCGGCGCAGTTCACGACGGTGGCGCCGAGCGGGAACACGCTGCCGGAAACGGGCGAACACTGCACCGGAACCGGTCCGTCGACGTCGTCGGCCGCGGTAGGCGCGAATGCGACCTGCGCGCCCGCCGCGCTCGCAGCTTCGGCGACGATGTTGCCGAGGCCGCTGATCACCGGCGCCTTGAGGTCGGCGACCGAAAAGCTGGTCGAGCCGGTGCTGGACGCGAACGACGCGCCGTCAGCGAAGTCGGCGGTCATCGAGTGCGACCCGATCCCGAACGACGCAGCCGGCACCGTCACCGATGCCGCTCCGTTCGAAACGGCGACGACGGACGAATAGCCCGCGCCATCGCTGAAACGTATCGAACCGGAACCGACGGTCGCGTTGGCCGCCTGGACGGTCGCGGTGAACGTCACGTCCTGTCCGAACGGCGCGGGGTTGGGTGACGCGACGACGGTCGTCGTCGTGGTAGCTGGCAGCGTGAAGTAGGCGACGACCGGATCGTGATCGGACAGCCGCTCCGGCCGAGTGAAGTCGCCGCGGAAGCTCTCCGGGAAATCGGCGTTGCTGTGGCCCCACTCGATGCCGGCGAAGCGAGCGACCGCCGCGGACGTCGCGAGCATGTGATCGAGCGACTGCGCGTTCCCGTCGAACGAATAGGAATAGCGCTGCGGCGTCGAATCGAGCTCGATGAGATCGGTCAGCGGCGACGCGACATTCGGCACGTTGCTGCTTGCCAGCACGACCTGATCCGCAGGCGCCGGCGTTCCCTTGATGGTGCCGATGACGTCGACGTAGCCGTCGCTGAACTCGAACGAATTGAAGTCGCCGACCGCGACGATCGGAACGCCGGGACTGTTCTGTTCCAGCGTTTCGACCAGATGGCCGGTGAACTCGGCCTGCGCAAGCCGCTTCGCGCGCACGCGCGGGCCGTCGGTCGCGTCGTCGATGCCGTTCAGCGAGCGCAGGTGATTGGCGACGACGGTCACGTCGAGCGGCGCGTCGTCCGAGGTGACGATGGTCGCGTCGAGAACGGTGGGCGGACGATCGTTGAGCAGCGCGGGCTGACCGTTCGTCGGGTCGATGAAGGTCGTGTCCTTGCCTTCCTGATGCGCGCCGCGGACCGTCACGCGCAACGTATTGACCAGCAGACCGTCGTCGATGCCGCCGGGATCGTTGCCTTCGAACAGGTACGCGACGTAGTGCACCGCGTCCGCGGAGTCGGCGTTCACCTGGTTCGCGATGGCCTGCAGCACGCCGATGTTCTCGACTTCCTCGACGCCGATGATGTCCGGTGTCCGCATCACGTCACGAATCTGACGCGATACCTTGATCAACCTGTTCGCGAAGGCTGCCGGCGTCAGCGCAACGTCGCTGATGCCCGCATCGTCCACCGTGTCGAAGAAGCGCTCGAGATTGGCGGTGCCGATCGTGAACTGATGTGCGCCGGCTGCAGACACGGCGGAGAAACCGTGGAGCCCACTGACGCTGCCCTGCGCGCCGAAATCCGGAAGAATCGTGTAGGCGCGCGACTGATAGTCGAGCACGCCGGTGATGTTCGTGACGATCGCGCCGGTCATCACCTCGGTCGTATCGTTCGCGCCGAACGACGCCTGACCGTTGCTGTCGACGCGAATCCGCTCGGGGTTGGCGTCGAACCGCGGAATGCAGCACGGCGATCCGGCCGGCAGCGGATCGGGCACCTCGATGCCCGGCTCGCGGACCGGGCGCGGAATCCCCGGGATGAGGCCGAAGTAGACGCCGTTGGTGGACGCGGTCGCGTTCGGTTCGTTGACCGTGCCCTGCGTCGGCGCGATGACGTTCAACACGTCGACGTGGACGCGCATTCCCTCGAATCGCTCGAGTTGATCGAACGGCCCGGCCGGATTGGTATCAGCGATCGTCAGTGCGACCGCCGCCGGGAGCGCATTGCCGGTCGACAGCAACGTCACCACTGGCGTCGCGATTTCCGTCTCCGGAGGGCTGTTCGGATCGGCGCCCGGACGGAACTCCTGGACCGTACCGGTGACGCGCACGCGATTTCCGACGGCCGCGTCCGCCGACGGTGCCGTGGAGGTGAACACGAACACGCCTTCGGACGTCGTTGGATCGGCGTCGGCCTCCGCATCGGGCGCCTGAATGAAGAAGCCGTTGTTGAAGCGCCGCGCCGTGACGATGCCTTCGGTCGTGACCATCTGGTTGGCGAACGGCGAGAGCGCGCCCGGACCCTGAATGTCGTGAATCGGCGTGACAACGGCCGGCGCCTGCACCGCGAGCGTGATCGCGCCGCTGCCCGACCGTCCCGCCGCGTCGGCGACGATGAATGGCAGCGACTTGTTGGCTGCAGGTGTGCCCGACGCGACCGTCGCCGAGAACGAGTAGATCGCATCGCCCGCGGTCGCATCGCCGTGGGTGGCGTCGTCGAAGAACGCCTGATCGGCGGCGCCGCCAATGGCCGTGAGATCGACTGTGACGGACGTGATCGTTTCCGGCGGCGTGCCGGCGGTCGTCGTGATCGTCAACAACGTCGGGTCGCCCGGTGAAACCGCCGCGGGCACGGCGGCGCCGACGCCGCTCGGACCGGTTGTCGTCGGATTCGATTGCGGCGTGATCGAAAAGTCGTCGATGGCGAGGCCGTCGTCTGAGCCCGAGGCATCGAAGTCGGTCCAGCGAATACCGAAGTTCGAGCCGGGAGCGATGGTCAGGCCGGTGATCGAGGCCGAAACCAGGACTCGATTTCCGACGCCGTTGCCGTTCAGCGCGCCCACGGTGCCGCTGCCGACCGGTCCGACAAAATCCAGCGCGTTCACGTCGGTCCATGTCGCTGCAGCATCGTCGAGCGACGCTGCGCCGGGACTGATTTGGAAGTCCAGCCGGTCGGGGCTGTTCCGCGACGTCCCAAGGCGCCACTGCTCCCCGGTGTACGACACGTCGAGGCTCGTGATCGTCTGACCGGTGTTGTTCGCGAAGATGACGCCGATCGTCGGGATGAGATTTCCACTGCGGAGCGTACCGAGCGCGCGATCGGCGTCGCTCGCCGCACCGAACGAATAGGTGTCGCCGGCATTCGACGATCCGGTCCCGGCGGTGTACGACGTGTTCGCGTTGGCGCCGCTTTCGACCACGCGCCAACCGTCAGGCAGCGACGTGCCCGTCCCGCTCGCGGCGAGCGCGTTGAAGTTCTGCACGTACGGCGTGCCGATCGCCGTCAGACTGACGCTGCCGGCGCCGATGTTGTCGGCGAACAGGCGAATCGCAAACATCGCAGCCAGACCGCAGGCCGCGAGGACAGTTGCTGCCTTCCGTCCCATGTGTTGACCTCTAATGGCGTGTGTACGCGGTAGTTTTTACCATCGCTGTGACGCTGATGTGACGCAACATCACAACGGCGGTAGTCAGAACTGCCCAGCTCGCGCGATGCGCCGGTACCGCTTTCTATTGGTGCAGAATTCGATCGATTCGTTTCACAGAGCGAGCGGTTCCGACAACTTCTGTCAGTTACGCGTACAGCCTACGGAAACCGGCCGAGGGCGTTCAAGAGTTCGAGGCGAGCCCGGCGAAGCTGGTCTTCGGCGATGGCGACGGCCATGTCCGTATCGCGCGCCACGCGCTCCGCGTCGATGACCTCGATGTTGGTGGAGGCGCCTGCACGGAAGCTGATATTGGTGATCGAGACGACCTGCTGCGCCTGATCGGCCGCCGCGCGGGCGCTCGTCAACACGCGCTCGCCGCTTGCGATCGATTCGCGGGCGGCGCGGACCTCCGACTCAGCGCGCGTGATGGCGCCGGCGAAGTTCGCGTGCACCTCGTCGAGATCCGATCGCCGCTGTTGCTTCACCGATTTGCGCTGGCCGCTGTCGAAGATCGGGATGTTGCCCTGCAGCAGCAGCCGCCAGCTGTTCTGCGGCAGGAAAAACTGGGGCGGATAGTTGGTGGATGGCTGAAAGATCGCGTCCACCGTCGGGATCCAGTCCTTCGAGCTGTCGCGGACGACGCGATCGGCCGCGCGCTCCTGCGCGGCGAAGAGTCGCAGATCGGATCGCGAGGTAATCAGATCCACAGGCGCGGCCGCCGGCACCGAGAGATCGGGGTCCTCGGACGCATCGGCGGGGCCTCCCGCGACGATCAAGACGCCGAGTGCCTCCTGCGCGCGATACAGATTGAGGCGGGCCTGCTCGACCAGTCCCTCGTCGGCCGAGTACTGCTGCTGCGCGCGAAGCGCGTTCAGCCGACTCCCGCTCCCGCCGCGCTCCTGCTCGGTCGCCAGATCGAAGTGCGCTTTCGCGGTGTCGCGCGCGCGGATGTTCCCCTCGACGACGCGGCGCTGCGCAACGATCGTGAGGTAGGCGTCGGCGGCGGCGAACGCGATCTGGCGCTTCGCTTCCGCGAGCTGCAGCTCCGCGACCGACCGCTGATCCTCCGCTTGCGTGCGCCGTGCCCACGCAGCCGCCGCAAGAATCGGCATGTCGGCCGAGATCGACGCGACGGTCTGACTTTGCGGCGTGACGGTCACGCCCTCGAACTGCACGCCGGTGTTCAACGTCGTCGACGTGACGTTGCCGGTGACCTGCAGCAGCATGGCGGCGCGCGCCTGCCCGATGAGCGCGTCGGCGCGGAGGATGCCGGCCGCGGAGGCCGCCACGGACGGATTGAGATCCTGCGCCCGCTGGATCGCATCGCGAAACGTCACGGTCATCACCGGAACCGGTGTCGTCTGTGCGCGCGCCTCGAGCGGCGCGAGGCACAGCGCGATGGGGACGACCAGGGCGCGCAACCGTCGAACGTCGATCGCCACCATCGGACTACCTCGCACGGCGGCTTCCCAGGCTCTTGACGACCACGTAGAGCACGGGGATGAAGCCCAGGTTCAGGAACGTGGCGACGACCATGCCGCCGGCGACGGCCGTCCCCACCGAGTGCCGCGCCTCGCGTCCGGCGCCGCTGGCGACGACGAGCGGCATGACACCGAGGATGAACGCCAGGGACGTCATCAGAATCGGCCGGAGCCGGATGCGCGCCGCTTCAACGGCCGCCTCCGTGATGCTCAGGCCGCGCGCGCGCAGCTGCTCCGCGAATTCGACGACGAGGATGCCGTTCTTCGCGGACAAGCCGATCAGCATCACGAGGCCGATCTGGCAGTACACGTCGTTGATCAGCCCGCGCGCCCACTGCGCGCCGAGCGCGCCGAGAATGGCGATCGGAACCGAGAGCAGGATGATCACCGGCAGCGTCACGCTTTCGTACTGTCCTGCCAGTGTCAGATAGACGAGCAACAGGCCAAGGCCGAATATCGCGGCCGACTGACTGCCCGCACGGATTTCTTCGAGCGAGATGCCCGACCACGCGTACGAGAATCCCTGCGGTAGCGCGCGATCCGACAACGCGGCCATGGTCTGCAGTGCCTGGCCCGAGCTGTAACCAGGCGCCGCCGATCCGTTGATCGTGGCCGATCGGAACAGGTTGAAGTGGCTGATGATCTTCGGCGCGGTCGCTTCGCGCACCGAGACCAGGTTGCTGAGCGGCATCATGCGCCCGGTCGCGGTCCTCACGGTGTACCGTTCGATGTCCGTCGGATTCGATCGGAACTGCTCGTCGGCCTGCACGTAGACGCGGTACGAGCGGCTGTTGAAGTCGAAGTCGTTCACGTAGGTCGAACCGAGGAGCGTCTGCATCGTGTCGCTGATGTCCGTCAGCGAGATGCCGAGACTCTTCGCCTGCGGACGATCCACGTCGACGACGATCTGCGGGTCGTTCGCCGTGAACTGCGTGAACAGTGCGGTGAGCCCCGGCGTCTGGTTGCCCTGCCCGATGATCTGGCGCGCCGTCGCCTCGAGCCCTTCGATCGGTCCGCCGCTCTGGTCGAGGAGCTCGTAGCTGAATCCGCCGAACTGGCCGAGTCCCTGAATCGACGGCGGCAGGAACGGGATCACCATCGCGCCGGTGATCTGACTGAACGCGCCGAACAGCTGACCGACCAGCGCCTTCGCCGAATGCTGGTCGCCAGGACGCTCGTTGAAGTCCTTCAGCTGCATGAAGAGGATGCCCTGGTTCGGCGACGAGCCCGCGAAGCCGAATCCGCCGGCCGCGAACATCTGTTTGGCCTCGGGCATCTTCATCATGATCTGCTCGGTCTGCCGCACGATGCCCATCGTGTAATCGAGCGACGCGCCGGGCGGCGCCTGAATGAGAACCATGATGTAGCCCTGGTCCTCGTCAGGCAGGAACCCGGACGGCACGCGCATATAGACCCAGTAGGTGGCTCCGAGCAGCGCGACGAAAACGATGACGACAAGCGCTCTTACGCGAATGAGCCCGCGCAGCCCATGGACCATCGCGGCCGTCCCGCCGTCGATGATGCGATTGACGACGCGGAAGAACGCGCCCTTCGGTTTCTCGACGTGTCCGAGCAGCAGCGCCGACAACGCCGGCGTCAGCGTCAGCGCGTTGAACGCCGAAATCACCATCGACACGGCGATCGTCAGCGCGAACTGCTGATACAAGCGGCCCGTTGTGCCGGGAAAAAACGCGACCGGCACGAAGACCGCCGCCAGCACCAGCGCCGTCGCGATGACCGCGCTCGTCACCTCGCGCATCGCGTCCGACGCGGCGGTATGCGTGTCGACCGGCTCGCCGGCGCGAGAGCCGCCGCCGACGTCCTGCGCTTTCGTGACGCCATGAATCCGTTCGTGAATGTGCCGTTCGATGTTCTCGATGACGACAATCGCGTCGTCCACGACGAGACCGGTGGCGAGCGTGATGCCGAACAGCGTGAGCGTGTTGATCGAAAAGCCGAACAGCTTCAGGAACGCAAACGTCCCGATGAGCGAGACCGGAATCGTGATCGCCGGAATGAGCGTCGTCCGCCAGTTCTGCAGGAAGAGGAACATGACGAGGACGACGAGACCGATCGCTTCGGCCAGCGTCGTCACGACCTCGCGGATCGATTCCGAGACGACGGTCGTCGTGTCGAACGCCACCTCCACCTTCATGCCGGGCGGAAACCGTCGCGACAGCCGATCGATCTCGGCGACGACATCGCGATAGACCTGCAACGCGTTGGCGGTCGGCAACTGCAGCACGCCGAAGCCAATCGCGTCGTGGCCGTTGAACCGGGACGCGGTCGAATAGCTCTCGGCGCCGAGCTCAGTACGTCCGACGTCTCGCACGCGAACCAGTGCGCCATCGGCCGATCGCTTGAGGATGATATCGTCGAATTGCGCCGGATCGCTCAACCGGCCGGCGGCGCGGACGCTGATCTGATATTTCTGTCCCTTCGGGGCCGGTTCGGATCCGATTGCGCCGGCCGCAACCTGGACGTTCTGCTCGCGCAGCGCCTGCACGACCTCGTCCGCCGTGATGTTCCGGCCGGCGAGTTTGTCGGGATCGATCCAGAGACGCATCGCGTACCGGCCAACGCCGAACACCTGCACGTTGCCGACGCCCGGCACGCGCTTGATCTCGTCGATGATGAAGCGATCGACGTAGTTGCTGAGAAACAACGGGTCGTATTCGCCGTGTTCGGAGATGGCGGCGGCGGCCAGCACGAAGTTCGTCGACACCTTCGTGACCGAGATACCAACCTGCTTGACCTCGTTCGGCAGGCGTCCTTCGGCCTGCGAAATCCGGTTCTGGACGTCCACCGCCGCGACGTCGAGGTTGCGGCTCAAATCGAACGTGACGACGATGTTCGCCGTGCCGTCGTTGCCGCTCGTCGAGGTGATGTACTGCATTCCCTCGATGCCGTTGATCGCCTGCTCGATCGGGATCGTGACCGAGGTCTCGACCGTCTCCGCGTTGGCGCCGTTGTAGAACGCGACGACCGCCACCTGCGGCGGCGCCAGATCGGGAAACTGTGCGATCGGCAGAGTCGGAATCGCGATGAGCCCGACGAGGATGATCACGAGCGAGCAGACGCTCGCCAGGATCGGCCGCCGGATGAAGGTATCCGAAATCATGGCTGCGCGATCGGCTGGATGGGCGCGCCGTCGGCCAGCTTCTGGGCGCCAGACGTCACCACGCGCTCACCTTCCTTGATCCCTTCGAGCACGGGATAGTCGTTGCCGACGATCGTGCCGACCTTGATCCCGCGCTGCCTGGCCACGAGCTGGCCGCCTTTGCTCTCACCGCCTGGCGCCGGCTCGGCGACAAAGGCGAAGAACTGCCCGTTGACGCGCAGGACGGCCGTCACCGGCACGACCAGCCCGCCGGTCGTCTTCCAGACGATGCGCGCGCGCACGTACTGCGACGCGCGGAGCTTTCCTGACGGATTCGGCACCTGCCCTTTCACGAGCACCGACTGCGTCTGGTCGTCCACGCGCGGCGAGATGAAGCTGATCGTCGTCGAGGCGAGCGTTTCGGATCCGTCGCTGCTCAGAATGCGGATCGGCAGCCCCATCTTCAGTTCGGCTGCGCGCTCGATCGGCACGTTGACGTACACCTCGAGCGCCTCGTTCTGATCGATCGTCGTGAGGATCGTCTGCGGCGTGACGAGGTTCCCTACGCGCGCCGGCACGTCGCCGACGATGCCGGCCGTCGGCGCGGTCACGGTGAAGTACTGGAGCTGGACGACCTGCTGCTTGAGCTGCGCGCGCAGCGAATTCAGGTTCGCCTGCGCCGTCTGCAGCGCCGTCGCCGCCTGTTCCTGTTCCTGGCGGCTGATCGCGCCCGCTTCCAGCAGCTCGGACGACCGTTGTGCCTGCTGTCGCGCGAACGTGACGGCCGCCTCACGCGCGGCCAGCTCGGCCTCCTGGCTGGTGACCGCCGCCTGCTGACGCTGCGGATCGATCTGTACCAGCGGCGCACCAGGCCGGACGCGATCGCCGGACTTCACGAAGATCTGCGTGATCTGTCCTTCGATCTGCGGCTGGACCGCCGTCGACTTCAACGACTTGACGGTCGCGACGTACTCGGTCGTGTCCTCGATCGGCGCGATCTTCGCCGTCGTGAGCTGGACCGGGGTCGGCGGCATACCGCCGCCGGGCGGAGCACCCGCCTGCTGACTGCTCTTACACGCTGTTGCCAGCGCGGCGGCAAACAACGCCGTCGCGGTGGCGGCCGTTCGAAGCGACATGATGGGTGAGCTCTCGGAAGAAAAGGGGTAACCTGGCGGCCGGTCACTCAGTGTATGACAGGCGCGCCGAAATCCCAACCCGGCCGCTGACAGCGGCGGGCCCCAGCGTGCGCCGCGGAGCCCACCGACAAGAACGTGATCGAACGCCGAAACTGTAACCGCCTCGGCTGCTTCCGACCCAACAATTGCTCGTTTTTCAACGTGTTCCGGCGGGCTCCGAAACTGTAACGACGGCATCCAAGTTGCCGTGCGGCAGAGTCATGTTCTCTGCGCTCCTCTCCCATTTCTCGCACGACCTCGCCATCGATCTCGGGACCGCAAACACCTGCGTCTTCGCGCGCGGCCGCGGCATCGTCGTCAGCGAACCGTCGATCGTCGCCCTGAACAAGGTCAACGGCCGCATCGAAGCCGTCGGCACTGACGCCAAGGAAATGCTCGGTCGGACGCCCGGCAACATCACTGCCATCCGGCCGATGAAGGACGGCGTCATTGCCGACTTCGAAGCGGCAGAGCGCATGCTCACGCACTTCATCCGCAAGGCGCACAAGCGGAGCGGCTGGCTGCGGCCCCGCGTCGTCATCGGCGTGCCGTCCGAAATTACGCAAGTCGAGCGCCGCGCTGTCAAGGACAGCGCCTTCCGCGCGAAGGCAAGCGAGGTGCACCTCATCGAGGAGGCCATGGCGGCCGCGATTGGCGCCGGCATGCCGATCACCGAGGCCTCGGGCAACATGGTGGTCGACATCGGCGGCGGGACCACGGACATCGCGGTCATCTCGCTGGCAGGCGTGGTGTACGGCAAGTCGGTCCGCGTCGCCGGCAACGAGCTCGACGATGCGATCATTCAGCACGCGCGGAAGGCGCACAACCTTCTGATCGGCGAACGAACGGCCGAGCAGATCAAGATGGACATTGGATCCGCGTATCCGCTCGAGACGAAGACGACGCTCGAAGTCAAGGGACGCCATCTGACCGAAGGCCGGCCGAAGACCGTCACGATGACCGACGAAGAAGTGCGGAAGGCCCTCAGCGAACCGGTGCGCGCCATCGTCCAGGCCGTGCACGACGCGCTCGAACGGATTCCGCCGGAGCTCTCCGCTGACATTTTCGATCGCGGCATCATTCTTACTGGCGGCGGATCGCTCCTGAAGAATTTCGACAAACGCCTGCGCGACGAAACCGGACTACCGGTCCAGCTCGCGGAAGATCCGCTGTCGTCGGTCGTGCTGGGCGCCGGAAAGATGCTGAGCGACTTCAGCTTGTTGCGAAGGATCTCACTCGACTGACAAGGCAGAAATTGCAGGACGGCAGAAATTGCAGGATTGGAGGGATTGCAGGATTGCAGGATTGCAGGAAGTGAAGAAGGGGCCGACCGATCGCGTCGAGATCGGGCCGAATTCAACGAAATCCCAGATGGTCCGTCGCGTGCTAGTCGATTGGCGCGATGGACCCGATCGCGGAAGACCTGAAAGACCGTACCAAGCGGTTCGCCATCGCCATCATCGACTTCGTGGACACGCTGCCGCGCACGACCGCCGGGGCAGCGCTCGCGCGCCAGCTGACGCGAGCCGGCCTCGGCGTCGCCGGCAATTACCGCAGCGCCTGCCGCTCACGCTCGCATACTGAATTCACCGCACGGATGGGCATCGTCCTCGAAGAAGCCGACGAAGCCGAGCTCTGGATCGAAATGTCCTGCGAAAAACAATGGGGAGATCTCGGGCGCCGAACCCGGCTGCTCGATGAAAGCGGCCAGCTCCGTGCTATTTTTTCGAGAGCCTACCTGACCGCCCGCTCCCGCGAACGGCGACACTAGCGCGGCGTCGGCCTTTCCTCGTTTCGTCATCTTTCTTCCTTCCTGCAATCCTGCAATCCTGCAATGCTGCAATGCTGCAATTGCTAGAATGCCCCCATGCCCCGGAACGCCGAGGTCATTCGGCAATGGGCGATCCTCCGGCAGATCGAGCAATCGCGGACTGCTGGCGTCACGATCGACGAGCTGGCGGCGGCGTGTGACGTCACGACACGAACGATCCGCCGCGACCTTCAGGCGCTCGAGGAAGCCGGCTTCCCGCTCTTCGACGATCGATCCGCGGACGACGGACGAACGCGGTGGAAGATCAACGGGCAGGCGTTCAGGGGCCTGGCGGCTGGACTGACCGTGTCGGAGCTGTGTGCGTTGTACTTCAGCCGCACGCTCGTTGAAGCGCTGTCGGGCACTCCGTTTCGCGACGACGTCGGGAGCGCGTTCGAGAAGCTCGGCTCGGTCCTGACGCCGCACATGCGACAGTTTCTCGATCAGCTGCCGCGCGTGATTTCGACCAAACCCGATCCGTTACGGCGACGGACCGACGTGGACAGCGCCCGCCAGCAACCGCTCACGGCACGCGCGCTCGAAGCGATTCTGCAGTCGCGGCAGGCGCTCGTCACCTATCACTCACAGTCGAGCGATCGGTTGAAGTCGTATCAGCTGCATCCGTATCGTCTGGCGTTCGCGCAGGGCGGCCTATATCTGCTCGCGTTCGTCCCCGAGTACGGCGAGGTTCGGACCTTCGCGCTCGAACGGATGCAGAGCATCTCGCTCCTCGATGAACGCTTCACCGCGGTGGACGAGCTACCGGACGCCGCGTTTCCCCATTCGCTGGGTGTCCACTCGGGTCCGCCCGAGCAGGTCACGGTCGAATTCGAGCCGGCGGTCGCCGATTACGTGTCCACCCGCGAGTGGCACCCGTCGCAATCGATCGTCCCGTTGGCGAACGGACGGCTACAGGTCACGCTCGACGTGTGCGTCGATCGTGCGCTCCGCGCCTGGATTCTGAGCTTCGGCCCCTTCGCGCGGGTGACGAAACCGGACCACTTGATCAGCGAAATCGCCGGCCAGTTCGAGGACGCGCTCGCAAAATACGCCGCTGCCGGCGCGCCGGCCGGCGATCGATAATCGGTCCGCCATGTCGAAGCGATTTCTGTTCTGTGTCGGCGCGTGCGTCGCGGGCCTGCTCGCGCCCGGCCTTGCCGCAACGACCGCCATCAAAGCCGGACGACTCGTCGACGGCTCGGGCCGCGTCCTCACCAACGTGGTCATCGTCATTCAGGACG
The DNA here is from genome assembly GCA_036557365.1 of Vicinamibacterales bacterium. Lineage (GTDB taxonomy): Bacteria > Acidobacteriota > Vicinamibacteria > Vicinamibacterales > CAVVIG01 > DATKHR01. The sequence continues at coordinate 57,666 of DATBHR010000094.1, forward strand.
ACCGGATCGCGTCGGTCGGCACCGGCGCTGTTCCACCGGGCGCCAACGTCATCGACCTCGGGCACTTCACGCTCGTGCCCGGCTTGATAGACGCCCACACGCACATGACGTACTACTGGGACCGCGCGCCCGGAACGCGTCCGCTCGGTCAGCCGCGACGGCCGGCCGGCGTCACGACGGTCCTTGCGTTCGAGAACGCGCGCCGCACGCTCGAGACAGGCGTCACGACCGTTCGCGATCTCAGCGCCTCGAACGAAATCGACTACGCGATGCGCGATCTGATCAACATGGGCAAAATGATCGGGCCGCGCATGTTCGTCGCGGGACAGGGACTGTCCGCCGGACGCGGGGGTGAGGTAGACCCTATCGCGTTTCGCGAACAGGCTGAAGCGCGCATCGCCGCAGGATCCGACTGGGTGAAGATCTTCGGATCCCGCGGCAGCTTCCAGAGTGTCGACACCACGCAGACGGTTCCGTTCGAAGCCATGAAGGCGGTCGTAGATGCGGCGCACGCGAAGAATCACCGAGTTGCGATTCACTCTTACGGACCGTCAGGCGTGAAAGACGCGGTGCGCGCCGGCGCCGATTCGGTCGAGCACGGCATCGACCTGGACGACGAGACGATCGCTGAAATGGTCCGTCGCGGGACCGTCTGGGTTCCCACCATCGATCACAACCGGTATTATGTGGACGCGCGGGACGAGTACGGATTCGCGCCCGAGACGATTCCGCCGCTGCAGGCCTACATCGAGAACAATCTCGAGTCGACACGACGCGCGTTCAAGGCCGGCGTGAAGATCGCGATGGGATCGGACGCGGTCTACAGCATGTTCGGCCAGAACACGCGCGAACTGGGCTGGTTCATCAAGGCCGGGATGACGCCGGCACAAGCGCTGGCAGCGGCCACGACCGTCCCGGCAGCCCTGCTCGATCACGAGCGGGATCTGGGAGCGATTGCTCCCGGCTACTATGCCGACATCGTGGCGGTCGATGGGGATCCGCTCGCCGACATCAACGTGCTGATCGACAAGGTTCGCTGGGTCATGAAGGGCGGCGCAGTCGTCGTGGACAAAACGAGGTGAACATGAGACGAACCGTGATGGCAATCGCGATGTCGCTGGCGGCGGTCTCGGCTTCCGCGCAGCCGGCCGGCGAGCAGAAGAACGTGCAGGACGCGGTCGAGGCATTCCTGCTCCACCTCGGCGACGGCGAGTTCGACAAAGTCGCAGGCGATCTGGCCGTGAAGTCGATCGTGATCGTGGTCCGCGAGCGCGACGGCAAGTGGGCGAACACCTATGAGACCGGCGACGCGTGGCTGGCGAGCCTGAAGCGGAACGCGAACTTCACGAAGTTCCGCGAGCCGATCACGAACGTCAAAGTCACGATCGACGACACGGCGCTCGCGTATCTGCGCGCTGACTTCCAGGTCGTTCGGGACGGCAAGCCGCTGTCGCACGGCGTGGATCAATTCACCCTGGTCCGCGAAGACGGCCGCTGGAAGATCGCAGCCGTCGCGTATACGTCGATGGCGGTGAAGTAGCTGGTGCCGGTCCGCCTGCTGGCCATCGACATCGATGGGACGCTGCTCGACAGCCGAGGCCGCCTGCCCGATGCGCATCGCGACGCCGTCGTCCACGCGGCGGCGTCGGGAATCGCCGTCGCGCTGGTCACGGGACGAAGTTTTCACTTCGCGCGGCCGGTCGCGGACCTCCTCCCAATCCCGCTCACCCTCATCCTCAACAACGGCGCCGTCGTAAAGGACAAGCGTGGCGCGACGCTCGCGCGCCACGTCGTGCCGAGGAACGCCGTGCGGCACATCCTCGAGCGGACGCGCGCCTACGAGGACGGCGTCGCGATCGTCTTCGACTACGATCCCGGCGACGAAGCGGGCCGCCCGCCGTACGGCGACGAGTCGCGCCAGATCGTCTTCGAGCGGATGGACTGGACGGTCGTCAACCGCCGCGGCTACTTCGACAAGAACAAGGCGTTCATCGCGTCGTCAGACGGACCGCTGGCCGACGCGCTGTCCGAAGATCCGATCCAGGTGATGTTCAACGGCGGCGTCACGTCGATGCGCGAGCTCGTCGCGCAGCTTCGATCGCTGTCCATTGCGCCGCACATTTCGGTGGCGCTCACCGAATACGAGCATCGGGACTTCTCGCTGGTCGACGTCAACGCGGCGGGCTGCTCGAAGGGGTCGACGCTCGCGCGATGGGTCGAGTCGCAGGGCTGGTCGGGCGCCGACGTGATGGCCGTCGGCGACAACTGGAACGACGTCGAGATGCTCGACTTCGCGGGCGCGGCGTTCGTCATGGCGAACGCCGCCGACGCGCTCAAGTCGCGCGGATACCGGCTGACCGGATCGAACGACGAGAACGGCCTCGCCGCCGCCATCGAGACCTGCTTTCAGTAGCGCAGCGCGATCACAACGCCGCCTGCGTGAGGCGCGGTGCTCGACGTCCTCGACGTCCTGCCGCACTCAGACCGTAAATCCGGATCGAACGAACGGCAGCCGCCGCACGCGACGACCGGTTGCCGCGAAGATCGCGTTCCCCACAGCTGGCGCGATCGGCGGCAGCGCGATTTCGCCGAATCCGGTTGGCTTCGCTTTGCTCGGCACGATGTGGACGTCGATCCGCGGCGCGTCGCGGTTCCGCAGCAGCGGATAGTCTTCGAAGCTGGCCTGCCGCGTCCGGCCGTGATCCACGGTGATTTCGCCGAAGAGCGCCGCGCTCAGGCCGTCGATGATGCCGCCTTGCGTCTGCGCCTCGACGCTCAGCGGGTTGACGGCGATGCCGACATCGACAGCGGCGACGACGCGATGGACATGGAGCCGGTTGGAAGCGTCAACGGACACTTCGGCGACCTCGGCGGCGTACGACCCGAACGTGAAATGCGCCGCGATGCCGCGCGAACGGCCGCGCGGCGGAGGCGTGCGCCAGCCCGACTTCTCGACCACGAGCTGCAGCACGCCCTTGAGCCGTTCGGGGTCGTAGGGCGACGGGTCGTCGCCTTCGTACGGGACGTCCGATCGGCTGCCGTAGAAGGACATGCGGAGCGCGATTGGATCGACGCCAGCGGCGTGCGCGAGGTCGTCGAGCACGCACTCGATCACGAACGCGTTGAAGTTGTGCGACGGCGCGCGCCACGCGCCGGTTGGAACCGACGTCAACGCTTCGCTGTACTCGACACGGCAGTTGCGGATCAGCGTCGGCTGAAAGTCGTAGTCGAACTGTTTTTTCGGGTCTGGATTGATCGGCGACATCAATCCGTACGTCTCGGTCGACTCCGGCAGGTCGCCGAGCCGGTGCCGGTTGCGCGACGTCGTGATCAGATGGTGATGCCAGACGTCGACGGCTCCCGACGCATCGAGCCCGGCGCGCACGTGATGATAGCCGGCGGGCCGATAGTAGTCGTGGCGGATGTCGTCTTCGCGCGTCCACACGACCTGGACGGGCGCACCAATCTCGCGTGAGACGACGGCGGCTTCCGCGGCATAGTCCGACATCAGGCGTCGGCCGAATCCGCCGCCGATCCGCGTCATGTGAATCGCGACGCGCTCGCGCGGGATGCCGAGCACGCTGGCAATCACCTCGGATCCCGACGTCGGCATCTGCAGCGGTCCCCAGACCTCACATCGTCCGTCGTGCACGTGCGCGGTGCAGTTCTGCGGCTCGAGCGTCGCGTGCGCCAGAAACGGCGCCTCGTAAGTCGTGTCTATCTTCGTTGCGGACGCGTTGAACGCCGCGCGCACATCGCCCGAATCGGCCAGGATCTTCCCTGGCGTTTCCGCGAGACGCCGGAACTGTGCGGCCAGCGATGCCGACGACTCCTCCGCTCCGGCGCCTTCGTTCCAGACGACGCGCAGCGCTTCGCGGCCCTTCATCGCCGCCCACGTGAACGTCGCCACGACCGCAACGCCTGGACGCAGGTAGGTCGGATTCTGATGTCCTTCGAAACTGAAAACGCGAATCACACCGGGAACGGCCAGTGCTGCGCGGGCATCGACGCTGGTCGGCCGTCCGCCGTGCACGGGCGACTTCTCGATGACGGCGTAACGCATGCCCTGAACATGGACGTCGAGGCCGTAGATCGGCTGACCGGTGACGATCTTTGGCGTGTCGACGCCGCGGACTCTTGTGCCGATGATGGAGTAACGAGCCGGGTCCTTGAGCGGCACATTTTTCGGCACCGGCAGGCTTGCAGCATCGGCGACGAGGTCACCGTACGGCAGCGATCGACCGGTCGGCCGGTGGTGGACGACGCCTCGGGACGTTTCGCACGAACCGGCATCCACACCCCAGCGCGCGGCCGCTGCGGCGACGATCATCGCGCGAGCGACGGCACCCGCCCGCTGACCGAGCGGGCCGTCCGACGGCGTGCCATCGCTGCCACCGGCGCCCTGCCCGCCGTACCACTCGCGGTTCAAGTCAGCTTGCTCGACATGAACGCGTGACCAGTCCACGTCCAGTTCCTCCGCGATCATCATCCCGAGCCCGGTCTTGATGCCCTGCCCCATGTCGGGATTCTTCGCCCACACGGTGACGCGGCCGTCCCTGTCCACGCGAACGTAGCCGTTCGGCCGGAAGAATCCTGTTTCGGTGCGCTTCTCGTCGAGGGCGTAGACGCTGACGGCGAGGCCACCGGCTGCGGTCGCGGCAGCCTTGAGAAACGTTCGGCGATTGAGATCGGTCATCGGGCGCCTCCGCTCTTGCGAACCGTCTCCGCTGCCGCCGTGTCCGCTGCGCGCCTGACCGCGCGCCGGATTCTCAGGTACGTCCCGCAGCGGCACAGGTTGTTCGACATGGCGTCGAGGATGTCCTGGTCGCTGGGATGAGGTTTGAACGCGAGCAGCGACGCCGCCATCATGATCTGGCCCGCCTGGCAGTAGCCGCACTGCGGCACGTCCTCTTCGAGCCATGCTTTCTGGACCGGATGCAGTCCGCCGGCGCCCAGTCCTTCGATCGTGGTGATCCGCTGCTGCGCGATCGAGGACACCGGCGTCACGCACGAGCGGATGGCGGCGCCGTCCACATGGACGGTGCAGGCGCCGCAGATTCCCCGGCCGCAGCCGAACTTCGTTCCCCGGAGTCCCAGGCTGTCGCGCAGGACCCAAAGGAGCGGCACGTCCGGCGCCAGGTCGACGGTGCGCGATTGACCGTTTACGGACAGTTGAAATGTCGCCATACGTGAGATCTGACGACAATCGCCGCCGCATTGTCCCGCGGCGATGCCGATGTTTTGCCGAGGGACGCGTGAGAACGCGGTTCGCAGCGATATAGTGAGAATCGGACCCGCGTTCCGCGGTCCGGTGATGAATCAACAGTTCAATGCGTTCCGGCTGTGCGACCGACTGGTCGAGCCGTCGCTCAACCGCGTCACGGCCACGACCGGTGAAGCCGTCCAGGTCGAGCCGAAGATCATGGAGGTGCTGGCGGCGCTTGCGGCGCGTCCGGGCGAAGTCGTCACCCGCGACGAGCTGATGGCGCAGGCCTGGGCCGGCGTCTTCGTCACCGACGACGCGCTCCATCGCGCGATTCGCGAGATTCGCCGGCTCTTCGACGACGATGCCGAGCGCCCCCGGGTGGTCGAAACGATCCGGAAGCGCGGCTATCGATTGATCGCGCCCGTCTCCAACGCCTCAGAGCTCATCGAAACCCAGCCGGCCACACCACCGGCTGTCCAGCGAGGATTCCTCGTCGCGACAGTCATTGGGGTTGCGGCGCTCGCGGGTATTGCCGCGATCTGGCTCGGCGTCGCCCGGCCGTCGGTGGACACCGAAGGGCGCGTTCGCTTCGTGCCGCTCACGAGCGAACCGGGAAACGAGATCGATCCCGCGCTCTCCTCCACCGGTCGTCTCGCGTACGTCGCGCGCGCCGACGATGGCCGCGCGCATATCTTCACCAAGACTCAGAGCGACGGGACGGCGACGCAGGTGACGCGCGGCGACGGCGCGGAGCGCGCGCCCGTGTGGTCGCCGGACGAATCCCGGCTGGCGTTCGTCGAACAGGACGCCAGCGGCTGTGCGATCCGCATTGCAGCGGCCGACGGCCGCGAAGCCCGCACGTTGATACCGTGCACGTCGACGGAAGAGTTCCGCATGTCGTGGTCGCCGGACGGACGCTTTCTGGCGCTCACCGTCGGCGCGATGACGATGCAGTCGCCGTCGCACATCGATGTCATCGACGTCGAGGGCAGCGTCCGCCGCAGCGTCACATCGCCACCGCCGGCGCACGCCGGCGACTGGTCGCCGGCCTTCTCGCCCGACGGCCGATCGATTGCGTTCGTGCGCAACATCGGCGGCTCGATCGCCGACATCTTCGTCTCGCCGCTCGACGGTGGCCAGCCTCGACGCGTCACGACCGACAACGCGGACGTGCTCGGCGTGGACTGGGAGCCGGACGGCCGCCATCTCGTCTTCTCATCGGATCGCGCCGGCGGGATCGGCGTCTGGCGCGTGAGCGTCGACGGCGGCGAACCAACCCTCCTCGCCGGAGGCGGCGCCAAGCTGAAACATCCGAGCGTGGCCCGCTCGACAGGGATGGTCGCGTACGAGGACTGGCAGTACGAGATCAATCTTCGCGAGCAGTCGACTGATGCTCACCAGTCCGCGACGGGCGTGCCGGTCAGCCCGACCGGCGATCGATGGAACTTCTTCCCGCAGATTTCTCCCGACGGCCGCCGCCTCGTATTCGAGTCGACGCGATCGGGGCATTACGAGCTGTGGATGAGCGATCGGGATGGATCGAACGCGCGTCCGTTGACGCGATCGGCCGTCTACAAATCGCCCGCGCGCTGGTCGCACGACGGACGACGGCTCGCATTCACGTCACGCACGGAAGGGCACACCGTCATTTCATTGCTCGACGTCGACACGGACGCCATCCGGACACTCGGTGTGGACCAGACCAGCGCGGTCGCTCCAGCCTGGTCTGCCGACGATCGATCGATTTACGTCGGCTCGCTGCGAAGCGGCGCCTGGCAAATCTGGAAACTGGCGGTCGACACCGGTGACGCGCAGCAGGTCACGACCGACGGCGGCTACGCGGCGCTCGCCTCACCGGATGGCCGATGGCTGTACGTGTCCCGGCTTGATCGACGCGGCCTGTGGCGCCGGCCCGTGGACGGTGGCGCGGAGACGCTGGTCTCCGAGCACGCGCAGGCGGAGCAGTGGCCGAACTGGGGTCTGCTGGCGAACGGTATCTACTACGTCAGCTGGCCGGACGACGACGATCCGTGCGTCACCGTGCTCGACAACGGATCGAACGCGCCGCGTGTGCTCGCGCGAATGAAGGACTACGCGTGGACCGGCATCGCGCTCACGCCTGACGCCTCACGTGTGATCTTCGCGCACGCCGATCGCCGCGCCGCCAACATCGGGGGCCTCAGCGTCAGCCGCTGACAGGATCCCGTTCGCCTTATTCGTACCGCAGCGCGACCATCGGATCGATCCGCGTCGCGCGCAGCGCCGGCAGATAGCTCGCGGCGAGCGCAGAGATGGCGAGGACGATCGGCACGACGACGAACGTCAGGACGTCGGTGGCGTTCACGTTGATCAGCAGGTTGCCGATCGCTGCGACGAACAGCCGCGTGACGACGAATGCCACCGTGAGGCCCACGGCCAGACCGACGACCGTCAAGCGAAGGCCGTGCAGGACCACCATCCGCAGCACTTCGCCGCGGCTCGCGCCGAGCGCCATCCGCACGCCGATCTCCCGTGTCCGCTGATTCACCGCATACGCCATGACACCGTAGATGCCGATGACGGCGAGCACCAGCGACAGGCCCGCGAAAAAGAGCAGCAACAGCGCCGCCATCCGCGGCGCCCAGAGCGACTGATCGAAGATGTCGCTCAGCGTGAAGACGCCGGTGAGCGGCAGGTTACGATCGAGCTGCTGGATTTCTCCACGCAGCGTGCCGAGCACCGCACCGGGCTTGTCCGCCTTGACGACCAGCGACACCGTCGGCTGATACACCTGCGTCGTCGCCTGATAGATGAACGGAATCGGGTCCTCGCCGATGAAGTTGTATTTGCTGTCCCTGGCCATGCCGACGACCTGGTTGAAGAAGTCCTGGCCGAAGAACTTGAATCGCTTGCCGATCGGATCGGCGTCGGGCCAGAAGCGCTTGGCCATGGTCTCGTTGATGATGACAGCGGATGGCGTGTTCCGCTGATCGACGTCCGAGAGCGCGCGGCCGCGCATGAGCGCGATGCCCATCGTTTCGAGGTATTTCGGGCTGGCGACCGCGATCTGCACGAGACGGCCGGCGCGCCGATCGGACGCGTCCTGCCCTTCGAGGAAAACCGTGCGCGAGAATCCGCCGCCAAAGAGCGGAATGGCGCTCGAGAGCGCGGCGGAACGGACGCCGGGAATCGCCGCGGCGCGTTCGAGCGCGCGCTCCTCGAACTGACGGCCTCTCTCCTCCGTGTATCCCTGGCCGCCGAGATCGAACGTCACCGTCGCCAGATGATCCGCGTCGAAGCCGGGATTGATGCGCTGTGCGTTCTGCAGGCTCCGCAGGAACAGTCCAGCACCGATCAACGCCACGAGCGAGAGCGCAATCTGCGCGGACACCAGCACGTTTCGCAGGCTGAAGATGCGCGTCGATCCGGTCGGCGCGCTCGACTTCTCCTTCAGTTCGACGACCAGATCGGGCCGGGACGCCTGAATCGCCGGCGCAAGGCCGAAGACCATGCCGGTCACGATCGAGATGCCGAGGGTGAAGAGCAACACGTGCATGTCCGGCTGAAGATCGACGGCGTCCGGTTGAAGGAACGGCGGCCGGAACGACCAGAGGACGCCTTGCGCCCAGTTCGCGAGCACCAGTCCGGCCACACCGCCGATGACCGCGAGAAGGGTCCCTTCGGTCAGGAGTTGCAGCATCAGCCGTCCACGGCTCGCGCCCAGCGAGAGCCGGACCGCAATTTCCTTCTGCCGCGACGCCGCCCGCGCGAGCAGCAGGTTCGCGACGTTGGCGCAGGCAATCAGCAGCACGAGGCCGACGATGGTCATCAGCACGCTGCCGGCGATCATGAGATTGTTGCGGAAGCCGGGATTGACCGTGGCCTGCGCGAGCGGCACCAGCGTCACCGACCGGCCCTTGTTTTCGTTCGGATACGCCTGCTCGAGCTGACGCGCGATCGTCTTCAGGTTCGCTTCGGCCTGCTGCACCGTCACGCCCGGCTTGAGCCGGCCGGTCGCGTTGAACACGAGGCCCCGGCGGCTGTCGGGCTTGATGAGCTCCTGCACGAAGCCAGCGGTCGTCTGCTGATACGTCATGTAGGGCACCCAGAGTGCGGGCGCGCCGATCGCATTGGTGCCTTTGAAGCCGCGCGGCATGACGCCGACGACGGTGAACTTGCGGTTGTTGAGATCGATCTCCTTGCCGACGATCGACGGATCGCCGCCAAACCGCTTCTGCCACTCGCCGTAGCCGAGGACGCACACGAGCTTTTCGCCGGGATTCTGATCTTCGTCGGCCAGGAATCCGCGTCCAAGGAGCGGACGGCTCCCGAGCACCTGGAAATAGTTGCCGGTCACGATTTCGCCGAAGACCTGCTGCGGATCACCGGTCCCGCCAGAAATGTTCAGCGGGATCCCCTGATATGCGGTCATCGACGAGAACACCTCGTTCCGGTCGCGCAGATCCTTGAAGTTCGCCGGCGACAGCTGCAGGAAGCCTCCGCCGGGCACGTCGGCATTCCGCTCGTCGCTCACGAAGACCGACACGAGCTGCGACGGGTCTTCGACCGGCAGCGGATTCAGCAGCACCGCGTTGACCAGCGTAAAGATCGTGGTGTTCGCGCCAATGCCCAGCGCGAGCGACAGCGCCGCAATGATCGTGAAGGCCGGGTTCTTGGCCAGCAGGCGGACGCCGAACTTCAGGTCCTGAAAGAATGTCGCCATATCCACATCTTAGACGACGAGCTTCGACTCCCCGTTCGGGTGGCCCGTTGGTTTGGGCATCCAGCGTATGATCGGACGGATGCCGCCTCATCCCGAACGGACGCCTCGCACGGTCAGACCACTCGATCCAGCAGTGACCGCGTCCAAAGGCATCACGGCCGGAGCGTGGGAGGAAGCCCGCGCGCTCATCTGGGCCCACCGAAAGCGCCTGTCCATCGGACTCTGCCTGATGGTCGTCAACCGCCTCGCCGGCCTGGTGCTGCCGACGACGACGAAGTATCTGATGGACGACGTCATCACGCAGGGACATTGGGACTTGCTGCCGAAGCTGGCGTTGGCCGTCGGTGCCGCGACGCTCGTGGATGCCGCGGCCTCGTTCGCAAATTCGCAGGTGCTGGGCGTCGCCGCACAGCGTGCGATAACGGACATGCGGAAGGACGTCGAAGCGCACGTCATGCGCCTCCCCATCCGCTATTTCGATTCGACCAAGACCGGCATCCTCATTTCCCGCATCATGAGCGACGCCGAAGGCATCCGGAACCTGGTCGGCACCGGCCTGGTGCAGTTGACGGGTTCCATCCTCACCGCCGTCATCGCGCTCTGCGTCCTCGTTTACCTCAACTGGAAGCTCACGCTCGTCACCATCGTGATCCTCGGCGCCTTCGGCGGTGTGATGGCGACGGCGTTCAAGCGTCTCCGGCCGCTGTTTCGTGAGCGCGGGCAGATCAACGCCGAGGTCACCGGCCGGCTGGCGGAGTCGCTCGGCGGTGTCCGCATCGTGAAGTCATACACCGCCGAAAAGCGGGAAGAGCTCGTGTTCGCGAAGGGCGCGCACCGGTTGTTCCGCAACGTCGCGAAGTCGCTGACGGGTGTGTCGGCGACAACGGCGTTCTCGTCGGTCGTCATCGGATCCACCGGCATCGCGATGATGCTGATCGGCGGCCACTCGATTCGAAACGGCACGATGAGCATCGGCGACCTGGTCGCCTACCTCTCGTTCACCGCGATGATGACGATGCCGGTCATCCAGCTCGCCTCGATCGGCACGCAGCTGACCGAGGCGTTCGCCGGCCTCGACCGCATCCGCGAGATTCGGCGCATGGCGACCGAAGATCAGGAAGACGCCGCGCGCCAGCCGCTGCCCGAGGTGCGCGGCGAGATCCGGTTCGACGACGTCACCTTCGAGTACAACCCCGGCGCGCCCGTTTTGAAGCACGTCTCGTTCACGGCGCCGGCCGGATCGACGACCGCGCTCGTCGGATCGAGCGGATCCGGCAAGAGCACGCTCATCAGCCTCGCCATGGCGTTCAACCGTCCGTTGTCCGGACGGATTCTCGTCGACGGCCTCGACCTGACGACAGTCAAGCTGCGCGACTTCCGGTCGCACCTCGGCGTCGTGCTTCAGGACAACTTCCTGTTCGACGGGACTATCGCGGAGAACATCGCGTACGCCAGACCGCACGCGCCGCGTGAGGAGATCATCGCGGTGAGCCGGATCGCGCACTGCGACGAGTTCATCAGCGAATTCGAGAAGGGCTACGACACCGTGGTCGGCGAGCGTGGCGTCCGGCTCTCCGGCGGACAACGCCAGCGCGTCGCGATCGCGCGCGCCATCCTCGCCAATCCGCGGCTGCTCATCCTCGACGAAGCAACGTCGAGCCTCGACAGCGAGAGCGAGGCGATGATCCAGGACGGCCTGAAATCGCTGCGGCAGGGGCGCACGACGTTCGTGATTGCGCACCGTCTGTCCACCATCCAGAGCGCGGACCAGATTCTCGTCCTCGAACACGGCGAGATCGTCGAGCGCGGGACGCACGAGGAACTCCTCGCCGCTGACGGCCGGTACCGTCAGCTGTACGACAAGCAGTACCGCTTCGAAAAGGATCGATTCATCAATCCCGGCGAAGACTTTACGCCGGAGCCCGAAAAGGTCGTCGCGGCCGGCGCGCGGGCCAGCAACGCGCTATAAAACAACGCTCAACGAACAACGCTCAACTCGCAACGAACAACGCTCAGACCCGTTCAACTCCTGCGTCCAGTTGAGCCACAATACCGTCATGCGCCGATCCCGATTCGTCCGTGGTCTTGCCGTGGCCGTTGTCTTCGTCGCCGTTGCCGCCCAACAGCCGGTGAGCCTTTCCGCCCGCAGCTCTCCACCGTGGCTCGAAAGCTACCGTGAGCCCGCGGCGCGCCTGATCGGCGAAGCGGTCTCGAGCACGTTCGCGTGGGAGCGGCTGGCCGCGCTCACCGACTCGATCGGCAACCGCGTGAGCGGCAGCGCCGCGCTCGATCGCGCCATTGCCTGGGCCGTGGACGAGATGAAGCGCGACGGCCTCGAGAACGTGCACACCGAAAGGGTCATGGTCCCGCACTGGGTCCGCGGACGCGAGAGCGCGGAGATCATCGAGCCGGCGGCGCATCAGATCGTGATGCTCGGTCTCGGCGACAGCGTCGGGACGGCGTCCGACGGCATCACCGCCGAGGTCCTCGTCGTCACCAGCTTCGAAGAGCTCGAGGCGCATTCGGCGCAGGCGAAGGGACGCATCGTCCTCTTCAACGTGCCGTTCTCGAGCTACGGCGAAACCGTCCGTTTCCGATCGCAGGGACCGTCGCGGGCGGCGCGCATGGGCGCGGTCGCCGTCCTCGTCCGCTCGGTCGGACCTGCCGGCCTTCGCACACCGCACACGGGCGCGCTGCAGTACGCCGCCGACTCACCGAAGATTCCGGCAGCCGCCATCAGCACCGAGGACGCCGATCGCCTTCAGCGCATGGCCGGGCGCGGCGCGCGCATCGTCGTACGGCTGAAGATGGAAGCACATATGGAGCCGGACGCGACGTCCGCCAACGTCATCGGCGAGCTGCGCGGCCGCGAAAAGCCCGACGAAATCGTCGTCGTCTCAGGGCACCTCGACTCGTGGGATGTCGGCGCCGGTGCGAGTGACGATGGCGGCGGGTGCGTGGCGACGTGGGAAGCGCTGCGCCTGATGAAGAAGCTGAACATGCGGCCGCGCCGGACCGTGCGCGTCGTGCTGTGGACGAACGAGGAAAACGGCGGACGCGGCGGTCAGGCCTACCGCGATCAGCATCGCGCCGAACTGAACAAGCACGTGCTGATGATGGAGTCCGACGGCGGCGTATTCCGCCCGCTCGGCTTCGGTTTCACCGGTAACGACACCGCGCGAGACACGGTGCGCGCCATCGCGACGCTCCTGAATGGGATCGGCGCCGACCAGATCAGCCCGGGCGGCGGGGGCGCCGACATCACGCCGAGCGTGCAGGAAGCGCACATTCCCGCCATGTCGCTCGAGGTCGACGGTTCCAAGTACTTCCTCATCCACCACACGCCAGCCGATACGGTCGACAAAATCGATGCGACCGAGCTTGCCAGGTGCGCCGCAACCGTCGCCGTGATGGCCTACGTCGTCGCGGACCTGCCTCAGCGGCTCGGCGAATAGGGACGCTATACTGAGACTGCATGAAATTCATCTGGATCAGCCTGGTTCTCTGCGGCGTCGCCTGTTCGTCCACGTCCGCCCAGCCGTCGAAAGCCATGACGCCGTCAGACGTCGTCGCGACTGTGGGATCGACGTCGATCACGCTTGCGGAGGTGGATGAGAAGGCGCTCCAGCAGAGCGCGACCGCGTTCGGCAGCGTGCGGCTGGCGCAAGCTCTCTACGAGGCGCGCCGGTTCGCCATCGACGAGATCGTCGCCAACACGCTCATGGACCGCGAAGCCAAGACGCGCGGCATCGAGCGGTCGGCGCTCGTCGAGAAAGAGATTGCCGACAAGGTGGCTCCCGTCGGCGACGCCGAGGTCGCGGCGTGGTACCAGGTGAACCAGAATCGCGTGCAGGGCGCGCCGCTCGATCAGGTCCGTGCCCCGATTCGCGCCTACCTGATCCAGCAGCGGATGGAAGACGCGCGGCAGGCGTACATCGACACGCTGAAGGCGAAGACGCCGGTCAAGATCTCGCTCGATCCGCCGCGGCTCACCGTCTCAGGAACGGGTCCGTCGAAGGGCGACACGAAGGCGCCGATCCAGATGATCGAATTCTCGGATTTCCAGTGCCCGTTCTGCCTGCGCGCGCAGCCGACCGTCGAACAGGTGCTGAAGACCTACGGCGATCGCATCCACTTCGTCTACCGCCACTATCCGCTTCCCAGCCATCCCGGAGCCAAGCCGGCGGCTGAGGCGTCCGCATGCGCGAACGAACAGGGCAAGTTCTGGCCGTATCACGATCGACTCTTCGAGCAGCCGGGCAAACTGAGCGACGCCGACCTGAAGAAAAGCGCCGCGGATCTCGGGCTCGACACAGCGCGCTTCAACAGCTGCGTCGACTCACATAAGTACAAAGACCAGGTCGAGGCCGACATGAAGGACGGGAACGACGTCGGCGTGGACGGAACGCCGGCGTTCTTCATCAACGGCCGGATGCTGAGCGGCGCTCAGCCGTTCGAGGCGTTCAAGAAGATCATCGACGAAGAGCTCAGCCGCCAGCGCTGATCCGCGACAGGATCTGAAAGCTGTTGAACAGCGAATAGGCGAGCGACAGGAACGTCAGGACGACCAGCCCCAGCGCGATCAGCAGGTGATCGCCCTTCTCCCGCGTCAGCGGATTGAAGACGGCCGATACGGCGTAGCCGCCGATGAATCCGCCCGCGTGTGCGGTGTTGTCCACGCCCGGAACGAAAAGGCCCATCACGAACAGGATGACGGCGTAGTTCAGCGCCTGCGAGTGGATGTAGCTGCTCCCGCTCTTGCGGCCGTAGTGATACAGCGCGCCCAGCAGACCGAAGAGCGCCGCCGACGCACCGAGCGTGAGCGGCGCGCCGTGAAAGAACGGAATGGGAATCGGCACCAGCCACATCACGGAGCTGAGAAGGAATCCGCAGATCCCCGAAACGATGTAGACGATCACGGTGCGCGGCGTGCCGATGAGATCCACGAGCGAGGAGCCCAGATCGCGGACCCACATCATGTTGAACAGGATGTGGAGGAAGCTGCCGTGCAGCCACGTCGCGGTGAGGAGCGTCCACCACCAGCCGTTCCCGAAGACCGGGTTCGCGCCGCTCGCGCCGAACATGACCATCGCGCGCGTGCTGGGCGCGAGGAAGGTCATCATCCCCCCAACCAGCTGGACGCCCGGCACGAGCAGCATCAGTACATAGAGGATGGACGAGGTGCCGATGACCAGCGGAACGAAGCCGAAGTCGGCGCCAAGCTGCCGGAGTGCGGGGCCGAATCCCCAGAGCCCCGGGTTCGTACGCCCGCAGGTGTAGCACTTCTCGTCGCGGACGCCGACGAGCGAGCCGCACGACGGACACACGACCGATCCCGATGTTCTACGCTTGAGCACTTCGCGATTCTATCAGCGCTTGTTCACACGTGGATGATCCAGCCGAGAATCGCACCGAAGATGGCATGCGTCACCAGCATGACCGCAAAGGTGTTCGGACCGTAGTTGTGCATCAGGAAACCAGGAGGTTCGATCAGCACGATTTTTTTCGCCGACGTCCCCGGCGTCCCCATCGTGGGATGAATGGCCGGAAGCAGCACGTTCAGCAGCACGGTGGCGACGAACACGGCGTGGATCAGCCCCAGCAGCGCGCCGAACCACCACGTGGACCAGCCGATGGTCAGGAACAGCAGCGCGTACGCGACCGCGAACAGCATCCCGAGCGCGACCTGCAGGAGATAGCCGAGCGCACGGGCACGGCGGCGGCGGCTCGTCACGAGCGTGCCGAGGATGAGCGCGAAATCGAGCCGCGTCAGACCCAGTTCCGTCGCCAGCCGGAACAGCGTCGCCAGGACGAACGTGCCGAGCACACCGCCGGCGAGCGCCTCGCCGATCATTGACGCCCCACTCCGGTCGTCGCCTTCTGGATGGAGATGGCGGCGTCGATGAGCGCGAGATGCACCAGCGCCTGCGGAAAATTTCCGAGGAAGGCGCCCGTCCCCGGATCGACTTCCTCCGAATAGAGGCCGACGTCGTTCGCGCGCGCAACCAGGGCGTTCATCAGCGTCGAGGCCTCGTCTACGCGACCGGCTCGAGCCAGCGCGCCCACGAGCCAGAACGAGCAGTTCATGAAGCAGCCTTCCCCACCGTGGACGCCGTCGTCTGCGAGATAGCGATACACGAAGTCGCCGCGGCGCAGCCGCTCCTGGATTGCATCGATCGTGCGGTTCAGGCGCTCGCTTTTTGGATCGTCGAAGCCGACGAACAACAGCATCAGCAGGCTGGCGTCCACGTCGTCTTCGTTCGCGATGCGCGTGTAGCTGCGCAGCCGCGGTGACCAGCACTCCGAATCCACGTACGTCCGAATGGCCTCGGCCTCGCGGCGCCAGTCGTCGATATGGCGCGTCGGCATCTCGCCTCGCTCGGCCAGTTGCACGGCGCGGTCCAGCGAGACCCAGCACATCACCTTCGAGTGCGTGAAATGAAACGGGCCGTTGCGCACTTCCCAGATGCCTGAATCCGGCTTGCGCCAGATGGCGCACACCTCGTCCGCGATTTCCGCGAACGCCTCGCCGATGTCCGGGTCGAGCGGCCGGTGGCCCTCGCTGCACAACCGCGCTGTCTCGAACAGGCAACCGTAGATGTCATGCTGTGTCTGCCCGACGGCGCTGTTGCCGACGCGGACCGGCCGTGATTTCCGGTATCCGGACAACGGGAGCGTGTGCTCAACCGAGCTCGGTCCGCCGTCCAGATCGTAGAGCACGTGCAGCCGCGGCTTGGTCAGCGACGTCGCGTTCATGAACCACCAGAACAGCGACTCGGCCTCGTCGTAACAGCGGAGGTTCAGCAGCGCGGCCGTCGCGAAGTTCGAGTCGCGAATCCAGCAGAATCGGTAGTCCCAGTTGCGCTCGCCTTTGATTTCCTCAGGCAGCGACGTCGTCGGCGCGGCCACCGACGCGCCCGACGGCGCGAAGATGAGCGCCTTGAGGACGAGCGCGCTGCGAAGGACCTGTTCGGCCCATGGCCCCTCGTACGATCGCGACCGGGTCCAGCGCGTCCAGAACTCGACGGTGTCCGCCAGCCGCTGCTCAAGCGCACTCCGTCCCGGCATGACGAGCGGTTCGCCGTGCGCGTAGGTCATCGAGACGAGCGCTCTCGCGCCGGCTTCCAGCTCGAAGCGTGCGCCGACCGCGCAGTCCTTCCAGGAGGGAGCGCCGGCATCCCAGCTGGGAAACGCGACGGCTTCGCTGCCGTGCGTCGCCACGGGGACGATTCCCCGCCACTCGGGCCGCGAGACGCCCGTGCTGTAGGCGAAGCGCGGTTCCGCCCGCCACTCGAGCGGCACGCGTCCCGACACGCCGGTCACCTCGCGAACCAGCTCGCGCATCGGCGGCATCTGACCGTCCGGCAGCGTCATCGCGTCGATGAGGCGAACCGTTCCCGCATCGGTATCGAATGTCGTTTCGAGGACGTTCGTCTGCGGCACGTAGCGCCGGGAGGAACGAAACGGCACTGTTGGCTTGAGCGCGAACGTGCCGCCGCGCTCAACGTCCAGCAGCCCGCCGAATACGCTGCCGGAATCGAAGTTGGGAAGACACAGCCAGTCAATCGACCCATCGAGAGCGACGAGCGCCGCCGAGCGCCCGTCGCCGATCAGGGCGTAATCTTCCACCGCAGAGTAGCCGTCAGCTGTTCGGCCCACAGGGTTCGGTCAGCTCGCGAGATGCGATCAGATCTCCGGTCGCTTCGGCCGCATGTTCGACGCCAGAATCCGCTTCCGAAGCCGGATGCTCGTCGGCGTCACCTCGACGAGCTCGTCATCGTTGATGAACTCGATCGCCTGCTCGAGGCCGAGGCGCCGCGGCGGAATCAGCCGGATGGCTTCGTCCGCGGTGGACGCCCGCATGTTCGTCTGCTTCTTTTCCTTGGTGACGTTGACGTCCATGTCGTTCGGCCGCGCGTTCTCGCCGATGATCATGCCCTCATAGACCTGCGTCGCCGGCTCGATGAAAATCTCGCCGCGCTCCTGCAGGTTGAAGATCGCGTACGCCGTCGCCGGACCCGGGCGGTCCGCGACGAGCGCGCCATTCACGCGCGACGGGATCGCACCGTGCCACGGCTCCCAGCTCGAGAAGATGTGGTTCATGATGCCGGTGCCCTTGGTATCGGTCATGAACTGCGAGCGGAATCCGATGAGCCCGCGCGCGGGAATACGGAATTCGAGCCGCACGCGTCCGCCGCCGTTGTTGACCATCTTGGTCATGATGCCCTTGCGTTCCCCCACCTGCGCGATGACCACACCCTGATGATCTTCCGGAACGTCGATGACCAGTTCCTCGACCGGCTCGACAACGACGCCGTTCAGCTCCTTGGTGACGATGTCGGGACGGGACACCTGGAGTTCGTAGCCTTCGCGCCGCATCATCTCGATGAGGATCGACAGCTGAAGCTCGCCTCGTCCGACGATCTTCACCTGCTCCGGCGAGTCGGTTGGTTCCAGGCGGATTGATACGTTGCCGAGCAGTTCACGATCCAGCCGCTCGCGCAGCTGCCGCGACGTCACGTACTGCCCTTCGCGGCCCGCCATCGGCGATGTGTTCACGCCAAAAATCATCGAGACGGTCGGCTCGTCGATGGCGATCGGCGGAATCGGCTGGCGGTGCTCGGGATCCGTGATCGTTTCGCCGATGGTGATGTCCGCGATTCCCGCGAGGCACACGATGTCGCCTGCCGCGGCCTCCTCGATGTCAACTCGCTTCAGGCCATCGAACGCGTACAGCTTCGTGACCTTCGTCTCGTGGACAGCGTTGTCCAGCTTGCAGACGACCACCGCGTCGCCGATTTTCACGCGGCCGTTGAAGATGCGGCCGATTGCGATCCGCCCGACGTAGTCGCTGGAATCGAGATTCGCCACCAGCAGCTGCAGCGGCGCGTCGCGGTTGCCGCGCGGCGGAGGGACGTGCTCGAGGATGGCGTCGAACAGCGGACGCAGATCCGCGCCGGTCACTGCCGGCTCCCTGCTGGACGTCCCGACCTTGGCGTTCGTATACAGCACCGGGAACTCGAGCTGTTCCTCGGTCGCATCGAGATCGATGAAGAGATCGTAGATTTCGTTGAGGACTTCTTTCGGCCGCGCGTCCGGCCGATCGATCTTGTTGATGACGACGATCGGTGGCAGCCGACGCTCCAGGGCCTTCCGCAACACGAAGCGCGTCTGCGGCAGCGGCCCTTCGGACGCGTCCACGAGCAGCATGACGCCGTCCACCATCGACAACGTCCGCTCGACTTCCCCGCCGAAGTCGGCGTGGCCCGGCGTATCGACGATGTTGATCAGCGTGTCGCCGTAGTGAACCGCCGTGTTCTTGGCCAGAATCGTGATCCCGCGCTCGCGCTCGAGCTCGTTGCTGTCCATGGCGCGCTCGGCGACGCGCTCGTTCGCGCGAAACGTCCCGCTCTGATGCAATAAGGCGTCCACGAGGGTGGTTTTGCCGTGGTCGACGTGGGCGATGATGGCGACGTTGCGCCGGAGCGGGTTTGCGACGAAAGACATCTCTCCAGTCTAACGCACTCTCCATTGCGGATTGCGGATTGAGGATTGATTGAGGATTGATTGAGGATTGTTGATTGCGGATTTCGATTGCCGATTGGCGTGCTGACCTGATTCGCGCGTCAGAAGAGCGGATGAACGGTCGTGAACAGCGCGAGTCCCAGCGTGTAGAACAGCGCGAAGATGACGACGATGGCAGTGCTGAGGCGGCGTGAGCGTAGCGACGCGAGCCAGATGAAGACCGGAAAGAGCACCGAGCAATAGCGGCCGACGCCCTCGAACACGCCCGACGACAGCGGCAGCAGCAGGTTGAACAGGACGAACGCGCCGTAGGCGGCGCCGAAGCGCCGCCACACGAACGGCACAGCGACGAGGAAGCAGAGGCCCGTCACGCCATACAGCGCGTCGTAGACGCCCATCCGATTGCCGGCAATGAACGCGTACGGGTGCATCGCGAGATTCGCCAGCAGCCGCAGCGGCGCGGTCCACGGCGCGCCGCCAACCTGATAGTTCCACCGCTGGAGCGTCGCGGCCCATTCGAACGGGTTCCCGCTGACGCTGTAGATGTACGCCGAGTACCACACGAAGATCCCGAGCGACAGGACGAGGCCGGTTGCGGCGAGGACGCGGCTGCGCGGCGTCGGCTCAGCCTCGCGCCATGCAATCCACGCGAGCGACGGAAACATCAATACGCCGGTGACGCGCGAGCCGATCGCCATCGCGCCGGCCGCTCCGCCGGCCAGCCAGCGACGCGTCCTGAAGAGCAGAAAGGCCAGCACCGTGAACAGGAGGAAGGTGCTCTCGCTGTAGATCGCGCCGAAGAAAAAGGCGAACGGGAAGATCGCGGTCAGCAGGACCGCGCGCTCCGCGCGGCGTCGCGGGAGATCGAGGCGCGCGAGGTAGTAGAGCGCCACCATCGCCAGCACGAACGACGTCCAGGAGACGACGATGCCGCCGAAATAGAAGGCGGCGTGATAGCGCCCGAAGAGTCGGCCGACGTGGCGCATCAGCATCGGATAGACCGGGAAGTACGCGATGTTGCTGCGACCGCCTGCGGCGTAGGCATATCCGTTTCGAGCGATGCCTTCGTACCAGCCGCTGTCGAACCGCGCGAACGGATCCCAGAACGCGCTCGGCGACGGGAAGACGGTCATCTGCAGCGGCGCGTCCAGCGGAAACGCCACGTTCACGATCAGCGCGAGCAGCGCCGACAGGATACGGAATCCGAGCGCGCACGCTGCGACACGCAGCGCCGCGCGCGCGTCAATTCGGCTGGACAAGGGCTTTCGGAAGGCGCATCGCTTCGGCGTCGGCGAGCGCGCGATTCAGATCAATGAGCGCGTAGGTGGCCGCGCCAATCGAACGCCACGGGATCGCCTGGTGATGACGTTCGAGCACCGCCAGCGCCCGCACGAAGTGGCCGACGTCGCTGCCCCAGCAGCCGCGAATCTCGAGGTGCTTGCGGTTGATGTGCTGGTGGGCGTTGATCGTGCTTGGTCCCGCGTCCGTGTAGTGCCCGGCGATCACATAGCGGCCACCGTCGCGGACGACATCGAGCGCTTCCTCCACTGCCCGCGCCGATCCTGCAGCCTCGATTGCCACGTCCACGCCCACGCCGTTCGTCAAATCGAGCACACGCTCACGCCGCTCCTCGATGGTCGTCTGGAGCACATCGATCGCGGCGTCCGCGCCCATCGCGGTCGCGAGCGATAACCGGTCGCCCGGCGCGCCGAACGCAATGACCTGCGCGGCGCCCGAAAGCTTCGCCAGCGCAATCGCGCTCAGGCCGACGGCGCCGGTCCCCTGGACGAGCACCGCATCGCCGAGCCTGATGGCGGCGCGATCGATCGCGTGAACTGCCGTGATGAGACCGCAGCCGGCGCTGATGTACGTGTCCGGCGGAACTCCCTGCGGCAACGCCGCGATGCTGACGCCCGGTTCGAGATAGATGGCCTGGGACCATCCACCGAACAGGCCGTCGTTCGCCGAATCGGTGATGCCGTAGACGCGCCTGGCGGCGCACTTGGTCGGCGTGTGCGTGACCGCGCACGCGCGGCATCGGCCGCACGTTCGATGCACGTCGAAGAACGCCAGCCGGTCGCCCTCGACGATCCTCCGACCGTCGACGGTATTCACGGCCCCACGGATTTTCGCGGCAACACCCACGGAAACGTGCCCCGGAATGATGGGATACGGTACGCCGGCGAGCCGGCCGTGCCAGATGTGCACGTCCGTCCCGCAGACTTCCGAATACAACGTGTGCAGCAGGACGGAACCCTCTTCGAGGATGGGTTCGGGAAACTCGCGGACCTCGACCGGAAGACGAGGACCCGGCAGTACGGCGGCGGCGATGGTCATGGTTGGAAGCGCGTGGACTCAGCCGGGCGGTAGAATACTGCATGCCCCTTTTCGAGTTCGAATGCCGCGAGTGCGGCAGTCACTTCGAGTACCTGACGCGCGACGGCCAGTCTCCGTCGTGCCCATCCTGCAAGAGCGAAGATCTCCAGAAGCTGCTGTCCGTCTTCGCGGTCTCCGGCGGCAGCCAGGAGAAGGCGTTTCAAGGCGGTCCGGGCGCCTGCGGCCGCTGCGGCGATCCGCGCGGACCCGGCGCCTGCTCGATGAACTGACGCGCGGCTCCCACGGACCCGGAGCGTGCCCTCGTCGCCTTTTGGCCGCGCCTTCCGCCACCGGAACTATCAGCTCTTCTTCAGCGGCCAGCTCATCTCGCTGACCGGCACGTGGATGCAGTCGGTGGCGGAGTCGTGGCTCGTCTTCCGCCTCACCGGCTCGTCGACGCTGCTCGGCGTCTCGGCGTTCGCCAGCCAGATCGGCGTGCTGCTGTTCGCGACGATCGGCGGCGCGGTCGCCGATCGCTCGGACCGCCGCCGCATCCTGATTGCGACGCAGTCGATCTCGCTCGTCCTGCCGCTGACTCTCTCAATCCTGACCTTCACCCATCGCGTCCACGTGTGGCACGTCATCGTGCTCGCGTCGTGCCTCGGCATCGTCAACGCGTTCGACATCCCGGCGCGGCAGGCGTTCATCGTGGACATGGTGGGACGCGAAGATCTCGTGAACGCCATCGCGCTCAATTCATCGATGGTCAACGGCGCGCGCGTCGTCGGACCCTCGGTCGCGGGTTTGCTCGTCGCGGCCGTCGGCGAAGGCTGGTGCTTTCTCATCAACTCGGTGAGCTATCTGGCGGTCATCACCGGACTGCTCCTCATGCGCGTCGAACGCAAGAACACCGCGCAGATCGAGTCACCAGGTCATCACGTCGTCGAGGGATTCTCCTTCGCGTGGAAGACCGCACCGGTTCGCGCACTGCTGCTCCTCCTCGGCCTCGTCAGCTTCGCGGGGATGCCGTATGCGGTGCTCATGCCGATTTTCGCGGCGAACATCCTGCACAGCGGCGCGCGAGGCCTCGGCCTGCTGATGGGCGCGTCAGGACTGGGCGCCCTCGCGGGCGCGCTGACGCTCGCGACGCGCCAGAGCGTGCGCGGCCTCGGGCGATGGGTGATGACCGCCGCCGTGTGCTTCGGCGTCGCGCTCGTGCTCTTCTCGCTGTCGCGGACGTTCTGGGTGTCGGCGCTGCTGCTCGTCCCGGTCGGCGCCTCGATGATCGTCCAGATGGCGGCGTCGAACACGCTCATCCAGTCGATGGTGCCCGATCGGCTGCGCGGCCGCGTGATGGCCGTCTACTCGATGATGTTCATGGGCATGGCGCCGTTCGGATCGCTCTCGGCGGGTACGATCGCCGGCCGCCTCGGCGCGCCCGAAACCGTCGCGCTCGGCGGCCTCGTCTGCATCGTCGG
Organism: Vicinamibacterales bacterium; assembly: GCA_036557365.1. Lineage (GTDB taxonomy): Bacteria > Acidobacteriota > Vicinamibacteria > Vicinamibacterales > CAVVIG01 > DATKHR01. The sequence continues at coordinate 80,893 of DATBHR010000094.1, forward strand.
CGGGATCGTGTTCGGGATCAAGCTGCCCGCCCTCCGCGGAGAAGCGCGGCAGCTGATCGTGGCGCAGGGACTTGCGGGCGGCGAGCCGCCGGCGGCCGTTACCGGCCAGCTGCCGGCGAGTGAGGCGTGACGCTCGGCCGCGGAATCTTCTGGCTGTCGACGGCGGCGTCGTACGCGAACGCGGCCATCACGATGGCCGCCTGCCGGATGTCGGCGACGTTGACGCGATCATCGGTGTCCATGTTCGTGTGGTGCGTGCGGATGTCGTAGTTGCTGTAGTCCTGGATCGGATTGAATCCGGGCACGCCGACGTCGATGTAGCTCAGATGGTCCGTCGAGCCCACCGGCTCGATGACGTTGCGCCGGGCCTGCAGATCCTTGAACGGCGCGAGCCACGCGTCGAACCGCGATCGGACCGACTCCATGTTCTGCAGATACCAGCCGTAAATCGGCCCGGTTCCATTGTCGATGTTGAAGTAGACGTCGAACTTCTCGCGCGCGGCAGCGTTCGCATCTCCGGCCAGGTGCTGCGCAACCCACGCCTTCGACCCGAGCAGGCCCTGCTCTTCGCCGCCCCAGAGTGCCACGCGAATCGTCCGGCGCGGCTTCGCGTCGATCGCTTTTAGAATCCGCATCGCTTCGATGACCGTCGTCGAGCCGTCGGCATTGTCCGTCGCGCCGACGCCCGTGTGCCAGGAGTCCAGGTGGCCGCCGATCATCACGACTTCATCGCGCACCGCAGGATCGCTGCCCGGCAGTTCGGCGATGACGTTGTACGCGTTCCCGCCGTCCGCATCGTAGAACTTCGTCTGCACGTTCACGCGCAGCTTGACGGGAATGTGGCGCTGCAGCATCGCGGCGATCATGTTGTAGTGCTCGCCGCTCAGCGTCACCGTCGGCGTCGTCTCAGGACCGCCGACGCGACCGGTCACGAAGACCGTCCCGTGTTCACCGATGCTCGGTTTCAGGATGACGGCGGCGCCGGCGTCGCGCGCCGCCTGGAGCATCCGCTGCGCGGGTGATGGACCGCGGCCGGCCTGATTGCCCACGCTCGTCGCATAGGCGGCGGACATCGGCACGTAGCTCGGGTCGCTCGGCTGCGGACGATCTTTCCGCACGAAGTTCGTCATCGGCGGCTGCGTCATCACGATCGCGCCCTTGACCGACGCGCTCATCGCCTGCACCGCTTCCGGCGTTTTGTCGCCGACGAAGAGCGGCGCCGCAATCACCTCGCCTTTCGTCGATCCGGACCACGCGTCTGCGTACGCAATCAACGGCAGATACCGCGGCTCGATCATTTCGACGACGACTTTTTCCTCCGTCCAGCCCGGTCCGAACTTCCACGGTTCGAGGTGGACGTTCGACAGGCCGTACGCCGTCAGCCGATCGCGCACGTACTCGGCCGCCCGCTTGTGCGCGGGCGACGCCGTCAGGCGCGGCCCGATCGCGACGGTCAGTTCATCGAAGACCTGCTCCGCCTGCGAATGCTGCAAACCCTCGCTGCGGATTTTGGAGATCTCGGAGTTGGAGGACTGGGCGCGCAACACGATACCAACCAGCGCGCAGAAGCAGAGCATCAACGACCAGTTTCGTGTCATCTTTTTTCCACTTGCAGCGGGGCCCCACCCCCGCCGCGTACTGACGCTGGTGCTTCGTTCGGGCGTTACAGGCCCTCACTCAGCATGGCCGCAGGCGCACGCCCAAACAATCTTGGGCAACTAACTGACGCACTAACTCTGCGCAGGACGCGGACGGGTCCAGGCCGTCGGCTTGAACCGGTCGATCCACTGCTTCCAACGCTGGTTCACCGCCGCGTGCTCCAGCGCGTCGAATTTGACGTACGCGACGGGGACCAGGAGCAGCGTCAGGAACAGGCAGAGCGACTGGCCGCCGATGACCGTGATCGCGATCGCCGCGCGGCCCGTGCCGCCGATGCCGAGGCCGAGCGACGTCGGGATGAGGCCGGCGATGATCGCGGACGTCGTCATCAGAATCGGACGCAGACGGGTCCGGCACGCCTGGACAATCGCCTCGCGGAGCGGCAGTCCCTGCGCGCGCAGCGTGTTCGCGTAGTCGACCTGCAGAATCGAATTCTTCTTGACGATGCCGAGGAGCAGCAGCATTCCGAGCGCGCTCCACAGGTTCAGCGTGCGGTGCGTGATCCAGAGCGTGAACAGCGCGAACGGCACCGAGATCGGCAGCACCAGCATGATCACGATCGGCTGGATGAAGCTCTCGAACTGCGCCGCCAGCACCATGTAGACGAAGATCATCGCAAGCGAAATCGCGAGGACCAGGTTCGTTGTCGTCTCGTCGAGGATCTTCGACTGCCCCTGCAGCCGGTACGACATCGTGGGCGGCATGCCGATGCTGCCCATGATGCGGCGGATATCCGCGGACGACTCGTCGAGCGCGTGACCAGGCGCGACCGAGGCGTTGAGCATGACGGTGAACTGCCGCTGGGACCGCTGCAGCGCGCTCGGCCCGAGTCCCGATTCGATGCGCGCGATGTTATCGATGCGCACCGGACCGGTCGGCGACGGAACCGTCAGGCGTCCGATCTGCTGGGCGTCGCCCCGCTGCGATTCGAGCACGCGGACCTTGACCGGGTACTGCTCCTGCCCTTCCTTGTAGAACGAGATTTGATCGTCACCCGACACCGCGAGGCGGAGCGTGTTGCCGATGGTGGCCATCCGCACGCCGAGATCGGCCGCCCGCTTGCGGTCGACCGCCACGTGGATTTCAGGATTCGAGACGCTCAGGCTCAGCTTCGGATCGACGAAGCTCGGCGTCTGTTGCGCCGCGGCGAGCGTCTTGAGCGCATAGTCGCTCAGTTGGGGCAGGTCGGGCCCCATGATGTTGAGATTGATGCCGTACCCGCCGGCGCCCTCGCCGCTGCCGAGCGCGTTGCGCGACGTGAGGCTCGGCCGGTATGCCGGGTACTTCGCAAGCCGACGCCGCATCTCGGCCATCATCTGCGCCTGGGTTTGTTTGCGCTCGTCGATCGGCTTCGCCTGGACGTTGATGTGGACGTGGGTGACATTGCTGCCGCCACCGCCGCCGACGGCGCCGCTGCCGCCGGGATTGACGAGCGGCTCCATGTCCGCCACGCCGGGAATCCCCTGCAGGTCGTTGAGGACCTTGAAGGCCATCTCCTGGCTGCCTTCGATCGAGGTCCCTTCCGGCGCGTCCATGTGAATGGTCCATTCGCCCAGATCTTCGTCCGGCGCGAACTCGCGGCCGACCAGGCGGTTCAGCGGG
>DATBHR010000095.1:0-84731 GCA_036557365.1 Vicinamibacterales bacterium
GCGTACTGCTTCAGATTGAGATAGGCCTGGCCGAGGTAGTAGTCAGGGATGTAGTCGTCGAAGACGTCGCCGTAGAAGGGCACGCGGCGTCCCGGTTTCGGCGCGCCGGCCGCACGCTTCGACGCTTCAAGGCTGTCGATCGCCGCCTGCCAGTTTCCTTGTTGAAATGCGCGGCGGCCGTCCGCATACGCTTCGTACCACGTCCGCGTATCAGCGCGCTGCTGTGCTTGCGGCGGCGCCGAACTCTGCAGTGCGACGACCATGGCCAGGACGATCCAGCCCATGGAGTCTCATCATGCTTGGAGTTCTCTCGCTGCGCAAGGGGTTCGCGTGCTCTCGTCGTTCTCGTTCAGGCGAGAGCACGCGAGCGCTGGAATCAGTTCTGGCCTTTGAACCCGTCGCACGACACGTTCGGGTTCCAGTTCACGTACGAGCCGTTCGGGTTGTCCTTCCACGCCCAGACGTGCAGCGTGTAGAACGCGTCGAGCCCGAATCGATTCGGTGCGTCGATCAGCTGAAAGATCTGTCCGTACAGCTGCGGCGGATCGTTCGGATGCTTCGCGTCCCACGCAGCCTTGTCCACCAGGTAGTCGGCGCCGAGAAGCCTGAATTTTCCGTTGCCGAGCGGCTCGTAGAGGATGATCTCCGGCTCGTAGGCGTCAATCTGGTCGTCGAGCCGCTGACCGTTGACGAAGTGCATGCCCATCGCGCCGAAATCAGGTCCGGTCACACAACCGAACATCAACTGAAAACCGGCGTGCTCGGCATCTTCCGGCCGCGGGAACGGCGCCGTCACCTGACGCACGATCTGCACGAGCGCGTTCAGACCTTTGGGATCCTGCGAAACCTGTGACGCACCATGATCGTGATCCTGTGCCATCGCTGGTGATGGCGCTGCGCCGACGAGCGCAAGCGACGCGGCCACGCCGATGGCGAATTGTCCAACCCGTCCAACGTTCATGCAACCTCCGTCTTGAGTGAACACACCGATCCGCGAGCGGCGCCGGATGCGAGTCGCGCCGGCGCCTGCGATATGGAACCGCGACCAGTGATGCCCGGTTCAGCGTGATAGGAGTGGCGTGCGGAAATCCGTCAACGAGACCGTCGACCTCATCGGAATGTCGACCGATGGTGCGATTGCTCTGTCGACTCGTGATTTGTGGCTGCCGTAATTGGTGCCGTTATGCCGCGGCACCGCCTGCGAAGTGTCGAGTTGGATTTTGCAACACTGGCGAGGAGAGATCTACACGGTCGCGCGGCGTCCGCGAATCACCCGTTGTTGGCGTGTTCTAGCGCAACGCGATGCGAAGGAAAGTCACCGGAGCATTTGCGCTGTGTAAAAGTCGGCAAACGGCCGGGTCAACTTTTGCAACAGCCTGCAACAGTCGTAAGGCCCCATATGCAGAACTGCTGGTCATTTTGGGTTTTTCTGATGGCGGCGACGATCTTGCCCTGCGCTCAGCGCGCTCTCTGATCAATCCCCAGCCCGAGATCGCATCCCAAGGAGGACTTCTGTGAAAACGAGCCACTCAGCTCGGGCGGTGAGATCTGTACCTACTCGATCGATTTCGTGGATCATCGTACTCGGCGCGCTCAGTCTGATGGCGTTTCAGGCGACGATTTCGTCGCAGACCGCCGCTGTGACGCGCGCGCAGGATCCGGGGCCGCGTCAAGGCGCGGCGGCGGCCGGAGGTCCGCTGCCAGGCCTCACCGGCCAGCAGACCGAGTACTTCCTGGCGGGCAAGGCGGATTTCGAAGAAGCCGAAAGCATCACTGAGGGCGTCGGGCCGCGGATGAATCTTGACAGCTGCGCGGGCTGTCATTCGCAGCCGGCGACCGGCGGGTCGAGTCCCGCCGTGAACCCGCAGATGGCGTTCGCCAACAAGGACGGCGGCAGCGATCTCCCGCCATCGTTCCTGTCGCTGAAAGGACCGGTCCGCGAGGCGCGCTTCGTCAAGAACGCCGACGGCACGCCGGACGGCGGCGTCCACGCGCTGTTCACCCTCAACGGACGCACCGGCGCGAACGGTTGTTCGGTGCCTCAGCCGGACTTCGCGGGCGCGGTCAAGGCGAACAACGTGATCTTCCGGATCCCGACGCCCGCCTTCGGCACCGGCCTCATCGAGCAGATTCCGGACGCGGCGATTCTCGCCAACCGGACGGCCAGCGCCGCGGCGAAGAATACGTTCGGCATCCGGGGCCGCGCGAACTTCGCGGTCGCGGGACGGACGGTCAGCGGACAGACGAACAACAACGGCAACGACGGCACGGTCGCGCGCTTTGGATGGAAGGCGCAGAATAAGTCGCTCCTGATCTTCTCGGGCGAGGCCTATAACGTCGAGATGGGCATCACGAACGATCTCTTCATGACGGAACGCGAGGAGACGACGGGCTGCCAGTTCTCGGCGACGCCAAACAGCATGACCGACATGGATGCCACCGATCCGGTTCAGTCGATGAGCTCCATCGAGAAGTTCGCGACATTCATGCGGCTGCTCGCGCCGCCGGCCGCTTCGGCGACCGAACCGGGCGGCGCGACGTCGATCACGAGCGGCAAGGCACTGTTCCAGTCGGCCGGGTGCGCGCTCTGCCATACGCCGTCGTTCACGACCGCAAACTCGCGGATTGCCGCGCTGGCGAAGCAGCAGGTCAACCTGTTCTCCGACCTGCTGGTCCACGACATGGGCGTCGGTCTCGCCGACAACATCAGCCAGGGGAGTGCGACCGGCCGTGAATTCCGGACCGCGCCGCTCTGGGGCCTCGGGCAGCGGCTGTTCTTCCTGCACGACGGTCGAGCGGCAGATCTCGTGACCGCCATCCGCGCGCACGCGAGCGCCGGATCGGAAGCGAACGTCTCGGTCGCCAACTACCTGCTGCTGTCGGAGCGGCAGAAACAGGATCTCCTGAACTTCCTGCGGTCGTTGTAAGAGTCGTTGCAAGACATGCGAGGGCGCGGCCGTCGTCGCGTCCTCGCTATCGTTCGTTCGACGTTCAGCGCCACGAAGGCACGAAACAAGCAGCCACGCGCAGGAGGACCACCACCTGACGCTCGCCCGAATTGAGGATTGCGGATTTCGGATTGCGGATTGATTGGTGATTGCGGAATGTGGATTGCGGATTAATTGACGACTGCTCCTCAATCGCCAATCAATCCGAAATCCGCAATCCTCAGGGCTTTTGCTGTCCTGCCGGTGTTTTCCTCGCGAGCGAGCGGTAGTACTCCTCGATCGCTTGCCTGAATCCTTCCGGCACCTGATCCGAACCTGACAGCGATAGCGAGTCGTTTTCCGTGTCGGCCTTCCGGCGCAGGCTGAACTCGAACTTCTTCATCTTGTCGATCGCGGACGCCTGAAGCTGCTCGAGGCCCTTCGGGTCGGCGTAAGCGTGTTCGCTGTCGAACCGCTGCAGATCGCGGATCACATCCTCGAGATCGCGCGTGTTGATGCCGGAGGCCTGCAGCTGACGACGCAGCGCCTCGGCGTCGTTCGCCCACTCGCGATAATCGCGCCGGAACTGACGAACGTCGTCAGGGTTGTAGTAGCCGTATCCGTATCCGCCCCAGTAGCCGCCGCCCCAGTTGCGCGCGTCGCCGCCCGGACCACCATTGCGCGGCGATCCGCCGTCAGCCTGGCCGCCGCCCTGCTGGCCATTCTGAGCTTGCTGACCCTGCTGGCCGGCCTGGCCTTGTTGTCCCGACTGGCCCTGTTGGCCGGATTGACCTTGCTGTCCTTGTTGACCCTGCTGGCCCTGCTGCGAGTTGCGCGCCTGTGAATTCTGGCCGTTCTTGCCGTTCTGCTGCTGCGCGCGATCGCGCATGCGCTGATCCATCGACTCCATGTCGCGCACGAGATCGCGAGCTTTTTCCGCCGCACGACCGACGGCATCCTGCTTCGCCTGCTTGCCCATCGCGGCCGAGGCCTCGCCGATCTTCTTCGACAACGTGTCGAGATTGCTGCTCAGGCTCTCTTCCATCCCACGCGCGTACTGCGACGCGCCGCCGTTCAGCGTGTTTCGCGAGTAGCGCAGCTTCTCGCGAATGCGGTTGTCGCGGATGCTGCCGGCAGCTTCGTCCAGCTTGCGCGCCGCGTCCCGTTCGTCGCGCCGGACCTGATTCGCCAGCTCCTCGAGCTGCTTCTGAAGGTCGCCGACCTTCGCGTCCATCGCGTCCTTGCGCTGCGCGAGCTGCTGCGCCTTCTCGCCACGGCCGGCGCCCGCCTGATCAAGGCTGTTGACGTCGGACTGCACCTGCTTCTGTTCGGATGCGAGCTCGTCGGCTTGCCGCTGGACGTTCTGCAGATCCCGCTGGCTGCGTCCGCTCTGATCGCGCTCGAGCTTCTGCTGCGCATCGCGCAGGCGGGCGAGTGCTTCCGTCGCCTGGGCGCCGCCGTCGCGCGATCCGTTTGCCGCCGCGCGCTTCATCGCGTCGGCCGCATCCTGCATCCGGCGCATCGCGTCGGCGACGTTCGGCTGCTGCTGTTGTTCGCGCGTCAACTGCTCGAGCTGACGCTTCGCTTTCTCGAGCTCGTCGGCGAGCTGCCGCTGGCTTGCGCTGCCGCCGCCGCCCGATCCTTGGCTTTGCTGCGCGAGCCGGCGCTGGCGCTCGATCTCCTGCTGCTGCCGCCGCGCCAGCTCCTTCAGCTTCTCGACCAGCTCGTCGATCTGCTGATCGCCGTTCTGCTGCTCGGCGCGGTTCTGCATCTCGTACTGGTTGGCGAGCTTGTCGAGTTCGAGCTCGAAAAGATCTGCGAGGTCTTCGGCCATGGCGTTCTGACCGCCGCCGCCACCGCCGCCCTGCTGCATCGCCACCTGGACTTCGTACTGCTGCTCGGCCTCCTGCAGGATCTTCAGCGCGCGCTGCTCCGGCGACAGCGCGTCGTCTGCTTTCATCGCCTTGAGCTCGCCTTCGGCCGACTTCATCTCGGTCGCCGCTTTCGGCAGCAGGCTCGCAATCTTGTTGAAGCCTTCGTCGACGTTGCCCAGCCGCGCTTCCAGCTTGCCGACCAGTTCTTCGACCTGTTCGCGCAGCTTCGCCTGCGCGAGGTTCAGGAAGACGACGTTCTCGCGATACTTGTCCGGCTTCGTCTTCGCCTTGTCGCGCACGGCGTTGAACGTCGCGGCCACGATCTCGCGCTGCTGCTGCGACAGCTGACCGACGCTGTTCTGGCCGCCGCCGCCACCGCCCGCCATCGCCTGCGACTGCACCGGCTTGTAGTCCTTGCGGAACGGCCGAATCTGGACGAAGTAGATGTCGCTCGTCGCCGTCTTCGGACCGCCGAACGAGTCGGTATCAGTCGCCTTGGCGTAGTAGGAGACGAAGTCGCCGGGCTTCAGGCCCAGTTCCTCGAGATAGATCGTGTGGGCCGCGCTGACTTCCTGCAGCGGCTTCGGTCCGCCGAAGAGCGTGATCGTCTTTGGCGGTGCGCCGTTGGCGGAGTAGAACAGCTGCAACTGCTTCACGCCGTAGTCGTCGTCGGCGCGCGCCTCGAGGAATAGTTCTTCGACCGGGCTCGCCTGCGTATCGCGACCGGGCTTGCTGAAGCGGACAGACGGCGGCTGATCGTCGATGACGTCGATCGTGTACTGCGGCGAGGCATCCACCTTCTCGCCGTGCGGCCCCGTCAGCTCGATCTTGTAGAAGCCCTGCTGCTTGATCGCGAACGTGCCCGTCAGCGTGCCGTCGGGCTGCGTCGTCAGCGCCGCATCGCTGCCGTCGTTGAGCAGCACGCGGCCGCCCGGCGTCTTCATCGTCGGTGTCACGACCAGTTGCACGTCGGTGCCGCGCACGGCGGCGACGTCACCGCCGCCTTCCACTTTCCGCGGCGCGAGCTTCGTGTACTCGGGGAAGTGATACTCGAGATCCAACTGCTGCACCGTTGGCAGATCGACGACGTCGAGGACGAACTTCGGCGACAGCACGCCGTTCGATTCGACGTAGTACTCGGTCGCCTTTTCCAGGTGGAACAGCATGCCCTCGAACGAACCGGCGGCGGCGCCATTCGCGCCCTGCAGCAGCGGCACGCGCTCGAACGAGTTGGACGTGGACGCGGCGCGGATCATGACGCCGACGTCCTTCGAATCGAATCCGATCAGCTTCGCGCGAACAACCTGATCACCGCCCTTGGGCACCTTGGCGTTGCCCGGCGTCACCTCAATCTTGTACGGGCTCGCGGCTTCCGCGCTGCGCGAGACGATGAGCAGCGCCGAGAGTCCGTGTCGCAGATACGCGGGTCCGAAGCCGACGATGAGCGCGGCGATGACGCCGACGGCGACGAGTGCGGTTGCGTGGCGGCGGAAGGCGACCTGATCGGCGGACTGCTGATGATCGATCGCGCGGCACTGCTCGATGGCCTGCTCGACGAGTCGCTCGACGAGTTTCGGCGACGCGCTGTCAGACGTGGACGACTCGCCGCTCGTCTCGATGGCGCTGATGATGGCGGCTTCGAGCTGAGGATTCGATTCCTCGAGGTACATCGCGACCTGCGAGTCGCTGACGCGCCGCCGCATGGGCCGCACGAACGCGAGATACACCAGGCCGATGAAGACCGCGGCCGCGATCAGGCGGAAGCCGATGATCGACGCGACGCTGAAGCGAAACGACTCGAGGCCGGATGCCGACAGCAGCAGCGCAAGAATTGTCCCCGCGGCGACGAGCAGAATTCCGCGCAGGGCCAGGCGCCGCTTCCAGCGCCTCCGGACGTCGCGGATGACCTCGACGAGCTCGATACGTCGGTCCATTTCGCCGGTTCTCCCCTCGTGTGCAGGCCGCGAAGCCCGCTACGACAGATTACAGGAATTTTTCGTTGCGAGAGAGGCGATTCGCAATCGCTGTTTCGGCGGCGAGCAGCGCCAGCCCGACGAGCAGCAGGTACCACCAGAGGCCCTGACGTTTCTCGGCTTCCTCGCGCGTCATTTCCTGCTCGGCCGCAGCCTCCGCCGTCGCAGGTCCCGCGTGTCCGGTTACGGACGCTACGAGCTCGTTCGGATCCAACGGAGCGAGATCCGATTCCGCGGGATCGAGGTTGACCGCGATCGCGTCAGGCCGGGCAGGGGCGGGCGACCCCGTCGTGCGCAGTTCGTAGACGCCTTGCTCCGAAAGCTCGAGCAGGCCCGACCCGTTGGGCAGTCCCTCGCCCGAGCTCGCGGAGCCGAGCCGCTGACCTGACGGCGTCACGACGAGCAGACGGTCCGCGTGGCCGCGCGTCCTGGCGTTGAGATCGACGACCTGGCCAACCGTTGACCACGACGCCGGCTGCTCGTAATGCGCGAGGTAGCGCACGAGCTGATGCACGAGCGGCAGGAAGATCGGCTTGACCGCGATGTCGGTCCAGGTGTCGTCGAGCGTCGACGTCCAGAGGATGATTCGCCCGGCGCCAACTTTCCGTTCGACCGCGGCCACCGCGCCGTCGTCGTAGCGCGCCAGGATGCGATCGGTCGGCGCGGGTTCGACCGCGCGGTATTGAAAGACGTGCGCGGCAGACAGGTCGCCGGAGCGCGGCGCCTTGAATACCTCGAACACCGGATGGCTGTAGTCGAGGAATCCGAGCGAGCCGCTCCGACCCGATGTACGGCTGACCGTCGCGCCCAGCTTGCCGGGCAGAAGATCCGCTTCGCCCGCAGGCCACGTCGTGTGCTCGCCGGCGACGATGAGCAGACCGCCGCCGCGTTCGACATAGCGCTTGAGCGCTCCGGCGCCGGCCGCGGGCGGAAACATCGTGTCGTTCAGCACGACGACCGTGCGCTTGTCGAACGACGCCGGCGTCACGCGCGACACGTTCTGCGTATCGATCTGGAATGTCGGCGTCGTCCCGATGGCCAGCGCCTTGGTGAGGAACAGGCTCGCGTCCGATGCGCCGCCGTCGACGACTTCGATCGAGACCGGTTCGCTGGGCGTCAGGACGAAGTTGAACGTGTTGTCGGCGGGCATCGAGTCGGAGCCCGCATGCACGCTGCCTTTGACGTTCGGACCGGCGAGCGTGAACTGCGTGAACGACACCGAGCCTGACGCGTGCGGCTGCACGCTCGCGCGCCGGCTCTCGATCTCGTGGCCGTCGACTTCGAGCGTGACCGGCACGTCGTTCATCGCCGCGTCGCCCTTGTTGCTGAGGCCGGCCGTCACGGTGATGCGCTCCTGCCCGGAAAAGGTCGCGCGCGCGAAGCTCACCGACGGAACCGACAGGTTCGGAGCCGGCGTGGACGCGACAGACACCGGTGTGAGCTTCATGCCCTCGGGGAAGTGTGCTTCCTCCGAACCGCTCCAGCCGCTCTTCTGAAAATCGCTGATCAGGACCGCCTCGCGCGTGGTCACAGACGATCGCGCGAGGATGCTCTCGCCGAGCTTCACCGCCGGCCCGTAGCGCGTGGCGCCGGACGTGACGCGGGCCGTGTCGATCGCGCTGTTGAGCCGCGCGCGGTCGGAGGTCGCGCGCATCCGTTCCTCGGCATTCTTCGCGAAGAGCACCAGCGTCGCGCGATCCGCGGGTCCCATGTTGCGCACGACCGTGTGCGCCGCGTCCTGCGCGCGCTTCCAATGGTCGCCGTACCCCATGCTCGCCGACTGGTCGAGCAGAATCACGATCTCGCGCGCGGCCGCAGGCGCCGCGCCGGCCACGGCCTCCCGCTTGACGAACGGACGCGCAAACGCGGCGACGACGAGCGCAATGGCCGCTGCGCGCAGCAGCAGCAGCGCCCAGTGGCGAATGCGCCGCCGGCGGACGGACTGATAGGGAATCCGCCGGACGAACATCAGCGACGGGAACTCGATGACGCGCTTCCGCTCGCGCTGAATCAGGTGCACGAGCACCGGCACCGCGAGCGCGCCGAGGCCGAGCAGGAAGAAGGGGGTCAGGAAGGTCATCGGACCCGCATGAGCCGCTCGCGGCTGGACAGATAGCTGAACAGCGCGCGATCGAGCGGCTCGGACGTGTTCAGGAGAGTGTAGTCGATCCGATGCTCCGAGAACTTCGTCGTCAACGCCTCGATGTGCGCGTGGACGAGCGCGCGATACTCCTCGGCAAGCGATTCAGGCACGACCGGAATCTGCTCGCCGCTCTCGAGATCCTCGAAGCTCGACGCGTCCGAATACGAGAAATTGAGCTCGGCCGGATCGAGCACGTGAAAGACGATGAGGTCGTTGCCGAGGAATTTGAGCGGCTTGATCGCTTCGAGAATCGCCTCGGGCTCTTCGTAGAAGTCCGAGATGAGCACGAGGATGCCGCGGCGCTTGAAGTGCTCGGCCATCTTCGTCAGCGGCGCGACCAGGTTGCCGGGCCGCTCCGCTTTGGCGCGGTCGAGCGTCTGCAGCGTCACGTTGAAGTGCTTCGCGGACGGCGGCACGTGCGTGACGATGTCGTTGTCGAAGGTGATGATGCCGACGCGATCGCGCTGCCGCTGGGCGAGATAGGCGAGGCACGCCGCGACGAAGCTGCCGTATTCGAGCTTCGTCAATCCGCTGCTCGCAAAGTTCATCGACTTGGAGATGTCGAACAGGATGTTGAGGTTGGTGTTGGTATCCGCCTCGTACTGCTTCACGTAGTAGCGATCGGTCCGCGCGTACAGCCGCCAGTCCACGCGGCGGATGTCGTCGCCCGCCACGTAGCCGCGGTGCTCGGCGAAGTCGATCGAAGCCCCGAAGAACGGCGCCCGGTGCAGTCCGTTGATGAAGCCTTCGACGACGTTGCGCGCCATGAGCTCGAGGTTGCCGATGCGCGCCAGGACCTTCGGGTCAACGAATCGCGCACCAGGGATCGTTTGGCTCGCCTGCATCAGTCTGCTCGCTCGTCATTGCGGAGTGCGGATTGCGCGTTGTGGATTGATTGGCGATTGCGGATTGTGGATTGCGGATTCCGGCAATCGACTCGTTCCCATCCGCCAATCAATCCGCAATCCCCAATCCACATTCCGCAATGTCCAATCAATCCGCACTCCGCAATCCTCAATCCGCAATGATTACATTCCGCTCTTCGGCGTGGTGACGGCCGACAACAGATCGTCGATGATCGAATCCGACGACACGCCTTCCGACTCGGCGCGGAAATTCGTAAGCACGCGGTGGCGCAGGACCGGATGCGCCAGGGCGCGGATGTCTTCGAAGCTCACGTGATAGCGTCCGCTCGTCAAGGCGCGCGCCTTAGCGCCGAGCACCAGGTACTGCGCGGCGCGGACGCTGGCGCCGAATGCCACGTACTTCCGGACCGAGTCCGGCGCCTGGTTCGACTTCGGCCGGCTCGTGCGCACCAGGCTCAGCGCGTAGCGCATCACCGGCTCGGCCACCGGCACGCGCCGCACCAGGCGCTGGAACGCAATCAGATCGTCTCCGCTGACCGGCCGCGCGTAGACCGGCGCCTGCACGGCAGTTGTTGTCCGCACGACGTTGTATTCCTCGTCCTCCGGCGGATGCTCGATGACGATGTGGAACATGAAGCGATCGAGCTGCGCTTCGGGCAGCGGATACGTGCCCTCGAGCTCGATCGGGTTCTGCGTCGCGAAGACGTAGAACGGCTCGGCGAGCTCGTAGGTGCGCCCCTGGATGGTGACGCGGTGCTCCTGCATCGCCTCGAGCAGCGCGGCCTGCGTCTTCGGCGGCGTGCGGTTGATCTCGTCCGCGAGGACGATGTTCGCGAAGATCGGACCGGGCGCGAACACCATCTGGCGCCGGCCGGTTGCGACGTCCTCGTTGATGATGTCGGTGCCGGTGATGTCCGACGGCATGAGGTCGGGCGTGAACTGGATGCGGTTGAACTTCAGTTCGAGGACCTTGGCGAGCGTCGCGACGAGCAGCGTCTTCGCCAGTCCCGGCACGCCGACGATGAGGCTGTTCCCGCCGACGAAGAGCGTCAGCAGGACGAGCTCGATGACGTCGGACTGGCCGACGATCGTCTTCTGCAGCTCGGAGAGAATCTGCTTGCGGCCGGCGTTCATCTTGTCGGCGAGGGCGATGTCGTCGGTCGAATCGAATTCCACGGTATCGGCAGCCATCAGTGTGTCATCCCGTAAATGATGTAGTTGACGCCCAGTTTGTACGCTTCGTTCGACTCGTCGATCGGTTTGAATCCCGTGTCGGACCACTCCCAGTACTCGGAGATGTCCGTGTTGTAGTTGATCATGACCATGATCCGCTTGCTGGGGTCATTGTCCTCGAAGATGGCCCGGAAAATCGCGGGCGGCGGATCGTAGTACTGCGGCACGTTCAGCGTCTTGATCTCGAAAAACGAGTGGAAGATCGGGTGCGACAGCTCGAGATCCATGAACCTCGCTTCGGGGAGGACGCGCAGCATCTGCGATTCGAAGTTCGACCAGTGCTGAAGCCGGAAGTCGTCCACGATCATGAAGCCGCCCTTCTGGAGGTACGCCCGCAGCCCTGCCGCCTCTTCGTCCGACATCGTCCAGCCGCCCGGCTCGCACAGGTACGCGACGGGGTAGTGGGCGAGTTCGGCGCTGTCGAACGTCAGGATGTTCGTCTCCTCGATGTGCGGGTTCAGGAACGTGACCTCGTTCATGATCTTCATGAAGTGTTGTTCGCCGGCCGGGTAATCGTGCGACCAGGGAAGACGCTGCGACGCGAACCCGTAGTCCGGACCGTAACGAATCCGGACGAACGTGAACTTGCCGTCGTACGCCGCGTTGGGCTGGATGGGGATCTGCGAGAAGCGTCCGCCGAAACCGCGCTGCGCCCGTACAGTCGTGGCCAGCGCGGCGATGGCGACCGCCAGCAGCACGAGCACGACGCGTGCTCTCTTCACGCCCGTCTCTCGGATCAACGGCCTGGTTATTTCTTCTTCGCCTGCAGATCCCGGATTTCCTTCGTCTTGAGCGCCAGCGCGGTCAGGAGCTGTTCCATCTCCGCGTCGTACGCACCGGGATCCATCGTCGCTTTCTTCGCGCGCAGCGCCGCGATCTGACGATCGAGCGCGTCCTTCTGCTCGGCGAGCGCGCGCAGTTCCGGATCGCTGGTGTCGACCTGCAGCGCCGATCGACCCTGCGCGCCGCTCAGAAAGACCGCGGACGCCAGCTGTCCTTCACCGCTGTCCTCGAGCGTGGCGTGCTCGGTGAGGAGCAGCCCTTTCTGCGAAAACGACTGGACGACTTTCGTCTTCGCGTACTCGAACGCCTCGGCGACCGACACGTGGCCGTTCCGATCGCGATCGGCCGCGTCGTCTGCAAACGCCGCGACGAAGTAGCGCGGGAAGTCGGTGTCGTTCCGTTCGCCGCCGGTCTTGGTCGCGGTCACGATGACCCGTCCGGGCGCGGCGAGCGGCTTGAGAAACGCGCCGCTCGAGCTGCTGGTGTTGACGAACACCACACGCTGCGCGGTGAACTTCGACAACAGGCGCGCGTAGTCCTCGGCCGTGAGATCGGGTCCCATGAGATTGAACGCGGCGGTCGTTCCGTCGAAGCTTCCGTGGCCGATGAGGAGGACGAAGAGCTCGTCGTTCGCGTGCGCCTTCGCGCCGATGTCGGCAAACGCCTTCTCAACCGCCGCGCGCGTGGCGCCGTGCTCCGAGAGGTACGTGATGTTCGCCTCGGGCACGCCTTCCTTCTTTTTCGCGGCGTCGAGGAACGTCTTCGCCCACTCCGAGAACATCTTGGCGTGCTCTTCGTCGCCGGGGACGCCCGTGACGAGGAGGACGTAGGTCTGCTGAGCGGCCGCAACGCTGCTGTACGCGACGATGAGGAGGCATGCGAGCACGGCGGCTCGAGCCGTCACGCGAGACCCTTCACCCGACGGTATCCCCATTCGGTGGCGACGAGACCCGTGAAGAGGAGGAAGAGCGCCGGCATGTCCCAGAGCTCGCGTTCTTCGACGACCGTGACGCCGCGGCCGCTGTAGTTGATGGCTTCGGGCAGCGTGGCCGCGTCCGCCGACGTGAAGAAGCGGCCGCCGGTTTCTTCGGCGACGCGCTTGAGGAGGGGAGCGCGCATGGCGGCGTCGAAGTACTCGGCGTCACCGGCGGACACGCGCAGGTTCACCGTGTTCGTGCCGAGCGTCTTGTCGCCGCGCGTCGCAGTGACGCTCAGGTTGTAGACGCCCGTCTCGTCCGGAACGAACGACGCGCGGTATTCGCCATCCTTCGTGACCGTCCAGTCAACGGGGACTTCGGTCGTTTTTCCCGACGGCGCGGTAACCGACGCGACGACGCGGCTGTCGTTCACCTCTACGTACGCCGGATCGAGCACTTCAGTGTTGAGCGTGACAGCCTCGCCCGGTTCGACGCGTTCGGTGGTCGTCGAGACGTTCACCTGATCGGGCACGCCGTCCACCAGCCAGCGGATCAGGCGGCGCCAGAACATCTGATGCGTCGTGTCGTTCACGGCCATCTTCACGTCCATGCGCCAGATCCACGAATCCTGAATCGGCATCGCGACGGCCTTGCCGCGGCCGTATCGCTGATAGGCGAGGACGATCTGTTCCTGCTTGCGATTGTCGGTCGCCGTCAGGAGGCTTGTCGCACCCGGCTTCAGCAGGCGCACCGGATTGACCGTCGTCACGGACGGCATCGTCTCCCACTTCGTCGCCGATGCTTTCTCGTCGCCGGCGATTTGGGCGACAGGAAACGTCGCGCCGGCGCGCGTCGGCCGCACTGACAGCTCGGAGAGATATTTCGGGTTCGCGGCTTCCATCGTGACCGGCAGCACCTCGCCGACGGGCGTGCCGGCCCAGCCGCCTTCCGCGAACGACCGGCGACCGCCGAGCATCATGAGCGTGCCGCCGCGTTTGTTCACGAAGTCGGCGATCATGCGCAGCTGGTCGGGCGTGAACGACGCCGCTTCGACGCTCCCGAGAATCAGCGCGCGATACGAGAACAGTTCCTCGCGTGTCGTCGGGAAGCCGCCAATCAGTTCGTCGGGCTTGCCGACGTCGAGGCGCAGGTACTTGTTCTCCGCGGTCCTTTGCAGGATGACGACCTGAAGATTGCGATCGTCCTCGACCGCGCGACGCACGAATTTCGCTTCGGGCCGCGGTTCGCCTTCGTAGTACAGGACCTTCTCGCGCGAGTCCTTCACCTGGATGAGCGTGTCCTGGCTGTTGTTCTGCGTGACCTGCTCGCCGGATTGCGTCGGGATCTTGAAGCTGAACAGGCGTGCGCCGGCCTCGTTCGCCTGGAAGCGGACCTTGACCGTTGCCGATTCGCCGTCGCCGGGCAGGGTGACCTGCTGCGTGCTCACGATCCGTCCATCATCTTCGACGGTGATCGGCACGGTCTGGCCGGCGTATCCCGTCTGCGAGACGACGACGTCCACGACGAGCGCGCTGCCTTTGAGCACGGATCGCGGTGTTTCGACGCGGGTGATCTGGATGTCGTGCGCGAAGTGATCCTGGCCGACGCCGACGGTGAACACCGGGATCGACCGGGCCTTGAGGCTGGCGAGCGTTTCGTCCAGCGTGGACTCGGACGTGTCCGCGCCGTCGGTCACCATCACGAGGCCGGCGAGCGGAAGGCCGGCGAGCTCGTCGCGCGCGCGATCGAGCGCCTGTCCGAGCCGCGTGGCGGTGCCGTCGAACTTGAGATCAGCTGCGGACGGTACGCGGTCCGACGCCGACGAAAAACTGAAGAAACGCAGCACGAACTTCTGCGACAGCGCGTTGAGCAGCGGCGAGTGCGGTTGTCCGAGCTGCTGCTGTACGAACGCGCTGCGCGGCTGTCCGTCGCGGTCGGCGATCGCCATGCTGCGCGAATCGTCGACGAGGACGCCGAGGAAGTTCTGTTGTGGAACGGCGGCTTTCAGGATCAGCGTTGGGCGAAACAGGCAGACGAGCAGCACGGCAAGCGCCGCAAGCCGCAGCGCGACGAGCACGATGCGATCGCGGGCGTTCTCCGCGGCGGCGAGTCCGCGATAGGTCACGAGCGCGATGACGGCAGCCGCGACGGCCACTGCCGCCGCGATCAGCATCGATCGCGAAAAAGACCACGAGAGATCGCCCTGCTGGAAGACCAGCGGAGGATATTTGAAGAGAAAGCGGAAGATGCTCTCCACTGACGAGCATTCTACATCCGCTGATTTGGGCGGGCGGTCGAGCCCGAGGCGGCGCGCCTACGCCCGCATGCGCCGGTGGCGCAGGCCGGTGCCGACGGTCGGGGTCCAGGCGGGCGCGTCGCTCGCCGGAAACGAATCGGCCGAGGCTTCGTGCACGCGATCGTCACGCTGCAGGCCGATGCGCTCGGTGACGCGGCCGAAGAAGCGCCGCGCGTCGGACAGATCGCCTTCACCGGTGAGCGCCCACCAGGCGAGGCTGCCGCCGAGCCCGGCGAGCAGCGAGCCGGGCAGCGAACGCTGACGAAGCCCCTGGATTGCGAGCGCGCCGCCGCCGATGCCGACCAGCCAGCGTGTCAACGTCAGCTGCTGACGGGTGCCGTCCCAGCCGCTTCGCTCCCAGACACTGACGGTCATTCGGTGCGTCGTGAGATTCAGTTCGGATGCGTTTGTCATACCGTCATTATTCGATGCAAATTTCGGCGCACTCGAGGCCGGACTCCAGCTGATTGGATTTCCTACACCGGCCGTCGGACCTCAAAACGTACTCTGGCACGTAGCCCGACCGTACTGTCAGATCTGGCCGGATTTCGAGAAATTTCTCTCTGGTACATGCGTTGCTCCATGTATCGATGACCTCTTGCACGGGAGCCGTATGCCGACAGAACAGAAACACGCAACTCACGACGCTATCGTCCGCGCCAAGGGCGAATTTCTCGAAATGCCCGGGCTCCGGTTGACCGCGCCGCAGGCGCGTCGGTTGTGGGGCCTCGATGCTGAATCGTGCGAGGCACTTCTCTCGCAGCTGGTCGAATCGAACTTCCTGTTCCGGACCCGAGACGGTGCGTTCATGCGCGTCGAGCACGCCACGCCGCAAAAGGCGCCGCTGCGTTCGTCGTCACGAATCGTTGCCGCATAAGGAGTTGTGAAGCTTTTCATCTCCGCATAACGCCCACCAGCCGGCTGGATGCAAGTCTCGCCTTCGAGTCGTCATCCGGTCGGCCGACCCTCCCTCCCGAGCCAACCCGGGCGGCAGGCCGCATAGGTCTCCGCCCGCGGCCAGTCCTTCCGAATCGAGATGCTCCGCAGTTCGAGTAGGCTCGTGGCGTGCCGCGCCTGGTGATTGCGACGACCAACGAAGGCAAAGTGCGCGAGATTCGTGCCCTGCTCGATGGCGCCGACGTGGAGCTCGTCGGCCTCGATCGCTGGCCTGCGATCGCCCCGCCGGATGAAACAGGGCGGACCTTCGAAGAGAACGCGCGACTGAAGGCGCTGTACTACGCCGACGCCACGCGAGAGCTCGTCGTCGCCGACGACTCAGGACTGGAGATCGATGCGCTGGGCGGTGTGCCCGGCGTCGAGTCGGCACGTTATGGCGGCCCAGACACGACGTACCCGCAGAAGTTCGCGATGATCTCCGCGGCGATGCGCGCAGCGAAGACGGCGGACCGCACCGCGCGGTTCGTCTGCGCCGTCGCGCTCGCGAGGCGGGGAGAGGTGTTGTTCGAGACGCGAGCCAGCGTCGAGGGACAGATTGCGTCGGAGCCGAGAGGGTCGAACGGTTTCGGCTACGACCCGATTTTCTGGTACCCGCCCTACGGTGCGACGCTCGCCGAGGTTGACGCGTCGCGCAAAGCCGCCGTCAGCCATCGCGGCCAGGCGTTCCGCGCGCTGAAGGACTTTCTCAGCTTGCGTTTCGCTTAGAAGAGACTGTCACGCCGCCAGCGGCGCTCGTGATCGATCAGCCACGTCTTACGATCCAGTCCGCCGCCGTATCCGGTCAGCGATCCGTTCGATCCAATGACGCGATGGCACGGAACGATGATCGCGATCGGGTTTGATCCGTTCGCCAGTCCGACGGCGCGTGCGGCGCCGGCGGATCCCAGCTGCTTCGCGATCGCACCGTAGCTGGTCGTCTCACCCGGCTGAATGCGCAGGAGCGCTTTCCACACGCGCCGCTCGAAGTCCGCGCCTCGCATATCGAGCGTGAGGCTGCCGACATCCGCGCTCTTTCCCGCGAAGTACCGGTCGAGCCATGCGCGCGTGCGCGCGATGATCGGCGAATCGCCTTCGGCGACATCGTGCGGCGGAAACCAGGTCGCGAGCCGCCGCTCGAGCCGCGGCAGCCGCTTCGCTTTGCCGAGAAACTCCAGCGCGCACAATCCGTCCGGCGACGACATCGCCAGCATGTCGCCGATCGGCGTGGAGACGACGGCGCGATGAAGCCGCATTCGACGCTCCTAGATCAACCGCTTCACCAGGTGACCGACGATGGCGCGCTGCTTGTCCACGAGCTGTTTGATGCCGCCGTCGGCGAGCGCGAGGAGGCTGTTGAGCGAGTCGTCGCCGAACGGCATCCCTTCGGCGGTGCCCTGGACTTCGATGAAGCGGCCGTCGCCGGTCTTTACGATGTTCATGTCCACTTCCGCGCGGCTGTCGTCTTCGTACGCCAGGTCGAGCAGCGGCACGCCGTCGACGATGCCGACGCTGATGGCGGCGACGTGATCGATGAGCGGGATCGTTCCGATCAGTCCGCGGTCGCGGATCTTCTCGAGCGCGAGCGCGAGCGCGACGAACGCACCGGTGATCGACGCGGTGCGCGTGCCGCCGTCGGCCTGGATGACGTCGCAGTCGATCCAGATCGTCCGCTCGCCGAGCGCCGGCAGGTTGGTGACCGAGCGGAGCGAGCGGCCGATGAGCCGCTGAATTTCCTGCGTCCGCCCGCCGACCTTGCCGGACGACGCCTCCCGCTGCGTCCTCGTCGTCGTCGCGCGGGGCAGCATACCGTACTCCGCCGTGACCCAGCCCTTGCCGGTGTTTCGCAGGAATGGCGGGACGCGGTCTTCGACGCTGGCGGCGCAGATCACTTTCGTCTGGCCCGCTTCGATCAGCACCGAGCCTTCGGCGTGGAGCAGGTAGTTCGGGGTGATGGTCGTGGGCCGCAGTTCGTCGGGCGCTCGTCGGTCAGGTCGCATGAGTTGTCGTTCGTCCTGTTCTACTGAACGTAGTCGAGATTCTTCGCCAGCGGACGGCGAAGATCGAGGTGTCCCGCGAGCGTGTCGACTTCTTTGCCGTCCACGAGAATCTGCACCTCGGTGATCGCGGGAAGGTTCGTCGTGAGCGCGTTGACGATTGAGTAGACCGTCAGCAGTTCGTCCGATGTGCCGCCGGTATGGGCGCTCGCGAACTCTCGACTCAGGTCGACGAACGCTTCGCCCTTTTCCGTCAGGAACAGCGCGCGCAGCGTCGTTCCCTGCGGCACGGCAGAAACGGTCGGATCGGAGACCGACGCAATTTGCGCGAGGACGATCTCACGCGCCTGTGCGAGGTTGCCGTCGCCGTACGCCACGTCGCGCTCGACGCTCGTCAACGTGGTGCCGTTCTCTCCGACGTAGTACAGGTGCGCTTTGATTTTTCGGCCAGCCGGTGCAGGCGTCGTCGCGGCTGGCGTCGCAGGAGCCGCCGCTGCCGCAGGCTCGACGCGCGGCGTAGCGTACCGGCGAGGGAACGCGACGAAGAAGAGCACGGCGACGACGAGAATCGTGGCGCCGAACAGCAGCGCCGCGAGAATCTGGCGCGGCATCAGTGGCCTCCGCCGTTCTGCAGCGAATCCCGGTACTGCACGATCGCCTGGTACACCGCGGCGACCACGCCGCTCTGGAACGGCTCGGCGGCCATCGCTTTTTCCTGCGCCGGGTTGCTCAGGTAGCCAAGTTCGATGAGGACCGCCGGCATGTTTGCGGATTCCAGGACGCGGAGCACCGCTTCATCCGACGGCTTCGCGGCCATCGGCACGTGATCTTTCAGCTGCGCGAGCAGCAGATCGGCGAACGTCGTCGACTGCGTCAAGTGGCGCGACTGCGCGAGGTCCCACGGCACCATCTCGACGTCGCGAAGGCCGCCGCCGAAGGCCGGCAGCCGGTCGGGACTGCGTCGTCCGGCGGCATCGAGCGCTTCTTTCGAGAAGCCGGCGTGGTACACCGTCGCTCCGGCCGTCGTCGAACGGAACGACGCGTTCGCGTGGACGCTGATGAACAGGTCCGCCTTGTTGTTGTTCGCGAGCGCCGTGCGTTCGTCGATGCCGACATTCCGATCGTCGTCGCGCGTGAGCAGGACGCGAACGCCGAGGCGCGCTTCGAGGGCGCCCTTCAGGCGGCGCGCGACCGACAGCGCGATGTCCTTTTCCTTCACGCCGGCCGCCCCGTGCACGCCCTCGTCTTCACCGCCGTGGCCGGGATCGATCGTGATCGTCCGGATGGCCGGCACCGCGGCTCCCGGCGCCGGTGGTTCGGCTGGCGGCGGCGTCGCGGGCGCTGCTGGTTGAGCAGTCGTCTCAGTCGGCGGCGCGGCAAACTCGAGGACGAGCCGCCGCGTGGAATCCACCGGCTGCGAGCTGGCCTTGAATCCGTTGAATCGCGGCGACAGATCGACCGACACCGTCAGCGGATCGACGACGTGTGCGCCCTGGATGGGCGCGCCTGCCAGCGATCCGCTGAGGAGCGGCGTCGACGCGTCGAGCGCGTCGGCGTCGAACTTGACGAGGATCGCTTCGTTCGTCTGCGACACGGTGCTGTTCGCCTGAGGCGTCGCGTCGATGGTCAGCCGGCCGGTGGTGCCGAGCGAATCGTAGCGAAGCGCGAGGCGCGGGACGCGCAAATCGCCGACGATCAAGAGATGCGACGGCTTTCGCAGCTCGAGCCGCGTGTCGTAGATTGGCGCGAGCGCCCGGCTCAGGAATTCCGTCGGCACGAGCCAGCGGCGCCCATTGCGCGACGGCGCGGCGGGCAGCGAGATCAGGCGACCGGCCACCGACGCGAGCGACTGATCGGGCGTCAGCACGATCGTCTTGCCTTTGTAGCTCACGGTGATGGCGCCGAGGGACTCCTGGACCGAGAGCTGGAAGGCCGACGCCAGATCGTCGAGTGCGATGAACTCCTGATCGGAGACCGTGAAGAGCGGTAGGGCGCGTCTGCCGTCGCGGGTGACGAGCGTGAGGTTCGCGGTCGTCGTCTGACTGAAGACGACCGGCGTGAGCCACAACGCAACGGCCGCACATGCGCCGGCGAGCCAGAGTGGAAGCGAGCGGTAATTCAATGGAGAATCTCGGGTGGCCGAGATTCTCCATTGTATCGAAAAGTCAGTGAACGGTCCCTGCTAGACGATCCGTCTCGCGGCCGACAGGCCGATGATCAGGAAGATCAGGAACAGGATCAGGAACAGTCCTGCCAGGAACTTTGCGACGGCGAACGAGGCGCCCGCGATGGTGGTGAAGCCCAGGAGCGCCGCCAGGATACCAATTACGAGAAACACCAGCGCCATGTGGAGCATGACGATAACCTCCACTGAGCCTTGGTGCAGAAGCCGTGCCGCACGAGCGCGGCGATACGAAGCTGAACGGTATGGATCAATATCTCGAGGCAGCGATTGCGGAAGCGGAGAAGGGCCGGGACGAAGGCGGCATTCCGATCGGTTCGGTGATCGTGCACCGCGGTGCGATCATCGGCCGCGGCCACAACCGGCGCGTCCAGCAGGGAAGCGCCGTCCTGCACGGCGAGATGGACGCACTGGAGCGCGCGGGACGTCAGCCGGCGTCAATCTATCGAGAGAGCATCCTGTATACGACGCTCTCCCCGTGCTCGATGTGCAGCGGCGCCATCCTTCTCTATGGCATCCCGCGCGTCGTCGTCGGCGAGAACCGCACGTTCCTCGGCGAGGAGGAGTGGCTGCGCGGGCGAGGCGTCGACGTGCACGTCGTCCAGGATCCGCGCTGCGTCGCGCTCATGGAGCGCTTCATCGCGGAGCACCCGGCGTTGTGGTTTGAAGATATTGGAAAGGAACAGAAGTGAACCGACGAATTAGGAATTCAGAATTAGGAATCAGGGAAATTCCTAATCCCTAATTCCTCCTTCCTAATTCTCGTGTTGTGGCGCTTAGTGTGGTCCGACGCGATACGTGATCGTCTGTCCCGGCTGCACGTTCACGTCGAATTCGATCGGCGCCTGACCGGTGATGTGGATTTCGACCTTGTGGACGCCGGCCGACAGGTTCATGTGCTGGCCGGATCCGTCAAAGTCGTCCACGATCCCGGAGTAGTAGCCGTCGACGTACACCTGGGCATCACGCGGCGCGTTCTGGATCCGGACGCCGCCGTACTCCACGCTGTGCGTTGCGTTGACGTCGCCGGTTCCACCGCCGCCGCCTTGAGCCGGCGCCGGCGGGGCGGTCGTGTAGGTGACGCCGCCATAATAAGGATAGGCGCCGTACGCGTACGGATAGGCGTACGCCGGGTACCCGAAGCCCACGCCGATGCCGAAGCTGAAACTCGCTCCGCAGCAATAGCCCCCGTAGTACGGATAGCCGTAGTACGGGTAACCGTAGCCATAGTACGGATAGTACGGATGGTATGGGTAATACCCATAGCCACGTCCCGGGTAGTACCCTGGCGGTCTCGCCACGGCATGACCGGTAACGGCCGGCGCCGGTGCACGTACCGCCGGCGCGGCATGGACAACTGCGTGTCCTCCGCTGACTGCGTGTCCTCCGCCACGTGCCTGTGCAGACGCGTTCGCCGCAACCGCGCCTACACAAACCAGGGCAACGAACACCACTGGAAACACCTTCCGAAAACTCATGGCAGACCCACTACTCAGGCGGACTGGCTGGCAATCCCATTGTAACGCAGAGTTGGAGAAGCGGCCAGCTCTGGCTCGGGCACATCACTTCCCAAGCCCGGCCGATTCCGGCCTCGGTTCAACGAGCCGGATCTGCAGGCGCCGGAGCTCCACGAGCGCTCGCTGGCCGTCGGATTCGAAGACCTGAAGGTGCGCCGTCCGAGCCAGCGTCTCGCGGTCGCTGTTTTTCATCGGCTTGCCTACGTCGGATAGTAACGAACGAGCCATTCCGCAACGAGGCACGGACGTTCGGATCCCTCGCGCTCGACGGTAATCTGCCAGGTGGCCTGCACGCTGCCGGACGTGTCTTCGACGGCGGCCAGCACGAATCGGCCGCGCACGCGACTTCCCGACGGTACGGGCGAGACGAACCGCACGCGATTGAGGCCGTAGTTGATCGCCATCCGTGCGCCGCTGAACCCGATGGTCTGACGCAGCAGCGAGCTGATGAGCGACAGCGTCAGGAATCCGTGCGCGATGGTGGTCTTGAACGGCGACTCGGACGCGGCGCGCGCGGCGTCCACGTGAATCCACTGGCGATCGTCGGTTGCGTCGGCGAACTGTTCGATCCGGTCCTGCGTGACCTGCTGCCACTCGCTGACGCCGAAGTCGCGGCCGATCTGATCGCGCAGCGTCCGGACGTCGAGGTCGATCATGATGCGAACGCGGCGCGCTTCTCGCTGACGAGCCGCTCCAGCATCGGCGCGGGCTGCCAGTAGTCGCCGAAGCGCGACTGGTACTCGTTGACGCGCGACAGCACTGTCGGCAGGCCCACCGTCTCCGCGTAGAACATCGGTCCGCCGCGGTGCCGCGGAAATCCGAAGCCGTAGACGTAGACGATGTCGATGTCACCCGCGCGCGTCGCGTAGCCTTCCTCCAGCACGCGCGCACCTTCGTTCGCGAGCGCGGTCGTGATGCGCGCGACGATTTCTTCGTCCGTAATCGGACGCCGCGTGATGCCGCGCTTCGCCGCCGCTTTTCGGGCCAGCTCGTCGATCAACGGATCCGGCGTGCGATTCCGGCTGCCGGGCGCGTCGTACTTGTACCAGCCCGCGCCCGTTTTCTGGCCGTACCGTCCCATCTCGAAGAGTTGATCGGGAATTTCCGACTGCGGACCCTCGGCTCGCGACTTGCCGATCGACTTCAGGTACTGGCGGATGCGCGCGCCGACGTCGATGCCGGCGATGTCCTGCATCCCATAGGGACCGACCGGAAGGCCGAACTCCGTCAGGACTTTGTCGATCTGCTGGACGCTCGCGCCTTCCTCGAGCAGCAGATACGCCTCACGCATGTAATAGGCGAGCATCCGGTTCGCCACGAATCCGAAGCAGTTGCCGACGACGACGCCAACCTTGCCGAGGCGCCGCGCGAGCTTGAGCGACGTCGCGATGACTTCCTTCGACGTTTCGCGCCCGCGCACGATCTCGAGCAGCTTCATGACGTTCGCCGGGCTGAAGTAATGATGGCCGACGACCTGCGCCGGCCGGCCGCTCGCCCGCGCGAACTCGTCGATGTCGAGCGTCGAGGAGTTGGATGCGAGGATGCAATCGGGTCGCGTCACCTTGCCCAGCTCGGCGAACGTCGCTTTCTTCAGCTCCATGTTCTCGAATACGGCTTCGGTAACGATGTCCACCTGATCGAAGCCGTCGTAGCTCAACGTCGGCGTGATGAGCGCCATCGTCCGCTCGACCTGCTCCGCCGTCAGCTTGCCTTTCGACATGGTGACGTCGTAGTTCTTGCGGATGGTCGCCATGCCGCGATCGAGCGCCGCCTGTTCAACTTCCTTCAACAGCACGGGGATTCCGGCATTCGCGTAGTTCATGGCGATGCCGCCGCCCATCGTGCCGGCGCCGACGACGGCCGCGCGGCGGATGTCGCGCGTCGGGGTGTCCTTCGGGACGTCGGGCACCTTCGCCACGTCGCGCTCAGCGAAGAACAGATGTCGCAGCGCTTTCGATTCCGTGGACACGACGCAGTCCGCGAAGATCTCGCGTTCGCGCACGGAGCCGGCGTCGAACCCGAGACGAAGCCCCGCCTCGATTGCGTCCACCACCGCGAACGGCGCCCGCATGCCGCGCGCGGTCTTCGCGAGCGAGGCGCGCATCGCGGTGCAGGCTTCGAGACCCTTCGCGGCGTCCGCTTCGCTGATGGGAATGTCGCGCGTCTTTCGCGTCTCGTGCTTTGCCGCCTTGCCTGCAGCGAACCGAATCGCGCCGCTCAGCAGATCGCCCTCGACGATCTCATCGATCATTCCGGCAGCGCGCGCCTTCGGTGCGGCCACCGGCTTTCCGTCCGTGCACATCTGGAGCGCGACCTCGACACCCGCCAGACGCGGAAGACGCTGCGTGCCGCCGGCGCCGGGAATGATGCCGAGCAGGACTTCAGGCTGTCCGACCTTCGCGTCCTTCGCCGCGACGCGATAGTGGCAGGACATCGCCACCTCCATGCCGCCGCCAAGCGCGTTGCCGTGTATGGCCGCCACGAGCGGCTTCGCCGAATCCTCCAGGCGTCTCAGCAGCGCGTGCGTTCCGCCGGAGCGTCCGAGCGAGTCGTCGCGCGTTTTCAGCGTGTCGAAGACCTTGATGTCTGCGCCCGCGATGAACGTCGTGCCGGCGCCGATGAGCACGATGGCGTCGGCGTTTGCGTCGCCGTTCGCGCGGGCGACCGCGGCCTCGATGCTGGTCCAGACGTCGGGCGACAAAGCGTTGACCGGCGGATTGTCGATCGTGACGACGGCGATGCGGTCGCGGATGTCGTAGCGGACGAGATCGCTCATAGAACCCGTAGCCTAGCACGCGGCAACGCCAAGCTCTCCATTCCCGTCAAAGGGAAACGTGAGCGACGTGCTTCAGGATGTTCGCTATGCCTTCCGCCTGCTGGTCAGGCAGCCCGGCTTCACGTTCATCACCGTTGCCGTCCTCGCGCTCGGCATCGGTGCGACCACCGCGATCTTCAGCGTCGTCGACGCCGTCCTGCTCCGGCCGCTGACCTACGCCCACGCCGATCGACTCGTATCGCTTTCGAACTTATGGAAGCGCGACGGAGGCGGCGTGCGCGGTACCGTGTCGGCGCCCGACTTTCACGACTGGCACGATCAGGCGTCGAGCTTCGACGGAATGGCCGCGTACTTCGGCGGCCAGACCAGCGTGACGATTGGCGCGGCCGCCGACTATGTGTCCGTCATCCGCGTGACGCCGGAGTTTTTCTCCGTGCTCTCGGCTCGCGCCGAACTCGGACGGCTCTTGTCGGAGTCGGAGCAGCAGACAGGCGGCGCGCTGGCCGTCGTCGTGAGCCACGCGTTCTGGCAGTCGCGCCTCGGCGGCAAACCTGACGCGATCGGGCGCACGCTCAAGTTCAATCAGCGCGTATACGCCGTCGTCGGCGTGCTTGCACCGTCCTTTCGTTTTCCCGCAAACGCAGACGTCTGGGCGCCGTGGTGGGTCGTTCCCGAGACGCCGTCGCGATCGGCGCACAACTATCGCGCCATCGGCCGCTTGAAGCCGGGCGTGGAGCTGTCGAAGGCGCAAGCGGAAATGGACGGCATCGCCGCGCGCCTCGAACGCGAGTATCCGGAGAGCAACGAAGGAAAGGCGGTCGCGGTCGATCTGCTGCGCGATCAGGTCGTCCGCAACGTCAGGACGACCCTCAATCTCATCTTCGGCGTGGTTCTCGTCGTGCTGCTCATCGCGTGCGCGAACGTCAGCAACCTGCTGCTCGCGCGTGCGAGCTCGCGGACGCGAGAGCTCGGCGTCCGGACGGCGGTCGGCGCGACGCGGGCGCGCGTCGTGCGTCAGTTGATCACGGAAAGCGCGTTGCTCGCGCTCATCGCGGGCGTCGCCGGCGTCCTCGTCGCCGTGTGGGGTGTCCGCGGGCTCGTGGCGATCGCGCCGCAGGGACTTCCGAGGCTCGACAAGCTCGCGATCGATGGCCGCGTGCTCGCGTTCGCGCTCATCGCG
The DNA here is from genome assembly GCA_036557365.1 of Vicinamibacterales bacterium. GTDB lineage: Bacteria > Acidobacteriota > Vicinamibacteria > Vicinamibacterales > CAVVIG01 > DATKHR01. The sequence goes on from DATBHR010000095.1 coordinate 25,598, forward strand.
TCCATTGCCACGAGCTTCGCGTTCGGCCTCGCGCCGGCCATGCAGACGTCGCGCGTCGACGTGAACGAGGTCCTCAAGCAGGGGAGCCGCAGTCCGGCAGGCGGCGCCGGCAGTCGTATGCGCTCCGCGCTCATCGTCTTCGAGGTAGCGGCGGCCGTGGTCCTGACGATTGCCGCGAGCCTGTTGATTCGAAGCTTCGCGGCGCTGACCGCAGCCGACATGGGGTTCCCGACCGATCATCTGCTGGTGGCCGACACGATCGTGCCGTCGGCAAATATCGACGCGGCGCGGCAGGCGGTCCGCTTCTATCGCGACCTGCTCCCGCAGCTGGCGGCGATTCCAGGTGTTCGATCTGTTGCGGCGACGACGGGCGTGCCCACCGTCGTTCGATCGAATGGCGGCTACGCGATCGATGGCGGGCCGTCGTTCGAGCAGATGCGGACGCGATCTCCGCAGGCACTGTTCACTGTTGTGACGCCGAATTACTTCGACACGATCGGCGCGCGCCTGGTGCGAGGACGCGACATCGGCCCTGCCGATATCGAAGGCGCGCCGCTGGTGGCGGTGATCAACGAGTCGATGCGCCGCGAGGCGTTTGGCGACACGGATCCTGTTGGGCGCCGCATCGTGACAGGATTCGACGCGGCGACCGGGCCGGACGGCACCGGGTTCATGACGATAGTTGGCGTCGCCGCGGACGTGCGTGCTTCCGATCCGTCGATCGCGGCGCGTCCGCAGATCTACATGCCGTTCCAGCAGCACCCGTTTCCCGCGAGCTCGCTCACGCTCGTCCTGCGGACGGCGTCTGATCCGCTGCAGGCGGCGACGCCGACGCTCCAGAAAATCCGAAGTCTGAACGGCGACGTGCCCGTACGGATTCGGACGATGGACGACCTGCTCGGCATCGCGGTGTCCGCTCCGCGTTTTCGGATGATCCTGCTGGTGTTGTTCGCCGCTTTGGCCCTCGTTCTTGCGATGGCAGGCGTGTACGGACTCGTCTCGTTTTCGGTCTCACAGCGGACGGGCGAAGTCGGACTTCGGATGGCGCTCGGGGCGAGACGCAGTCAGATCGTCGCGCTGACGCTTGCGTCCGGTTTGAAGCTGACGGTCGCCGGCGTGCTGATCGGCTGGGTCGCGGCGTTCGCCCTCGTTCGACTGCTTTCGTCGATGCTGTACAAGATACCGGCGCACGACATGCTGGTATTCGCCGCAGCGCCGCTGCTTCTCACGGCGGTCGCGGCGCTTGCCAGCCTGGCTCCCGCGCTTCGCGCGTCTCGCGTTGATCCTGCCGTCGCCCTTCGCGCGGAGTAGCGTCGCGCGCCGGTCTGCCGCTGACCTACTTCACGTGCAGCTGATCGATCACGCGCGTCACGCCGTCGGTTTCGCGCGCCAGCGCGACGGCTCGATCGTGTTCCGCCGCGGACCGGACCGTGCCCGACAGCGTGACCGTCGTGCCCGATGTCGTCACATCGATCGCTCGCGCCTTGACCGAGTCGTCGAGCGCCATCTTCGCCTTGATCTTCGTCGTCAGCGCGGCGTCTTCGACGGCGTCGCCGACCTTCTTCGTGGCAACTGCCGCCTTCTCACCGATCTCGGCGCCTCGTTCTCGGGCTCGTTCGACGTCAACGGCACCGGTGGTGCCGATCGGCGATTCGCCAGGATGTATCGCCGGCTGAGCTCGCCAGCTCGGCGAATAGTTGAGCAGGACAAATCCGACAACCACCAGCACCAGAAGGAGTACGAGCGCGCGCACCAAAGCTCGCATGGATGCCTCCCTTTCGCATCCATGCTCTGCAAAATCTATGTCAGCTGGAATCAGGGCTCGAGCGTTCCGCGCGGCGGTTCGACGATGATGCAGGTGGTCGTCCCGTGAGCGTACAGCTTGCCGCTTGCGCCGACGATGCGACCTTCGGATGTGGCCGTGCGTCCGCCGATGTGAACGACGTGCGCTTCGCAGCGAAGGAGTCCGACGGACTCCGTGAGCGGCCGCGTGAGATTTACTTTCAGTTCGAGCGTCGTGAAGCGCGTGCCCGCCGGCATCGCCGAATTGATCGCACAGCCAAGCGCGGTGTCGAGCAGCGTCGCGGCAAATCCGCCGTGCGCGACGCCGGTGCCGTTGTAAAAACGCTCTTCCGCGACGGCGGTGAACACGACGCGTCCTTCGTCGACCTCCACGAGCTTGATGCCGAGCAGGTCCAGCATCGGCGGCGCCGGCATTTCTCCGGCAAGCATCTTCCGGAAGAACTCGATGCCGCTCATCCGGCGGCGCGCTTCGATGTGGACGTCGACGGGAATCGTCATTGTCTCGCGCTCGCGGCCGCATGGTGCTCGTCGCGCAGCACGCGGTACAGGATTTTTCCGACGGCACTCATCGGCAGCGTGTCCCGAATCTCGACCTGGCGCGGCACCTTGTACTCGGCAAGACTCGTCCTGCAGTGCGCGATGATCTCGTCCGCCGTGACCGAGCTTCCCGGCTTGAGCGCGACGCAGGCCTTCACGACCTCACCATGGTAATTGTCGGGGATGCCGATGACGGCCGCAAGGCGCACCGCCGGGTGCGAGTAGAGCACCGACTCCACGTCCGACGGATATACGTTGTAGCCGTCCACGATGACGAGATCCTTCTTGCGCTGGACGATCCAGCAGTAGCCCTCCTCGTCCATCTTCCCGATGTCGCCGGTGTGGAACCAGATGCGGCCGTCGGCGTGGGGCCGCAGCGCGTTCGCGCTTTCTTCGGGCTTGTTCCAGTATCCCTGCATCACCTGTGGTCCGGCGATGCAGACTTCACCAGCTTCGCCGACGGGCACTTCCCGGAGTCCGGTGTCGACGTCGACGATCTTCATGTCGGTGTCCGGAAACGGGAGACCGATGCTGCCCATCTTGCGGAACGCGAGCTGCGGCGTCGAGTGCGTCACCGGCGACGTTTCCGACAGGCCGTAGCCTTCGTTCAGCGGCCGTCCGACCTGGCGTTCGAATGCTTCCATGACTTCGACGGGACACGGCGCGCCGCCGCTGTTGAACAGACGCACGCGATCGAGCCCATGCTCGGCGACTTTCGGATGGTTGAGCAGCGACACGAACACGGTCGGTACGGCGGGGAAGTAGGTCGGCTTCAGATCGCGGATCGACACAAGCACCGCGTCCGGGTCGTATTTCGGATGGATGATCTGCAGCGCGCCGACGCGAAGGCCGACCATCATGCAGACCGAGAACGCGTAGATGTGGAAGTACGGGATGACGACGAGATAACGTTCGTTGCCGCCGAAGATGTAGACCGGATTCGTCCACGACTCGGTCTGCACGATGTTCGCCCAGATGTTGCCGTGCGTCAGCATCGCGCCTTTGGGTGTGCCCGTCGTCCCGCCGGTGTATTGCAGCACCGCCAAATCGTTCGACTCGATCGGAACGCGCGGGATCTGCGCGGCGGTGACGGGTGCGAGCAGACTCGCCAGCGCAATCGTGCCTTCGATGTTCGGCGGCGAAGCCGCCGCGGCCGAGTACTCCGCCAGCGACGTGACGATGACGTGCTCGATCGTGGTCTGACTTCGAATCCCGGCCACGAGCGGCGCCAGGGCGTCGAGCGTGATCATCACGCGAATCCCCGAGTCGGTCGAGACGATGAGCGCCTCGCGACCGGTGTAGCTCGGATTGATGTTGACGACGATCGCACCAAGCCGCAGCACCGCGAAGGCGGCGACGATGAACTGCGGGCAGTTGGGAAGCATGATGCCGACACGGTCGCCCTTTGCGATCCCGAGGCCGGCGAGCGATGCTGCCAGCGCGTCCGCCTGCTGTTTCAATTCGCGGTAGGTGAGCTGCGCGCCCAGGAAGTGCGTCGCCGGGCGGTCGGGCCGTTCCACCGCGGAAATCGCGAGCACGTCGTAGAGCGGTTTCCCCGGGTACGACAGACCCGTGCGAACCCAGTAGTCGTAGTGTTTCAGCCACGGTCGCGCGGCGTACGGAGATGGCGCGCTCATGCGATCGTCCGTCCGCCGTCGACGATGATCGTCTGGCCGGTGATGTAGTTCGACGCGTCAGCTGCGAGAAACACGGCTACTCCCTTCAATTCTCCAGCGTCGCCCACCCGCGGGATGGGGCTCGTCGCCTTGATCGCCGGCTCGGTCATCGCGATGGCGCCGTCGGCGAGGCGCGAGTGAAAGAAGCCCGGCGCGATGGCGTTGACGCGAATGCCTTTGCGTCCCCATGACGCGGCCAGCTCGCGCGTCAGCCCCATCAAGCCCGCCTTCGTTGCCGAGTAGGCCGCATAGTGCGGTCCGTTGACCGACGAATGCAGCCCCGCGATCGACGCGATGTTGATGATGCGTCCCCACTTTGCTTTCAGCATCTCGCGTCCGGCCGCCTGGGCAAACAGAAATGCGCCGGTCAGATTGATGTCGACGACTTTCTGCCACTTGTCGAGCGGCATCTCTTCGGGTTCGGCCGCCCACGTCACGCCGGCGTTGTTGACGAGGATATCCACTTTTCCAAAGACCGACACGGTCTGGTCGACGACGGCCTGCACGTCGGCGGGCTTGGCGACGTCGCACACCAGCCCTTCGGCGCGGAACCCTTTGGCGCGCATGTCCGCCAGCGTCGGCGTCAGCCATTCTTCACGCCGGGCGCAAAGCATCAGGGACGCACCGGCTTCGGCAAGGCCTTCGGCCATTTCCTGGCCAATCCCGCGCGATCCGCCGGTGACGATGGCAGTCCGTCCGTGAAGCGAGAACAGTTCGTTGATGGATGGCACGTTGGGCTTATACTTCCGACCGATTGAGGCCGTCAACCGACCGGCCGGTAGGTTTGGAAAACGCGATGACACAGACACAGGAAACCATCAAGCCTTCGAGCGGCGGTCAATTCCTCCTCGGCGCCGTGCGGCCCGACGACGTGTTCATCCGCGAGGAGCTGACCGAGGAGCAGCGGCTGTTCGGCCAGACGGCGGCTGAATTCATGCAGAAGGAAGTCGTCCCGGTCGTCGAACGCCTCTACGAGCACGACTGGGAGCTGACGCGTCAGCTGCTGCGGAAGGCGAGCGAGCTGGATCTCCTGCGGCTCGAGATTCCCACCGAGTACGGCGGCCTGGGACTGGATCTGATCAGCGCCGCTTACGTCGGCGAGCAGATTGCGGTGAACCCCTCGTTCGGCGGATCGCTCGGTGCGCACACGTCCATCGGGACGCTGCCGCTGGTGCACTTCGGCAACGAAGCGCAGAAGACGAAGTATCTCCCGCGCCTCGCGAGCGGCGAACTGATCGGCGCGTATTGCCTGACCGAACCGCAGTCGGGGTCGGACGCGCTGGCCGCCCGCACGACGGCGACGTTGACGTCCGATGGCCGGCACTACGTGCTCAACGGCCAGAAGATGTGGATTACCAACGGCGGCTTCGCCGATCTGTTCACGATCTTCGCGAAGGTCGACGGCGAGAAGTTCACCGCCTTCCTCGTCGAGCGCTCGATGGGCGTGGTGAGCGGGCGCGACGAGATCAAGCTGGGTCTCGACGGATCGTCCACGACCGCGTTGATGCTCGACAACGTTCATGTGCCGGTCGAGAACGTGCTCGGCACGATCGGACAAGGCCACAAGGTCGCGCTGAACGTCCTCAATTTCGGCCGCGTCAAGCTCGGCGCGCGCAACATGTCTGGCGTGAAGCTTGCGCTCGCGCACGCCGTCCGCTACGCGAAAGAGCGTCGTCAGTTCGGAAAGGCGATCGCGGAGTTCGGGCTGATCAAACAGAAGCTCGCGGGGATGGCGATTCGGGGATTCGTCGGCGACGCGATGTCGTACCGTGCGCTCGGCGACGTCGATCGCGCGATCGAGGCGAGCGGGAGCCGCGACGGCCAGTCCGTCATGAAGACGATCGAAGGCTTCGCGGTCGAGTGCTCGATCAACAAGGTGTGGACGAGCGAAGCGCTCGCCTGGGCCGTGGACGAAGGGCTGCAGGTGTTCGGCGGCAACGGCTACTCGCGCGAGTTCCCGCTCGAGCGGATGTATCGCGACGCGCGGATCACGCGAATCTACGAGGGGACGAACGAGATCAACCGCATGCTCGTCCCGAACCGCTTACTGAAGCAGGCGCCGGCGCTGTTCTCGGCCGAAGGCGCGCGGCGTGCGCTCTCCGAGCCGGCCGGCTCACAAGGCAGCGGCCCACTGGCGGCGGAGCACGCGTATGTGGCCCGGGGCAAGCGGGCCGCGATCGCGCTCCTCGGACAGGCATCGGCGGCGTACGGCGACCGGTTCCGCGACGCGCAAGAGGTGCAGGCGCACATCGCCGACGTCGTCATCGAGGTGTATGCGATCGAGAGCGGTCTCGCGCGGGCCGAGAAGATGGCGGCGCGCGGCGATGCGCGCGCGCCGCTCGCCGTGGACGCCGTGCGCGTTTACACGAGCGATGCGTCGGATCGAATGTCGGCCGCCGGCCGGCAGGCCGCGGCGGCGCTCGCAACGCAGGGCGTCGATCAAGGCTTCGGCGCCGCAGTGCTCGCGCTGACGCGCCTCGATCCGGTGGACACCATGGCCGCGCGACGCCGTGTCGCGGACGCCGCCATCGAAGCGAACAAACACCCGTTCTAGGGAATTGAGAATTAGGGATTAGGGATTAGGAATGATCGGAACCTGATTCCTAATTCCTAATTCTTATTCCTAATTCCTAATTTCACGATTCACCCAAGGAGTGCCATGTCGCCGGGTGCAGCCTACGCCCTCGCGGTGCTATTCGCGATAAACCTGATGAACTTCTTCGACCGCCAGATCATCGGCGGCGTTGGCGAGGGCATCCGCCGCGAGTGGGCGCTGAGCGACACCGCGCTCGGACTGCTCGGCACGGTGTTCACGCTGCTGTACGCGATCGTCGGCCTGCCGCTCGGCCGCTTGTCCGATCGGAAGCCGCGGCGCGTGATTCTGGCGGCCGGCGTGTTCGTCTGGAGTCTGCTGACGGCGGCGTCGGGCATCACGCGCACCTTCGCGGAGTTGATCGTAGCGCGCCTGGGCGTGGGCGTCGGCGAAGCGACGTGTTCGCCGGCGTCGACGTCGATGCTCGGCGATTTGTTTCCCGCCAACCGTCGTGCGCGCGCGATCGCGATCTGGATGCTCGGCCTGCCGCTCGGCCTCGGCCTCGCGAACGGGGCGGGCGGATGGATTCTGCAGAACTGGGGATGGCGCAACGCATTCTTCGTCGCGGCCGTCCCGGGACTGCTGTGCGCGGGACTGGCGATGTTCATCGCCGAACCTGCGCGCGGCATGGTCGAAACGCACGCTGTCGGCAGTCGCCGCCGCGAAGGCAACCCCTACATGCTCGTCCTGGCGACGCCGACGATGCTGTGGGTGATCCTCTCGGGCGCGCTGCACAACTTCAACATGTACGCGCTCGGCGCGTTCGTGGCGCCGTTTCTCGTCCGCGTCCATCACATGACGTTCTTTCAGGCCGGCTGGACTGCCGCGTTCGTCTACGGATTCTCCGGCATCTTCGGACTCACGGTCGGCGGCGTTCTGGCGGACCGGCTCCATGCAAAGCGCGTGGACGGCCGACTGATCGTCGGTACCGTCGCCATCGTCATCTGCACGCCGCTGATGTATCTGGGACTGAACCGCCCGGCGGGCGACCTCGTCGGATTCACGCTGCTCATGGGAACGGGCGTGGGGACGATGTTCGCGTACTACTCGACGGTGTATTCGACGATACACGACGTCACCGAGCCGTCGCTGCGCGGGACGGCGATGGCGCTGTACTTCTTCGCGATGTACGTGCTCGGCGCGTCGATGGGACCCGTCGGCACGGGGCTCGTGAGCGACTATTTCACGTTCGAGGCGGCCAGCCACGCCGGTGCCGTCGCACCGATGCCGTTCGGGCAGATCGTGATGGCCGAGTTACGCAGTCTGGTCGGCGAAGCGAAAGGATTCGATCTTCGCGCGCTCGAACCGTTCAGAGCGCAGGGACTACACACGGCGATGTACATCGTGCCGTTCCTGGCGGCGCTGCTCGCCGTCGTCCTGTTCGCGGCGTCGCGCACCGTCAAGAAGGACGTGGCGAAGCTCGAAGAGTGGATGCGTGCGCCTTCGCGCGCGCGCGTCTGACCCAGGTCGAGGAGACCGCGTGAAGATTGCTGGCGCCGTTGTCGTCGTCACGGGCGGAGGAAACGGCATCGGCCGCGCGCTGTGCCGGCGCTTCGAGGCCGAAGACGCAGCTGCGATCGTCGTGGCGGACGTCGACGCGGCCGCCGCCCGGCTGGTCGCGTCGGAAATCGGCGGCGACGCCGTGGCCACCGACGTGTCGCGAGAAGCGGACCTCGTCGATCTCGTTCACGAGACGATCGCGAAACACGCGCACATCGATCTCTTCTGCTCGAACGCCGGCATCGCCGTGCACGGCGGCGAAGAAACCGACGATCGTGACTGGCAGCGGTCGTGGGGTGTCAACGTCATGTCGCACGTCTATGGGGCGCGCGCGGCGCTGCCGGGCATGCTGGCGCGTGGTTCCGGCTACTTCCTGCATACGGTCTCGGCCGCTGGATTGCTGACGCATCCGCACTCAGCGACCTATGCCGTGACGAAGCATGCGGCGCTGGCGTTCGCGGAGTGGCTGTCGATCGCGTACGGCGATCGCGGCATCAAGGTGTCGGCGCTGTGCCCGCAGGGCGTCAAGACCGACATGCTGAAGCGCGCGGAAGCGGAGACGGGACATTTCCTGATCGACGGCGCCATCGAGCCGGAGCAGGTCGCAGACGACGTGGTGAAAGGACTGGCGGAGGAGCGGTTCCTGATCCTCCCGCATCCGGAGGTCGCGGAATACGTGCGCCGCAAAGCCGGCGATCCCGATCGCTGGCTTCGCGGCATGCGGCGGCTCAGGTCTACCGATTCGCTCTGAAAATTCCGACGCGTCGAAGGTCGAACCCAACCGCGACCGAGAAATTGCGCTCATTCGTGTTCGAGTAGTTACTGACAAGCTTGGCCGGATTCGCCGGGTCGGGGCCATCGCCAAAGTCCGTCGCGGTGAAACCCGTCGGAATCTTGTTGAACTCGACACGGAAGAAAAGTGCATTCGCGTGCGGAGGATAAAAAACGGCGCTGGCTGTCAAAATGCCGCGAGTAAAGGGATCGAATCTCTCGCCGTGAATGACGAGAATCCCGGACCCGCCGCCGACAGCGAACCACGACTTTGGATAGAAGTAGTACATCGCCATGATCCGCTCGACACTGATCCTGCCGATGAAGGGCACATTGGTCGGTGTTGTCGGCCCTTCGAACTCGTACCGAGGTCCGAAGTTCTGGTAGTAGCCAAACCGGATATCGATTTCATGTCCGATGTTCTTGAAGTCTGAAAGGTACGTTCGATCTTTCGGGTCGCTGGAGTTCTGGACGTAAAAATCGTGTTCGGGAGGCTTTCCCGTCAACAGACGTCCGAAGTTCGTGAACCATTCCTCGCAGCCGTGAATTCGCTTGCCGTTGTGGTCCAGACACGCCAGATGGAAGTCGGTGCCGAATCCGATGAAGCTCGGATCCCATCTCCAGAAGTTGTCCCACCATCCGCCGTCGTCCGCATGGGCGGTGGCCGGCGCAAGCGCACAAATACACACGACGACGATTCTCGCCAGACGCTTCATAACCCTCGCTCCTGATGTCCGAATGAAACTTAGGGGACCGCCGGACCGACGTTCACGCCTCGGAACACGTTCTCGAACTTCTGCAGCCGCTGTAACTGTGGGTCGCCGTCCTTCACCGCGTGATTCCGCGGCGGCTCGCTGCCAGGGCACAACACGAGAAATTCGTCGCCGCTTGCGCCGATGATGTAGCAGTGCATGCCGGCGTAGTCGGCCCGCTCGAAGTCGCGGTGGTTGAAGCTTCGGAACGGCGCGTCGTCGAGCAACACAACCGCGATGAGCACTGCCACAACCATCCCGACGGCCACCCGGCTGTTGCGGGCCCCTTCGCGGCGCTGCAGCCGGCGCACGCCGTAAAGTCCGAAAAGGAGACCCAGCGTCACGAGACTCAGCTCGAGGTGGTACTGAAATCGCTCGAACGAGCTCTCGCGCATCGGCAGGAGCCTCTCGATCGGCGCGCTGTTGAACGAGACGGTCCACGCGTTCATCAAATCCTGATGGCGCCACGCGACCGCAATCATCAACAGGACGCCCAGTGCCGCGATCGCCTGTGCGAACACGATCGGATCGTCGAGACCCACACGCCGTGACGCATTGCGGCAGGCCCGGCGGACCGGAGCGGTCAGGCGTCCGATCGGCTCGAACAGTTCGAGCGCGCGGAACAGCGCGCGCGCGGCCAGCACGATGAACGTGATGACGATCATCGTGAGGATCTTCGACGCGTTGCCTGCGACGCCCCAAAGCAGCAGCGAGGACCACGATTCGATGCCGAACCTCGAAAATGGCCCCGTTCTCCCGAAATTGTTGTTGAACGCCAGCGTCTTGAACTCGCCAAGGACGCCAACCGCCAGAATCACCAGCGGTACTCCTACCGCTACACGCGCAGTCCAGACGCGGACGAGCTCACGGGCTGTTTTTCTTCGGCGCGACTCCGCAATCGCGTGAAGCGACTCGTCCAGCTCGAGTGCCGACTGCGGCCGCCGAGCCACTTCCGTATCGAGCGTCCGGCCGATGACGTCCGCCAGCGCCCGCGGCACCTTGCCATCGACAGCATCCGCCCGCGGAGCGCCGCGCGCCTGCAGCACGATCAGTTCCTGGGTATCGCTCGACAGGAACGGCCGGCGGCCGGTCGCCATCTCGAAAAGCACGACGCCCAGGCTGAAGATGTCGGACCGTTCGTCCACCGTGCCGCCCATCAGCTGCTCGGGGGACATGTAGGGCGGCGTGCCCGGATGGATGAGGCCCTGCACCTTCGGCGGCTGCGCCGTGCTGATGTTGGTCCCGACCGTCAGCGACTGCGCGAGCTCCGCGATGCCGAAGTCCAGCACCTTGGCGGAACCTTCGGTCGTGAAGTGGACGTTCCCTGGCTTGAGATCGCGGTGGACGATGCCCTTCGCATGTGCGGCCGCGAGTGCGGACGAGAGCTGATGTCCGATCTCGATGACCCGATCGATCGGAATCCGCTCGCGCTTCAGTCGCGCGGCGAGGCTCTCGCCGTCCACGTACTCCATGACGATGAACACGCGCCCCTGGTGCTCGATGACGTCGTACACAGCGGCGACATTCGAATGTGAAACGCGCGCGGCCGCGATGGCCTCCAGCAGGATCTGCGTGTCCGCGGGCCCGCTGGCGGGACGAAGCAGGCATTTCAACGCGACCTTGCGGCGCAGCCGCGGATCGCTCCCGAGATAGACGCGGCCCATCCCGCCGCGGCCGATGTGATCGACGATGACGTACGGCCCGACGTGCGTGCCGACGGGGATGACGGCGTCCTCTTCGGCTTGCGACGAAGAGCCCGATCGCAGGAACTCGGTACTGTCGGCGTAGGCGGAGAGGATGTCGAGGATTTCTGCGGCGAGCTCCGGCGTTGCGCTCTGCGCCCGGACAAATGCCTCGCGTTCCGGCGCGGACCGTTTCAGGGCCTCGGCCAGGATGTCTTTCGCCCGCGCCCAGGACGCGGCATCCATAAGTCAGAGTGGCAGACGGAGTAGCGTAGCCTGTCGCGCGCCGGTGGTCCAATTGTTTCGCGGCGTTCGTGCGCGTCGCGCTCGGCGGGATCGTCTCGGCACATAATACGACGCAGATTCACGGCGATGCGCATCCAGGCCGCCATTCTCTGGGAACAATCGACGCCGCTTTCCGTCGAGGCCGCCGATCTCGACGGACCGGGACCGGGCGAAGTGCTCGTCGAGATGCGCGCAGCCGGCGTGTGTCACAGCGATCTGCATCCCGCACGCGGCGACTGGCCGATGAAGACACCGGTCGTTCTCGGACACGAGGGCGCCGGCATCGTCCGCGAGATCGGCGCGAACGTCAGCCGCGTCTCGGTCGGCGATCACGTCGCGCTCTGCTGGGCGCCGCCCTGCGGCGTGTGTCCGTCGTGCCGCGAGGGACGCGCAGTGCTCTGCGACCGCGTCGAGCGCGTCACCTTTCGAAACAAACTGCCGTCGGGTGAGGCGCGCCTCCGCACGCGCGGCGCCGCCGTCGCGCCGTTTCTCGGCACCGGCTGCTTTGCCGACTACGTCGTCGTCCCCGAAGCCGGCGCCGTGCCGGTGCCTCGCGACGTGGCGTTCGACGCGCTCGCGACGATCGGCTGTGCGGTGTTGACCGGTGTCGGCGCCGTCATGAATGCGGGAAAACCGCGCGCCGGCTCGCGCGTCGCCGTCATCGGCGCGGGCGGCGTCGGACTCAACGTCGTGCAGGGCGCCGCCATCGCCGGATGCGAAACGATCGTCGCCGTCGATCGCCGTCCGGCGCCGCTGGCGCTCGCGCGCCAGTTCGGTGCGACGCACGCGCTCGATGCCTCGGTGGACGTTCCCGCGTCCGTACGCGAGCTGACAGACGGCCGCGGCGCCGACATCGTGTTCGACACGGTCGGGAGCCCCGCCACGCTGACGACCGCGCTGGCCGCGACGCGGAAGGGCGGGACGGTCGTCGTCACGGGCCTGTCACGCGTTGATGCTCAGGGCGCAATCCAGTTGTTTCCCTTCGTGATGCAGGAGAAGCGCCTCGTGGGTTCGGTGTACGGATCAGGCGAGCCGCTGCACGACATCCCCGAGCTCGTCCGGCTGCATCAGGCCGGACGGCTGCGGCTGAAGGAAATGGTCGCGCGCACGTATACGCTGGACGAGATCAACACGGCGCTCGGCGCGCTCGAAGCCGGCGACGGCGCGCGCGGCGTCATCCTGTGGTGAGCATCTGCCGAGGGTATTCATGATCGAACACAGCATGACGACGACCGCCTTCGAGCTGGATGGATACTCGACGTCAAAAACGCTCGGCGTCGTCCGCGGCGTAACGGTGCGGTCTCGATCGGTCCTCGGCACGATCGGCGCGTCGCTGCAGACGCTCGTCGGCGGCAACATCACGCTCCTCACGGAGCTCTGCGAAAAGACGCGCGAGGACGCCTTCGCGCTGATGCTTCAGCACGCCGCCGAGCTCGGCGCCAACGCGGTTGTGGGCGTCCGCTACGACGCGACAGAGGTCATGCAGGGCGTGACCGAGGTGCTCTGCTATGGCACAGCCGTCGTCGTCGCCCGACGCTGACGGCGCGATCGTCATCGACGGCACCGGCGGCGTCATGCCGCAGGTGTCGGTGCTGCCGCGAGAGCTCGGTCTCACCGATCTCGTTTTCACGCAGATCCTCTTCGTCGTCGGACTGCCGTGGGTCGGCGTCGCGGCGAAACAGGGACCGGCCCACGTCGTGTTCTGGGTCATCGCGATGGCGCTGTTCTACGTGCCGTCGGCGGTCGTTGTCATCTACCTGAATCGCCTGATGCCGCTCGAAGGCGGCCTCTATCAATGGGCGAAGCAGGGATTCAGCGATGTCGTCGGCTTCCTCGTCGCATGGAATCTGTGGTTGTTCGCGATCCTGAACACGTCCGAGACCGGGATTCAGGCGACGCAGTACTTCGCGTACATCCTTGGGCCGGAGGGCGCGCGTCTCGTCACCTCCAGGCCGGTGACGGCGCTCGTGAGCGCGATCCTGTTCGCGGCGCTCGTCGGTCTGGCGGTTCGCGGCTTGAGCATCGGCAAATGGGTCCACAAGACCGGCGGCTTGCTGATGGTGACGACGTTCGTCACGCTCGTCGCGCTGCCGTGGTTGAACCTCGCAACCGGCAACCTCGAACAGTTCCATCCGCTCGCAACGGCAGCGCCAGTGGTATCGATCTTCAGTCTGAATTTGCTCGGCAAGATGGGATTCGGCGCGCTCGGCGGCTTCGAGTACGTGGCGATCCACGCCGGCGAGTGCCGGAATCCCTCGCGAACGATCGCGCGATCGGTGGTCATTGCGGCGCCGATCATCGCTGCGATGTTCATCTTCGGGACGAGCTCGGTCCTCGCGCTCGTGCCGATGGATCGGATCGATTTGATTGCGCCGATCCCGCAGGTGTTGAGCATCGGGTTCCGCCCGTTCGGATCGGTCGCGTGGGTGGCGCCCGTGACCATCTTCGTGCTGCTCGTCGTCCGCGTCGCGCAGGCGAGCGTGATGTTCACCGGTAACACGAGGCTGCCGATGGTCGCCGGATGGGACGGGCTGCTGCCCGCCTGGTTCACGCGACTCCACGACCGATATCAGACGCCGGTGAACTCGATCGTGTTCGTCGGCGCCATGACGTTCGTCTTCAGCCTCGCGGGCATCGTCGGCGTCGGTCAGCAGGAAGGATTCCAGCTGCTGTGGAACGCCTCGGCGATTTTCTACGCGCTGACGTACCTGGTGATGTTCGCGCTGCCGATCGTCGGCTTCGGGGTCGTCGGTGCGCGTGCGCCCGTGTGGCTCCGCGTGGCAGCGGCATCGGGCTTCCTGATGACGGTGCTCTACGTGACGCTGTCGATCCTGCCGATCGTTGACGTCGTGAGCGTTCCTGTGTTCGCGTTGAAGATCTGCGGCGTCATCGCCGTCGCGAACCTCGTCGGCCTGTTCCTCTACAAGCGTCAGCGCGCCCGCTAGCTACTGTCGGCTCGGCCGGACGATCCGATCGAACAGCGAGCAGTCGCGATCGAAGACGAAGCGCAGCAGCAGCCGCGTCCATGAGCGGTGCGCGAAGAGCGTGTCGTAGAACTCGGGGGCGGCCGCCTTGAGCTTCGGCAGGCGTGACCACGGCACGGCGGTGAAGTCGTGGTGCTCGTTGTGATAGCCCATGTTGAAGCAGACGCGATTGAGCGGACCGTAGTACGAGTAGGTCTCCTGATCGTCGGCGAACACGAAGTGCTCCTGAATCCAGCGCGCGCCGAGCGGGTGCAGGCCGATCGCGCTGATCGACGAGAACGCGAGGTACGCGAGCGGTTGCCAGCCGGCCCACCACACGACGCCGATCATCACCGCCGCCTGGATCACGATGTTCACCACGATCCAACCGTCGAAGAACGACACGCGTTTCAATCGATGCGTACGGACGAGGCCCTGTACTGCCGCGAACGCCGCGAGCCATGCTGCCTTCCGCAGCGATCCGGTAACGACGCGCGACTCGGTCGGCCCTGGCACATCGGCGTCGAAGTCGAGCTCGCCGAGGTGCTGGTGGTGCAGCAGGTGATAACGGCCGAAGGACAGCGCCGCCGGAAACACGAGCGGCAGGTTCGCGACAATGCCCGCGATCTTGTTCAGCGACGGACGCCGGAACACGAGGTTGTGAATGCTCTCGTGGATCAGCACCCACAACGCGTGATCGACCGTCGCGCCGACGATGTACGCGATCGGCAGCCAGAGCCACCACGGAATGCGGACGACGAAGAGCGCGAGCGAGAACTGCGCGGCTACCAGGACGACGATCCAGGCGGCGGTCGATGCGGTTGGACCGACGAGGTCGCGCACCTCGGGATGCGCCTGGAGAATCGCACGTCGACGAAGCGTGTGATGCTGCACACGCGCGACGTGGATGTAGTCGTCGCGAGCCATCAAGCGATCCTACAGGAACCCCGGCGGCGCGTCGCTAGACGCCGAAGAAGGCGTCGAGCTCCGCGAAAGTCTGGTCTGGCACTTCTTCCGGGAGGAAATGCCCGGCGGGAAGCGATTTGCCGCGGGCTGCAGGCGCGTGCTCGCGCCAGATCTTCATGACGTCGTACAGGCGCCCGACCGTACCGCGCTCTCCCCACAGCACGAGCAGCGGACACTCGACGCGCTTTGCGCCGTCCTCGGCCGCATGCGTCAGGTCGATCGTCGCGCCGGCGCGATAGTCTTCGCAGGTCGCGTGAATCGTTTCCGGATCCTTGAACGTCCTCAGATATTCCGCGAACGCATCCGCCGTAATCGCGGGTCCGCCGAGGAACCGGCGCAGGTAGAACTCGGCGCTGTTGGCGATGAGCGTCTCAGGCACCGGCGCCGGCTGGATCAGGAAGAACCAGTGGAAGTAGGCCGTCGCGAACTCGCGCGTCACCATCGAGTACGGCAGCGGCACGATATCCAGCACCGCCGCCTTGACGACGGCGTCCGGATGCTCGACGGCGAGACGCCACGTGACCCGGGCGCCGCGATCGTGGCCGGCGACCGAGAACCGTTCGTAGCCGAGCGCGCGCATCACGTCGACTTGATCCTGCGCCATCGCGCGTTTCGAGTAGCTCGCGTGGTTGTCCGTGTCCGCCGGCTTGCTGCTGTCGCCGTACCCGCGCAGATCCGTCATGACGACCGTGTGCTTCTGTGCGAGACGCGACGCGATCCGGTGCCACTCGACGTGTGTCTGCGGGTAGCCGTGCACGAGCAGCAGCGGCGGACCGCTGCCGCCACGCAGGACGTTGATCGTCGCGCCCGACGTCTCGATGCGACGCGACTCGAACCCGGGAAAGAAAGCGCTCCCGCGGTCAGCTTTCACCGCTGGTTGCTGGACGAGGTCGTCGCTTTCCGCGGGCCCGAAGGCTCCGCGGCGACGCACGAGAAGTTCGCAGCTTCGTCGCTGCTTCCCGTGCCCTTCCATCGCGCGACCATCGGATAGAGGCACAACGGCCGCGTGCGATCGACTTTTCCGTTCGTGATGTGCGACGCGATCAGCTTGTCCGGCGCGACGCCTTTTTCGACCCACTGCTCGAGCGCCCCGAGATAGTCGGCCTGGTTCGGTCCGGGACCGCCGCCGCAGTGTCCCATCCCGGGCGCCGTGAAGAATCGGAAGAACTCGCGCGTCTTTTCGAGTCCGCCCATCGTCTTGACGACGCCCTCGTAGTAGGCGGCGGTGTCCTGCGGCGGGACGACAGGATCGGACCAGCCGGTGTACATCAGCAGCTTCCCGCCGTGCTTCTTGAACGCGGTCAGATCGCGATCCACCGCCTGCATGTACGGCAGCTTCTGCTCGGCGTATGCGAGGTCGCGATCCCAGTCGATCGTGCGCCAGTCCCAGTTCGGATCGTGGAACAGGAAATAGCGGAAGAAGCCGGCGCGCATCGGCTCCGGCGGATCCATGACGTAGGTCCGCCAGCTTTGAATGGGCTGTTCGCCGAATCCTTCGCTGCCGCGCGGCCAGCCCGTGAAGATCTGTTCGCCGGTCTTCGGGCTCTTCAGCCCGTCGTACATCTTCTTTACCGCGTCGACCTGCGGCGCCGTCAGACAAGTCGCATCGTCGCCGCTCTTGCACAGCAGCTTCGCGGGATCGAAATGACAGCGGCGCGGATCGTCGATGACCCCGTCCTTCAGGCCGTCGAGGCCGTCGCACGCGTCCACCGCCGCCTTCGTGATGATCGGGAGCTTGGCCTGCGGGATGATCGCCTGTCCGTCTTTCGTGTGTGTTGCCATCCACGACCACATGAACGCGAACGTCTGTCGGATGCGGTTGCTCGCCGGATCGCCGGCGACGATGCCGTCGTAATCGTCGGGGAAGCGCTGCGCCTCGGACAATGCCTGGTGTCCGCCGCTCGAGCAGCCATTGAAGTACGCGCGTTCGGGAAGCCGGCCGGTGTGATCGCGGACGATCAGCTTTGCGGCGTCGGTCATCACGTGAATGGATCGATACGCCCAGTCGATGACTTTTTCCGGATGGCCCTGGCCGAACTTCATATCGTCGCCGGCATGCCCGGTGTCGGTGCTTGCCGTCGCGTAGCCGCGCCGCATGGCGTTGGCCATCGCCGCGTAGCCGATGGCGCCCGAGTAGCCGCCGTTGCCGACGCCTTCGAACTTGCCGTTCCACGTCTCCGCCGGGATCCAGACTTCGAACTTGATGTCGGAATCGCTCGTCGGCCGCGCCGTTGCTTCGACGCGACAGAATGCCGGCAGCGTCAGCGCGGTCTGCGACGTCGGCGGCGTGAATGCGCCCGCAGCGACGAGGCTGGCCGACTTGATCGTGACGTTAGGGATGGTCAGCGCCGCGAGGTTGGCGCACGGCGTACCGTTCGAGGCGAACGGCGTCGCGACGAACGCGATCGCTGAAACCGTCGCGACCGCGGTGCCGGTGAGTAGGCGGCGAATCATCGAATCCTCCTGCGACTGGGTGAGCGACGACATTACTCTACGGCGTCCAACGTCAGGAAGTCGTGAGCACGACCTTGCCGGCTACGCTGCGGCCCGCCATCAGACGAAGCGCCTCGGCAGCCCTGGCGAGCGGCAGCGTCGTCGAAATGTGAGGCCGGATCTTACCCTCGGTGAACCATCGTCCGAGCTGCGCCATGGCTGCCGCAAAATTCGACGGCTCGCGCCTGGCGAAATCTCCCCAGTACACGCCGACGATGGAGCAGCCCTTGAGGAGTGTCAGGTTCAACGGGATTTTCGGGATGTCGCCCGCTGCGAAGCCGACGACGAGCAGGCGGCCGCGCCAGGCGATCGATCGGAGCGCCGGCTCCGTGTAGGCTCCGCCGACCGGATCGCAGATGACGTCGGGACCAAGACCATCGGTCAATGCCTTGATGCGTTCCCGCAGATCGTCCGTGCTGTAGTTGATGGTTGCGTCCGCACCGTGCTCGCGGCAGATCGCGAGCTTCTCGTCCGTCGATGCGCACGCGACGACGCGGGCGCCGATCACCTTGCCAATTTCGATCGCCGCGAGGCCGACGCCGCCGGCCGCGCCGAGCACCAGCAACGTCTCGCCGGCCCGGAGCTGTCCGCGATCCCGCAGCGCGTGATCGGATGTCGCATAGGTGAGCCCGAACGCGGCGGCGGTCGGGAACTCCATTCCGTTGGGCAGCGGGAGGGCGCGCCGTGCGTCTGTCTTTACTTCTTCGGCGAACCCGCCGTAACCCGTGATTGCCATGACGCGATCGCCCGGCTTCAGTGAGGTCACGCCTGCGCCGACGCTCTTCACGACGCCCGACACTTCGCTTCCGGGAGAGAAGGGAAGCGGAGGTTTCACCTGATATTTGTTCTCGATGATCAGGACGTCGGGGAAGTTCACGCTCGCCGCCCGCACGGCGATGACGACTTCGCCCGCTCCAGCCTCCAGCGCCGGAACGTCTTCGACGACGAGCGACTCCGGCGGACCGTAGGCCTTGCAGAGAACCGCTTGCACGCGCGCGAGTTTACCAGACCCACCACGACCTACCTGCCCTACCCGACCGACCCACCCGCCCTCCCCGACCCAGTTATCATTCGCGCATGTCCGACATCATCAGAGAAACCGGGAAGCGTCTCCGGAACTGGGGCAAGTGGGGTGCGAGCGACGAGCGCGGCACGCTGAACTACATCACGCCGGCCGACATCCTCAAAGCGGCGGCGCTCATTCACCGCGGCGACGTCTTTTCGCTCGCGATTCCCTTCGACGCGAAAGGACCGCAGATCAATCAGCCGCGCCGATTCAATCCCATCCACCGGATGATGATCACCGGACCGGACTGCACGACCGGCGCCATCAAGTTTCCTGGCGGCGTCGGTTTCAGCGACGACATGATCATCATGCCGCTGCAGTGCGCGACGCAGTGGGACGCGCTCAGCCACTGCTTCGAGGACGGCCGGATGTACAACGGGTACGACGCGAACGAAATCTCCAGCCGCGGCGCGAAGCGCAACGGCATCGACAAGGTCTCTCGCGGCGTCGTCGGGCGCGGCGTGCTGCTCGACGTTCCGCGCGCCAAGGGACTCAGCTGGCTCGAGCCCGGATACGGCATCACCGCGGATGACCTTGACGCGGCGGCCGCTGCCCAGCATGTTTCAGTGGGGCGTGGGGACATCCTGATCGTGCGCACCGGACACATGGCGCTGTGCCGCTCTCGCGGCGAGTGGGGCGACTACGCGGGCGGCAACGCGCCGGGACTCTCCTTTCATACGGCGGACTGGGTGCAGGAGCACGAGATTGCTGCCGTCGCGACCGACACGTGGGGCATGGAAGTACGGCCGAACGAATTTCCAGACACGTACCAGCCGCTGCATCAGGTGTTCATCCCGAACATGGGGCTGACGATCGGCGAGATCTTCTTCCTCGACGAGCTTGCCGAGGACTGCGTCCGCGACGGCGTGTACGAATTCTTCTTCGTCGCGCCGCCGCTGCCCATCACCGGTGCGGTGGGATCGCCGATCAATCCGATCGCGATCAAGTAAGGAGGCGCCATGATCGCTTTGCGTACGACGCTCGTTGCGATCGTCCTGACCGGCCTCACGCCGCTGGCGTCGACGCAGACGCAGGAAGTCGTGGTGCCCGGTCCGGGCGTGACGCCGCCGCGTCCAATCGCGCAGGTCCGGCCCGATTACTCGGCGGACGCGATGCGGCTCGGCGTCCAGGGTCAGGTGTCGCTCGAGTGTGTCGTCGAAGTGGATGGGACACCGAGCAACATCCGCGTCGTGAAGTCGCTCCTTCCCAGTCTCGACGCGGAAGCGGTGAAGGCGCTCAGCCAATGGCGCTTTTCGCCCGGCCTGAAGGACGGCAAGCCGGCGCGCGTGGTGCTCCGGATCGACATGACGTTCTCGCTGCAGTCGTCAGGGCAGGCCGCCGCGCCGGCGGGTTTCATCAACGTGATGAGCCGCATGGATCCCAACGGCCGAACCATCGTGTGGGATGTCGCGCGCGAACGCGCGGACCATCAGCCGTCGTGGCAACCGGAGACGTCAGCGGCGCCGCCGCTCGCGATCGGCGATGCCATTCGCGCGGGGCAGGCCTGGGTGACGAAGATCCGGCCGGAGGTGAAGACGCAAGCCCTGATGACCGCGTCGCTCGTGCGTTTCGGCGGCACTCGCTGGTACTACCGCGTCGAGTTCGCGCCGTCGGTCGACAACCGCATCGGCGACGAACGGATTACGGCGATCGTCCTGCTCGACGGCAGCATTGTCGAGCCTCGTACCGAGAAGTTGCCCTGATCGCGATCAGGACGCCGGCTCGCCTGCGGTCACCGGAATGCACTGCCCGGAGATGTTGCGTGCGAGATCGCTGCAGAGAAACGCGGCGAGCGACGCGATGTCTTCAGCGGTCGACATGCGCCGCAGCGGCGAGCGCTCGACGAACGACTGACGCATCCGCTCGACGTCCACGCCTCGGACCTCGGCCTGTCCTTTGATCACGCGATCGATCCGATCGCCCGCAACAGCGCCCGGCGCAACGGCGTTCACTGTGATGTTGTGCCGTCCGAGCTCGAGCGCGAGCCCGTAGGTCATGCCCATCTGTCCTGCCTTCGCGGAGCAGTAGCCGACGCGATACGCGAGGCCTCGTCGTCCCGCCATCGACGCGATGTTGACGATGGCGCCGCGGCCGGCGGCGATCATCGCGGGGACGGCAAAGCGCGAGCAGAGATAGGCGCTCGTCAGGCAGGAGTTCACGGTGTAGAACCAGTCGTCCACCGTGTAGTCCTGGATCGGTTTCGTCGGGCCGCCGTCGCCCGCATTGTTGACGAGCGTGTCGACGTGGCCGAACGCCGTGATTCCGCCGTCGACGATCGCGCGCGCGCCGTCTTCTGTGCCGGCGTCCGCGACGATCGCGACCGCGCGTCCGCCCGCATCGACGACGAGCCGCGCGGTCTCCTCGACGAGCGTCGCCGATCGAGCCGCGCAGACGACGGCGGCGCCTTCGCGCGCGAACAGACTGCTCATCACACGCCCGATGCCTTTGCTCGCGCCGGTGATGACCGCGACGCGTCCGTCCAGCAAGCTCACAGAACCTCCTTCGCACGCGTTCGTTCGTCAAGCGGCCGCACGCGGACGACGCCGTTCGCCGCCAGACGTTCGACATCTGCGGCGCTCATGCCGAGTCGTTCGCGCAGAATCGCGTCGGTGTGCTCGCCGAGAAGTGGCGCCGGTCGTCGAATCCGCCCAGGCGTCTCCGACAGGCGAACCGGAGGTCCGACGCTTCGGTACACGCCCGCAACCGGATGCTCCGACTCGACGATCGCGCCGCGCGCGGCCACCTGCGGATGCGCGACGACGTGGTCCAGCGTGTTGATGGCGCCCATCGGGATGCCGGCCGGCATCAGAATCTGTTCCCACTCTTCGTAGCTTTTCGTCATGAACGCGGCCTGCAGCGCGTCGATGAGCGCCGGGCGGTTCGCGTTGCGCGCAGCATTGTTGACGAAGCGCGGATCGTCCACGAGCGCCGCCAGGCCGAGGAGCGGGCAGAAGGTGCGCCACAACTTGCTGCTGCCGACGCCGATCGCGATGTCGCGCGTCTTCGTGCGGAATGTCTGGTACGGCAGCAGCGCTGCGTACGCAGTCCCCATCGGCTCGGGCAGGATGCCGTCGGCGACGAACGCGCCGATCATCCCGGACAGAAGACCGAGCTGACCCTCGAGCATCGAGACGTCGATGAACTGTCCTCGGCCGGTGCGTTCGCGCGCATGGAGCGCGGTGAGGATGCCGAACGTGGCGTAGAGGCCGGCGGTGATATCGGCGATCGACACGCCCGCCCGCACGCCGTGTCCGCCGACCTCGCCGGTAACGCTGATCATCCCGCTCTCCGCCTGGACGACGAGATCCAGGGCGGCGCGATCGCGATACGGTCCGTCCTGCCCGAAGCCCGAGACCGAACAATAGATGATGCGCGGCTGATGGGCCGATGCGTGCGCGTAATCGATGCCGAGTCGTGCGACGGTGCCGACGCGCAGATTTTCGAGGACGACGTCGGCCTGCTCGAGGAGCCGGAAGAAGATCGCGCGGCCCTCGGGCTGCTTCAAATCCAGGGCGATGCTGCGCTTGTTCCGATTGAGGTTGACGAAATACGCGGCCTCGTCGCCGTAGAAGGGCGGCCCCCACGCCCGCGCGATCTCCCCGTCGATCGGCTCGACCTTGATGATGTCGGCGCCGTAGTCGCCGAGGAGCGTCGAGGCGAAGGGACCCGCCAGGGCGTGCGAAAGATCGAGAACCGTGACATCGTCCAGTGCGAGCATCGCGGACGATTGTATAGTTTGCGCAGGGGGACACGTTACCGTGACTGACGCCGTCATCGTTTCAACCGCACGGACGCCGCTTTGTAAGAGCTGGCGCGGCGCGCTCAACATCACACACGGCGCGACGATGGGCGGCCACGCGCTGCAGCACGCCATCGAACGCGCGGGCATCGAGCCGGGTGAGGTCGAGGACGTTCTCATGGGCTGCGCAAACCCCGAAGGCGCGACCGGCCGCAACATCGCGCGGCAGATCGCGCTGCGCGCGGGATGTCCGGTGACGACGGCCGGCGCGACGGTGAACCGTTTCTGTTCGTCCGGACTGCAAACGATTGCGATGGCCGCGCAGCGCATCCTGGCTGGCGAAGGCGATATCTACGCGGCGGGTGGCGTCGAATCCATCTCGTGCGTCCAGAACGAAATGAACACGTTCATGATCAACGACGACTGGGTCGTCGCGAACAAGCCGGAGCTGTACTGGCCGATGCTCCAGACGGCGGAGTACGTCTCGCAGAAATACAAGATCGATCGCGAGCAGCAGGACCACTACGGTGTCTGCAGCCAGCAGCGCGCGGCAGCTGCCCGCACCGCAGGCCGCTTCGACGCCGAGATCGCGCCAATCACGACGAAGATGAAGGTCGTGGACAAAGCGACGGGCGCTGAATCCATTTGGGATGTGACCGCGAAGCAGGACGAAGGCATCCGGGCCGACACGACGTACGAGGGCGTATCGAAGATCAAACCCGCCATCGAGGGCGGCGTCATCGCCGCCGGCAACGCCAGTCAGTTCTCCGACGGCGCGTCGGCGTGCATCGTCATGAGCGCTGATGCTGCGGCCAGGCGAGGCATGAAGCCGATCGGCGTGTTCCGAGGCTTCGCGGTGGCCGGATGCGAGCCGGCCGAAATGGGCATCGGCCCCGTGTTCGCGGTCCCGAAGCTGCTCCAGCGCACCGGCACGCAGATGGACGACGTGGATCTCTGGGAGCTGAACGAGGCGTTCGCGGTGCAGGTCATTTACTGCCGCGACCGGCTCGGCATCCCCGACGATCGGCTGAACGTGAACGGCGGTGCGATTGCGCTGGGACATCCGTACGGGATGTCGGGCGCGCGCCTCGTCGGGCATGCGCTCATTGAAGGCAAGCGCCGCGGCGCCAAAAAAGTCGTCGTGACGATGTGTATCGGCGGCGGAATGGGAGCGGCGGGGCTGTTCGAGGTCGTCTGAGGCGGCGCGAAATGTGTCAGCCGCCGACTACTTGTCGGCGACGCGGACCGTCACTTTCAAGCTGCTGCTTTTCTCGCCGTCGGTCGCCGAGAGACTGAGCTCGTAGTTGCCCGCGGCGGCGAACTTCACGTGCGTTGCCGCTGTCGCAACGTCCGTGAAGGTCACGTCGCCCGGCCCGCTCGTTTTTCTCCAGTTGCTCGTCACCTTGCTGCCGCGCGGCAGGCCGTCGTCCTCGATTTGCGCGTTGATGGCGAGGTCCTGTCCGACTTTGCCAGCGAGTTCGACCGCTTCAGTGGCCGGCGCTTCGAACGGCGAAACGACCACCTGCAACACCGGCGCGCGGTTCACGCAGATGTTCTTTGGAGCGCTCGCCAGATCCAGACCCTGCAGCACGCGCTTCTCGCTATTGAGCTCCAGCTCGTAGAGCGGATCCAGCGCCTTCAGCGTCGTCGTCTGCGCCTTGCCCGCGAAGTTCACCGTCCACTGCAGCGGACCGGTGAACGATTTGTCCACGACCATCACGCACGCGAAGCGATGCCGTCCCTTCAGGAAGACGATCGGCTGCCGCCGATCGCCAGGTGTCGGCGCGAACACGTTGCTGTCGCCCGCCGGGATCGTCACCGCCGCGTTGTTCATGTTGTAGTACCCGAACGCCAACGTGAACCCGCCGTCCTTGTTGCGGACGTAACCGTCGTACTGTAGGTAGATCGGCTGCGTCGGCTGCGCCTGCGCGCTTGACGAAGGGATCGCCGCGGCGAGCGCTGCGACGATGCCGGCGAACGCGATTCGAAGGCTGCTTCGCACGGCGGCGAGATTACGGTGCAGCCGCTATCAAGTCAAGGGTTGCGGCGCGATCGTTTCGCGGACATGGCGAGCGCGAGATTGTTCTTCGCGTCCTCCATGTCGGGACGGAGACGGAGCGCTTCCTGAAACTGCGCGATCGCATCATCGAGCCGCCCGAGCGACCCGAGCGCGATGCCCAGATTGTTGTGCGCTTCCGGTGAGGACGGCAGTCGCTGGACGGCGATGCGAAATTCCGCGGCGGCTTCCTCCGTCGCGCCCTGCTCGAGCAGTGCCAGACCGAGATCGTAGTGCGCGTCGCCGTTGGACGGATCGCGTTGCGTCGCCTGGCGCAGTTCTTCGATCGCGCCGCTACGATCGCCTTTCGCCGCCAGCACGTCGCCCAGATTGCGGCGCGCGGCGGCCGACGCCGGATCGAGTTCGACGGCCCGCCTGAACTCGCGGAGAGCGTCCTCCATTCGGCCTTTGGCGGCGTAAGCGGTACCAAGGTTGTTGTGGACGTCGGCTGACTCGCCGAGCGCCCTCAGCGCGGACTGAAAGCGAGAGACCGCTTCGTCCACGTGACCTTGATCGAGCAGTGCGTTTCCAAGATTGAATTCCGCATCCGGAAAGTCGGGCTGCGCCTGCAGCGCGCGCTGATACGTCGCAATCGCTTCGTTCGTCTTGCCCGAGGCGCGATACGCGGTCGCCAGATTGTTCAGCGCCGGCGCATAACCGGGACGGTCCTCAATCGACTTCTGATAGTGCGTGATCGCATCGTCATATCGCCCTTCGGCCTGAAGCGCGACACCGATGTTGCTCTCGCTGACGGCTCGCATCCACGCGTGCGGGATGATCGGCCAGTTCGCGAACACGGCTGTCGCTCCCACCACGATGTACGCCGGCCAGGCGAGGCGCTTCGGCTGAAACCACGTTTTCGAAACGCGGCGGACGTTGAGAGCGACTGCGACGAGTGCCGCTGCCGCGAACAGAATCAGGAACGGCACGAGCGGATATCGGTAGCGGGCGAACACGTAGAACAGCACGACGCTCGCGCCGTAAGAAGCCGCCAGCGCCGCGAGGACGACGATTGGCTGCCGACCATTCCACGTCAGGACGACGCCGAGCAGCGCAAGAGGAACGAGGAGGCCGAAGGTGGCGACCGGACCGAGGATGCGAAGTGGCCACGACCAATCGGCGTACGACTCCTGCGCTTCGGTGTCGACGACTTCGGTGGCGTTCCAGAGCAGCGCGAACTTGCGTCCGACGAGCTTCAGCCAGTCGCCGGGCTGCGACGTCATGAATTCCAGCGCCTGATCCGTCCAGTATGCGGAGACGTCCGCGGGCGAGAGCGTGCGACCGAGCGCGCGCTGTGCGATTTCGGTGGCGTCCTGTCGTTCGAACTCCGGCGCGCCGCGCCCGTAGCGGAGCGATGCGTACGTGCCGTCGGCGCGCGGATTGTTGCCGATGTACAGGTTCGGTCCGAACTGCGACGTCGTCACGTAGAAGCCGCCGCCGGCCATTCGGCTGTTGCGGACGGCGACGGGCGCCAGAACGATCGCGAGGCCCGCGAGAAACAGCGCGGCGCCTCGCCACCGCTCCGGTCGCATCAGCGCCCAGATCGCGAGCACGGCGACGAAGACCATCGCGTTCTCGCGCGTGAGGCTCAATCCGCCGACCGCGAGCCCGGTCCAGAGCCAGAGCCGCGTGTTCCGCGAGCACGCGATCTGTGCGATGAGCCAGACGATGAGGCAGACGAAGAACACGTCGAGCACCGATTTCTGCAGCACGCTGTCGAAGAAGATCGCCGGTGCCCACAGCGCGAGCATCACGCCCGCCACCGTGCCTGTCACGTCGTCGAACACGCGTCGCGTCGCATCGGCCAGCAGCACGCACGACATGGATCCGATCGCCGCCTGAAGGACGCGAACGGTCGTCAGGCTGTGACCGAATGCGGAATACACGATGCCGAGGAAATACGGGTAGAGCGGCGCCTGATAGAAGACGTCGTGTCCGATCCAGTCGCCGCCGGCGATGGCCTGCGCCCACGTATCGTACGCACGCGAGTCGCCCATCAATAAGGTGAAGAACGGCGCCGAACGAATCTGAAACAGATGGAGCAGGCGCAGCGCGAGCGCGATTGCAAAAATCAGGAGGAGTCGCCGCCGCCAGCGGCCGGGTGACGAAAGAGTCAACGGCGGTATGCTATCGCATGCGCTGCAGAGCAGCCCGCGTGCTCATGGTGCTCTGCTGGTGCGCCTGCGGACGCTCGGTGTTCGCGCAGCCAGCGTCGACTCCGACATTCAACAAAGACATCGCGCCGATCATCTGGTCGCGCTGCTCGGGATGCCATCGGCCTGGTGCCGTCGGTCCCTTCAGCCTGCTCACGTACGACGACGTGAAGCGGCGGACGACGATCGTTGCGCGCGTGACGGCAGCGCGCCAGATGCCGCCGTGGAAACCGACTCCCGGAAAAGGTGACTTCGCAAGCGCGCGCCGCCTGACCGATGCGGAGCTCGCGCTGGTGCAGCAGTGGATCGCGAACGGCGCGCCCGAAGGACGGCAGTCGGACTTGCCGACGCCGCCGAAGTGGGCGACCGGGTGGCAACTCGGCACGCCGGATCTCGTCGTGACGATGCCGACGGCGTATTCCGTGCGCGCGGAGTCGGACAGCCGCGATGCGTTCCGCACGTTCGTGCTGCCGATCCCGCTCGATCGTCCGCGTTACGTGCGCGGGATCGAATTCCGTCCCGACAACCCGCGCGTCGTGCATCACGTCAACATCGGCGTCGATCGGACGCGCTCGTCGCGGCTGCTCGACGCGCGCGACGGAGAGCCGGGCTACAACGGCGGCATGGTGCAGGACGCGCGATATCCGGAAGGGCAGATGCTCGGCTGGACGCCCGGCGAGTCGCCGCACCTGGTGTCGGACGGCATGCAGTGGCGCCTCGAGCCCGGAAGCGATCTCGTGGTCCAGATGCACCTGCAGCCGACGGGGAAGCCTGAGCCGCTGAAGGTCAGCGTCGGATTTTTTCTGACCGACGATCCGCCGACGCGCCGGCCGATCGGTCTGCGCCTCGGCAGCGAGACCATCGACATCGCGCCGGGCGAGTCGAGCCACGTCATTTCAGATCGCTACGTGCTGCCGGTGGACGTCGAACTCTTCGCGATCCAGCCGCACGCGCACAACCTCGCGCGGCACATGGAAGCGATGGCCACCCGGCCTGACGGGACCGCGATCCCGCTCATCGAAATCGCCGACTGGGATTTTCGCTGGCAGGACGTGTATCGCTACGCGCATCCGTTGGCGCTCCAGAAGGGGACGACGATCTCGATGCGCTATTCGTACGACAACTCCGCTGGCAACCCTCGTAATCCGTCGCATCCGCCCGGCCATGTTGTCTGGGGACAGAACACGTCGGACGAGATGGGTGATCTGTGGCTGCAGCTCGTCGCGCGGCGCGACGCGGACGTCGAGTCGCTGCAGCAGGACGTCCGTCGCAAGGCCAGCGTTGAAGACCTGGCGGCGTACACAAAGCTGCTCGCCCTCGATCCTGACAATCCGCTGCGTCACGATGCCGTCGCCGGCCTCAGCTACGACGCTGGACGCCTCAACGACGCCATCACGCACTACGAGCAGTCGCTCGCGTTGAACCCGAAGTCCGCGTCGACGCACTACAACCTGGGCATCGCGCTCGCCGCGAGCGGCCGGCGCGAGGACGCGCGGGTGCAGTTCGAGCAGGCGGTCTCGATCGATCCGGACTACGCACAGGCGCACAACAACCTCGGCGCGATTCTGTTCGTCCTCGGCCAGAAGGGAGAGGCGCTCGCGCATTACCGACGCGCCGTTGCGCTGCGGCCCGACAACGCGGACGCGCACGCGAACCTCGCGACGCTGCTGTCCGCCGACGGCGACGTCCGCGAAGCCGCCGACGAGTTCGTGCGCGCGCTGAAGATCGACCCCGACGCGCCTGTCGCTCTTGCGGGCCTCGCCTGGATTCGCGCCACCGCGTCCGATCCGGCGCTGAGACGAGGAGACGAAGCGGTGACATTTGCCGAGCGGGCGACCGACCGGACGGGCGGTAGGGACCTCTCGGCCCTCGACGCGCTCGCGGCGGCATACGCCGAGGTCGGGCGCTTCGACGATGCGGTCGCCGTCGCGATGCGGGCAAGCGTGCAGGCCCGTGCAGCAGGCAACATCAATGTAGCCACTCGATTCGAGGCGCGCGCCGATCTCTACCGTCGTCATCTCGCCTACCGTGTTTCGTCTTCTGTGAAGTAGACTTCCCGACCAACTTGGGATCCAACGTTTTGTAATGGACGGCTCCACGCTGTTCTATTTTTCGCAAAACACCGTAGATATTTGCGGTCCGAGGCGTTAGCCTCTCCCGAGTCAATCGCTATCAGTGTCACGCGCGGGACGACTTCGTGACTGTTTTGGAGGGACGGGCATGATTAGAAGCCGCATGTTGATGTGGGGAATGTTGCTGGGATGTCTCCTGGCACTGCCCACTGCCGCCAGGGCGCAGAGCGCGTTCGCGGGCGTTGTGAGAGACACCACGGGCGCAGTACTGCCGGGGGTGACGGTCGAGGCCGCGAGCCCGGCGCTGATCGAGCAGGTGCGCTCGGCGACGACGGACGCGAACGGCGCGTACAAGATCGACAACATCCGTCCCGGCGTCTACGTGCTCACGTTCAGCCTCCCGGGATTCGCGACCGTCAAGCGCGAGGGCGTCGAACTGCAGTCGAACTTCACGTCGACGATCAACGCCGACATGAAGGTCGGCGCGGTCGAAGAGACGGTCACCGTCTCCGGTGAGTCGCCCGTTGTCGACGTGCAGAGCAACAGCAAGGCGCAGGTTCTGCCGCGCGACGTGCTCGACGCCGTTCCCACCGCCCACACGATTCAGGGCGTCGGTCAGCTCGTCGTCGGCGTCACGCTGACGGCGCCGGACGTCGGCGGATCGCAGGCGATGCAGCAGACCTACTTCACGGTGCACGGCCTCGGCGCCGCGCAGACGTCGCTGATGATGGACGGCATGATCATCAACGGCCTCCAGGGCGACGGCGCGATCCAGACCTACACGAACGACGCCGGCAACCAGGAAATGGTGTACCAGACCGGCGGCGGCACGGTGGATTCGCCGACCGGCGGCGTGAAGATCAACATGATCCCGAAGGAAGGCGGCAACCGCTTCAGCGGATCGCTCTTCCAGGGATACGAGACCAGCAAGTGGCAGAGCAATAACCTGACGCCGTTCCTCGCCGCCAACGGCGTGAAGTCGGTCGACAAGATCGGCACCTACAACGACACGAACTTCACCCTCGGCGGACCGATCAAGAAGGACTCGCTGTGGTTCTTCGGATCCGGCCGCTTCTTCATCGTCAACAAGCCGATCGCGAACACCTACGTGTCTGACGGCACGGAAGCCGGCATCCTCGAGTGCGCGAACGCGCTCGCAGGCCGCGGCGGCTCGCTCTGTACGCAGGGCGTGGACCCGCAGCACCAGTACAGCGGCCTGGCGCGGCTCACCTGGCAGATTAGCCCGCGTCAGAAGTTGTCGGGCTACTCCGATCGCATTCACAAGGTCCGCGGCGCCGCGATGAACCCGGGCGACGATCAGACCACGTCGTCGGTCGTGTGGAACTCGCCGCTCTACACGACGAACATGATCAAGTACACGTCGACGGTCAGCAGCAAGCTCCTGGTCGAAGGCGGCTTCTCGAGCAACATCGAGCGCTACAACAACCTCTATCAGCCGGGCATCGACCAGCCGTACGGAACCCTCGCCTGGCTGGACAACGCCCGTCACGTGATCGACGGAGGCGCCTCCACGAACACTGCGTCTGCCGCGCAGTACGGCAGCTATCCGGATCGGTACAACATCCAGGGATCGGCGTCGTACGTGACCGGGTCGCAGGCCATCAAGTTCGGCTTCCAGGACTCGTACGGACCGTACAACCAGAACCTGCGCGCGAACGGCGACCTCTATCAGAACTACATTTCAAACGCGCAGGGCATTCCGGTGCCGTCTACGGTGACGCTCCTCGCGACGCCGGTGCACTGGCAGGACCGACTGAACGCGAACCTCGGCATCTACGGCCAGGACGTCCTGACTTACAGGCGCGCCACGATCACCCTCGGCGCCCGTTGGGAGTACATCAACGAGCAGGTGACCGGGCAGGACGCGCAGTCGGGCCGGTTCGCGAGCATCCCGGCATTCGGCAACATCCAGATGCCGACGTGGTCGAACTTCTCGCCGCGCACGTCGCTCGTATATGACGTGTTCGGCAACGGCAAGACCGCCGCGCGCTTCGGCTACAACCGGTTCGGCGTCGCCGCGACAACGACGCTCGCGTCGCTCTACGATCCGGCGGCCGGCACCATCATCACGACGACGGCGCCGTGGACCGACAAAAACGGCGACGACATCGCGCAGGGCAGCTTCCGCTGCGCCTTCGCGACGGATCCGAACTGCGAAATCAACTTCGCCAGCGTTCCGGCCAACTTCGGCGTCATCTCGCTCGCGAGCCCATCGCCGAACCTGACGCGGCCCTACGTCGACCAGTACAACGTCGGCGTGACCCACGAGCTCCTGCGCGGCGTCTCGGTGTCGGGCGAGTGGTTCCACAACAACGCGAAGAACCCGTGGGAGCGCAACAACGTCCTGCGGCCGGGGACGTACTCGAACGGCAGCGTGCAGAACGCGTCCTACAAGCCGGTCACCATCTACAGCCCGCTCGACGGCAAGCCGATCACGGTGTACGACACGGTCAGCACCGCAGTGGCCCAGGCCGTGAAGAACGTCGACTCGAACGATCCGAACATCTCGCAGAAGTACGACGCGCTCGAGTTCAACTTCAACGCGCGGCTGCCGCGCGGCGCGCGGCTCTTCGGCGGTCTCGCGTCCGACCGGACCATCGCCAACTCGTGCAGCGGCGCGGCGACCAACCCGAACTTCCTCGTCACCATCGGCGGCGTGAACTACTGCGACCAGAACAACAGCGGCATCCCGTGGCGCACCCAGTTCAAGCTGGCGGGCAACTACCCGCTGCCGTGGTGGGGCGTCCAGGTCGCCGGATCGTTCCAGGCGCTCCCGGGCTATCAGCTGGGCACGCAGGCATTGACCGCAGGCGGCGCCGGCGCGCCGAACTTCACGTCCTACAGCGGCGCGGCCTCGACCTGGACGGTCACCAGCGCGACGCGCTACACCACGTGCCCGGGCGATTCAGCTTCGCATGGGTGCGTGGTCAACGCGCTGGTCGTGCCCGGTGGCATCAACTCCGGCTCGTTCACCGTTCCGCTCGACCCGCCCGGCACGCTCCTGACTCCGCGCGTCACACAGCTCGACTTCTCGGTCAGCAAGCGGATCAGCGTCGGCGGCTTCAAGATCGATCCGAAGCTCGACATCTTCAACCTGATGAACTCCGACGACTACTTCTCGGTCCGGACGACGTCGTTCTCGCCGACGGCGACGCCGGCGGTGTCGGCGGGCACCTACATGCAGCCCGGCAGCATCCTGCAGGGCCGCCTGCTCCGCATCGGCGCGGTCATCAATTGGTAGGAGTCGGAAATTTAGAACTTAGAAGGTAAAAGGTAAAAGGACTACGTGGGCCGGGGCGCCAGGTGATCACCTGGCACTCCGGCCCTTTTTTTGTCCGCTATCGCGACCGCTTCAGGATCTCGAGATCGTTGCGCGCCTGATCGAAGCTCGGGTCGAGCGTGAGGGCGCGTTCGAACTCGGTCTTTGCTTCCGCCGAACGTCCGCTCATCGCCAGCGCGCGTCCGAGCAGGTCGTGCGACTCGGCGTCGTTCGGCGCGGATTCGACGGCACGCGCCGCCGACTGACGTCCACCTTCGACATCGCCGACGTTCAGCGCCAGCGCGGCGAGGTTGCGATGGATGCGCACGTCCTTCGGATTGACGGCGAGGCCGCGTTCGAACGCCGCTCGCGCGTCCCTGGCGCGGCCCAGGCTTGCGTTGGCGACGCCGAGGTTGATGAGCGCGCCGACGTCGTTCGGTCTCGACGCGAGAAAGCTCGTGTAGATCGCGATCGACTCCTCGAGCTTCTGCTGCGCGAAGAGGCTGTCAGCGAGAAGGCCGAGCGCGTCCACGTTCGAGGGACGCATCCGCAAAACCTGTCGCAGTTCGATCGTCGCGTCCGCGAATCGACGCTGATCGGCGTAGGCGCGCGCGAGGAGCATTCGCGCCGTTACTACTTCCTCCAGGTCCGGCTCGAGACGCAGAAACGTTTCGAGCGCCGGAATCGCGGCCGCCGTGTCCCCGTGATTGAAGAGCGCACCGCCGAGATGAAAGTACGCGCGCGAATATCCGCCGGCCGTGCCCTGACGAAGTTCGGGAAGCGCTTCCTCGTGCCGCTGCTCGGCTTCGAGCGAGACCCCGAGGATCGCGTGCGCGGCAGCGGTCGGCCAGCGGTCCACGACGGTCCGCGCCATCGTCACGCCCGACCGGTAATCGCGATTGCGCAGAGCGGTGACGACGGCGAGCGAGCCGGTCACAACGGCCACTCCTGCGACGGCTGCGATCCTGGCGGCACGCGCTGACGAGAGGTCGAATCGAGCGGCGAGCGCCGCCCAGGCGCGTTGGGCCGCAAGGACAGCGAGCACACATACCGCGATCATCGGCAGGTACATGCGTCGCTCGGCGCCGACTTCCGTTGAGATGGGGATGATGCTCGACGTTGGCGCGAGCGTCACGAAGAACCACGCGCCGAGAAATCCGTACGCGGGCCAGCGACGAAGCGCAACAACGGTCAGCGCGAGCAGCGCGACGACGAGGACCGCCTGTGGCAGCACGCTCGACAGCGACAGGTCCACCGGTGGGCCGTAGTTCAACACCAGCGCGCGCGGCCACACGGCAAGACGGAGGTACTGGACGATCATGACCGATTGATTCAACAAGTACGTCCACGGCGTCACACCGCTCGCGAAGCCTGCCGAGTGCATGCGCGGGCCCGATTGCTGAAGGACAACGACGATCAGCCACGTGGCCGCGAGTCCTGCATACAACGGCCAGCGCCGGGCAGCCGCTTTTTTCCATGTCGTGAACGCAAAGGCGCGATCGAAGAGCGGCACCATCAGCGGCGCCGTCACCATCGACTCCTTGCACGCCATACCGAGCGCGCAGCAGACGACGGCGGCCGCCGACCACTTCGCGCTCTCACTCGACCGCTCCGCGCGAATCGCCGCGTACATGGTCGACAGGTAGAGCAGCGCCATCATCGACTCCGTCCGCTGCGTCAGGTAGTCGACGACCTCGCTGTTGATCGGATGGACCGCCCAGACCAACGTGGCCGCGAACGCAAAGTCCAGCGCGTGAGCGTTGATGACCGATCCAAAGGCGCGTTCGGCGAGCAGACGCTTCAAAAGCGCGAGCAGCATCAACGCGCATGCGGCGTGCAGAAGGATATTGACGGCGTGGTACGACGGGACGCGCAGTCCGCTGACGGCGTAGTTCAATGCGAACGAGGCGTTGACGAGCGGACGGCCGGCAACCGGACGCTCACGCTCGATCGAGAACACCGCGGTGGGCCGCAGATCGCGAATCGCCGGATTGTCGACGACGGTACTGATGTCGTCGAAAACGAACGGCCCGTTGATCGAATTGGCGTAGGTCAGCAGGACCGCCAGCACGACGATCGCGGATCGCCATGGCAGCGACGAGCGGTTCACGGCGGTCTTCGCGGTCTTTGCCGTCTTTGCCGTCAGGGACGATTCCGAGACGCGCGTCACGGCCCAGAGCTTATCGTGAAGTGCCAATACTCCGGATGGCCGTGGTATCTTCGTCGGAAGGACACCATGACGGTCTTGCCGCTGCTGGCGGTGCTCGTCCAGGCGCTTTCCGGCGCGACGATCGACGCGCTCGACGCGCCGGCCGGCACGAAGGCGATCGTCTACGTGTTCACCAGCACGGACTGTCCCATCTCGAACCGCTACGCGCCGGAGATCGTTCGCATCCAGCAGGCGTTCGCGCCGAAAGGCGTCCGCTTCAGGCTCGTGTATCCGGGCAAGCACGAGGATCCGAAAAGCATCCAGGAGCACATGTCGGCGTTTTCGTACACAGGGCTCGAGGCTGTGCGCGATACCGAACTCGCGCTCGTGAAGTTCGCTGGCGCGACGATTACGCCAGAGGTCGCGGTTGTAGCTGGCGGCAAGGTCGTCTATCGCGGCCGCATCGACGATCGGTTCGCCGACCTCGGCGTCGAGCGATCGGTCATCACGACCCACGACCTCCGCGATGCGCTCGCCTCCATCGTCGCCGGGCGCGACGTCGCAGTTTCGCGGACGCAGGCTGTCGGCTGCTATATCGCGGACCTGACGCGATGATCGCGTGGCTCCTGGCGGCGGCCGCCGCCGCGGCGCCGACCTACACCACCGACGTCGCACCGCTCCTGAACGATCGGTGCGCGGTCTGTCATCACGACAACGGATCCGCACCGTTTTCCCTGCTCACGTACGAAGATGCGAAACGTCATGCGCGTCAGATCGCGGACGTGACCCGGCGTCGCGTCATGCCGCCGTGGAAAATGGAACCGGGTTATGGTCCGTTCGTCGGCCAGCACCCGTTGAGCGGAGACGAAATCGATCTGCTCGGCCGGTGGGCCGATGCGGGAGCGCCCCGCGGCGAAGGTCCTGCGCCCACCGCGAAGATGCGGTGGACAGACACGTGGCAGCTCGGCAAGCCGGACCTCGTCGTCACGTTGCCTGAACCGTTCGTGCTGCCTCCCGAAGGCACCGACGTGTTCAGAATCTTCGTCGTCCCGATTCCGGTCGCGACCGAACGGTTCGTTCGCGGCATCGAGTTCCGTCCCGGAAATGCGCGCGTCGTCCATCACGCCAACATCCGCGTCGATCCGACGCCGGCATCCAAGGCGCTCGACGACAAGGATCCGGGCCCCGGCTACAGTGGATTGATCCTTCGATCGGCGACGTACCCCGATGGCAATTTCCTCGGCTGGACGCCGGGCCAGGTCGCGCCGCTCGCGCCACCGGATCTTGCGTGGCGACTCGAGCCGCACACCGATCTCGTGATCGAGACGCACATGCAGCCGAGCGGAAAGCCGGAGAAGGTGCAGCCATCGGTGGCGTTCTACTTCGGCGACACGCCGCCGACGCGCACGCCGGCGATGCTGCGGCTCGGCCGGCAGTCGATCGACATCCCCGCCGGCGACAAGTCGTACACCATCACCGATTCCTACGTCCTGCCGGTGGACGTCGACGTGCTCGCGCTCCAGCCGCACGCGCACTATCGCCTTCGCGAGGCGCGCGGCGACGCGACGCTGCCCGACGGAACCGTGAAGCCGCTCTTATTAATAAAGGACTGGGATTTCCGCTGGCAACACGTCTATCGCTACGTGACGCCGCTCGCGCTGCCGAAAGGCACCACGCTCTCGATGCGTTATGTCTACGACAACTCGACGGACAACCCGCGCAATCCCGAACGTCCGCCGAAGCGCGCGCGATGGGGACAGCGTTCCGCGGACGAGATGGGCGACCTCTGGATTCAGGCGTTGACGCACAGCGAGGCGGATCTCGTCACGCTCGACGCGTCGTTCCGACGCAAAGTCGTGGCGGAAGACGTCAACGGCTACGAAATGGAGATCGAGCGCCATCCGGACGACGTCGGTCTCCTCGACACCGCGGCGCTCCTCTATCTCGAGCTCGGACGCCCGGACCGCGCGGTCGATCACTTCCAGCGCTCGCTGTCGCTGAAGCCGACCTCCGCTCCCGCGCATTACAACCTCGGCACCGCGCTCACGCTCGCTCATCGCCTGGATGACGCCGCCACCGAATACCGGGAAGCGATCCGCATCGATCCCGGATATGCGAACGCACACAACAATCTCGGGAACGTGCTGCTCGCGCAGGGAAAAGTGGACGACGCGATTCGGGAGTTCCGGGAGGTCGTCCGCCTGCAGCCCGATTCGCCGACGGCGAAGGCCAACCTGGCCGCGGCGCTCCAACGCAAAGCTCCAAAGCCCTGACAACGCGCGGTCGACACGGAGACCTCACGTATGCCACTACTGAGCGAGAGCACGGACGTCCTGCCCGTCCACCGCAAGATCCTGGCGTTCTCGTTCATCGGCTGGATCTTCGACTTCTACGATCTCCTGCTTCTCAGCTTCGTCGTCGCGTCGACGTCGCTCGTGAAAGATCTCGGCCTCGCGCAGGGCGACGTCGCCGTCCTCCTCGGGACCGCGCTGGCGTTCACAGCCGTGGGGGGACTGCTCGGCGGCGCGCTGGCCGACAGGTTCGGGCGCAAGCCGCTGCTCACCGCGACGATTCTCGTGTACTGCGTCGGCACGCTCCTGTCGGGGCTCTCGACCGGGATGTGGTCCATGCTGCTGGCGCGCGCCGTCACCGGCATCGGCGTCGGCGGCGAATGGGCGGTGGCGCACGCGCTCGTGGGCGAAACAGTACCGCCGCACGTCCGCGGGCGCTACGGTTCATACCTGCAGAGCGGATCCGCATTCGCCAGGTTCCTCGCCAACGTGGTCGGCAACTCGCTCGCGCCGTGGATTGGCTGGCGCGCGGTGTTCATGCTGTCGGCGCTTCCTGCGTTGATGGTGGTGTTCATCCGCACGCAGATGCCCGAGTCCGACGTGTGGCAGGCCGACGCCGATCGTCGCAGGCAATCCGGCGAGCGCCGCCGTTCGCTCTTCAGCGTCGTCGTCGAAATGCTCGCGCCCGCGCTCCGCAAGACCACGCTCCTCGCGACCGCGGTGACGACAAGCAACATGGCTGCGTACTGGTTCAAGACCATCTGGCTGCCGACATACTTCGTCACCGCGCGCGGCCTCACGCTCAGCCAGGCGTTCTGGCTGCTCCTGATGGATCAGATCGGTTCCATCGCCGGCTACGTCGCGTTCGGCTTCGCGAGCGATACCTTCGGGCGGCGTCCCAGCTTCACGGCGTTCTCCGTCGTCAAGGCCGTCGGCCTCGCCGCGATTACGCTTGGATGGGACGCGGGCGGCGGCTATGCGTGGCCGATGTTCGCGTTCATGCTGCTTGTCGGATTTGGCGAAGGGAACTGGGGCTGCATCGGGCCGCTCCTCAATGAAGTGTTCCCGACATCGGTGCGCGCCTCGGCGCTCGGCGTCATCTACAATGTGTCGCGCGGCGTGCAGTTCCTGGCGCCGATCGTCATCGCGTCCGTCGCGGCGCACTCGGGTTTCGGCGCGGGCATCGCCCTCGCCGTGCCGTTCGCGCTGATCGCGGGCGCGACGGTGTGGACCCTTCCGGAAACGAAAGGAGTGCGTCTGATGGAGAAAGCCTCGGTGACCGCGGCGGTTCTTCTTCTCGCGTCGTTCGCGTTCGCGCGGCCGGCCGCCGCGCAGACCACCGCGTCCCGGAACGACTACAGCGATCCGAAGACCTGGCTCTGCCGACCCGGATTGAGCGGCGCGGACGACGCGTGCGCCGTCGATCTGTCGACGACCGTCGTCGCCGCTGACGGTACGCTGACGCACGAAGCGTGGAAGGCGAATCCGAACGCGCCGATCGATTGCTTCTACGTGTATCCGACGGTCTCCCTCGATCCGACGGCCAACAGCGACATGACGCCGGGGCCGGAAGAGAAGGGCGTCGTTCGCGCGCAGTTCGCGCGATTTGCGTCGCAGTGCCGCGTCTTCGCGCCGATGTACCGTCAGCTGACGCTCACCGCGCTGCGCGCAGCGACGACCGGGACGCCGATGACGGCCGATCGGACGCTCGCCTACAACGACGTCCTCGACGCGTGGAATTACTACCTGCAGCACGACAACCACGGACGTGGCGTCGTCCTCGTCGGGCACTCACAAGGATCGGCGCTGCTGACGCAGTTGATTCGCACCGAGATCGACGGCAAGCCGGTGCAGTCGCGTTTAGTGTCGGCCATTCTCGCGGGCACGAGCCTGCCGGTGCCGAAAGGGAAGGACGTCGGCGGTGCGTTCCAGCACGTTCCCGTCTGCCATTCCGCGACGCAGACCGGATGCGTGATCGCGTTCGCGTCGTTCCGTTCGACGATTCCTCCGCCCGCCAACTCGCGGTTCGGCCGCGTCTCCGGCGAAGGCATGATGGCCGCGTGCGCGAATCCCGCATCGCTCGGCGGCGGCAGCGGAGATCTCCACGCGTATCTCTCATCGTCGGGCCGCAGCATCGTCGGTTCCGCCGCGGAGCCGAAGCCGTGGGTGAATCCGCCGAAGCCGATCGACACGCCTTTCGTGAGCGTCCCCGGGCTCCTGACCGCGCAGTGCGTGGCGAACGACAAAGGGTCGTATCTCGAGATCACCGTGCACGGGAATCCCGCCGATCCGCGCGTGGACGACATCAGCGGCGACGTGATGGCGAACGGCCAGGTCAACGCCAGCTGGGGGCTGC
Source organism: Vicinamibacterales bacterium (assembly GCA_036557365.1). Taxonomy (GTDB): domain Bacteria; phylum Acidobacteriota; class Vicinamibacteria; order Vicinamibacterales; family CAVVIG01; genus DATKHR01. The sequence continues at coordinate 64,781 of DATBHR010000095.1, forward strand.
ACCTCATCGACGTCAACGCGACGATGGGGAATCTAATCGACGTCGTCGCGACTCAGGCGAAAACGTTCGAAACGGCGAGGAAGTCCCAGTAGAGGGGTTAGGGGTCAGGGGTTAGGGGTCAGGGGTTAGGGGTTAGGGAAGAATCGAGGGGACTCATCCCTAATCCCTCACCCCTCACCCCTCATCCCTATAAATGTGACACCGTCAGCGTGTAGTTGACCGGCCCGGTCTGATTCCCGACGTCGAACACCTGCACGCAGTACGTGCCGGCCGCGGGCGCCGTTCCTGAAATCTGCGGACTTGTGCCGGCCGCGGTCTGGATGACGCTGCTCGTGAAGAGAACGCAGGTGTTGCCGCCGGTGGTCGCGGGCTGTCCGATCCCGAGTCCCATGACGATCGTCGCCGGAGGACCCGCCGCGGTGAGCGTGATGTCGACCTCGCCGACGCCGGCCGCGACGAACGTGTTCACGGAACTGCCGCCCTGCAGCACCGTCCCCGTGAATGTTTCGGTCTTGAGACCCGGCACGACCGGCGTGAGTCCGCTGCCGGTACCGCTCTCCCCGCACGCTGCGCACGCTATGGCGATGCCCAGCGCGACCGACGCCGCGACCATCATCCGCATCGAGCCCGACTCCCTTCGTCAGAAGGCAACTGGCCCTCTCAGCGTAGCAGAGTTGGCATCAGGTTCTATTTCTTTACGTATAATCCCGGAATTCCTTCAATCGCGAAATCCGCACTCTTCTACGCGGCCGTCGTCTTCATCGTCTGCGGAAGCTTTTCGAGCCTGGCGCAACCGTCTCCCGACGGAGCGGCGCTGTACCGCGAGCACTGTGCCGGCTGTCACGACGGCGAGGACTGGCGTGCGCCCACGCCGCAGGCGCTGCGGCTGCGCTCGCCGCAGTCAATCGTCGACGCGCTGTCGTCCGGTGCGATGCGCTATCAGGGACTGCCGCTCGCCGGGCCCGAGCGGCGCGCCATCGCGGAGTTTCTCACCGGACGCACGGTTCGCGGCGCCACGACCGGTGATGCCGCCGGCCGATGCCGTCCGATCACACCGCTCGGCGACATCGACACGGCGCCGTCGTGGAACGGATGGAGCCCGCGCCTCGACAACACGCATTTCCAGGACGAACGTCAGGCCGGACTGACCGCCGCAGACGTCCCGCGGCTGGCGTTGAAATGGGCGTTCGGATTTCCCGATGCCGCGTCCGCGTGGGCGCAGCCCACAGTGGTCGGCGGACGGTTGTTCGTCGGCAGCCAGAACGGCACGGTCTATTCGCTCGACGCGAAGAGCGGCTGCATCGCCTGGACCTTCGTCGCTCACTCCGGCGTGCGCGCCTCCGTTGTCGTCGCACGATCGTCAGCTCGCAATGCTCGTGCGAACTTCAGCGCGTACTTTTCCGATCAATCCGGTTACGTCTACGCCGTCGACGCCGCGACAGGTCGGCTGCAGTGGAGTCGTCACGTCGAAACGCATCCGCTCGTGCGTCTCACCGGATCGATCGCGGTGCACGACGGTCGCCTCTATGTGCCGACGTCGTCGTACGAAGAAGGCGGGAAGCCGCCGGGCTATGCGTGCTGCACGTTTCGCGGCAGCGTCATCGCGCTCGATGCGCGCGACGGTTCCGTCGTGTGGCAGCACTTCCTGATCCCGCAGGCGCCCGCGCTCATCCGGCAGTATGCGGACGGGACGGAATCGTGGGGACCTTCGGGCGGCGCGGTGTGGTCGGCACCCACGCTCGACGCGAAGCGCGGCGCGATTTACGTCGGCGTCGGGAACACCTACAGCGGCGCGGCGCAGAAGACCACTGACGCGATCGTCGCGCTCGACATCAAGACCGGCGCCCAGCGCTGGGTCCAGCAGATGACGCCGGGAGAACGTGATGTGTTCGGCTGCGTGCCCGGTGACGTGAACTGCCTGGAGAAGGCGGGGCCGGACTTCGACTTCGGCGCCTCGCCCGCGCTCGCGACGCTCGCGGACGGACGTCAGCTGGTGATCGCCGGCCAGAAATCCGGTGTGCTCTACGCGCTCGATCCGGATCGACGCGGCCAGGTCGTGTGGCGCTATCGCGCCGGCGGAGGCAGCGGTCTCGGCGGCATCCAGTGGGGAATTGCCGCTGACGCCGCCCACGCGTACGCGCCCGTCGCGGACATTTACGCCGAAGAGCCGGGCGGTCTGCACGCAGTCGATCTCGCGACTGGCCATCGTGCGTGGATGGCGCCGCCGTTGGCGCCGGCCTGCGGGAAGCCAAGCCGCGCGTGCAGCGGCGCGCAATTTTCAGCGATCACGGCGATTCCCGGCGCGGTCTTCTCTCCGTCGAATGACGGCGCCGTCCGCGCCTTCTCGACGAAGGACGGCGCGGTCCTCTGGTCGTTCGACAGCAATCGGGATTTCGAAACCGTAAACGGCGTCAAAGCACGTGGCGGATCGATGAACGGTCCGGCGCCCGTCGTCGTGGGCGGGATGTTGTACGTCAGCTCCGGCTACGGCACGTTCGGGCTTCGACCGGGAAATGTTCTGCTGGCGTTCGCGCCTGGATCAGCCAGGTAGCGCGGCTCCCAAAATTTGTCACGATTTGTCGCCGGCCTTGTCCATAAGTCGCACGCGAACGAGACATAACCGCGAAGAATTGTGCGAGCGCAAATTCAGTACTGTGCTAAATTTACGGGGGTTTTCTAGGCTAATACGCGATCCAACGGCGACTCGAAAGGAGCCCGTGATGAAGGGTACGTGGCTGGCCCTGGCAGCGCTAATCGTGCCGACGAGCGTGCTGGCGGCCGACTCTCCGAAACAGGTGACGTTCACCAAGGACATCGCGCCGATCTTCCAGGCAAAGTGCGAGTCGTGCCATCGGCCCGACAACATGGCGCCGATGTCGCTGCGGACGTACGAGGAAGTGCGTCCGTGGGTTCGATCGATCGCGCAGCGCGTCGGGTCGCATCAGATGCCGCCGTGGCACATCGACAAGACCATCGGCATCCAGAAGTTCAAGAACGATCGCTCGCTGAACGACGAGCAGATCGACACCATCCTGGCGTGGGTGGCCGCCGGTGCGCCGAAGGGCGATCCGAAGGACATGCCGCCCGCCAGGGTGTGGAACGACGAAACCGGCTGGACGCTCGCCGCGAAGTACGGACAGCCCGACCTGATCATCAAGTCGCCTGAGTACACGATGCCCGCGGTCGCGCAGGATGCATGGTGGCGTCCGGCGGTTCCGACGGGTCTCACCGAAGCGCGCTGGGTTCGCGCGATCGAGATCCGCCCGGTCGGCAAGAACGCGCGCAAGATTACGCACCATGCGCTCGCGCGTCTCCAGCAGACCGAGGACATGGATCCGGCGCTCTTCACGAACGATCCGAACGTCGCCGGCGACGGCCTCTTCATGGAATGGGCCGTCGGTAAGAACGGCGACGAGATGCGTCCCGACTCCGGCCGCCTGATGCTGCCGGGCTCGAAGATCGTCTGGGAGATGCACTATCACGCGGTTGGCGAAGAAATCACCGCGCACACCGAGCTCGCCGTTTACTTCTACCCGAAAGGCCAGGAGCCGAAGCACCGCGAAGTGCTCGCGCTGTTCAACACGTTCTCGAGCCCGAACCGCGCGCTCGACATCGCGCCGAACAAGGTGACGACGACCGAGAGCTTCGTGACGCTGCGTGAGAACGCGCGCATCGAGAACTTCCAGGCGCACATGCACCTGCGCGGCAAGGGCATGTCGATGGAAGCGCTCTATCCCGACGGCCGCCGCGAGATGTTGAGCCAGGTCACCGATTTCAACTTCAACTGGCACAACATGTACATCTACGCCGACGACTCGGCGCCGCTCCTGCCGAAGGGAACCATCCTCCACTTCCTCGCGTGGTACGACAACACGGCGAACAACAAGTCGAACCCCGATCCGGATCAGTGGGTGGGCTGGGGCGATCGCACCGTGGACGAGATGGGCCACGCGTGGATCAACATCACCTACTTCCACGACGACGAATTCAAGGCCGAGCAGGCCAAGCGGAACAACGTGAAGACGACGGAGGACGAGAAGCAGCAATAGTGGCGGATCGTCGGTCGTTCGTCGTTCGGTCATCAATCGATCGCAAGAGCTGACGAGGCGCCGTTCGCAGGGTGCGAGCGGCGCCTCCTTTTTTGAGAGAAGGATCATGGTCCGGATCAACCGGGTTGTCGCGGGCGCGCTCTTCGTCGGCGCATTCGCGACCGGCGCGCTGGTACGTGGTGAGCAGCAGGGCGTCGGGCAGACGCCGTCGCAGTTTCCGTTGTCGAACGCGATCCGCGAAAAAGGATCGAGCGTGACCGGCGCATACGAAGGCTGGTTCTACAACAAGGACGGCAGCCAGAGCATGCTCATCGGCTACTTCAATCGCAATACGAAGCAGGAATTCGACATCCCGCCCGGACCGAACAACCGGATCGAACCCGGCGGCCCCGACATGGGGCAGCCGACGCACTTCATGGCAGGCCGGCAGTGGGGCGTCTTCACGATCAAGGTGCCGAAGGACTTCGGCGCCAAGAAGCTGTCGTGGACCATCGTCACGAACGGCCAGACCAACGTCATCACGATGCACACGCGTCCCGAGTGGATCGTCGAACCGTTCGAGGATCCCGCCAGCAAGAACACGCCGCCCGTCCTCAAGTTCGCGCAGGACGGCCTCGGCTTCGCGGGGCCGCCGCAGGGAATCGCGACGACCTACAACGCAACGGTTGGAACGCCGCTGCCGCTCAACGTGTGGGCGACCGATGAGGGACCGAAAGTCAACGTGCCGGACGCTCCCACTCGCGGTCGCGGGCGCGGGCGCGGAGGCGATGCCGCGGCGGCCGCCGCTGCGGCGGCCGGGTTCGTGCCGCCGCCACCGCTCGTCGTAACGTGGAGCATGATGCGCGGGCCGGCCAACGTGAAATTCGACAAGGCGAAGCCGACCATCGATCGCGAGAACGGCGGAAAGACGACGACGAACGCGACGTTCTCCGAAGCGGGCGACTACATCCTGCGCGTGCAGGGGAACGACTCGACGGGTGAAGGCGGCGGCGGATTCCAGTGCTGCTGGACGAACGCGCACGTCAAGGTGACCGTGAAGGGCGGTCAGACCTCCGGAGGATTCTGACGGCAACAGCAGTTCCGGTACCCGCGCGCCGTTCACCGCGCGTGTGGCTGGCGTATGCGATTGCCGCATCGGCGGACGTCGCGCAGTGGGTCCTCGGGCCGCTGGGCTGGGCGTTCGCCGACGAGATCATCGACGTGGTGGCGATGATCCTGCTCTGGCGGATCATCGGATTCCATCCGCTCCTTCTTCCGACGTTCGTTCTCGAGTTCGTGCCCGTCGTCGACCTGCTCCCAACGTGGACCGGCTGCGTCGCTCTCGTTCTTGCCCTTCGCCGCCGGCAGCAGCCGAATGTCCCGGCACCCGGGACCATCATCGACGTCTAGTCGCCGGTCCATCGGCACGGCATGCCGAATCCGCATAGCGGCCCGGGACCAGTCGGGTATCCTGAAACTCTATGACTCTGCTATCGAAACTGCTCGTCGCCGGCGTCACCCTGGCCGCAATTGGCGCAGCGGCTGTGCCGGCACGTGCGCAGACGCAGGGAAGCCGGAGCAGCATCACCTTCAAGATCGCGATCGATCCGTCAATTGGTGGCGTATCGATCGATCAAGGCGCCGCCGTCGTCAGCAGCGCTCCGGCGGCCGTCACGCAGGCGTCGTGGTCCGACACGCATTCGAAGTCGTCGCCGCTGTTCGAGTTCGACTACGGCTACGCCGTGGCAACACACACCGACGTCCTCGTCGGCTTCGAGTTCGGACACGCGGGCGCAAACCTCGCGAGCGTCGGCACTTTGAACGGCGCCCCGCTGAACGCGTCGCTCGATCCGTATCAGTACTGGGGATTCGAAGGCGGCGTGCGGCTCGGCGCGGGACATCGCCGCGGCGCCTATGTGAGCGTCACCGGCGGGTTCCGGCATGTGAACGCGATGGGCATCTCGTTCAGCACGACCGTGCTGACCAGCGTGCGGCCGTTCTACGAAGCGTCTACGGTCCCGTCCTTCGGCTTCAACGGCGGCTACCTCTTCGGTCAGTCGAACTTCGGCATCGGGTTCGAGGTCGGCGTCAACTACGCGGGCTCGCTGAAGGCGGATCCCGGCGCGCCGGAACTGTCGGCGCTCAACGACCAGGGACAGCGATGGTCGCTGCCGGTCTCGATCGTGCTCCGATTCTGAGCCCGGACGCGTCATCGCGGCTCCGGCCTCATCCGCGGTATCTTAGCGGGGGCCATTCAGGTGTCTGCACCCTCTGTTCTGGTCGTTGACGATGATGCCGCCGTGCGGCGGGCGGTGGCGCGATTCCTCCGTGCCGAGGGGCTGGGCGTTGTGGAAGCCAGCAACGGCGAAGAGGGGTTGAGCCGCCTGCGCGAGGCCGACGGCGTCGCTGCCATCCTGCTGGACCTCCGGATGCCGATCATGGACGGCTGGGCGTTCCGCCGGCAGCAGCGGCTGGAGCCGGCCATCGCGAACATCCCTGTCGTCATCATGTCGGGCGCCGACGTCGATCGCTTCTCAGAGCTCGAAGCCGCCGCTTCGTTCGAGAAGCCCGTCCAGATGTCCGAGGTCGCCCAGGTACTCCACCGGCTCTGCGCCGGCGGCGCGGTCTAGTTCCCGCCCTCGAATCCCTCCGAATTCGGCAGTTTTCCGCTCCGGTTTCTCGTACTTGACAAATCCAGGGAACTTCTCTCAGAGTTATACAGTATTAGTTCAGTAGCACAGTGACGCCTATGGCCCTGACTCTCTTCACCCGGCTGAATCCCGCGAGCGGCATCCCGTTCCACGTGCAGCTGGCACGGCAGGTCGAGCAGGCGGTCGCGACCGGCGCGCTCCTGCCCGGCGAGTCGCTGCCAGGCATCAGGCCGCTCGCAGCCAGGCTGGTGGTCCATCCCTCGGCCGTCGCGCGGGCGTATGAGGCGCTCGCGCTCGACGGCGTCGTTTCGATCACGCCGGACGCAGGCGGCGCGATCGTGCAGTCGGCGGCGGTTCACGAACCGCGCCGCAGGACGATCGACGACCTCGCGCTGGAGAATCGGCGGCTCTCGCAGGAGATCGCTGCGGAAGTCGCGGAGCGCATCCGGCGGACGCGCGAACTGCACGTGGCGACCGAAGTGCAGCGGCGCCTCCTGCCGCAGGAGCGGCCCGCTGTCCTCGGCGTCGACTACGCAGGCGCGAGCCGCGCTGCGCTGGGCGTCGGCGGCGACTACTACGATTTCGTCGCGCGGTCGTCGAACGGCCTCGCGATCACGATCGCGGACGTGGCAGGGAAGGGTACGCCGGCCGCGCTGCTGATGGCGGCGCTTCGGGGTTACTGGCGCGCCGTTCTCGACGAACGCGTCGCCGATCTGGCGGAGGCGATTGGGAATCTGAACCGCCTCGTCTGCGAGAGCTCGGCAGCCAATCGCTACGCGACGTTCTTCGCGGCGGAGTACGACGCGCTGACGCGCCGGCTCACCTACGTCAACGCAGGTCATCTACCGCCGTTCGTCTTCAGGACGACCAACCCGGGCGACGCGCTGCGGCTCGATCCGTCGGGCCCTGTCGTCGGCTTCCTGCCGGACTGCTCGTATGCCGCGCGCTCGATTCAGCTCGAATGCGGCGACATCCTCCTCATGGTCACCGACGGCATCACCGAAGCGAACGCCGGGTCGGATGTCGAGTGGGGTGAGTCGCGCCTCGCGGAACTGATTCAGTCGAACAGCGCGCTGCCCGCGAGCGATCTCGTCGCGCTCGTCATGAGCCGCGTGGACGACTTCGTCGGATCCGCATCCCAGTACGACGACATGACCGTCGTCGCCATGCGCGTGTCCTGAGACGACATGGCCGTCCTGTTTCGTCCGAACCCCGCGTCCGGCGCGCCCATCTACCTCCAGTTGATGGAGCAGGTGAAGCACGCCATCGAGACGGGGGCGCTTCGGCCCGGGGAGCAGCTGCCGGGCATCCGGCCGCTCGCGGAGGAGCTCGTGATCAATCCGAACACGGTCGCAAAGGCGTATCGAGAGCTCGAGCACGAGGGTGTCATCGAGCTGCGCCACGGCGCGGGCGCTTTCGTATCCGCGAACGCGCACGCGAAGGAAGTGACGGAGCGGCTTCGCGCCGCGCAGACGATTGTCGCGTCCGCGATCGAACGTCTTCATGCGAAGGGCGTGACCGACGAAGAGATCCGGCGGCTGTTCGAAGCGGAGCTGGCCGGACTGTCGAAGCCTGGAGGCCGACGTGGCTGACACCGTGATCATCGAGACCGACGAGCTCCGCAAGCAATACGACGGCGTGGACGCCCTGCAAGGGCTGACGCTGCGCGTCCCGAAGGCCTCCATCTTCGGCTTCCTCGGCCGGAACGGCGCCGGCAAGACGACGACGATCAAGATTTTGATGGGGATGGCGCACGCCGCGAGCGGACGTGCACGCGTGTTCGGCCTCGATGTCAACGGTGGCGATTCAGGCGTCGCGATCCGGCAACGCGCCGCGTTCGTCAGCGAGGACAAGGCGCTGTACGACTCGATGTCCGTCGACGACATGGTGCGGTTCACCGCCGCGTTCTTTCCACGGTGGCGGAAAGATCTCGAGGCGCGCTACCTCGCGAAGTTCGATCTGCCGGCGGGCCGTCGAATCAAGGCGCTGTCGGGCGGGATGCGGACCAAGCTCGCGCTGCTGCTGGCCCTGTGCCGCGGCGCAGAGCTCCTCGTGCTGGACGAGCCGACGTCCAGCCTCGATCCCGCGGTCAGCGAGGAGGTGCTCCAGACGCTCGTGGCGCACGTCGCGAGCGAGGAGCTGACGGTGTTCTTCTCGTCCCATCAGCTCGCGGAGGTCGATCAGATCGCGGATCACGTCGCCATCGTCCACCACGGCCGCACGGTCGTAGACGGCGCGCTCGACGATCTGCGCGAGCAGTACCGACGCATCCAGATCGTGTTCGATCGGCCGGCGCCGGAATCGTCGTGGCGCACGCCCGGTGTGGTGCGGACGCGCCGTGACGGCCGCGTGCTGTCGCTCTTCGTCAGCGGCAACGCAGATCGCGTGGTCGACGAAGCGCGTTCGCTCAATCCAACGTCCGTGGACGTGATCCCCGTGACGTTGAAGGAAATCTTCCTCGAGACCGTCGGGACGGAGGACTGAGATGCTCTGGTTCAAGTCGTGGCACGACACGCGCTGGCGGTTTCTGATCGGATTCGTCCTGCTCACGTGCTCTGCGGCGGGCATTGTCTGGGCGTATCCGCGGGTGATGGAGTTGATGCCGCTCGTGCCGTCGGTGCAGCTGTCCGGCGAGATCGGACGGCGCATCCGCGAGAACGCGGAGCTGGCGCGCGACTATCGCGGTTACGTGTGGTCGCAGTGGTTTCGTCAGACGCCAGTACAGCTCACGACGCTCTTCGCCGTGCTGCTCGGCAGCGGCGACGTGCTCTCGCATGGCAGTTCCGGTGCGACGCTCTTCTCGCTGTCGCTGCCGGTCACGCGGCGGCGGCTCCTCGGCACGCGGATCGGGGTCGGCCTCGTGGAACTGGCGATCATCGCGATCGTGCCGTCGTTCGTCATCCCGCTCGTGTCGCCCGCCGTGGGCGCGAGCTATTCGGCGGTCAGCGCCCTGGTGCACGGCGTCTGTCTGTTTGCGGCAAGCGCCGTGTTCTTCAGCCTGGCGGTGCTCCTGTCCACGATCTTCGCGGACCTCTGGCGCCCGCTGCTCGTCGCGCTCTGCGGCGCACTCGTCCTCGGCACGATGGAAGGCCTGTTGCGCGATCCGCACGTCGGCCTCTTCTCGGTCATGAACGGCTCGACGTACTTCTGGACCGGCCGCGTGCCGTGGCTCGGCCTGCTCTTCACGAGCGCCGCGTCGATGGCGATGTTGTACGGCGCCGACGTCAACTTCGCGCGCCGCGATTTCTAGGAACGAACGTTCGGACTTCCCAAGGAGCAACAACGATGACGGCCAGCCTTCGCCTCGGTTGCGCGCTTGCTGCGTGCCTCTTCGCCGCCCGCACCGTCCCGGCCCAGACCGTCGATCCGTCCGGACACTGGGAGGGCGCGCTCAAGATCAAGGACGCACAGATGCCGCTTTCGATCGAGCTGGCGCGCAACAGCCTCGGCGCGATCGGCGGCACGGTGTCGATTCCCAATCAGGACGTCAAGGACATCGGGCTCTGGAACTTCGCGATCGACGGCCAGGCGATCACGTTCCAGATCATCCTGAGTGCGGCAGGTGACAACGCGTTTTCCGGCACGATTGCCGCCGATGGTCAGTCGATGGCCGGCACGCTGGTCCACGATTCCTATTCGATTCCGTTCGAGCTCAGTCGCACCGGCGCCTCGCGAATCGAACCGCCCATTGTCGGCACCGCCGTGACGAAGGCCGTGGAGGGGAGCTGGAACGGGTCCGTCGATCGCAACGGCAAGGTCTCGCGCGTCGCGATGACGATCGCGAACCGACCCGAGGGAACGGCCACGGGCCGTCTCGTCAGCCTCGATCGCGGCAACGCCGAGTTCGTCCTGTCGGCGATCGCTCAGCAGGACGCAGCCGTCACGTTCGAAGTTGGGTCGGTCGGCGGATCGTTTCGAGGCACGATCAGCGCCGACCATTCGGAGCTCGTCGGCATGTGGAAGGAGAACGGGCTGTCGTTTCCGCTGACGTTCAAGCGCGCGCAATGACACGCAACGATCTCGCTCTTGCGGTACAGGTGATGCACCGACGACCGCAGGATGGCGCCGCGAAAAGCACCTGGATCCGGTCGACGTTCGCTGTCGAGCGCTCGTGAAGAAGCGCGTCACTGCCGCGCTTGCGACCTCTGGAAGCACGCGACGCAGACCGTCTTCGGCGAAGGACCGCCCGGCGCGACGATCGTCATGATTGGCGAGCAGCCTGGCGATACAGAAGACATCAGCGGCCACCCGTTCGTCGGCCCGGCCGGGAAGCTGCTCGATCGCGCGCTCGAGGCGGCCGGAATCGCGCGCGCGTCCGTCTACGTGACGAACGTCGTCAAGCACTTCAAGTGGGAGCCGCGCGGCAAGCGCCGCATTCACAAGAAACCGCGCCTCAGCGAGCAGGCGGCGTGTCGTCCGTGGCTCGATACAGAGCTCGCGGTCATCAAGCCGCGCGCGGTCCTGTGCCTCGGCGCGACGGCTGCGCAGGCGCTCCTCGGCAGCGGATTCAAGGTGACGGCGCATCGCGGCGAGCGGATCCAGTCGCCGCTCGCGCCGATCGTGATGGCGACGGTGCACCCGTCGTCGATCCTTCGCGCGCGCGATCACGACTCGCGCGAGAAGGAACTGGAGCAGTTCATCGCCGATTTGCGTGCGCTGGCGAAGGCGCTCGAGCGCAGCCACGAAATCGCGAAGCCACGAAAATAAGAATGGCTAACAAGGGCAAGACCGACGCCGCCATGGGGTCTGACATCGTCCGTGCGCCACGCGATAGACGACGTCGATGCGAACCTTCCGATGGCCGACATCGGCACGTCCCGGGAGACCGTCGATCGCGCGGCCGCGCAGATGACGTTCACGACGGCATTGATGGCCGTCGCTCTCGTCGCGTGCTGGATTCCGGCGCGTCGCGCGTCCGCGCTGAGTCCGCTCGAAGCGCTGCGCGCGGACTGACCGACGTGCGGGCGCGACTACGTCACCCCTTTACCGGCTGCCGTTGTAGAGCACCCGCCAGATCTTTCCCTTCTGACTGTCGGTGATGTACAGCGAACCGTCGGGTGCCTGCGCGACGCCGTCCGCGCGTGCGGCCGCGTCGTTCGGCTGCATCAGCGGATCCTTGCCCGCGAATCCGCGCGCGAACACCTCGAACTGCCCCGACGGCTTGTCGTTCGCGAACGGCTGGAACGTGACGTTGTAGCCGTCCTGCGGCATCGGCGCGCGGTTCCACGATCCGTGAAACGCGATGAACGCTCCGCCGCGGTACTTCTGCGGAAACTGCGCGCCGTCGTAGAACATCACGTCCACCGGCGCCCAGTGCGCTGGAAACGCGGCGACCGGATTCGTGTACTGCGAGCAGCGGCCGACTTCCTTGCCGTCGCCGCCGTATTCCGGGTTCAGGAGCAGCTTTTTCTGCTCGTAGTCGTAGAAGCAGTACGGCCAGCCGAAGTTCGCCCCGTCGGTCGCGCGGTACATCGGCTCCGCCGGCCGCTCCGCGTTGTCCTTCGCGGTAAACAGCTTCGGCCAGAAGACGTCGAGCTGATCGCGGTTGTTCATCACGATGTACACGGCGCCGTCGTGCCACGTGATCGCCGGCATTTGACGAAGGCCCGTCGCGAACCGATGACCGTCGGCTTCCTGCTGATTGGGCTTGTTCTCGTCGAACTTCCAGATCCCCGCGTGCTTCTCGAGCAGAGGACACGGGTCCGTGCCTTTGACGCCGGGGCGCCGATCGGGATCCTGGCAGGCGTTCGACGGTGCGCCGATGTTGATGTAGAGCGACCCGCGGCCGTCGAATGCGAGGCCCTTGTCTGCGTGCTCGCGCTCGCTCGGCAATCCGCTGACGATCGTTTCCGGCTCGCCGGCGGGCTTCAGTTCGCCCGCGGTCATCTTGTAGCGCTGCACGTCGAGCGGATGCGCGACATAGAGGTAGCCGTTGTGCAGCGCGATGCCGGTCGTGCTCTCGCTGCCGAACGATTCCTTGGTCTCGAAGCGGCCGTCGCCGTCGGCGTCGCGCAGCGCCACGACGCCGCCTTTGGCGTTCTGCCCGCGGAGCGCCACGTAGACGTCGCCGTTCGGCGCCGCCACGAGATGACGCGCTGCGCCGAGGCCTTCGGCCGCGACGAGCGCGCAGAAACCGGGCGGCAGCGTCAATCCGCCGTTGTCGGGTGCGCAGGCCGGCGTGGATGCCGCACGGATGCCATGCGTTGCGAGAAGCAACGCGCCGCATCCTGCGGCCAGCGTCGAGACGAACCAGTGGTTTCGAAATGATGGCATTTCAGTTCCTTCCCACAGCTTATCGTGGACCGACAGGTTGCAACCTAATTGACGAGCCGGTTGCTGTCGAGCACGGAGGTTTCACTCGAGATGAGCAGCGGGATGTCGACGGTTGCCGGAGGATTGCCGATCGAGGCTTCGAATCGATACACGCCTTCGCGCAGGAACGCGGCGTGACCGATCGAGATGAGCAGATGTTCGCCGATCAGTTCGGTCCGAACTTCGTTGAAGTCTCCCGCCGGGATGCAGAGGTTCCGGTAGGCATCGAAGTACGCCAGATCGCAGAGGAACGCCCAATCGACTTTGACCATAGTCCGCCACCGAGGAATATTCGCCGACGGCGGGAGGCGGCTGCTCGCCGGGTCGCGAACCTCGTCGGACGGAATGGTTCCGCCGGCATTAGAATGTCGCCCTCGCGAAAGGAGCGCTGCCGTGCGGCTGGCCATAACCGGGCTGTTCGTCGCGATATTCGGTGGGCTCGTCTGGATGAACGGCCGCGCGCAGACCAGTGGTCCGGTCGTGAGCGGCGCCCACCGGTTCGAAAAAGTTGCGGACGGCGTCTACTACGCAACGGCGTCGGGGACGATGACGACAGGCGCCAACTCGCCGATCCTGGTGAACGACGATGAGGTGCTCGTGGTCGACTCGTCGATCACGCCTGCGTCGGCGCGGGCGCTGGTCGCGGACATCAAGGCCATCACACCCAAACCGGTGCGATTCGTCGTCGACTCCCACTACCACTACGATCACGCCTTCGGAAATCAGATCTTCGGCTCCGACGTCCAGGTGATCGGCCACGACCGGACACGCACGCGCCTCCTGACGAACGTGATGGAGCAGTACACGTTCCTGAACAGCGTTCAGCCGGTCCCGGCGCGCGTCGACGCGCTGAAGCAACGGATTGCGCAGGAAAAGGATCCGCAGCAGAAAGCGGCGCTCGAGCGCCAGGTGGCGAACTCCCTCGCGTATCTCGAGCAGGTCAAGGAGGTGAAGGTCACGCCGCCGACGCTGACGTTCAACGATACGATGACGCTCGTGCGCGGCAGCCGCGAGATTCGCATCCTTTATCTTGGCCGTGGGCACACCGACACCGACGTCGTGGTCTTCCTCCCGAAGGAACGGATCGTCTGCACCGGCGATCTGATGGAGTCCGTTGTTTCGTACGCCGGCGATTCGTATCCCGAGGACTGGATTGCGACGCTCGACAAGCTGCGCGCGCTCGACTTCGACACCGTGATGCCCGGGCACGGCGTGGTGTTTCAGGGGAAAGGCAAGATCGAAGCGTTTCAGCGGTACCTGCGCGACATGCTGAAGCAGGTCACGGCGCTGCGGCAGCAGGGGCTGTCCGCGGACGCCGCTGCCGAGAAGGTGGACATGACGCCGTATCGCAACGACTTCGCGTCCATCCGCGGCATCGGCATCGATCCCGCCGCGGTGCGAAGAATCTATCAGCTCGCCGATCATCCGGAGCCGAGGTAGCGACAATGCGTACGCATGTTCTGGTCGCCGTGCTGTTGGGCGGATGTGCCGCCACGATCGCCGCGCAGTCTCAGTCGCGTTCCACTGCGGTCGCCTACGAAAACGCGCGGCTGATCGTCGGCGATGGCAGCGCGCCGATCGAGCGCGGTGTCCTCGTGGTTCAGAACGGACGGATTGTGTCCGTCGGCCCCGCCGGCCAGGTGAAAGTACCGTCCGACAGTTCGCGCGTGGATCTGACAGGCAAGACGGTCATCCCGGCGATGATCAACGCTCACGTGCACATCGGCTACGAGGGCTACACGAGCTGGGGCGCCGCGAACTACACGCCGCAGAACGTACTCGATCACCTCCAGCGCGAAGCGTTTTACGGTGTCGGCGCGACGCAGTCGGTCGGCAGCAGTCCGACGGAAGCATCGCTGCAGTTTCAGAAGGACCAGCGCGCAGGCAAGTTCGCTCCCGCGGCCCGCTACTTCTTCATGCCCGGCATGGCACCGCCGAACGGCGGCCCGGACGCGGTGCTTCGCGAAGCGACGACCGCACTGCACGTCGTGAACGAGGTCTCGACGCCGGATCAGGCGCGCGCCGCCGTCCAGCGCATGGCGAAGCAGGGAATCCGGCAGGTCAAAATCTGGGTCGACGATCGCCGCGGCACGTACCCGAAGATGACGCCCGACGTGTTCACCGCCGTCATCGACGAAGCGCATCGCCACGGCATGCTGGTCAACGCGCACGCGACGACGCTGCCCGATCAGAAGGACGTGGTGCGCGCAGGCGCCGATGTGCTCGTACACGTCGTCCAGAACGAAAAAGTCGACGACGAGCTGCTCGCGCTGGTTCGGGCGCACAAGCCGTACTGGGCGACCGTGATCGGACTTGGCGATCGCACCGAGGTCTGCACGCCTGATCCGTTCTTCGAGGAAGCGCTTCCCGCATCCGTCGTCGCCGGGATTCGCGCGACGAAGGAGCCGAAACCGCTCGCGCCGAGCTGCGGCCCGCCGTCTCCGAACGCCGCCCGCCGCGAAGAGATCCTGGCGAACAATTTTCAGGCGATGGTGGCCGCTGGCGCGCGGGTGGTGCTCGGCACCGATACCGGCATCCATCCGGGACATACGTTCGGAACCGGCGACCACCACGAGCTGGCGCGGTGGGTCGAGCTCGGAATGAAACCGTCGGACGCGATCGTCGCGGCGACCTCGCGTCCCGCCAAGTTGCTCGACATCGCGGACATGGGAGCGCTCGCGTCGGGGAAGAGCGCGGATTTCGTCGTCCTCGACGCCAACCCGCTGGACGACATCCGGAACACGCGAAAGATCGTCAGCGTGTTCCTGCGCGGCGCGAAGCTCGATCGTGATGCATTGCGCGCGCGCTGGCGCGGTGCGGGCACCGCGCCGTAGCTTCTCTCAGGCAGCGCGGCGCATCGTCGTCGCCGGCTCGTCGATCGAGCGGGCGCCGAGCGGCGCGAGGCGCAGCCGTCCATAGACGACGAACGCTGCGAGGCAGCCCACCACAGCCGGAAACGTCGCCGTGGCCCCGGGCGAGAGCACCGTCGCGCCGATCATGATGATGGCGAGGCCCGCTGCGGCGACGGGCGTCAGTACGGTCCAGAGCGTCAGGACGCCAGGCAGGATCAAGCCGAGAGCTCCCAGCGTTTCGCACACGCCGATGAATCGAAGGAATGCCACGGGCAGAGGCGTCTGCGCCGCGAGCGCCTGCGCCGGCATCCCGATCTTCATCATGCCGGCAAACAGGAACAGCAGCGCGAGCGCGCTTTGAATCACCCACAAGCCGACCCGCGTCTTCCGTCCCGCCTTGTTCGTGGTCATCACTCAACCTCCTCCCATAGATCGATCGGGAGGCGGCAGAATCGACAGCCTGTCCTGGGCGCTGAAAAGCTCAGTTGTGTGGGTGGTAAAGGCCGAGATCGACGGACGGTCCTGGACCGCCCGTCGCGAGTGGAGATGATGCAGTGTTATCGGCAGGCGGCCGCGATCGTTTTCACCGAGTCGACCTGCAGGTATTTCATGTTCGGCATGTCGCCGTGCATCTCGGTCGTCGATTCGACCTTTCGATCGGGACCGTCTTCAACTTCCGTCTTCGTCTCGCGCTTCACTTCGACCTTGGCGTCGCCGCGGTCGGATGCCTTTCCCGAGACTTCCATCAGGCGGCCGACATCCTTCGTGAGGTCCTTGTCGCCGACCAGCCAGTAGTTCGGCAGCGCCTCCTTCTTGTCGGCGACTTGCGTCAGCATCAACCTGCCGTTGGCTGTTCGTTCGACGCACCCAACGACCTTCACGTCCTTGCCGTCTTTCACTTTCACTTCCGTTTTCGTCGTGGTTTGGCCTGCCATCGTCGCAGCGAATCCGAGAGCCAGAACGGCCGTACCGGCCACGCGCGCGAGACTGCCAGCAGTGACGAGCTTCATGACCCCTCCTCTCGGGCTTTGCACTGCAACTTGGACGCCGCCGACGGATGAGCACATGCGGCGGCCGAGCGGACATGCCTCAGCCGAATTCGATTCGGTACATCGCTTGCGAAGAGAGAGCGGGACCCATCAGGAGGGAGATCACATGGCGGGAAGTCACACGACGATCAAGACCGGACTCTGTGCTGGCGTGGCCGCGGTCGCACTCTGCGCGACCGGTGTGTTCGCGCAGCAGCCGCCGCCGGCGCAGCCGCCGCAGACGCGCGGCGCAACCGGCGTCACGGCCCCGCGGGCCAACAACGCTGACGAGAGCTTCGTCGTGAAAACGGCGCAGGCGAACATGGCGGAAGTCGAGCTCGGAAAGATGGCGACCGAGAAGGCATCCAGCTCCAACGTCAAGTCGTTCGGTCAACGCATGGTCGACGATCACACCAAGGCGGGCGACGAGCTGAAGTCGATCGCGAAGACGAAGAACGTCATGCTGCCGTCGACGCTCGATCCGAAGCACCAGGCGCTTCACGACCGCCTGATGAACCTTTCGGGCGACGCGTTCGATCGGGCCTACATGCAGGCGATGGTCTCGGGCCACAAGGAAGTGGCGTCGGCACTTCAGAAGGAATCGAAGTCCGGCAAGGATCCGGAGGTGAAGGCGTGGGCGGCGAAGACGCTGCCGACCGTCGAGGAACACCTCAAGGAAGCTGAGTCGGCAAACAAGGTCGTCGGCACTTCCGGCAAGAAGCCGTAGTTACGGCCGAGGCTGACGGGCGGGGAGCGCGGCCACGCGCTCCCCACCTCCGATGGCCCGCCGATTGCGAGCAGGCGACGCGGAGACGGTCATGGGCGATTTCGTGTTTTCCGTTCTTCTCTATCCGATGGCCATCATCGCCGTGTGGTACGCGGCGATTCACCTGGCCACGGTGGTTCGCCTGATGTCTGTGGGGCGCGCCGGGGCGACGAGCGCGCCGGTTGCGCTCGAGATCAGCCGGGTTCGCGAGCGGCAGCGGTCTGCGCCGAAGGAAATCCTTCGCGGACTGTCCGGACGCGAACGTTTCAGGCTCGCAGAGGAGAAGGGCTTCAGCTGCGCATGAAGCCGCGTCGCAGCGTGTCGCAAACACGTCGCGATGCATCATTCGCAAACGTCCGGCACGCCGATTCTGTCCACGCCTCTCCGATGAGGTAGCCCCGTCATGCGTCCCGAGGACGACAAATCGCACCTGAGCGGCGACGCGGCCGTGCAGAAGATCCGCGAGCTCCTGCCGAACTTCCGCAGCGCCATGATGGTCACGCGAGATCCCGAACAGCTCCTGCACGCACGCCCGCTCGCGCTGGTCGGCGACGCGAAGGCGTTCGAAGGCGTACTCTGGTTCTTCGTCGATGAACGCAGCCGCAAGGTGGACGAGACATCCAACGGCTCGGCTGTATCGCTCCTGTTCCAGAATGACGAACGGAGTGCCTACCTGCATCTCGTCGGAACCGGCTCAACCGCTCGCGACCTCGAGAAGTTGAAGGAGCTCTACAGTCCCGTGATCCGCACGTGGTTTCCCGACGGTCTCGACGACCCGAACCTCACGCTGCTGAAGTTCGAAGCGGCCTCCGGCACGTACTGGGACAACCACGGCGGCGTCCTCGCCGTGCTGTTCGGCCTTGCCACGGCCGTCGTCACACGGCACACCGCCAGGGTCGGCGACACCGGCGAGCTGTCGATGCCGTGACGCGACCCTCCCGCTGATTCGTTCGAATGGCGTTCGCACTCAAGTCCGGAGAGCGCATCGCACCGGGACTCCAGCGCGTCGTGTCGCGCGAGCTGCGAAAAGCCATGGACGATGCCGAGCGGCTGGATCCGGTTCACGCGGCGTTCGCGCTGCGGAAGCGGATCAAGAAGCTGCGATCGATCCTCAGGCTGCTCCGCGACGAACTGGGTGCGGACTACGACCGCCACACGAAGCGCCTCAGGAAGACCGCGCACGTGTTCGCCACGATCCGCGACGCCGACGCTGCCGTCGCCACGATGGATGCGATTCACGCGCGGTACCCCGACGTGGTCAGCGACGATCGATGCGAGGCCGTGAAGAAGGCGCTCCTTGCGCGAAAACGAGGTGTGGATACGCGCGCTGACGCCGGTGCGACGCTTCACCGCGCCCTGAACGACCTTCAGGACTGGTCGAAGACCTTCGCGAAGGACGTCCGTCACGCGGCGCGCCGGCGCACGCTCCGGTCGGGCATGGTTCGCGTCTATCGGACGACGAGGAAGGCGCTCGAGGCCGCGGAAGCCAGCGGCGACGACCGCGCCTTTCACAGGTGGCGGCGCCGCACGAAGGATCACTGGTATCACCTCCGCCTGATCGAGCGCCTGAACTCCGCGGCGCGTCGCCGCGCGAAGGAGGTGCGTCGGCTCGAGACCTGGCTGGGCAACGCGCACAATCTCGTGCTGTTCAAGGCGCTGCTGCTCGAAGACCCGAGCCGGTTCGGCGACGAGCGCGCGACAGCCGTCATCCTGGGGTGTGCGGAGAAGTTTCAGAAAAGCCTCCGCCGGCGCGCGCTGCGCGAAGGGCATGCGCTCTTCGATGCGAAGCCGTCGCGATTCTCGCGCTCGGCGCGTGGCTGGATTCGGGGATAGCGGCGCTCGCGCCGCGCGTCAGACCGCTTTCGTGATTCGTCGCGTGCGGTGGCGGTAGTCGAAGTGACCGCATCCGGCGGGGCAGGAGAACGTATCCCACTGCTCGGCCGATCCCTCGTTGACGCCGCCGATGTAGCTCCGCTCGTAGAACAGCTCCCGGTTGCACGCTGGGCACACGATCGAGGGCGGCTCGAGGGGCGGAGCCGTTGTGACGAAACGCCGGCACTCGCGACTGAGCTGGCGCGCGCGCGCCATGACTCCCCGCGCGTGTCCGAGACGCCGCTCGGCGGTTCGCCGCGCTGCGTCGGACCGTACGCGTGCGTCCCGGGACGCCCGGCGGACTCTCAGGATTTCCTCGTACAGCGCCTCGGCTCGAATGGGCTGCACGAGGACGGCGTCGGCGCGCGCCTGCTCGACCAGCCTCGCGGCCTTCGCTTCTGTTTGCGTGGTGAGCACGATGATCGGAATTCGGGAGGTGAGG
>DATBHR010000096.1:0-38428 GCA_036557365.1 Vicinamibacterales bacterium
GCGGCGCATCGGCGGTCGGCAGCGGAATCGGTTTCGTCGAGTCGGCCGGACGTTCGAGGAATCGCTTGATGTCGGCGGCAATCAACGTGTTCTGGGCGGTGTCGGCCTCGGTCTTCGCGACCGACGTGCGCAAGCGCGCCGCGAGCTTCGACAGCTTGAGTGAGGCCGTCGCGCGTACCTGACTGTTGGGCGACGCCACGGCGAGCCACATCACGCGATCGACGAGGACCCGCTCTTCCGCGCGCCGAATCGCCGCTTCGTACGGCGTCGTCGTTGGCGCGTCGAATGTGGCGGTGGTGAGCCGATCGATCACGTCTTCGAGACCCGGCAGCTGTGGGTTGACCGCGTGCTGACCGACCATGCGCGCCGCGCGATCGAGTTGCAGGACGAACCCGATCGTGACGGCAGACGCGATCGTCGCCGGCGCCAGCGGATCGAACGTGTCACCGGTCGTCCGCGGGAAGAGCTCACGGTGGAATCCGTAGCCCGGCGGACGCGGCGGAATCAGGTCGAGCACCTTCTTCGGGACGGCCAACTCGGCCGGCTTCAGCGTGTAGGCCAGCGCGTCGAGCGCCTTCCGCTGGTCGTCGGTCGAGACGCCCTTGGTCGGCGTGCGGTTGTCGCCTTTCATCGCGTAGATGTAGTCCTGGCCCGCAACCATCGACGCGGCCGACTCCACCGCGTAGCGGTGATACATGTAGATCGGCACCAGCGGTTCTTCGATGAGCGCCAGCGGCTGGCCCGGACGGATGGTGTTCTCGCCGATGCGATCGAGCGCCGCCCGCCGCACCTTCATCATGCGATACAGCTCGTCGGCCTGATCGACGCCGTTCGACCACTGCTCGACCTTGGGATTCGCGTCTGTATCCTGATTGGTCATGTAGCGCAGGTCCTGCGCCCATGCATCGTCGAGGATCTTGGTCAGCGCCGATTTCTCGTCGGTGCCTGGCGCAAACTGCCGGTAGCCATAGTTGATGGTCACCTTGTCCCAGTCACCGATGTGCTGCGGGTACGCCTGAGAGATGTCAATCGTCCCGTCGGCCTTCAGCTCCTCGAGCGGATGCGGATAGTCCATCACCGAGATCCAGCCTTTGGTGCTGTCGTAGTAGTTGTGGCCGAGACCCAGGGTATGGCCGGTTTCGTGAGCCGCGAGCTGGCGGATGCGCTTCAATGCCGCTTCATAGCCGGCGTCGTAGCGTTTGTCGCCGGTGGCATACGGGGAGGCGAGTCCCTCGAAGATCAAATAGTCCTGGCGATCGCGCAGCGATCCGAGGATGACGGTCGCTTTCAGGATTTCGCCGGTGCGCGGATCGGAGATGCTGCCGCCGGTGCTCCATCCGCGCGTCGAGCGATGGACCCAGTTGATCATGTTGTAGCGGATGACCATCGGATCCGCGTCGGGCGGCAGCACCGCGACCTTGAACGCGTTCCTGAAGCCGGCGGCTTCGAACGCCTGGTTCCACCAGCTGGCGCCTTCGACGAGCGCTTTCTTCACGTCTTCGGGCGCGCCGGGATCCACCCAGTACTCGATCGGCTTCACTGGCTCGCTGACCTCGGCGTTCGGATCTTTCTTCTCGAGGCGATGGCGGCGGATGAAGCGCATCTGCATCGGTTCGCCGATCGGTACGCTGTAGTCGACGTAGGTGAGGCCGCCGTAGCCGGCGCGCGGGTCGTCCCAGCGCGGCTTGAATTTGTTGTCCGGCAGTTCGACGAGCGAGATGTGCTCGCGCATCGTGACCGAGTCGGCGCTGGGCGTGACGCTGGCCACGCTGCCGGAGAAGAGACCGCCGCCGCGTCCACCGCCGCCGCCACCGCGCGCGGCAGGCGTCCCGATTCGCTCGGGTCCCTGAGCCGGACCGCCGCCACCGCCGCGGCCGCCGGCCGCGTCGTTCGAGAACGTCAGCGTGACCGCTATTTCCGTGTTCTTCGGGAAGCCTTTCGTGTTCGGCAGATAGAAGGCGCTGCGTGCGCGATCGACACGGTAGTTGCCGGGCCTGAGCGCGCTGGCGGAGCCGGTGACGTCGCGCAGGAAGAAATCGGTCGCGTCGACGAGCACGTGACCGTTGGATTCCGCGGCGACCGTGGTGCCCCAGATGATCGATTTCGCGAACGAGTCCTCGACAGACTTGCGCTCGGCGGCATTCGCGCTGCTCGATCGAAACGACTGGTTCGGCTGCACGAGCAGCACCTTCGGTCCGACGCGCTCGAAGTAGAGCACGCGACCGCCGCCGCCCTGACCGCGATCGAGGCCGATGTCATTCGAGCCGAGTCCGGCCGCGAGTCCCGTCGCCATCAGGAACTCGGAATCCATTTTCGGAATCTCGAGGAACATCGAACCGGTGCGTTCGTCCCAGTAAATCGGAAAGAAGCCGTCGATCTTCTGCATGCCGCTCGTGCGCTGATCGATCGACGGGATCGGGCCGCCTGCGGCTTGTCCGCCGCCGCGTCCGCCCCCGCCGCCGCCAGGCGCGGCCGGCTGCTGCGCCTCGAACGCCGTTGACATCAACGCGGCGATCGCGGCGACACAGAAAAACAAAGTACCTCGTCTCAGCATGATGAAAGTTTCCTCGCGCGCGATTTTACTCCGTGGTATTGATCGACGCATGGCCGATTTGGACACGCTTCGGTATCCCGTCGGAAAATTCGAGCGCCCCGTGGCGCCGCTCGATCGTGCGACGCGCGACGCGCTCGTGAAGACGATCGAAGACACTCCGGCGCGCATGCGCGCGCTGGTCGAAAAGCTCAGCGATCGACAATTGGAGACGCCGTACCGTCCCGGCGGCTGGTCGATCCGTCAGGTGGTGCACCACGTGCCCGACAGCCACTTGAACGCGTACGTTCGCATGAAGCTGGCGATGACCGAAGACACGCCGACCATTCGCACGTATGAAGAGCAGCGCTGGGCCGAACTGCCGGAGGCGAAGAGCGGCGACGTTTCGATGTCGCTGAGCTTGCTCGAGGCGCTGCATCGACGATGGGTCGTGTTCCTGCGGAACCTGTCAGATGCTGATTTCTCGCGCGCGTATCTTCATCCTGACATGGGCCGGATGAGGCTGGATGAGGTGCTGGCGCTGTACGGATGGCACTGTCATCATCACGTCGCGCACATCGAGCAGGCACTGCGCGCGTAGCTGAAGCTGGCAAGACCTCTGCATTACTCGGGGCGGAGGCTGGCCATGCTGTTGACCATTGCTATCGTGTGCCTCGTGTTGTGGTTGTTGGGTGTCATGACGACCACGGCAGTGGGTAGTGCGCTACACGTCCTGCTCGTGATTGCGATCGTACTGTTCTTGGTGCACATCATCCAGGGACGGTCGGTGGGAAATGCCTAGAAGGAATTAGGAATTCGATCGAACCGGGCCGACGTGGAGCTCGTCTACTCTTTGGAGACGAGATGCCTGACACATTCAAGGAATCCTTCAAGGTCGCCGGCACGCAGCTGCTCGACGCGGTGAAGAAGCTGCTGCACGAGGGCAACGTCCGGCGCGTCATCATCAAGCAGGAGTCGCGGACCGTGGCGGAATTTCCACTGACGGTCGGCGTGATCGGAACGGCGCTCGCGCCGATCCTCGTCGCGGTCGGCGCGATTGCGGCGGTTCTTTCCGAGTGCACCATCGAAGTCGAGCGCGAGCGGCCATCCCAGAGCGATCCGATCAACCGCCAGTCCGCCTGAACGGTCGCGTCCGTCAACGCGCCGTCCGAATCGCGAATCCCTGGCGATAAAATCAGGGTATGGCCAACCTCACCACCGCCCGCCTGACGCTCTCCGACTCCAAGCTGTTCCGGCAAACCTGCTACATCGACGGCGCATGGGTCGAGCCTGGTACGCACGGCGCGATCGATGTGGACGATCCGGCGACGGGCGAGACGATCGGTGTCGTGCCGAAACTCGGACGCACCGAGACGAAACAGGCGATCGACGCGGCCGCACGCGCGTTCCCGGCGTGGCGCAGGAAAACCGCGAAGGAGCGCGCCGCCGTTCTGCGCCGCTGGTTCGAGCTGATGATGGCGAACCAGGACGATCTCGCGCGGCTGATGACGACGGAGCAGGGGAAGCCGCTGACGGAGTCGAAGGGCGAGGTCGCCTATGCCGCCGCGTTTCTCGAGTGGTTCGCTGAGGAAGCCAAGCGCGTATACGGCGATACGATTCCCGGCCATCAGGCCGACAAGCGTATCATCGTCACGAAGGAGCCTATCGGCGTCGCCGCGTGCATCACGCCGTGGAACTTTCCGCTCGCGATGATCACGCGCAAAGCGGGACCGGCAATCGCCGCGGGGTGCACGGTCGTCCTGAAGCCGGCATCGCAGACCCCGTTTTCCGCGCTCGCACTGGCTGAACTCGCCGAGCGCGCCGGCCTCCCGAAAGGCGTCCTCAACGTCGTGACAGGTGCGGCCTCGGAAATTGGCAGCGAGCTCACATCGAATCCCATCGTCCGCAAGCTGTCGTTCACCGGGTCCACCGAGATCGGGAAAGTCTTGATGGCGCAGTGTGCGAGCACGGTGAAGAAGCTGTCGCTCGAGCTCGGCGGCAACGCGCCGTTCATCGTGTTCGACGATGCGGATCTCGACGCGGCGGTCGAAGGTGCGATCCAGTCGAAATATCGGAACACCGGCCAGACGTGCGTGTGCGCGAATCGGTTGCTCGTTCAGCGCGCCGTGCACGACGCGTTCGTCACGAAGCTCACGGCTGCCGTGAAGAAACTGAATCCGGCGCCCGGACTCGAAGCCGGCGCGACGCAGGGACCGCTCATCGACGACAAAGCGGTCGACAAGGTCGAATCGCACATCGCCGACGCCACTGCCAAAGGCGCAACCATCGTTGTCGGCGGCAAGCGTCATTCGCGCGGCGGACGATTTTTCGAACCCACGATCCTCACTGGCGTCACGCCGGCGATGGCGGTGGCGCGCGAGGAGACTTTCGGTCCGGTGGCGCCCGTGTTCAGCTTCGAGGACGAGGCCGATGCGATTCGGCTCGCGAACGATACGGAGTTCGGACTCGCGGCGTATTTCTACGGCCGCGATGTCGGCAGGATCTTCCGGGTCGCCGAAGGCCTCGAGTACGGCATCGTCGGGATCAACACCGGTCTGATTTCGACCGAAGTGGCGCCGTTTGGCGGCGTGAAGGAATCGGGCCTGGGCCGCGAGGGATCGAAGTACGGAATCGAGGAGTTCCTCGAGGTCAAGTATCTCTGTCTCGGCGGAATCTGACCGGTTTCGCCGCTTTCGAGCCGCGCGCTTTTCCGCCTGACCGGCGCGGCAGCACGAGTCCGCCGACGGCGAGGTTCGCGATCTCGACGGCCACGCGTTCCTGCGACAGCCGTCCGTTCTGACGGAACCATCGCGGCAGCCAGAGAATCATCCCGAGCACGCTGAACGCGGCGACCGTCGGATCGACGGGTCGCAGGCGTCCCGCGGTTTTCAGCTCGCGCAAGGTATCCCGGACGAGATCGAAGTACAGCCGGCTGCGCTCCTCGATTTGTCGCCGCGCTGCGGGCGGCAGCGCGCGGACTTCGTCGCCGAGATGCGCGACGGCGCCCTTGCCGTCCGTCGCTATCCGCGCGTGGCGCATCGCGATCTCACGGAGGCGCTCCTCGGGATCGAGGATGGTGCGGGCGGGCAGGACCACTTCGTCGCGGACGCGCTCGAGGCCGTAGGTCATGATCTCGAGCAGCAGCGCCTCCTTGCTCTCGAAGTAGTGATAGAGGCCCGCCTTCGTCATCCCCAGCGCGCGCGCGACGTCGCTGACCGAGGTGGCGGCGAATCCGCGTTCGCGGAAGATCTCGGCCGCCGTGCGGCAGATGTCCACGCGCTTCGAGCGGAGCGGCGTGCCTGCCGTCCGGGCCGGCGGCGTTCCTGGCTGCTTGTAGCGCGCGGCTGCACCCGCTGTCACAGCGGCGGTGGCCGCCGAGCGCCGGCCGACCCGATTGAGTCCATCCGATCTGCCGTTCCTCATGCTATGCTCCCGACCGACCGGTCGGTCGTTCTCCATAGATTACCCGTTTCGTCCGATACCTTACGAAGGATGTATCGACGAATACGGATTTTTGGAAAATCCGCCGGCACCACCGCAATTTTCGTGGGAAAGCGCGAAGAAACGAGAGTCGACTAGCGGCATAACTACTGCTAACGCAGCGCCACCGTACTCGAACGGCATTCTGTGAGGTTTTCAGGGAGGGAGACTGGAATGCGCAGTTTCGCACGGCTTGTTTTCGGAATTGCGGGCATCGCTTTGCTGCTGCCGGCCGTCGCGTCGGCGCAGACCAGCGCCATCGCGGGGACCGTCAAGGACACCTCCGGGGCGATTCTGCCTGGCGTCACCGTCGAAGTCGCCAGCCCGGCACTCATCGAGAAGACGCGTTCGAGCGTCACCGACGGATCGGGCCAGTTCAAGATCGACGCGCTTCGGCCCGGCACGTACAGCGTCACCTTCACATTGCCCGGCTTCAACACGGTGAAGCGTGACGGCGTCGAGCTCACCTCCGACTTCACGGCCACCATCAACACCGAAATGAAAGTCGGCGCGGTCGAGGAAACCATCACCGTTTCCGCCGAATCACCTGTCGTTGACGTCCAGAACATCACGCAGCGCACCGTTATGACGCGCGAGGTGCTCGACACGATCCCGACGGGCCGCAACATCCAGGCGGTCGGCATCATGATTCCGGGCACCACGATTTCGGTCGGCGGCGGCGGCGCGCTGTCGCGCGACGTCGGCGGGTCGGGCAACCTCCAGCAGTCGCCGCTGCAGTACCGCGGCTCTCCCGACACGGTGCAGACGATCGAAGGTCTGCGGCTGAACAACCTGTGCGCGAACGGTGCGTACAGCGGTGTGTACTGGAACGATGGCAGCTTCCAGGAAATCAGCTACATCACTGGCGCCGACTCGGCGGAAATGGGCCAGGGCGGCATGCGCGTCAACATGGTGCCGAAGGACGGCGGCAACAGCTTCCACGGCAACGTCACCGGCAACTGGGCGCCGTCGTCGTGGGCGTCGGACAACTGCGACTCGGCCGGCATCGTCAACGGCGTCGCCTCGCCCTGCAGCCGTCAAGAACTCTTCGGCGACCTGACGTACAACCCCAACAACAAATTGAGCAACGTCAGCCAGATCCAAAAGATCTACGACTTCAATCCGGGCGGCGGCGGCCCCATCATGAAGGACAAGGTCTGGTTCTACGCGACGTATCGGTACTGGGGCGTCAACAAGACCGTCGCGGGCAGCTACGCCGACCTGGATCCCAATCCCTATCGTTACGTGCCGAACACCACGTCCCCGGGCGTTGACGACGGCCACATCCGCAGCATTGCCGGTCGACTCACGTGGCAGGTGTCGGACAAGGACAAGCTGTCGTATTACCACGACGATCAGAACAAGGTGCGTGGACACTGGGGCATCGCCGGCAACATCCCGCCGGAAGCCTCCGCGATTCAGGCAACGCCCACCAGCTTCGTGTCGGTCACGAAGTACACGCGGACGCATACGAACCGCTTGCTGTTCGACGCCGGCTTCGGCGTCTACGATCAGGAATATCAGGAGAACTACCAGCCGGCGGTTCTGGCAGCGAACCCGCCGCTCGTCACGCTGGTCGATCAGTCGAACAACATCAATTCGGGGGCCTGGAACAACCCGGCGGATCACTTCTCCAAGCTGTTCACGGAGCAATTCGCCGCGTCGTATGTGACCGGTTCGCACTCGATGCGGTTCGGCGCGACGATCAGCCAGGCGCAATGGCGGCTGACGCAGCAGTACACGCGCGACATCCAGCCGGTCACCTACAACGGCCTGCTGGCGAACGGCAACATCAATCCGGTCAGCGTGACGCTGCGTATCCCGACCGATCGCAGCAACTCGATCAAGAACGACAGCGCCATCTTCGCTCAGGACAAGTGGACGTTCGGCCGTGCGACCGTCAACGCCGGCCTCCGCTGGGACTGGTTCATCAGCTCCGTCGATCCCGAGACGTTGCCGGCCGGCACGTTCAATCAGGCCGTCAGCTACTCGACGTGCCCGGACGGCAAGAACAACCTGAACGCGAACTGCGTCGGCCAGGTCGCCAATTGGAAGGATCTGAACCCGCGCGTCGGCATCGCCTACGATCTGTTTGGCAACGGCAAGACGGCCATCAAGGCCAGCGTGGCGCGTTACGTGAACGGCGTCGGCCTCGCGGCAGGCAGCACGACCGACAACAACAACCCCGAGACCACGGTCGGCCTCAGCGACACGCGGGCCTGGCGGGATCTCGACAACAACGGCTCGCCGTTCGACGCCGCCGGCAACCTGCAGCTGAACGAACTGACGGCTTCGCCGAGCACGCCGAACTTCGGCAAGAACGTGGCGAGCACGCTCACGACGGATCCCGCGATCCTGAGCGGTTGGGGCGCTCGCGGGTACAACTGGGAGTACGCCATCAGCGGCCAGCACGAGCTCGCGCCTCGCATTTCGGTGGCAGCTGGCTGGTATCGTCGGTCGTTCGGCAACCAGACGGTGACGGTCGACAACCGCTACAGCATCGCCAAGGGGAGCTACGACGGTCCGTTCTGTGTGAACACGCCGTCCAATCCGAACCTGCCCGACGGTGGCGGCTACCAGGTGTGCGGTCTCTACGATCTGAAGCCGACGGTTGCTGCGCAGCCGCTGCCTCAGAGCAGCACGCTCAGCTTCTCGAGCAACTACGGCGGAGAGACGAACATCTACGAAGGGTACGACGCCTCGATCACCGCGCGGCCCAAGCCCGGCTTCTTCCTGAACGCCGGCATCACGGCGGGCAAGCGCGTGTTCGATCAGTGCAACCTCGTCAACTACGGTGTCTTCTCGTTCCTCACCTCGAATCCGACACTGGGGCAGCAGGAAATCAGCGAAATCTATCCGAACGGCGACAAGGCCTGTCACCAGGATCTGCCGTATCGTCCTGATTTCAAGTTCCTCGGGTCGTATTCGCTGCCGTACGACGTGCAGTTGAGCGGCACGTTCCAGTTCACGCGCGGCCTTCAGACTGGCGGCGCCGCGCCGAGCTTGCTCGCGCAGTGGGCGGCGCCCGCGACGGCCACCACGCTGGGCCGCACCTATGCGAACAACGCGGCGACCCGCACGTGGAACCTGATTGAGGTCGGCGAGAACTACGGCAACTACAACCTCAAGCAGCTCGACCTGCGCGCATCGAAGCGGTTCAGGGTGTCGCAGTACCGTCTGCGCGTGGACTTCGACGCCTACAACATCTTCAACAGCAACTGGCCGTACACGGTCAGCAACACGTTCTCGACGCTCGCCACGTCGCAGTGGCTGCGCCCGACGAACGTGCTGCAGGCGCGGTTCTTCAAGTTCGGGATCAACTTCGACTTCTAATCGGCCGCGTGACTGCGGATTGTGGAGGGCGCTCCACAGTCCGCAGTCTTCTTTCAGCTCGTTCCAGGAACAACGCAATCCGCAATACAATCCTCAATCCGCAGTCCTCTTTCCGCAATTGGCCTGCTCCTGCTCGTCGGCGTGATGACGTTCTGGAACAGCGTGGCTGGTCCATTCATCTACGACGATGCGGCGGCCGTGGTGAACAACGCGACGATCCGCCAGTGGCGCACGGCGCTGGCGCCGCCGGAGCACGACACGCCCGTCTCGGGACGACCGATCGTCAACGCATCGTTCGCCGCGAATTACGCCGTCGGCGGACTTGCGCCGCGCGGCTATCACGCACTGAACGTCGTCATCCACATCGCGTGCGCGCTCCTGCTGTTCGCGATTGTTCGGCGGACCGCTTCGAGCTTTTTCTCGACTGCCGCCGCGCCGGCCGCCGCGCAGCATGGCCCCGGGCGCTCGCGCCGTCGTTCGCCGGCGTCCCACACGACCGACCAGACCCACCTGACCGACCCGACCCACTTGACCGACCCGACCCACCTGACCGACCCGACCCACCTGACCCACCTGACCTCCGCGACCTATCTGGCCCTGGCCGCCGCGCTCATCTGGATGGTCCACCCGCTGACGTCGGAGCCGGCGGACTACATCACCGCGCGAACGGAATCGCTGATGTCGCTGTTTCTGTTGACGACGGTGTACGCCAGCATCCGCGCCGCGAACGCTGGCAGCGTTCTATGGGACGCAATTGCTGTCGTTGTTTGCGCGCTCGGCATGGCGAGCAAGGAGACGATGGTCGTTGCGCCGCCGCTCGTCGCTGCGTACGATCGTGTCTTCCTGTTCGATTCGTGGATCAGCGCGTGGCGTGCGAGGCGGCGCCTGTATCTCGGGCTTGCCGCAACGTGGGCGATTCTCATCCTGCTGATTCGTTCAGGACCGCGTGCTTCGTCTGTCGGATTCGCGGCCGATGAAGGACTGGTCGGTGCCACGTCGGGCTGGACGTACGTGTTGAATCAAACGGCGATGATCGCGCGCTACCTCCGTCTCGCCGTGTGGCCGACAGGACTTGTCCTCGACTACGGGAGGGTGCGACCGCTGACGATCGCCGCCGTATGGCTGCCGCTTGTCGTTGTACTGATTGCAGCGGCCGTTGCTATCTTTGCGATGAAGCAGCGACCCGCAATCGGCTACCTCGGCTTCTGGATGGCTGCGACGCTGGCGCCGACGACGATCGTTCCCATACATACCGAAGTCGCTGCCGAACGACGCATGTACCTGCCGATGATGGCGCTCGCCGTTCTGGCCGTCGTCGCCTTCCATGTGTTGTCGAAGCGTTGGCGCAGATCGTGGAGCGCCGGTGTTGCGGTCGTGATGTGCGTTGCGCTCGCGTTCGCGACCGTCCGGCGGAATGCCGAATATGCGTCAGCGCTGACGATGTGGCAGACCGTGGTGGACCGCTGGCCGCACGGACGCGCGCGCTACAACCTGTCGCAGGCGCTCGAAGCCGCAGGGCGCGACGACGAGGCGATGGCGATGCTGCGTCGCTCGGTCGACGACTATCCGGATGCGCGCTCCGTCCTCGGATTTCGACTTCTCGACCGCGGGCAGACCGACGAGGGAGTCGAACAGTTGCGCGCGTTCGTGAACGAGCGGCCGTCGCACGTCAACGCCGTCCTTGCGCACGGGCGAATCGCCGAAGCGATGTACGTGCAGCATCGGTACGCCGATGCGGTCCCGGAGTACAGGACCTATCTCACGCATCGCGCGGACCAGGCCGGTCCTTGGACCAACTACGGCATCGCCCTCGCCGCGACGGGTCAGACGGACCAGGCGATTTCGGCGTTTCAACAAGCGGTCCACATCGAGCCGGGGAGCAGCAACGCGCGGCGCAACCTCGCCAACGCGCTGCTCGATCGCGGCGACTTCGCCGGCGCAATTCGCGAAGCCACCGAAGGCGCGAGGCTCTCGCCCGGCGACGCGGTGATCGGCGAAATCCTGTCGCTGGCGCGTGAAGGACAACAGGGTGGCGCGCATGGCGGTCACCGTCCGGCGCCTGCTGGCGCACCGGCTGGCACGCCATCAGGCGCAAACGAAGAATCGATCCTTCAGTTCGCCCATCGTCCGCCGCTCACGCGCACGGGAATCGGTGCGGCGCATGATGGCGTCGGCACGACGTCAGCGCAGGCGCAAGCGATGTACGACCAGGGCCTCGCGTACCTCCACTCGTACTGGTGGCTGGAGGCGGCGCGTTCGCTCAACCAGGCGATTGCGCTCGATGCGAACCTCGCCATCGCCCATGCGGCGTTGTCAATCGCCTACGTCGAGCTCAACGCGCCGGCGGCCGCCCGCGAGTCGCTGGCGAAAGCGCAGTCGCTCGCGGCCCGGGCGCCCGTCCACGATCGCCGGCACATCGAGCTGCGCGCGCTCCAGTTCGCGGCCGAGCAGAAAGGTTCGTGGCCTGATGCCGCGGCGCAGGCGGCGTACCGCGCATCGATCGATCGTGCGCTCGACGCGATGCCGGATGACGAGGAGCTGTGGCTGCTTCGGGGCCTCGCGGAATCGTCGGATCCGGCCGAACGCGGCCAGGGCAGCGTGGCCGCGTCGATCCGTTTTTACGAAAAAGCGAGGACGCTCGCCCCGGGACACTTCGCGCCGCACCATTACCTGACGCACGCGTACGAAAACAGCGGCCGCGTCGACGAGGCGCTCGCGGAAGGTGCGACTTATGCGAAGATGGCGCCGGGCGTTCCCCACGCGCGTCATATGCACGGCCACGACCTGCGACGCGTCGGCCGCATTGACGACGCGATCGCGGAGTTCGAGGCGGCGGACGGGATCGCGACGCGGTACTTCAACGCCGAGCACATCCCCGTCGAATACGATTGGCACTACCAGCACAATCTTGATTTGCTGGCGACGTCGTACCAGTATGTCGGCCAGATGGAGAAGGCCGAATCGCGCTTGAGGGCGGCGTTCAAGATCCCGTCGGGACTCGTGGAGCAGGAATTCAACAAGCGTGAGTGGCCGGTGTTCCTGCTCGCACGCGGACGCAGCCAGGAAGCCCTCGACGCGGCGACGGCGATGGCCGCGCATCGCTCGCCGCTCGTGAGCGCAGCCGGCCACGTGATGATTGGCGAGGCGCGGTTGTCGATGGGGCAGTACCAGGCGGCGGCCGACGAGGCCAACGCCGCGCTGCGCCTGATGCGCGGTGCGCCGCTCGGAGCGGGGCTCGTCGCGAACTCGCTGCAGCAGCTGCAGGGCGAATTCATGCTCCGCACGGGACAGCGCGACAAGGGCCGGTCGATGCTGGAAGACCTGGCGAAAA
Source organism: Vicinamibacterales bacterium (assembly GCA_036557365.1). Lineage (GTDB taxonomy): Bacteria > Acidobacteriota > Vicinamibacteria > Vicinamibacterales > CAVVIG01 > DATKHR01. Next base: position 12,675 of record DATBHR010000096.1, read on the forward strand.
AGCTTCGGGCGGCGACGGGTCCCGACGCGTGGAGCCAGGCGCTGTTCACCCTCGAGTCGATCGCGAGGGTCGCCCGCGATGCCGGCGATTGGGACTTTGCGGCGTGGGCCGCGGAGCAGATGATCGGCCACGATCCGAACTACGCCGGGAGTCACTACGCGGCGGGACTGGCAGCGGAACATCGGGGCGAGAGCGCGAAAGCGCGAACGGAGTTCGACGCGGCACGCCGCCTGTGGGCACACGCGGATCCAGGGTTACCCGAGTTGACGAAGATGAAGTTTTAAGGAGACGACATGAGAACAGCAGCACTTCGCACAGCGTTCGTTGCCATCGTGTTCGCCTCTGTGGCCGCGGCAGTTGCGGCGCAGGCGCCGAAGGCAGATCTGACCGGCAAGTGGATCTTTACGGTGCAGACCGACGCCGGATCCGGGACGCCCGCCGTGACGCTCAAGCAGGACGGCGACAAGCTGACGGGCCACTACGTTGGCCAGTTGGGCGACGTCGACGTCGCAGGATCGGTCAAGGGCTCGGACTTCTCGTTCGGCTTTTCGTCCGACTTGCAAGGCAATAAGCTGGACGTCACTTACAAAGGCACGATCGTCACCAAGGACGAATTGAAGGGCAGCCTTTCGATCACCGGGCTCGGCGAAGGCACGTTCACCGCGAAGCGGCAGTAGACAGGAGTTCACTCCTATGCGCGCGCCATCTTTCACGATGTCTCTCGGTTCGTCCGTCGGCCTCACGCGATGGTCGATCGTGATGCTTGTCAGCGTCGCCGTAGCCGGCCATGCCTGGAGCGCTCACGCCCAGGCCATCAACGCGGAGAACGTTTACAAAGCGACGTGCGCGCAGTGTCACGATCAGCCGCAAGGACGAACCCCCTCGCGCGCGCAGCTCGCCGACCGCAGCCCCGACGCCATCCTGCTCGCGATGACGACCGGCAGCATGAGCATGCAGGCGATCTCGTTGAGCGTTCCCGAGAGGCGCGCGCTGGCGGAGTATCTGTCCGGCAAGACGTTCGCGGCGTCGGCCGCGAACGCCGACCTCTGCGCCGCGAAGGAAGATCGGCTGACGGCGTACGCGTCGAAGGCCGCGTGGAACGGCTTCGGCGTGGACGCGACCAACAGCCGCTTTCAGAAGAATCCCGGTCTGACGGCGGCTGATGTCCCGAACCTGAAGCTGAAGTGGGCGTTCGGATTCCCCGGCGGATCACAGGCGTACGGCAACCCGGCGATCGTCGGCGGACGCGTGTTCGTCGGCAGCGACACCGGCATCTTCTACTCGATCGACGCCGACACCGGCTGCACGCACTGGGCGTTCCAGGCTGACGCCGGCATTCGATCGGCGCCGACCGTCGCGCCTGCCGGCAGCGGCGCGAACGCTCGCCACGTCGTGTACGTGGGCGACCTGAAGGCGAACGTCTACGCGCTGGACGCGGCCACGGGTCAGCTGATCTGGAAAAAGTCGATGGACTCGCACCGCTTCGCGCGCGTCACCGGCTCAGTATCGCTCTATGACGGTCGACTCTACGTCCCGCTGTCGTCGATCGAAGAAGGACCGGCCGCGCAGCCGAACTATCAGTGCTGCACGTTCCGCGGCAGCGTCGTGGCGCTGGACGCGTCGAATGGCAACCAGATCTGGAAGACGTACACGATCACGGAAACGCCGGTTGAAGTCGGAAAGAACTCTGCAGGCACGTCGCTGTGGGCGCCGGCCGGCGCCGCCGTGTGGAACTCACCGACCGTCGATCCGCAGCGGGGCGCACTCTACATCGGCACCGGCAATTCGTACACCGCTCCCGCCGTGAAGACGAGCGACTCCGTGATCGCGATGGATCTCAAGACCGGCAAGATGCTCTGGTGGAACCAGGTCACGCCAGCCGACGCGTTCGTCGTCGGCTGCCGCCCCGGCCTCGAGAACTGCCCGAAAGATCTCGGCCCCGACTACGACTTCGGAAACGCGCCAATCCTCCGATCGCTGCCCGGCGGCAAGCGCATCATCGTCATCGGCCAGAAATCCGGCGTGATGTGGGGATTGGATCCGGACCATGAAGGCAAGGTCGTCTGGCAGTATCGCGCCGGCAAGGGCAGCGCGCTCGGCGGCATCGAATGGGGATCCGCCGCAGACGATGCGAACGTGTACGTGCCGGTGTCCGACGTCCTTGCGCCGCCCAACGAAGCTGGCGGACTGCACGCCGTGAGCCTCGCGACCGGCGAGCGCGTCTGGTACACGCCGGCGCCGAAGCTCGAATGCACGTCGGGCCGCGGCTGCACGGGCGCGCAGTCAGCGCCGGCGTCGGTCATTCCGGGCGTCGTCTTTTCCGGATCGGTCGATGGACATCTGCGCGCCTATTCGACGACGGACGGGAAGATTCTCTGGGACTTCAACACGGCCAAGGAATTCGAGACCGTGAACCACGTGCCGGCCAAGGGCGGATCGATCGACGCAGCTGGTCCGGCCATCGCGGACGGTCTCGTCGTCACCAATTCCGGCTACTCGCTGTGGCGAGGGCTGCCGGGCAACGTGCTGCTGGCGTTCTCGAAGTGATTCGCGGCCGCGCCGTCCGTTTTCTGGGTATGCTTCCCAGATGACGATGACATCGCGCGAAGCGTCGCGCGCAGGCGGCGCCGGATGACGCGACCCGCGGAGCACGTCCCGGTCGCACCGCTGATGTCGCAGATCGAGCGCGACGCGCGCGCCGATCTGCGAAGCCGCCTCGTCAAGCACGGCGTGACGGCGTACAGCGACGAGCGCATCTTCGAGCGCGTCAGCGCCCTGCTGCACCACGCGTCAGAGGGCCGCGACCCGAACGCGCTGCTTCTGCCCGAACTGCTGGACGACGAAGGCGCGTGGGCGCTCGAGCCCAATCTGACGCTGTCGAGTCACCGCGCATCGACGGGCGCCGCCATCCTGTTCGTAAAGCGCCGAATCCTGCTGCCGCTGACCCGGTGGCTGTTCGAATATTCCCAGGACAACTTCCGCCGGCAGGATCGGCTCAATCGCATCCTGCTCGCGTGCATCGAGGAACTCGCGATCGAAAACGCACGCCTGCGGGCCGACCTCGACGCGCGGCGGACGTGAAGCTCGCGTGCGTCGTGCACCGCTACGGCCCCGAGATCGCCGGCGGGTCGGAAGGGCACTGCCGTCTCATCGCCGAGAAGCTGGCCGCGGTGCACGACGTCACCGTCATTACGACCACCGCCCACGATCATGTCACGTGGGCGAATCACTATTCGGCGGGTGAAACGCACGTCGGGCCGGTGCGCGTCCTGCGCTTTCCGGTCGAGCGCCCGCGCGACCTCCACCGCTTCCGGGACATCAGCGATCGCGTGTTCCGCTACACGGCGGGAGCCGACGAGGAGCAGCAGTGGTTCCGCGAGAACGGACCGCAGGCGCCAGCGCTCCTCGACTTTCTTCGCCGCAGCGGCGGCGACTTCGACCTCGTGCTCTTCTGGGCCTTCCGGTACTACGACGCCTTCTTCGGTGTGCCGATAGTCGGCGACCGCGCGATCCTGGTTCCAACCGCGGAAGACGATCCGCTGATTCACGTCGATGCGCTGACGCCGTTCTTTGCGCTGCCGCGTGGATATCTGTTCCTGACTCCAGAGGAGCAGGCGCTTGTCGGCGATCGCGTGCCGTCGGCGGTCCCGCGACGCGTGATCGGCTGCGGCATCGATCCGCCGCGGCCCGTCAATGCCTCGAAGCTGCCGCAAGGCGTGACGCCGCCCTATCTGCTGTATCTGGGGCGCATCGATCCGAACAAGGGATGCGACGCGTTGTTCCGGTATTTCGCGCGCTACAGCGACAGCGGACGCACCCACGCGCACGAGATTCAGCTGGTTCTCGCGGGCCCCGTCAACATGCCGGTGCCCGATCACCCGCAGATTCGGCGGCTCGGCTACGTCGACGAGCAGACGCGCGATGCGCTGCTCGCGACCGCGGCCGCGCTGATCGTGCCGTCGCCGTACGAGAGCCTCAGCATGGTGCTGCTCGAGGCGTGGAACCGCGGCGTGCCGGCGGTCGTGAACGCGCGCTGCGCGGTGCTGAAAGGGCAGGTACTCCGCGCCGACGGCGGACTCTACTACCAGAACGCGATGGAGTTCGCGGGCGCGGTCGACTACCTGCTGGCACACCCCGACCTCGCGCAGACGCTCGGATCGCAGGGACGCGATTACATCGAGCGCGAGTATCGCTGGCCGACCGTGCTCGGAAAGATCGAAAGCCTGCTGGCCGAAGTCAGGGCTTCTTCACGACGAACTTGATGGTCTTGAGCGTCGCATTCTCCGCCGGGAGATCAGCCGAGCCGGCCGGGAACCCGTCCTTCGAGAGCAGGAACGAGAGAACGTCCACATACTGATCGCGCGTGAGCGATCCGGGACCGTCCGCGGGCATCGTCGTGCGGATGCGTTCGAAGAGATCGTCGAGCGTCAGATCGGCCCAGCCCGCGTTGAACTCCGGTCCGGTCAGTGACGGCGCGGTGTCGAGCCCGGCGAGATCGGGCCCGTGGCACGACACGCAGGACTTGCCGTATTGATCCTCGCCGCGCTTTGCCTGATCGGCTGAGAACACGCCATCCCACGTGGTCTTGGTCGTGTCCTGGGCTACGCGCGCGCGAGCGGCGGTCGTGAAAGAAATTGCGAGGAGACTGGATAAGGCCAGCACAGCAGCAGAGAATCGCATGTGCTGATTCTAGCAAGAGGTGGACCGCGTCGAAGGATGAAGTCTGCTTGGGTTGCAAACCTCAACCTTCGACGTCCGGCCCGCGTTACTTGGTCGGCTCGCTGGACGGCGGGACGATGTTCTTGAGCCGCATGTAGGTGACGAGATTGCCGTAGTGCTCGTTGCAGTGCTGGATGTTGAAGTTGAAGACCGACAGCTTCGGCATGGCCGACCCGAAGAACTGGACCGTCGCCGCGCCCTTCGCATCGTCCAAACCCGCGATCACCTTGTCGCAATAGGCAATCGAATCATTGAGACCCTTCGAGAGGTCGGCCTTCGATTTCTTGCCCTTTTCGAACCCGCTTTGCGGCGGCTTCTCGCCGGCCGCGGCTGCGCAGATCGCGAAGTTCGCGTCGGCCACGTGACCGATGATCTCGCCGAGGCTTCGGACCTCCGGCGTGGGCTTGAACGCGTACGCCTCTTCGGGGACCTTGGTGGCGGTCTTCGAGAGGTTCACCTTGATCATGTCGAACTGCGCCTTGGCCGCCTTCGTGTAGGCGTCCTGGGCGTAGGCAGAACCGGTTCCGGCCGCGAATGCCATCACGATTGCCGCTGTCAGAGCTCGTCGCATTCAAGCACTCCTGAGAAAAGGGCCGACGCGGTCGGCCCGGATGTCCATCCTACACAGACGCCATTTCGGCCGCGTGGGTTGCAAGGTACGCCACGCGCGCGTCGAAGTTCGAGAATCGCGCGTCGGTCGTCTGACCGGTCTTCCAGCGGTAGTAAATCTGCTGAATGACGACCGCGATCTTGAAGAGCGCGAACACCTGGTAATAGCGGACCGCCGACACGTCACGACCCGATCGCGCGGCGTATCGCTCGACGACTTCCGGCGCCGTCAAGTACCCGGGCCGATGAGTGACCGTCGTGAGCGCGTCGTGCTGCTCGGGCGGCGACGTCGGCGACCAGTACGCGAGGAGAATCCCAAGATCGACCAGCGGATCCCCAAGAGCGCTCATTTCCCAGTCGAAAACCGCCACGAGCCGGCTGAAGTCGTCGGCGGCAAGCATAACGTTGTCCAACTTGAAGTCGCCGTGGACGACCGACGGCACCGGCGGGTCGGGCGGCAGATGCGACTGCAGCCATGCGGACAGATGGTCCATGTGCGCCAGAGGAACGGTCTGCGATCGCGTCCATCGATCGGTCCAGCCGCGGACCTGTCGCGCCACGAAGCCTGCGGGTTTGCCGAGGCCCGCCAGTCCCTGCCCGTTGACGTCCACCGCGTGCAAATCGGCGAGCGTGTCCACCATCGTCTCGCTGAGCGCGCGGCGCGCCGTCGGATTGTCGAGCAGTCCCGGCGGCTCCTCCGAGCGTACGACGATGCCGTTGCGGCGTTCCATCGCGTAGAAGACGGCGCCGATGACGCCGGGGTCCTCGCACAGGAGATACGGACGCGGCGCGAGTGGAAACGCGCGATTCATCGCCGAGAGCCATCGAAACTCACGGGACATGTCGTGCGCGGTCGGCGGCACCGGACCGAACGGCGGACGCCGGACGACCACCTCGCATGATCCGAACTGCAGCAAGTACGTCAGGTTGGAATGACCGCCCGGAAACTGCGTCAGCGTCGGGTCCTGCGCCAGATCGGCCGCACGAACGCCGCACTCGGGCAGCCGCTGGCGCAGCCAGTCGACGAGGCGGGAGCGATCGAGCTCTTCGCCCTGGCGAATCGCCCGTGTGTCGTTTTCCACGCCCGCCTAAATTATCATCCGCCCATGCATCTCGACCACTCGCCGAAGACCCGGGATCTCATGCAGCGGCTGACCGCCTTCATGGACCAGCACGTCTATCCGAACGAATTGACCCACCGCCGCCAGATTCGCGAAGGCGATCGGTGGCAGCCGGTTCCGATCGTCGAAGAGTTGAAGCCGAAAGCGCGCGCCGCCGGTTTGTGGAACCTCTTTCTGCCGGAGAGCGAGTACGGTGCGGGCCTGACGAACGTCGAGTACGCGCCGCTCTGCGAAATCATGGGGCGCGCTGCGCCGTTCGCGCCGGAAATCTTCAACTGCTCCGCGCCGGACACCGGGAACATGGAGGTGCTCGTCCGATACGGCACGCCCGAGCAGCGCAGGCATTGGCTCGAGCCGCTGCTGGCCGGACAAATCCGCTCCTGCTTCGCCATGACGGAGCCGGACGTCGCATCGTCTGATGCCACGAACATCAGGTCCGCGATCGTCAAGGACGGCGACTCGTACGTGATCAACGGCCGCAAGTGGTGGACGTCAGGCGCCGGCGATCCGCGCTGCGCGATCGCGATCTTCATGGGCAAGTCCAATCCGGACGCGGAGCGCCACAAGCAGCAGTCGATGATTCTCGTGCCGATGAACAGTTCCGGCGTCACCATCCGGCGCATGCTCCCGGTCTTCGGCTACGACGATGCTCCGCACGGTCATGCGGAGATCACATTCGAGGACGTCCGCGTGCCGGCGTCGAACATGCTGCTCGGCGAAGGGCGCGGATTCGAAATCGCGCAGGGACGCCTCGGTCCCGGCCGCATCCACCACTGCATGCGGCTCATCGGCGTCGCCGAGCGCGCGCTCGAAGCGATGTGCCGGCGCGTCGAAGCGCGCGTCGCGTTCGGCAAACCGCTGGCGGCGCAGGGCACGATCCGCGCCGATATCGCGGAGTCCCGCGTCGAGATCGAGCAGGCGAGGCTGCTCACGATGAAGGCGGCGCACCTGATGGACACCGTCGGCAACAAGGCCGCGCGCGGCGAGCTCGCGATGGTGAAGGTGGTCGTGCCGCGCGTCACGCTGCGTGTGCTCGATCGCGCGATTCAGGCACACGGCGCGGCCGGCGTGTCGGACGACTTCTTCCTCGCGAATGCGTGGGCGCATACGCGGACGATCCGACTCGCTGACGGCCCCGATGAGGTCCACCGCGAGGCGATTGCGAAACTCGAACTGCAGAAACACACGCCGCGCTCGTCGTCCTGATGTGGTGCGCAACTTGCTGGCGGTTTCCTGAGGAGGTCTCATGAAACTCAGCGTAATCGCGGCGGTTGCGTGCATGCTTCTCGCGCCGGCGGGTTCCGATGCGATCGCGCAGACGTCCAGCCACGCGGCGCAAGCTCGAGACGACGTGTTGGCTCAGCAGGTTTCGAAGCGCCTCGCGAACGATCCGGTTCTGAAACCGGCAGCCATCAAGGTCGACGTCGACCACGGCATCGTGACGCTCACCGGAACGGTCGCGACCGAGGCCGATCGTCAGAAGGCGGCGCGGCTCGCGAGAGTCGCTGGCGTCACGAGCGTCGACAACAACCTGGTGACGAAAGACGATGCGACCGCGAAGGTGAAGGGCACAACCGGCAAGACCGGTGAGGTCATCACCGACAGCTGGATCTCGTCGCGCATCAAGACCCGATACACAGCCGAAGATTCGCTGCGCGCGAGCGACATCCACGTTGCCGCGAAGGATCACATCGTCACGCTGACCGGGACCGTCGTGAGCGACGCCGCCCGAACGAAGGCCGTCTCGCTGGCGAAAGACGTCGAGGGCGTCAACAACGTCGTCGACAAGCTGACGATCAAGAAGTAGCGACGACGCTCGCGCTCAGAACGTCACGTTGGCGCCCACGTGCACGCGGGTCGATGCATCGCGGCCGTGGGCGACAGCGACGCTGATCCGGAAGAACGCCGCCGACAACCAGACGCTGCCGCCGATGCCCTGGTGCCACGGCTGATCGGCGAACCGCTGGCCATCGTCGAACGCCGTGCCTTCGTCGACAAAGGCTGTGACGCCGATGCGGCCGAAGCTGAGAGGCGACGTCAGCGGAACGATCAGCTCCGCCGACGCGGCGACGAGGTTGTCGCCGGCGTCCGTACCGACCGCGAACCCTCGCAGGTTCGGCATCCCTCCGAGCAGCGGTTTGAGAAACGGCGGCAGCGGCCGGTCGGCCACGCTCGCCTGACCGCGCAGCGCCAGGACCGTCTGGCCAAACAGCCCGACGTAGCCGCGCGTATCGAAGTCGCCGCGGTTCGCGCCGTCGATGTGCTCCCATGCGGCGCGCGCGTACACCGCGTTTCTCGGCAGGATGGGATCGATCCGCGTGTCGAAGACGACGTCGGCGCCGCCGTACGGAAACAGGCTGACGTCACCGGCCGCGGTGGGGAACGAGACGCGCTGCCAGCCGATCGTCGCGCCCGTGCGCAGCCATTTCCTGACGTCGCGCTCGCCGCGCGCCCACACCCGCACGCGCGAGTCGTCCACGTCGAAGAACGGATTCGTCCGCTCCGAGACCGACACCCCGCCGGTGATCCTGTTGATCAATCCGCCATCCCATGTCTTGTCGAATTCGGCGGCGGCGCGTTTCTCGGCGCCCCAGGTAAGCGGAAACGCGATGCGACTCTGTTTGCCGAGCGGCTCGGGCCATGCGAGGCGCGCGCCGTAGGTGAGCCCGTAGCCGTCTTCGTAATTCAGCACGGGAAGAAAGAGCAGATGCGGTCCGCGGTTGCGCACGACACGCGTCGGCTGATTCGGATCTTGCGTCTTCTCGATGCTGACCGGGCCTTCATCGACGATCACGACGAGCACGATCTGGCTCGCGTCCTCGATTGAGGCGAAGCGTTTCAGGACTTCCACGCGCTCGAAGCGTTTCGCGTCCTGCAGGCGGCGGGTGACCTGCTGAATCGTATCGGAAGTGACGGGCGCGCCGACCTCGATGCCGGCGAGGCGCTTGATTTCCTCGTCGGACGTCGCGGTGTTGCCGTGGATTTGGATGCTGACGATGGTTTCGCGCGGTTGCGGCGCGGCGGCGTCCTGACGGTCCACGACCGGCGTCTGGAAGAGCGCCGTGCTGCAGCACAGCGCGACGGCGAGGGCGATCACCTCACCGGTCCTTCGGGATGGTGACCTTGGTCGTGACGTCTGCGCGGCGGTAGTCGTGATATTCGACGCCGTACCGCAGGTCGAACTGGCCCGCGGCCATCGTCATCGCACCCTGGAAATCGAGATGGTTCGGCAGCCACACATCGGGGAACGCCTGCGCCATCGTCATTGACGCGTGGAGCTCGTCGATGTGCACCAGCCACTGCATCGGCAGGAAGTCGAAGGCGATGTTGTCGAAGGTGTATTTCACGATCTGGTGCGCCTTCGGTTCCACCCACAAGGTGACGAGCGCCGTCTTGTTCATCAGGCGGCGGAATTCTGCGTCGTACGCGCGATCTTCGTCCGTGGCGCCGCTGCGCTCGCGCCGCCTGTCGGTTCCTCGAAAGAGATTCGTCGGGTAGTACTCGATGCGGAGGACGTCGATGGGCGCGCTGCCTCCGAGCTTTTCCCTGCCGACCAGCGCGTACTTGCCTTCTTCGAAGCGGAAGCGGAGAAAGTAGGCGGACGAGACGAACTGCGGCTCGCGTGTCTGGCGCAGGAGTCCCTCGACGTCCGTCGGCGCCTGTTCGTCCGTTTGAACGTCCGTCTGGCCGCCGTTGCGGCGCCGCTCGCGCCGCTGCTGGCGATTGAGGTACTCGGTCTCGTACTTGCGGCGGTCGGCTTCGCCGACCGTGACGCCGTTGACCTTGACCGGACTGCGAACGAAGAAGCCGTCGCGGATGAACCAGGTGTAGTCGCGCCGCTCGCCCCACACCGGCGTCTGACCGGGCCCGCGCAAATCGATCTGCTCGCGCTCGTCGAGCACGTACTGCTGTTGTTTCTTCCAGTTCTCGTCGCGCCTGGCGAGTACCTCGCGCATGAACGCATCCAGATCGGTCTGGGCCGCCGGCGTCGCGATCCAGCCTGCGGCGGCGGCCAGCCCGATCAGGACGACGAAACGGATCCGTCCCATGCGGACTAAGACGTGACCGGACCGTCCGCGGTTCGTTCGAACATGAACGCCTCGAGCATGTCGGCGCGCGACTTCTCGTCCGAGGCGGTGACGCGGAGCAGATCGGAGACAGACAGCATGCCGCGATACGCGCCGCCGATGTCCACCACCAGCAGGTGGTAGATGCCGTGCTGTTCCATCAATCTCATGCAATCGCTGACGCCGCGGTCCGGCGTCACCGTGATGAGGCCGGTGCTCATGATTTCGTGCACGCGCATCCAGGCCGGGCACTTGTTCTCGGCCGCCACTTTGTCGGAGATATCGCTCTGGGAGACGACGCCGACGAGGCTGTCGTGGCTGTCGAGCACGCCTGCCGCGCGCACCTGGCGATCGCGCAGGTATCGCGCAGCGTCGTGGACGGTCATGTCGTCGCGGATGGCATACACGTCGGCGCGGGAACCGATCAGATCGAGGACGGTCATGGCTACCTCCTCAGCGGCCGAATCAGCGCGATCGCGAATGGCCGCGGTGCGGCGCCGCTGCTGTGTGCGGCGGCGCCGGTCACCGACATCCGGGGTCCGTAACTCCTCGGATTAGTTTACGTCCACCTCATTCCGGCAGGATGTTCACGTTGGTATGGAAGAAATTGTCGGGGTCGTACTTCGACTTCAGCTTCCTCAGCCGCGCGTAGTTCGGCCCGTACGCAATGGCGCCTGGATCGCCCGCCACGTCGCCTTCGAGATAGTTCATGTAGCGCATCTTCCCGAAGTACGGCTCGAGCGTCGCGTGTGTTTTGCGGCACCAGGCGGTGCCTCCATCCGTGTCCTTCGGCTCCATCCACTGTCCGATGATCACGACGTTGAAGCCTTCGATGCGCATGGCGCACGCCGTGTCGCCGACGGGCACACGGCTGGCCGCGCCGTGGAAGTGCTCGAGGATGATCTGCGACAACGGCAGCTGGCACGCCTCGAAGCTGCCGACGATCGCGTCGATCGCGCTGTCGCTCAGGTCGGTCAGGAACTGCGCTTTCCAGTAGTTCAGCGCGCCGCGCGGGAACGCGCCGTCGAGCAGGCTGTTCTGAACGGTGTAGGGAATCGGACCCATGTGGTCCATGACCGGCGGACCGTAGGCCTTGATCTCGCGCACGGCCGCTTCGCCGTCGGCCAGCGAACCGCAGTGAGCCGCCACGATGCCAGCGACCTTCTGTCCCGAGCCGTCGGGCGCGTACAGCAGGCCGCAGGCGAGCATCAACTCGTCCGGCGCCTTCGCGCAGGCGTCCCGAAACACCTTCATCACGTCCCTTGCACGAGCGAACGGATGCACGACGAGGCCGCCGGTGATGGTCGGTCCAACCTGGTGCAGCTCGTACTCGAGCGACGTGGCGATACCGAAGTTGCCGCCGCCGCCGCGAATGGCCCAGAACAGATCCGGGTTTTCGTCCTTGCTCGCGCGCCGCACGCTGCCGTCGGCCATGACGAGTTCGGCCGATCGCAGGTTGTCGAGCGCCAGGCCGTACTTCGGCATCAGCCAGCCGAGGCCGCCGCCGAGCGTCAGCCCCGCGATTCCCGTCGTTCCGACGACGCCGCCGGTCGTGGCCAGCGCGTGCAGCTGCGTCTCGCGATTCAATTCCTTCCAGAGCACGCCGCCCTGCGCGCGCACGGTGCGTGCGCGCGGATCGACGAGCATGCCCTTCATCGACGCGAGATCGATCATGAGCCCGCCGTCGATCGTCGCTTTGCCGGCCACGTTGTGGCCGCCGCCGCGGACGGCGATTTCCATGTTGAGCTCGCGCGCCAGCTTGACGGCGTCGACGACGTCGGCGGTACCGAGGCAGCGCGCGATCAGCGCCGGCCGCTTGTCGATCAGCCCGTTGTGCACGCGGCGCGCATCGTCGTACGACGTATGCGCGGGGTCGAGCAGCTGCCCCGAAAACGACGTTGCCAGGTTCGTCACGGCTTCGGTTACCGTCATCGATCGCTCCTTATAAGGGCGCCAATCCTAGCACGCCGGCACATCGCGCGGCGCGGCGTCGATCGGCGTGATTTCCGTGAGACTTTCGCGCAGGGGTCCGGCAGCGGGGTCGGATGGTGCGGTCGCGTCCCTGACGGCGGCGCGGCACACCTCGCCGCGCGTCCACCTCTTATAGGACCAGACATGCCGATTCGTTTCAAGCCGATGCTGATCAGGGCCGGCGGACCGCTCGCTCGTCTTTAGGGAGTGCGACGTTCGTGCAGCGAAAACGGCCGGTTCAGCGCGTGAGCGTCCAGACCAGGGCCAGCGCGGCGCCTGCGCCTGCTGCCTGAAGGACAAGCTCCGTCCGTTCCTGCATGAAGAGCAGTCCGAGCGCGAGGAAAACGGCCGCGGCCGCGAGGCAGCGCCAGTAGAGCTCCTCGGTGCCGACCTGCAGGCCGCGCGATCCGGCGCGCCGCCGCGCCGCGTCGATGATGCGATTCGCGATTTCACGATCGCCGTCCCGATCGAGCTCCTGGTATTCGCCGCCTCCGGCGTTCGCGATCATCGCCAGCGACGTCCGGTCGAGCGTCGATCGAATCGGCGGTTCGGGCGCCTCGTTCGGCATCTTGGGCGGCGGCGCGGGAATGATTCCGCCGGCGGATGTGCCGACGCCGACGACGTAGACGGGGAGTCCGCGCTGCTTCGCGAGCTGCAGCGACCGCGCGACCTGACCACTCCACGCCTGTCCGTCCGAGATGAGCACGAACGCCTTCGCGTTCGGATTCTTCCCGTAGAGCTCTTCGTCGCGCTCGATGAGCCGCAGTCCCCAGGCGATGCCGAGCTCGATGTTGGTGTCCCAGGTCGTGTCGTCTTCGAGGCGGAACGGCGATTCCTGGTTCAGGTGATCCAGGAAGAAGAAGAACGTGTTGGGATCCTTGGTGAGCCTCACCTGCGGCGCGGCGATGTGCGCGAAGAGCGCCATCGCGATGCGGTCGTCGCGCCACGCGAGCGACTCACCGAGCGTCCGCAGGAACCGAATCGAGCGCTGCCAGCGATCGCCGGCGACGTCGCGCGTCCGCATCGACGCTGAGCCGTCCTGCAGGATGACGAGATCCACGCCCGCCGTGCGCAGCACCGAGATTTCGGCGGTCGGCCGCGCGAGCGCGAGAATCGTGAACGCGCTGGCGACGATCAGGCATAGCCAGAACATCAATCCGCCGAAGATCGGGAAGCGTTCGCGTACCGGCAGCCGGCGGTGCTGTCGATACTGACGCGCATCGCGACGCCGCCGCGTGAGCTGCCACACCCAGATCACCACCAGTGCGGCCGGCGCCAGGAGAAGCCAGAGATAAATCGGTTCGGCGAACCGAACCGTATTCAGGTCGATGCCCGTTAACAAATTAGAACTTAAGACGTAAAAGTTAACCTTTTCGGATCTTCACATTTCCCTTGCCTGCCTGCGGATCGTCCTTGCGTTCCTCGCCGCGCTTCGGGATGACGATCTTGAACTGCGCCATGTCGGACTTCGCCGGCGGTCCGCCGGGACGCCCGTGGATCGTCGGCCCCGCCGGCAGATCGCTGTCGACGGCGTCGGCAGCGGCCCTGGCAGCGGCTGCCTTCGCCGCGCCGGGCTTCGCCTTCGCGACGACGTCGCGCGTCCGGACGGCGAGCTCGTAGTTGTACGCCGCGTCGGCGGGCGCCGAGGCGCTCTTCAGGACCTCGGCGTAGCCTTTCACCACCGCATCGAGTTTGCGCGTCGCGCTGTTGCGATCCGTGTCGCCCTGACTCAAACGGAACGCGGCGTTGGCCGCGAGCATCAGGACTTCCGGATCCGTTTCGGTGATGGTGCCGCCCGCATCGCGCTTGGGTTCGAGCGCCATGTAGCGCGACTGCCAGTAGTCCGCGGTGGCGTGCAGATGACGGGCGTCCACCTGCTCGTCGCGCCCGAGGCCCGCGAGACGCTGGACCATCGGCTGCGACGCGGTGGTCGCGTCGGACTGCGCGCTCGCCTCGTCATACTGCAGCGTCGCGAGCTGGCGATGCGCGTCGGCCAGCCGCTCTTCCGCTTTCCCGATCGTCCAGAACGCTCCGCCGCCGATGGCGAGCAACACCGCCAGAATGCCGGGCACGACTATCGACTTCATGTCTCTCTCCAACGACGCTCGGCCGCGCCGAGCGCCCGTTCACGGAAACTTCCTGAAATACGGCACCGTCAACTGCAAGAGCAGCGCGCACGTCCAGAAGCTCGTCGCCAGGAAGGCGTACGGCGTGAAGCGCGGCTGCTGCGAGCTGTATCGCTTGATTTCGACGCGTCCGGCCGATCGCCGGTCGATGTCGCGGATGGCATTGAGAATCGTCGCCTCGTCGCCAGCCGGATAGAAACGTCCGCCCGTCGCTTCGACCGCGGGCTTCCAGATGTCGTCCGGCAGCACGCCGCCAAGCCCTTTGTTGTAGCTCGTGCGAATGAAGTAGACCGGAATCTTGTTCTCGACGGCGAGGCGGAGCACCTCGGACACCGGCTTGCCGTGAATCGTGACCTGCGTGTCCTGGCCGTCGCTGAAGATCAGCATCAGGTTGCCGGCAGCCTCGAGGAAGTTGAACGCGCGGAACAGCTGGATGCTCTGTTCCATCGCCAGGCCGATCGTCGTGCCCTGGTCGGGAAACTTCATGAACTCCGTCCAGTCGCCGACGAGCGACAGGCTCAGGAGGATGTTGTCGTAGTCCGTCGTGAACGGCGTGACGACGTACGCTTCGTCGCCGAATTCGACGAGGCCGATCAGATCGTGATACTTGCCGGCCATCCGCTGCTTGATGAACGTTTCCGCCGCGGCGACCGTCGTGAAGAACGTCGCTTCGTTCGGCGCTTTCTTGTTCAGCTGCGCGGCGGGGAAGCGCGCCATCATGCTCGACGAGGCGTCGATCATCAGCGCGATGCGGCGGCCCGGGAACGACACGTCCTGATGCGTGAGCGCCGAGTACGGATCCGCGAGCGCGATGACGAAGAAGGGCAGGCCGACGAGGAACAGGATGAGCGCACCGTGACGGACGATCGACAACCAGGACGGGCCGCCCCAGTTGAGCACCGCCGGGAGCGCCACCTGCGTGCGCCCCGCGCGACGGCCGGCCATCGCGCGGAGGACGAGCATGCCGATCGCGACGGCAACCAGCACAACGAACGCGAGGACGGCGTCCTGACGATGCGCGAAGAGCAGATCCGCGATCCGCAGGTTGCGGAAGTCGAGGACCGCGCTCCTCATCGTCGCCGGGAGCGCGGTCAGTGGGACCACACGCGTCCTTCTGCCTGCGCCGGCGGCCGGCTGCGACCGAGGCGCTTCATGACCCAGAGCTGTTCGAGTTTGAGCCGCCGCAGCACGTCCTGTCCGGTCTTGAGCGATTCGTCGAGCGCCGCGCTGTCGATGGAGGCGCCGTTGTCCCGCCCGTACTGCGCCTTCGTGAATCGCGTGAGCGCTTCTTCGATGGACTCGAGCTCGCCCGGGTGACGTCCGTTGGACGTCCGCGCGATCGTCGTGGCCAGCGACCGCGCCGTCGCCGCGCCCGAGATCGCAATCCGCTTCGACTTCGGCCAACCGACGTTCACGAAGATGCGGCCGTCAGCTGGCGTCGATCCGTTGGACGCGCCCGTGACCACCGCGCGTGCCGCGCGACGTCCGACCGCATACGTCCCGACGATTCGCAGCGCTGCGAGCGCCCGAGCTGCAAGGTCGGTCGTCCAGCCGCCGTCCTCGCGCTGACGCTGCACGGCCGTGAGCTCACGTCCGACGCCGGCGAGGATCGCGCGGTCGCCGACGATCCGTTCGGACTCGGCGGCAGGCCTGCGCGTCCGCATCAGCAGGCGGACGATCGTCAGGATGGCGATGAGCGCCGCGAGCGCCAGCAGGACGCCGCCGACGACGACCAGCAGGCTCGCGCGGAACGCGCGGCGGTCCACGTCGCCGAAGGTCTCTGCGGACGCGTCGCGGATGTCGGTCGCATCGGCCGGCACGAGCGACAGGAGCTTCATCGACAGCGGCGGCAGCAGGTAGGTCTGGTCGCGGCCCGCAATCGACTCGTCCCGCGCCGGGCCGCCCGATCCGCGCGGCGTCATGCGGCTCTGCACTCTGTAGGTCAGCTTCGTTTCGGGCAGCGCGACGTCCTTGCCGAACAGGTTCTCGGCGATGACGCGCAGGCGGTACTCGTACTGGAAGAACCGCCGATCGCCGCTGCGCAGATCGGCTGCGTGCGATCCGCCCGTCACTTCGAACGGCGCGAACTGGACGACCGACGGCTCGAGCCGTGACTCGTCCACGACCACCTTCACGTCCGGCGTCTCGACCACGGCGCAGGTGAGCACGGCGGAGAACGTTTCACCCACGCGGATCGCGCCCGTCGTCGTGCGCCACCAGCACTGCAGCGGATCGGTTTCGACGGTCTGCGCGACGGCGCCCGACGCCACGCCGGTTGCCACGAGCGTGGCCAGCATCACAAGCTTCTTCATCTCGGCTAGTCCTCTACACCTTTCGCATGCGCCGCTCTGCGATGAACTCGCTCATCGCCACCGCGGTCTCGCGGTCGTCGACGCCGATGCGCAGCACATCCATTCCGTAGCGTTTGGCCTGTCCGGCCACGTCGTCCTGCCAGGCGCGCGTCCGCGTGGACAGCGCCCGGAGCGACCCTCTCGACAGCACACGCGAACGTCCCGTCTCGACGTCGAAGGCTTCGATCCAGCCGGCGGAGACCGGCGGCAGTTCGAACGCGAACGCGCTGTCGATGAGGACGATGAAGACGTCGTGGACGGAGTTGAGCTGTCCGAGCTCCCGCAGGACGTCGCCGGGGTTGTCGAACAGGAAATCGGAAATCACCGGCACCATCGACGTCTTCCGCATGAAGCCGGCGAGCGACATGCTCAGGCTATCGGCCCGCTTGAGCGGCTGCAAGCCCTTCTGAAACTGGTAGGCCTCGAGGCAGTGGATGACCTGGTTCTTGCCGATGCGCGGCCGGATCGCGGCGAGTTCCCCTTCATCATTGGGTCGGCCGTCGAACGTGATCAGGCCGAACATGTCCTGGAAAAAGACGGCGGACATGCCGATGGTCCCGATGGTGCGCGCAATCGCGGCGGCGATCGGGACACCGTCGATCCCACAGCGCGTCGACAGCGACCCGTCGGCGACGGCCACGACGGAGGCCGTGCTCGGCTGTTCGAAGTCGCGGACGATGAGCGGGCTGAAATTGGTGAGCGAGGACTGCGGCCAGTCGATCTGCGACATGCGATCGCCGGCCTGCCAGTCGCGCAGTCCGACGTAATCGAAACCCGAGCCGTGGAAGACGCTGCGATGGTCGCCGATCGTGTACTCGCGCATCCGGCGCAGGATGAGCAGCTCGATCTCGGTCAGCTCCGACAGATTGACGAAGGGTTCGACGTCGGTTTCACGCGTGCGCACGTTCTTTACTGACCCTGTCGAGTCACGAAGATCCGATCAACCACGAAAGGCCGGACAGACGAAGACAATTTCCGACAAGACACGTTCACGGAATCGGCACCTTATCTATGACGTCGGCGATGACCGAGTCGGTCGTCAGCCCGTGGCTCGCGGCGTGCGGACCGAGCCAGATGCGGTGCGGCAGAACGTACTGTGCGAGATCCTGGATGTCCTCCGGGTAGACCTCGGTGCGTCGTCGCACGAGGAGCGCCCAGACTTTCGCGAGGCGACCCCAGCAGATGATCGCGCGCGGCGAGGCGCCCAGGTCGACGCCGTGCTCGACGAGCTCGGACGGCGAGTGCGTGTGCCAGTCGGTTTCCGGGTTGTACGGCCGCGTGGCGGCGACGAGCCGCTGGATGTAGGTGGCGAGCCGCTCGTGCAGGAACACCTGCTCGTTGATGGCGCTGCGCAGCTCGATGATCCGCTCTTTGCTCATGAGCGAATTCAGCCGCACCCGCTTGAAGTCGAAGTGCACCAGCTTCGCCTCTTCCTCAGGCGGCAGGTACCCGATGTTGATCATGATCGCGAAGCGATCGGTCGCCGCCTCGGAGAGCGGGAACGTGCCCTGTCCGAGCTCGACCGGATTCATCGTCGCGATGGCGAAGCTGAATGCGGGCAGCTCGTAGGTCTGGTTGCCGACGGTGACCGTCCGGTCCTGCAGCCCTTCGAGAAACGCGCTCTGCGACTTCAAGGGGATGCGGTTGATCTCGTCGAGCAGGATGACTTCCGCCTGCGCGAGCGGACCGAACTCCGTCATGAGCTCGCCCGTCGCCGGGTTGATCATCTGGAAGCCGACGACTTCTGTCGGCTGCAGGTCCGCGCGTCCCTGCAGGCGCACGAACTTCGCGTTGCTGATGGCCGCGAGGATGACGCCGAAGAACGTCTTGCCGACGCCGGGGACGCCGCGGAGCAGGAGATTGCCGGCGTTGACCTGGCGCTTCTCGTTCTTGTCGTACGACGTCGGAATCTCCGACATCAGGACGACGTTCGCGAGCGCCTTGGCGGTCTCGTAGCCGACGAGCGCCTTGCCGCCCTCGGCGACGATCGACTCATGAAAGCTGATGGCTTGTTCGAGGTCTGCGTTCACGGGGAGCGATATGTTACTTGATACAATACTTCGGACGTGAACAAGGTTGTGGCGAGCGCCGCCGAGGCCGTCGCCGGCATTCCCGACGGCGCCACCATCATGATGGGCGGCTTCGGACTCTGCGGCATCCCCGAGAACCTCATCGCCGCCCTCCACGCGCGCGGAACGCGGAATCTCACCGTCATCAGCAACAACGCCGGCGTCGACGACTTCGGAATCGGCATCCTCCTCCGGGCGCGGCAGGTCCGGAAGATGATTTCGACCTACGTCGGCGAGAACAAAGAGTTCGAGAGACAATTTTTGACAGGTGAGCTCGAGGTCGAGCTCGTCCCCCAGGGCACGTTTGCCGAGCGCATTCGCGCCGGCGGCGCCGGCATCGGCGGTTTCTTCACGCCGACCGCTTTTGGGACGCTCGTCGCGGAAGGCAAGGAAGCCCGCCAGATCGACGGCCGCTGGTACATCCTCGAAAGTCCTCTGCGCGCCGACTTCGCGTTCGTCAAGGGTTGGAAGGGCGATCGCTCGGGGAACCTCACCTATCGCCGGACCGCGCGGAATTTCAATCCTGTCATGGCGACCGCCGCCGCGGTCACGATTGCCGAGGTCGAGCACCTGCTCGAGCCCGGCGAGATCGATCCCGATCACGTCGTCACGCCCGGCATCTTCGTCCAGCGCGTTCTCCAGGGGACGAAGTACGAGAAGCGGATCGAGAAAAGGACGTTGCGGGGACACTGAGCGAGACATGCCCGACATCCGCGATCGCATCGTCACACGGGTTGCGAAGGAGCTGAAAGACGGCGACTACGTCAACCTCGGCATCGGCATGCCGACGCTCGTCGCCAACCACATCCCGGACGGCGTCCAGATCACGCTGCACTCGGAGAACGGCCTCCTCGGCATCGGGCCTTTTCCTACGGAAACCGAAATCGATCCGGATCTGATCAACGCCGGCAAGGAAACCGTCACCGAGATGCCCGGCTCCGCGTACTTCAGCAGCGCGGACTCCTTTGCGATGGTGCGCGGCGGACACATCGACCTCACCGTTCTCGGCGCGCTGCAGGTGGATCAGGAAGGCAACCTCGCGAACTGGATGATCCCCGGCAAGATGGTCAAAGGGATGGGCGGCGCCATGGATCTCGTCGCCGGCGCGAAGAAGGTCATCGTCGCGATGGAGCACACGACGAAGGACGGCGGCCACAAGATCCTGAAGCGCTGCACGCTGCCGTTCACCGGCCTCAAGGTCGTGAACCTGATCGTCACGGACCTGGCCGTCATCGAGGTCACGGATCGCGGTCTGGTGTTGAAGGAAATTGCGTCGGGAACGACAATCGACAAAGTCCGCGCTGCCACAGGAGCGGAGCTGGTGGTCGACGGAACAGTGGCGACCTTCTGAATTCTGTCTGCTGCCGTCGGTGGTTCCTGCGCGGCGACGACGTCGACCTGCTACTTCAACGTCCTGACAAACCTGTGTATTCCGGACAGAACTTCGGCTTCGCGAGTCAGGAATACATAGTGACCGGCAGCCGGTAGTTCGAGCACTTCAACATTCGCGACGCTGCGTTTGAGGTTCGCGGTCCGTTGGTCGACGCGCCTTTTTTCGACGCGGGTGTACGCGATGATGGCTGCGCGTTCCTCGTCGTTCGCCGGCTGATATTCGACTTCGTTGACGAACACGGTCGAGGATCCGCGAGCGTCGTCGGGCGGCCATGGATAGTCGATGAACGCCAGTACCGGCACCCGGATATTGGAGTAGTCGCGCTTGATTTGCCCCCTGCCGATCGCCAGGCTGATTTCTCTGGTCGAGGCTTTGTACTGACCCAGGCGGCCATCCGGCAGTACCGCCATCGTCTGACGCACTTCGGATTCCGGGAACGCGCCGTGTCTGGCGCGGCGCTGGCCGGCCTGGAATGCTTCAATCGACGAGCGATCGGCCGCAGGTCCTCCGCGTCGCAGGGCCTCGGGGAGTTTTTTCTCCGTCGCGACGAACTCGGCATCGTTCATCGAAGGGTCGCCGGCGGGGTCGGCGGTGGCGTCCACGTAAACCAGTCCCGAGATGCGACCAGAGTGTTGCCGGCCGATCGTGGTCAGCTCGCCGCCTCCCATCGAATGACCAGCCAGCACGGGATGATCGAGCTGTAGGGTATCGAGCACGCGCATCACGTCATCGGCGAGACGTTGATCGTCGTATCCAGTCGCGGGGTGACTCGACATGCCGAAGCCGCGTCGCGTGACTCCGTACACATGACAGCAATCGATCAGCTTGGGTGCGAAGTCATCAAAGACGTGCGCCGTGTTGCCGGATCCGGTGAGCAGCACGAGCGCACGGCCCGCGCCGCCCCAGTCGAGCACTTCGAGGTGCACATCCGCGTCGACGGTGATGAATTTGACTTGGTGCTTCGACGGGTCACGCCAAGCAGCCGGTTCCTGGGCGCGCGTCGCCGACGACAGCCACGGTTGCAGAGCGAGGGCGCCGAGCGCCACGGAGACTCGCACGATAGACGACGTTGGCCATCTCAATGTACGCCGCCTCCACATCCGCTCAGAGCGACGCTACCGTCAATCATCGAGCGCAGTCGCAGCATCGACAGCGACAGCAGACCGACGAGCAGGCTCGGCGCCCATACCAGCAGCCACACGGGAAGTATTCCGCTGACAAGCGCTCCACCATCCTGCTGATGCAGGAACTCGACAAAGTACGCGTTGTAGCCGACCAGGAAGCCAATCGCCACGAGTACGCGGAGGCTCGTTCGTCGAGGGGCGACCGCTGCGCCGAGCGCCACAGCGACGATCGGCAGGCACGCCAGCATCCACCGCGCGTGATACACCGCGTCTGCTACACGGAACGAGTGCGGGCCAACGAGCAGCATCGGCTCGCTCGTTCGCGTGACGAGCGCGCGTAACTCTCCGAGCGAGAGCTCGTTCATGCCCCTGGCGACCGGGTGCCCGGCAAATGCGACGCGAAACGCCTGGTTCGCTGCCGGCATGAGCCATCCGGATACAGCGAATGCGACGAACGCAGCGACTAGGCTGACCGCGAGCAATCGTCGCATCGTTCGCGCATCACAGATCGTCTGATGGAGGGCGCAGGCCGTTCCGCAGAGCAGCGCGAAGGACAGCGCCGCCGGAAGCGCGCTCGGGACGAGGTAGAACGTCAATGCGTAGGCGCCTGCGTGGGCGTTCAAGGGTGCATTCAGAATGAATGGGACGATGGTCAACGCAACGGCCACAGCGAACGTCGCGGCACCGACGACTAGCGCCTCGCGCCCGCGCTGACGGCGCGGCGTGGTGAGCGCCTGCAGACACAGACTCTCGAGGAGAGTTGCAGTGGCGCTGAGCCGAATGATGCGCGCCTTCCAGAGACGCCCGGAGCCGACGGCATCGGAGTGTTCGAATCGCAGATCCGTGACGATGGGATCGACGAGCCGCTCCATCGTCTCAGGCCTGCAGACACGCGAGGCGAGGCGCCGGAGACCATCGCCGGGCGGCGTCATCGTCCGAACTCCGGGACGAGCGCGGCCACATGGGCGAGCGCTTCGAGCACGCGCCGCCCGAGCGCGGTCGCACGGTACTTGCGGCGCGGAAGCCCGCCGGCTTCCGCAGGCGCGTTTTCCAGACGCGACGCCACGTAGCCCTTGTCTTCCATTCGCCCGAGCGTGACGTACACCGTGCCTCGCTTGAGGCGTCGCCTGGAAGCGGCGACAAGTTGGAGTCCGTACATCTCGTCGCCGTCGACGAGGAGGTCCAGAATCAGCGATTCCTTGCGGGAGAGCTTGAGCGCGCGGCGGGTTGGGCTCATCGCGGCTGAAGTCTTACAAACTGTAAGACTGCTGTCAAGCGATCGTCGTCGGGAGTCGTGACTCTCCGAAATTCCTAATTCCTGATTCTCAATTCCTAATTCTGTCCGCTGTCGGCCGTTCCTGCGCGGCGACGACATCGAGGGCAAGCGTCACCTTGGCCGGGGCGGCCGTCTTTTCAGGCGAGACGGGTCCGCCGAACGCCGCGGCCACGAGATCCGGGTCGCCAACGACGCCCTTGACCTCGATCTTTGATCCCTTCCGGATCGTCAGCGGCTTGGCGAACCAGTAGCGGCGCTTCCATTCGGGCCGCGTGGCGAAGCGGATGATCGGCGTCCGCGTCCCGTCCGGGCTGACCGCTTCGACCTGCACCGTGAGATTGTCCGGAACCTGATCGGGGCTCAGCGCCAGCGCCTGGACGTCGCGATCGATCGTGCTCGTGAACGCGAACGACTGTCCCTTGGTCGTGGGGACCTCGTTCGACGCGACGGGCAGCGACGTCAGCTCGTGAGTGTCGGCCGGCTTCGCGAAGTAGAGGCCCGCGGTGCTTCGGTCCTTCAATTCCTTGCCTTCGTACGACCACGTTTTCTTGTAGCGCACGCGGACCACGAGATCGGCATGCGCCGGCAGATGAAACGCGGCGCCAGGCGTCGGTTCCGGATCTTGTCCCGGCTGCCATCGCGCCAGAATCTCCTCCGGCGCATTCTTCGCAAACATGACGGCGCTGCGCACGATTGCCGGATTACCGGGCAGCAGATCGACGGCTCGCACCCACTTCGCCTCCGCGAGTCCCGTCGGCACGACGAATTCGTGCGAGTCCTCCATCTTGTCTGCGGCGAGCGTGAATTCCTCGGGCAGCGGGAGTGCAACGTCGGGCTTTCCGAGCGCCCAGTCGTTCTTGAGCTCGATGGTCGGAAGCTTCTGGTCGAGCGATCCGCGCGGGTTGCCGCCGCTCGCCCAGGTCAGGATGACGTCCACTTCCTTCGGCGTCAGGGCGCGTGCATGCGCAACCTCGCCGAATCCGTCGTCGGCCGTCGCCGGCGGCATGTGGGCCGCAACGAGCTCAGCCCGAATCGACTCGGCCCACGGGAACGCCTCTTCGTACGTCATCAACGACATCGGCGCGATGCCGCCGGGCACGTGACAGCTTGCGCAGCGCTCCTTGAAAATCGGGAACACGTCGTCGTTGTACGTGTACTTGGACGTGATCGGCTTGTGCGCCTCGCCGTGCTGCACGAAGAGTGCGCACGCGGTGATGACCGCGATCGCGAATCCGGCACGACGTAGCACGCTTCGCCGCATCCGGCTTGTGGTGGCAGTCGCCGCGAGCATCTCGTTCCGGGCTTCGTTGTCCATGGTCATTGGGGAAATGCCGCCTGGATGTCGTGAACGGCAGCCGCAAACTGCGAATAGGCGTCGACGATCTGCTGCTTGTTGCCCAGATCGCCGAACGCGTCCAGCAGATACGCTGTGCGGATCAGTCGATTCACTGCGGGGCTCACCAGCTTCTGTTTATCTGGCGGCAGGTCCGTCTTTTTGCCGTCCAGCGCCAGTGCGACATCCTTCGCCTGAAACGCGGGGACGTACACGCTTGCGTATGCGCCTTTGTCGATGAACGCCTTGATCTGATCGTTACGCGTCCGGAGCTGCGCCAGCATCTCCGGAACGGTATCGGGCACCGGCACGGGCACAAGCGCCGGATCGACGCCCGAGGTGGACGCCGTTGCCGCGGGATCCGTCGGCGACGCGACTGCCGGCACCGACGGCGTCGCCGCGTTTGTCGAGGATGCAGATGGCGCTGCCGGTGCGGCGGTGGTCGATGTCATCGTCGGCGACGGCGCCACGACCGGCGCGTCCTTCGAGTACGTCTCGAACGTGAAATCGAAGAGATGCTCGGGCGCCTCGGCCTGAAATTTCACCTTGGCTTGCATCGCGGTCGGGAACGGCAGCTTGCCGACCTTCGCCTCGAGGAATCGTCCGTTCCGGACCAGCGGATATTCTTTGCCGTCCTTGGTGACGATCACACGTGCCGATGCCGCGCGGACCTGATCGAGCGGCAGCGGGCGCGTGAAATCGTCGTAGAGGTACAGCCGGAACACGCCCGGCGGAAAGTACGCGCCCTCGAGGTGATGCCAGTTGTCCGGCGCCATGAAAAATCCGCCGCCGTGCTGCGGATTGTGGTTGCCGTGGGCGCGCGGCGAGTACTGACGCTGCCGGGGCGTTCCGTCGGGACACGCTCCCGGATCCACTGACGGCTTGACGCCGGCGTTTCCAGGACACACCCAGTCGACCGACATCGTCATCTGGACGAGATCGCGCTTGTCGATCGGGCATTTGCCGGGCTGATCCTTGATGACCGCAGCGTGGACGGGGCACGTCCAGACGGCATCGAGCCGGATCGGGACGAGCTTCATCCCGCACTTGCGGCACGTGCCGGGCTTGTCCTCGATGACGTCCTCGTCGCCCGCCATCGTGCACACGTACGAAAGCGGCGGGAGCTTCCGGTCGCCGGCGCTCGAGGGTTTTGCGCCTTGGCCGATCGTGGACGCGTCGAAGGCAAGCCACGCCGTCGCGAGTCCGAGCAAGAAGCCGCTGCGCCTCATAAGCTCCTCTCTATGTTATACATTCGGGCGCGTGAAGACGAGAATCCTTGCGCCGGCGATGCTGGCGGCCCTCGCGCTGATGCCCGAGTGGTCGGCGTCCGGGGACGCGCAGTCGTCTCGCGTGGATGCAGCCTTCGAGCATTTCTGGGCCGCGGCATCGGCGGAAGAGGCGGCCGCGCGTATAGAAGAGGTCGTCGCCAGCGGCGTGTCGTTTGACGACGCCCTCCGCCGGCTCCGCGCCGGGCGATCGTATCCAGCCCAGTCGTCCGGACTCGTGCGGCTGACCAGCAAGACGCCGGATGGCGTCGAGCACCACTACGCCGTGACGATTCCTGACGGCTACGACCCTTCGAAGCGCTATCCCGT
>DATBHR010000097.1:0-10945 GCA_036557365.1 Vicinamibacterales bacterium
TTCCTGATGTATTTCGATTTCGAGGACTATCGGCCAGACGTCCCTTCGATTGGCCGTGTCATCTCGGTGCGCGAGGGGATCCTCCTCGCATTCATCGCCCACCTCATTGGCGTCATCCTGCTGCTGGTTTTCCCGCGAATCTTTCCAGAGGATTTACAGGCGGCGCGCGCCCGGCTGCTGGCCGCGCAGGCGCAGCGGGCGGAGGATCCGCGCTTCGTGTTCGTCCAGCCGCGGCTCGAACGTCCGGCGCCCAAGCCGCCGAACCGCGCGGAGTTCTCGGACCTCGATCGGCAGGCGGAGTCGCCGAAGCGCGCCCCGAAGCCGACGAATCCGCTGCCATACAGTCGCGGCAACACTCCGGATCGCGTCGAAGCGATGCGCGAAGAACCGAACCGCGGACGCGGCGCGCAGCCGCAGCCCGAGCCTCCGGCCGGTGGCGGCGACGCACCGAAGCAGCAGGCGGAGTCGGAAATCAAAGCGCCGCAACTCAACGCGCCGCTCCAGATTCCACCATCCACGCCACAGCAGCAGGCGAAAAACGGCACGGGACGCGGGCTGTCGTCGTCATCGCTCAGCGATGCATTCCGCAACCTGGAGCGCTACACGCAAAACGAGTCGTTCGAGAACCAGGGCGGGGGCGGCGGCCAGTTCGGACCGGAGATTCAGTTCGATACCAAGGGCGTCGAGTTCGGTCCGTGGATTCGGCGCTTCATCGCGCAGGTCAAACGCAACTGGTTCGTGCCTTACGCCGCGATGTCGATGAAGGGCCACGTCGTCATCACGTTCAACGTCCACAAGGACGGGCAGATTACGGACCTCTCCGTCGTCGGCCCTTCGTCGATCGAATCGTTCAACAGCGCGGCCTTCGGTGCCTTGTCCGGATCGAATCCGACGCAGCCGCTGCCGCCGGAGTATCCGACGGAGAAGGCCTTCTTCACCGTCACCTTCTTCTACAACGAAACGCCGCCGCGATGACGACGCGCTCGCGACGCGGGTGCCGTTTCGCGGCCGGCCGATGACGCGATCGCAGCAGGTCGGTCTCGTCATCGTGCTGTGCGTGTTCGTCGCCTTCGTCCTGCTGCGCGTCCACGGGTGATCACTGTCGATCCTGGTCGCGATCCTCGGACCGACGGCGACCGGAAAGAGCGCGCTCGCGCTCGCGGCTGCCGAGCGCTACGGCGGCGAGATCATCAACTGCGACTCGACAGCCGTCTACCGCGGCTTCGACATCGGCACCGACAAGGTGTCGCCGGCCGAGCGTCGCGGCGTCCCGCATCATCTGATCGACGTCGTTGATCCGACGGGCGAGTACACTGCTGCGCAGTACGCTCAGGATGCGAGCCGGATCGTCCGTGAGGTGATCGCGCGCGGCCGACTGCCTCTCGTGGTCGGCGGCACCGGCTTCTACTACCGTGCGTTGACGCGCGGACTCTTTCCCGGTCCCGGACGTGATCCCGAACTTCGGCAGCGTCTCGAGGGCGTTGCGCGTCGTCGAAGCGACGCGTTCCTGCACCGCATGCTGCGCCGCGTCGATCCGGCGTCTGCGCAGCGCATCCAATCGCGCGACGTCAAGCGGATGGTGCGTGCGCTCGAAGTCTTCTTCCTGACGGGTAAGCCGCTGACGGCGCACTTTGCCGACACCGTCGCGCCGCTGCCAGACGTGGACACCGTCGCGATTGCGATCCGTCTTCCCGCGGCGTCGATCGCCGATCGTGTCGCGCGGCGTGTGGACGCGCAGTTCGATGCGGGTTTGCTCGATGAAATCCGCTCGCTTCGGGAAGCGGGTGTTCCCGAGACGGCGAGGCCGTTTGGCGGGCTCGTTTACCGGCAGGCGCTCGAACACCTGCACGGTGTGCGAAACGAACGTGACACGCGCGCGCTCATCACTCAGGAGAACCGACGCTACGCGCGGCGCCAGTTGATCTGGTTCCGCAAAGAGCCTAATCTAACGTGGTTCGACGGGCCGGGCGAATCGGCAGAAACCGCCGACCGCGTGTTCCGGTTTCTCGACGACCGATTGGGCCGCATCTTCCACCATGCCTGCTGAGACCAAAGCCAGCCCGAATATCCAGGACGTGTTTCTCAACTACGTGCGGCGCGAGAAGCTGACCGTCACCATCCGCATGATGGACGGCAGCGAACTCGACGGGCGGATCAAGAACTTCGATCGCTTCGCCGTGGTCATCGAGCAGAACGGCGTGGATCACATGCTGTTCAAGCACGCGATCGCCGCCATCAAGACCCCGAAGGCGGTCTCGAACTACTTCTCGCACCAGTAATTCTCCGTGGCGTCGCCTTTCGCCAGAGCCGTCGTCATCGTGCTCGACAGCGTCGGCATCGGAGAATTGCCTGATGCGGCGTCGTACGGCGATCAGGGCAGCAACACGCTCGGGAACATCGCGGCGGCCGTCGGACTGCAAGTGCCGACGCTGCGTGCGCTCGGTCTCGATCGAGTGGCCGCAATCGGCGGGGCGGCGCCTTCAGTTGCGCCGCGCGCGGCGCTCGGACGGATGGCGGAGCGGTCGGCGGGCAAGGACTCGGTGACCGGTCACTGGGAGATGATGGGGATTGTCCTCGAGCGTCCCTTTCCGACGTTTCCCGACGGGTTTCCGAGCACGATCATCGACGCATTCTCCGGGCGCGCGGGCCGCAAGGTGCTCGGAAATAAAGCGGCGTCGGGCACGGCGATTATCGACGAGCTCGGCCCCGAGCATCTGCGGACGGGCGCACTCATCGTCTACACGTCCGCTGACAGCGTGTTTCAAATCGCGGCGCACGAAGCGGTCGTGCCGGTCGCAGAGCTCTATCGCGACTGCGAGGCGGCATATGCCATCGTGTGCGACGGCCTCGGGCTCGGTCGCGTCATCGCGCGGCCGTTCGTCGGCGAACCCGGATCGTTCGTGAGGACGTCGAACCGCCGCGACTTTGCGCTTCGTCCTCCGCAGGAAACGCTGCTCGACCGGCTGAAGGCGGCCTCGTTGCCCGTCGTCGCGATCGGCAAGATCGAGGACCTCTTCGCCGGACGCGGCATGACGCGCGCGATCCATACATCGAGCGACGCCGACGGCATGGATCGGCTCGAGCAGGAATTGACAACCATCGATCGAGGTTTAATCTTTACGAACCTTGTCGATTTCGATACGCAGTACGGCCATCGAAATGACGTCGCCGGGTACGCGCGCAACCTCGAGGCGTTCGACGCACGCCTCGCGCGCCTGCTGCCGCAGCTTCGCGCGGACGACTTACTCGTCGTGACCGCCGACCATGGGAACGATCCGACGACGCCGAGCACCGACCACGCACGCGAGTACGTGCCGCTCATTGTCACCGGAGCGCGCGTGCGGACGGGCGATTTGGGAACGCGCGCCACGTTCGCGGATCTCGGGCAGACGCTGGCCGACGTTTTCGGCGTCGGCCCGCTCGCGCACGGGACGAGCTTTCTTCGACAAATCACGGGTTGAAGGGAACACGCGTCGCCTTTTCGTGCCTTCGTGGCATACGGGATCAACGGCGGTCGCGACACAGCGAAAAGCCCCCTAAGCTAAAATGCCCAGCAGGTGTTGAGTGCGATCTGAGCCGGTGATGGCCAGCCTGCGGCAGCAGCTCGAGGAACGCGAGCGCGCCTTCCTCGCGCCCGAAGCCGCCAAGAGCGCGGACTCCCGCGGCCGCCTGCGACCCGAGGCCGAAGACGACGTGCGGCCGGCGTTCCAGCGCGATCGCGATCGCATCATCCACTGCAAGGCGTTCCGCCGGTTGAAGCACAAGACGCAGGTCTTCTTCGCACCGACCGGCGATCACTACCGGACGCGCCTCACGCACACCCTCGAGGTCTCACAGATCGCGCGGACGATCGCGAAAGTCCTGCGGCTGCACGAAGAGCTGACGGAAGCGATCGCGCTCGGCCACGATCTCGGACACACGCCGTTCGGCCACGCCGGCGAGCGCGTCATCGATCAGCTCATGCCCGGCGGCTTCAATCACTACGAGCAGAGCCTGCGCATCGTCGACGTGCTGGAGAACGATCGCCACGGCCTGAACCTGACCTGGGAAGTCCGCGACGGCATCGCCAAGCACTCGAAAGGGAAGTCGGGCGCGCCGGTCGGCATGAAGCCCGAATCGCGGTCGTCAACGGTCGAAGGACAGATCATGCGTGTCGCAGATCTGATCGCCTACGTCAATCACGACATCGACGATGCGACGCGCGCGGGGTTGCTGGACGCGGAGCATCTGCCCGTCGAGCCGATTCGCGTGCTGGGCTCGTCCTCGTCGGCCCGCATCGCGACGCTCGTGAAGGACGTCGTCACCGAAACGCTGGCGGGCGGCTTGACGGAAATCCGCATGAGCGGTCGCGTCCTCGACGCGGTGCTGAATCTGCGCAGCTTCCTCTTCGAGGCCGTCTACGAAAACATCGTTGCCACCGCCGAGTTCAAGAAGGCGACGGACATCCTGAGCGGCCTCTGGGAAAAAGTCCGCGAGCGTCCCGCCGAGTTCCTGGACCTGCGGACCATCGACACCGAGGGCCTCGACGTGGCGACCTGCGACTTCGTCGCGGGCATGACCGACCGCTACGCCGTCCGGCTGTTCGAGCAGCTGTATATCCCGAAGCCGTGGGCGATTGACTGACGGACGTGCGCCCGCGGCATGGTATATTGGGAGGTTCCATGCTGCTGGATTTGAGCAAGATCCGGACGCCGCACGAGAAGTACGAGCGGACGTTCAACGCGGCGGCGTTTGCACCCGACGAGGACTACGCGGTCGTCGCGCCGGTGCACCTCATCGCGGATATTTTCAAGGACAAGGACACGTTTCGCCTCGTGGGGCGCGTCCAGAGCGTCCTCGAGCTGCCGTGCAGCCGGTGCCTCGACCCGTTCCGGTTGACCGTCGACGAGCCGTTCGAGCTCACGTACCAGCCGCGTGCGGCCGCGACCGCCGACGAGACCGATCGCGAGCTGCACGACACCGACTCGTCGGTGGCGTTCTACGAGAATGACGAACTCGATCTCGAGCAGCTGCTGCGTGAACGCTTCGAGCTGTCGCTGCCGATGAAGCCGCTCTGCCGCGACGACTGTCGCGGTCTGTGTCCGGTGTGCGGCACGAACCTGAATCGCGAAACCTGCGCGTGCAAGACGGGCTGGGACGATCCGCGATTCGCCGCGCTGAAAGAATTGAAGATCAAGGCGGACGCCTGACCGCGCTGCCGAAAGCGAAACAACCATGCCGAATCCCAAACGACGACATTCGAAGACGCGGACTGCCAAGCGGCGGACGCACGATGCCCTGAAGGCGGTTGGACTCAGCGAGTGTCCGCACTGCCACGAACCGAAGCCACCGCACCGCGTCTGCCCGAACTGCGGCTACTACCGCGGACGTCAGGCACGCCCGGTCGACGAAGACTAGTCGACGGCTCCGCGCAGACCCGCCGCGATGATTTGGGTTGCGGTCGATGCGATGGGCGGCGACAGCGCTCCCGGTCGCATCGTCGAAGGGGCGCTGGCCGCGACGCGGCATTTTGATCTGGGCGTCGCGCTCGTCGGTGCGTCCTCGGCAGTCAGCGAGGAGGTCTCGAGACACGCCGACCTCCTCGATCTCGACAGGACGCGCGTCCGCATCGTCGATGCCCCGGACGCGATTGCGATGGGGGAGTCGCCGGCGGCGGCGCTGCGGCGGAAGCCGCGCGCGTCGATTCGCGTCGCTGCGGACCTGGTCGCGCAAGGCGAGGCCGCGGCGCTTTTCAGCGCCGGCAACACCGGCGCCACTGTCATGGCGGCGCACGCGGCGTTCGGCATGCTGCCCGGCGTCGGCCGTCCCGCGCTGGCGGCGGCAATTCCGACTGAGCGGCGCTCGAACGCGGTTGACGGCGACGAGTACGGCGCGCCGGTGCCGGCGGTGCTGCTCGACGTCGGTGCGAGCGTCGAGTGCCGTCCGCAGCACCTGCTGCAGTTCGCGGTGATGGGCAGCCTGTATTCGCGAGTGGCCTTCGACGTCGGCGCTCCACGCATCGGTCTGCTCTCGATCGGTGAGGAAGCCAGCAAGGGCAACGAGTTGACGCGGGAAGCACATCAACTGCTGCGCGCGTCGTCGCTGTCGTTCATCGGGAACGTCGAGGCGCGTGACGTCTATTCGGGGACCGCTGACGTCATCGTGTGTGACGGCTTTACTGGAAACGTGGCGCTGAAAATCAGCGAAGGGCTCGTGGAGGTCATGGAGACGCTGCTCGGCGAAGAGCTGTCGCGTACGGTCACGACGCGGGTCGGATCGCTCCTGACGAGGCGCGCGCTGCGCCATTTCCGCCGGCGCGTCGATTACTCCGAGTACGGTGGTGCGCCGCTCGTCGGCGTCTCGCGCGCGACCATCGTCGGTCATGGCCGTTCGAGCGCCAAGGCCGTCAGAAACGCCGTGGCGATGGCGTATCGCTTCGCGGCGCACCGCTACATCGAGCGGCTCGAGCAGGACATCGCCGCCGTCGCCGTGTCGCCGTCGTGATCGCGTTCATCTTTCCCGGGCAAGGATCGCAGAAGGTCGGCATGGGGCGCGCGCTGGCCGATGCGTTTCCGGTCTGCCAGCGGACATTCGACGAAGCCGACGCGGCGCTCGGCGAGTCGATCAGCCGCATCATCTTCGAAGGCCCTGACGATCTGCTGACGCTGACCGAGAACGCCCAGCCGGCGATTCTCGCCGTCAGCATCGCCGCGTACCGCGTGCTCGCCGAGCGCAATATTGCGCCGGCGTTCGTCGCCGGCCACAGCCTCGGCGAGTACTCCGCGAACGTCGCGGCCGGTACGTTCGCATTCGCCGACGCGCTGCGCCTCGTCCGCCGCCGCGGCCGCTACATGCAGGAGGCGGTCCCCGTCGGCACCGGCGCGATGGCCGCGATTCTCGGACTCGAGGCCGCCATCGTCGAGCAGGCGTGCACCGAAGCGGCGGCGGAGCTGAACCAGGTCGTCAGCCCGGCCAACCTGAATGGCGCCGGCCAGGTTGTCATTGCCGGTTCGCGCGATGCCGTCGCGCGCGCCGGCGAACTCGCGAAAGGCCGCGGTGCGAAGCGCGTCATTCCGCTCTCGGTCAGCGCGCCCTTTCACTGCGCGATGATGAAGCCTGCCGAAGACCGCCTCGCGCCCGAACTCCGCGCGCTGGTCGCGGGCGGAGCAGATCCGCGCGTGCCGATCGTCGCCAACGTGGACGCCGAGCCCAAGCGTGATCGCGTCTCCGCGATCGAGGCGCTCGTCCGGCAGGTGTCGTCGCCCGTCCGGTGGGAAGCCGTGGTTTCGCGCCTTGCGTCGGAAGGCGTCACAACGTATGTTGAGGTTGGTCCCGGCACGGTGCTGGGCGGTCTCGTGAAGAAGATTCAGCGCGGGGCGACCGTCCTCAATTTTGGCAATCCCGATGAACTGGAGGCTGTGGCGCAGGCGATCGCGTGAAGGCTTTCAGCGTCAACCCGCCGAAACGCCTGCGCGCGGCGTCTGACAGACGCCCGCTCGACATCTAACGCGATGTTCAATCTCAGCGGCAAAGTGGCGCTCGTGACGGGTGCGTCCCGCGGCATCGGACGCGCGATTGCGGCGCGCCTGGCCGAGCAGGGGGCCACCGTCGTCGCCGCGGCGCGCGGCGATCACGCGAAGGCATGCGTCGACGACCTGATGGCCCGCGGTCTGCAAGCCGAAGCGCTGACTTTGGATGTCACCGACGCGGCGGCGGTCGAACGCGCGCCGACGGAGGTCGTCGAGCGCCTGGGCAAGCTCGACATCCTCGTGAGCAACGCCGGCATCGCGCGCGATCAGCTGCTGATGCGGATGAAGCGCGAGGACTGGGATGCGGTGGTCGCCACGAACCTGACCGCGACGTTCCTGCTGGCGCAGGCGGCGGTGCGGCCGATGATCCGCCAGCGCGCCGGACGGATTATCGCGGTGAGCTCGGTCGTCGGCCAGACCGGAAACGCCGGACAGAGCAATTACGCGGCGTCGAAGGCCGGCCTGATCGGGTTCGTGAAGGCGCTGGCGCGTGAGGTGGGGTCGCGGACCATTACCGTGAACGCGATCGCGCCCGGACTGATCGAGACCGACATGACGCGTGCGATCAGCGACAAGGCGCACGGCGACTGGTCGGCGCAGATCCCGCTCGGACGCCTCGGCACCGTGGACGATGTGGCGTCGGCGGTGTGCTTCCTTGCGTCGGACGAGGCATCGTATATTACAGGGCACGTTCTCGCGGTCAACGGCGGCATGTACATGTAAGAGCGGGCGCCGCCGGGCGACCCGTGCAACGACGAGACGACAGACGTTACGTCCGGCGCGATCCGGACTCAGGAGGCGTGATGGCGGTAGCCGACAAAGTCAAGAGCATCATCGTGGAACAACTGGGCGTTGACGAAGAAGAAGTGACGCCGGATGCCTCGTTCGTGGACGACCTGGGCGCGGACTCACTCGACACCGTCGAGCTGGTCATGGCGTTCGAGGAGGAGTTCGGCATCGAGATCCCCGATGAGGATGCCGAGAAGATCACGCGCGTCAAGGAAGCCGTCGAGTACATCGAGTCGCACGCCAAAGCCAAGAAGTAGGCCGCGGGAGCCCATGACCAATAGTCGGCGGGTGGTCGTCACAGGCATCGGCCTGGTGTCGTCGCTCGGCATCGGAACGGACGCGAACTGGGAGGCGCTGTGCGCGGGGCGGAGCGGCATCGGCCCGATCACGCGCTTCGACGCCTCGGCGTTTTCCACGCGGATCGCCGGAGAGGTCAAGAATTTCGACCCGCTCCAGTTCATCGAGAAAAAAGATGTCAAGAAGATGGACATCTTCATCCAGTTCGCGATCGCTGCGGCGGACCATGCGATGGCCGATTCGACGCTGCAGATCACGCCGGCCAACGACACGCGCGTCGGCGTGCTGATCGCGTCGGGCATCGGCGGGTTCACCACGATCGAACGCGAGCACAAGGCCTACCTCGACGGCGGTCCGCGCAAGATCTCGCCGTTCTTCATCCCGTCGGCGATCATCAACCTCGCGGCCGGTCAGGTGTCGATCCGGTTCGGCGCGAAAGGGCCCAACTCCGCGACCTGCACCGCGTGCACGGCTTCGGCGCACGCGATCGGCGATGCGTACGAGATCATCCGCCGCGGCGCCGCGGACGCGATGATCGCGGGCGGGTCGGAGGCCGCGGTCTGCGCGATGGGCGTCGGCGGCTTCGCGGCGCTGCGCGCGCTGTCGACCAGGAACGACGATCCCGAGAAGGCGAGCCGGCCGTTCGACAAGGATCGCGATGGCTTCGTTCTCGGCGAAGGCGCCGGCGTCGTCGTGCTCGAGGAGCTCGAGATGGCGCGCGCCCGGGGCGCGCGGATTTACGCCGAGCTCGTCGGCTACGGCATGTCGGGCGACGCGTACCACATGACGGGGCAACCCGAGGATGCTAACGGCGCCGTGCGGTGCATGGGCGCCGCCATCGAGTCGGCCCGGGTATCGCCGAGCGTGGTCGATTACATCAACGCGCACGGCACGTCCACGCCGATCAACGACCCGACGGAAACGCTGGCGATCAAGACGTTCTTCGGGGACCACGCCCGCAAGCTGGCCGTCTCGTCCAGCAAGTCGATGACGGGCCACCTGCTCGGCGCGGCCGGCGGGCTCGAGGCCGGCATCAGCGTCCTGGCCGTGCACCATCAGGTAGCGCCGCCGACGATCAACCTCGATTATCCCGATCCCCAATGCGACCTCGACTACGTGCCCCACCATGCGCGGCGAATGAAGATCGAGTACGCGCTGTCGAATTCGTTCGGGTTCGGCGGCACGAATGCGGCCCTCCTGTTCAAGCGCTATGGCGCGTAAGCCCCGATGAAGATTGCCGTCTGCATCAAGCAGGTTCCGACGCGCGAGTGGCAGCCGCGCGTCGACGAGTCGAAGACCTGGATCCGCGAGGCGGACGCCAGCTTCGAGATGAACGAGCCTGACGCATACGCGCTCGAAGAGGCCCTGCGGCTCAAGGAGAAGCACAGCGGCGAGGTGGTCGTCTGCTCGGCCGGGCCGGCGCGCGTCGCCCAGGTCATCCGCGAAGCCCTTGCCCGAGGCGCGGACCGCGCCATTCACGTCGAAGACGACCGGTTGGCGAGCGCGGACGCATTTGCCACGTCGGCGTCGCTGGCGGCCGCGATGAGGGACGAGAAGTTCGACCTCGTTCTGACGGGCCTGCAGTCCGACGACCAGGGGTTCGCCCAGGTCGGCGTGATTCTGGCGGAGCGGCTGGGCCTCCCGCACGCGACCATCATCATGGAGGTGCAAGTCAGTGACACCTCAGTTGACCGGGGAGGGGCCCCCGGAGTGCTTAAAGTCAAGCGGGAATTGGAGGGCGGCTGGTTCCAGTGGGTGGCGATGCCGTTGCCCGCGGTGCTGACGATCCAGAGCGGCATCAACCAGCTCCGCTACGCGACGCTCAAGGGCATCATGGCGGCCAAGAAGAAAGAGATCAGGAAAGCCGCCGCCGCCGGCGTCGCGGGCAAGCAGAAGATCGTCGCGCTCTACCTGCCCGAGAAGGGCAAGAAGACGCAGATCATCGGCGGGTCGCCGTCTGAGGCCGCCAAGGAATTGGTGCGCAAGCTGCGTGACGAAGCGAGGGTGCTGTGAAGATCCTCGTTGTCGCCGAGCAGCGCGCGGGAAAACTGAACCGCACCTCGTGGGAGACGATCGTCGCGGCGCAGCAGATGGGCGGTGACATCGTGGTGCTCGTGCCAGGCACCGGCGTGGGCGGTCCCGCAGCCGAACTGGCGGCGGCGAAGGTCGCCGAGGTGATGACCGTCGAGCACGCCGCGCTGGAGCCGTACACACCCGACGGGTTCACGGCGGCGCTGCAGGACGCAATCGGCCAGCTGGCGCCCGACTACGTGCTGCTGCCGCACACGTACCAGACGCGCGACTTCGCGCCAAAGCTGGCGGCGCGACTGGATCGGGCCATCCTGACGGAC